>JADJVK010000032.1 GCA_016710625.1 Saprospiraceae bacterium
AGTTTTTATACCTTATATGAAGAAAATATTTCAAAATTAAGAAATATTTTAGAGGAAACATCAAAAGGCAATCATCCAAAAGGTAGTTTAGAACAAAAAGTTGGGGATTATTACCTGAGTGGAATGGACACTGCTGCTATTAATAAAATAGGTGGCACTCCATTGAAGCCTATGTTGGATAAAATTGATGCTGTTAAGAATATTAAGGAATTAATGGAGCTTAATATGACAAATTATGCTGCTGGCGAAGGAAGTTTACTAGGTTTCTATGTTGGGGCAGATGACAAAAATAGTGCTGCAAATATCCCTGTTTTCACCCAATCAGGAATGTCACTTCCTGAAAAAGGGTATTACACAAGAAAAGATCCAGCAACAGTAGCTGCTAGAGAAGGTTTGGTGAAATTAATTTCCACATTTTTCGAACTAACTGGTGCTGATAAAACTACAGCTTTGAAAAAAGCAAATGAACAACTTGCATTGGAAACTGAAATTGCAACTTTCCATAAATTACCTGTTGAATTAAGAGACCCAATTGCGAATTACAATAAAAGAGCAGTAGTTGATTTGGATAAAAATCACCCAAATATTCCATTTAGTTTATTATTTTCAAAGCTAAATGCTAAAGTTGATAGTGTGAATGTTGGTCAGCCTAATTATTTTGTAGGCTTAAATAAATTGTTGATGTCCAAGCCATTAGATGTTTGGAAAGATAAATTTAAATTTGCTTATATCAATTCTAATGCCCATCTACTCAGTAAAGAATTTGTGGATGCAGATTTTGCTTTTTCAAAAATTCTAAGTGGTCAAAAGGAAGACAATCAACGATGGAAAAAAATGGTCAGTAATGTAGATGAAGGTATGGGTGATTTGTTGGGACAATTATATGTGAAAAAATATTTTACACCAACTGCGAAGAAAAGAATGGACGAATTGGTTAGTAATCTACAAGTTGCATTTGAGAAGAGAATTTCCAATTTGGATTGGATGAGTGATAGCACAAAAGTAAGTGCAAAATCAAAATTGAAAGCTTTTTTGAAAAAAATAGGCTTCCCAGACAAATGGAAAAATTTTGATGATGTTTCTATCGACAAAGCCAATTATTTTGCAAATGCAAAAAATGTAGAATTACATAGTTTTAAAGTAATGGTCAATAAAATTGGGAAACCAGTTGATAGAACAGAGTGGGGGATGAGCCCACCAACCGTTAATGCATATTACAACCCATCGAACAATGAGATTGTTTTCCCTGCTGGAATTTTACAATTTCCTTTTTTTGATGCAGATGCAGATGATGCCATCAATTATGGTGGAATTGGAATGGTGATTGGACATGAAATGACTCATGGATTTGATGATCAAGGAGCACAATATGACGAAAAAGGCAATTTGAAAAATTGGTGGAAAAAAGATGATGAAACCAAGTTTAAGGCTAAAACTGGAAGTGTGGCAGCACAATACAATCAATTTACTGTGTTGGATAGTTTACATGTAAATGGGGAGCTTACTTTAGGTGAAAATTTAGCGGATATTGGTGGATTAGCGATAGCATATGATGCTTTCAAGATGACAAAACAAGGACAAGGCAATGAAAAAATTGATGGTTTTACCCCTGACCAAAGATTTTTCTTAGGATATGCTCAAGTATGGAGATTAGTAAATAGAGATGAAACCATGAGGTCTAGAATAATGACAGATCCTCATTCGCCAGAAATGTTCAGAGTCAATGGACCAGCCATGAATTTCAGTCCATTTTATACAGCTTTCGATGTAAAAGAAGGGTACAAAATGTATCTTGCACCAGAGAAAAGAGCAAAAATATGGTAAATAAAAAGTGATAAAATATTTTAAAGGGAAACAGATTTAGAATGCTGTTTCCCTTTTTTATTTGTATATTATTTTACATTTCTGCATTATTTAAGATTAAAATTTTGCAATTATAAAAATTAAAACATATATTTGTTGAAATTTATTTTTTTAACATAAAAACATTTTCCTTGAAACGCCTTATAGCTATATTGACACTACTTCAAATTTTCTCTTCTTGTATTAAGAACCCTGTAGATTCTGGTGATGTTAATACTTCCATAAATTTAGTAAATAATGATATTGGAGTTGTTCGATTGTCATGGGACAAAACAAATATTTCTACATTTAAAGAATATATTTTATTGAGTTCACCAACACCAATAAAAATATATAAACAATTAAGTGAGATTCCAACTAATTTAATAAAAAAAAGAATATCTGATGTTGAAGAAAATAAATTTATTGATACTACAAATTTACAAAGTACATATTATAGAGTTTTTGTAGATATTGGCTCAAGACTTTTAATAAGTAATGAGTATTATTTTAAAACTTCTACTTTTTTTTGAGATGAACGATATTTAATTACAAATTCTTATTATGATGAAATTAATAAAAAAATTATAATAGTTGATAATAGTACTTATAAATATATTTTTTCAATAGATAACCAAAAAGAGCTTTATAATTATGACTATTTAACTAATATACCTAAGTTTAAAAGTTTTGGTATAGGAGATTTAGGATTTGGTAATGAAATATTTATTCCTAATAATAGTTATATAAACATAAAGAATGTTGAAAATTTATTATTAAAAGATACTATCAATGCTTCTGATTGCACAGCAATTGATATAGATGATGGCAAAATTTACTACTCAAGTCAAACTAAAAATAAAATTGTATGTGTGGATCGAAAGACAAAAAAGAGTTTATTTGAATTTGGTAGAGCTTATTCATCTGATCTTTTGAAAAAAGTAAAGAATAAAAATGAAGTGATTAGGGTTAGGAATATTACTTCAGTTGCAAATATTGATTATTATCATTTTGATCCAAATACTGGCAAAATGTTGGATAGTATTAGTAATATTGGAAATATTGGCCAAATAAATATTGATGGCACTAAAACTACTTTTTCTAAAAGCGGTGAATTTTTTGTGCGGCAATTCAAATAGCAATAGTTATAAGTTGTAAGTAAAAAAATTAGAAAATTAGGAGACTTAAATATTCCATTTAATTTAATGGTTATCAAAGTTATACTGCTATTTCTCCAAATGAAAAATATATTGCTATAGCTAGTACAAATATTAATGCTTCATCAGATATAATCATTTATTTTGGTACATCACCATATAATGAAATCAAGAGATATAAGTCAAAGTTGAATTATATTCAATCAATTGCATTAGATAATGATAAAATATTTGTTATTGGTTATGATAATTCTCCTAATATTCAAAATTTGAATGTAACTGCAATTGAAACAATTAAAATTTAAATAAATACCTATGAGACAATATGTTATAATATTTTTATTATTTTTATCAAGGTTATTGTTTAGTCAGGATGAAAATCAGTTCGATAAAAAAATTGTAAACGAATTTGGTGTAAATGCCACTGAATTATTGGCTCAATTGTTAAAAATTCCTAGTGATTCGTCCTTTAATTCAAAGCAAATATATCTTTTGACTTACAAATTTTTATATAAAGATTATGCTTTGAGAATTGGTGGAGGTGCTGATTATAAGAATGAACAAACTAAAAAAGATGAGTTTGTTGATGTGAATAGCAAGATTTCATTAAAATATGATTTAAGAATTGGAATAGAGAAACAACTTCCTTTATTTAAAAAGTGGAGAGGATATGTTGGAATTGATGCAATTTACGGATACAATGCATTAAAAAGATATCACCGATAGTGGCTTTGATAAAATTACTAAATTAGTGGATCAAAAATATTATGGATTCGGTCCAGTTTTAGGTTTGCAATTTAATTTGTCCAAAAGATTCAGTTTTGCCACAGAAACATCCTTGGTTTACAAGGTATATCAAGGACAAGACAAGATATTTTTTGAAAAAGCACCACAATTTAATAATTCAAAAGAAATAATAACTGGTAGTAGTATTAAATACAATCTCCCAACATCATTATATATCATTTATAGAATCTAAAAAAAAATAATTAATAACCAAGTTAAAAAAAATATTATGAAAAAAATTAATTTACTATTTCTAATAGTATTGAGTAGTGTTCTAATCTTCCAAAGTTGCAAAAAGGAGCTTAAATCAGATTATAACGAAGCAACTCCAAATTTAGAATTAATCAATAATGATTTTTCGATTCCATCAAATCTCGTTATGTCGTCGGAAATAACATCAACCTATGATTATAGATCATTAGAACCAAACGATAACAAAATAACTAATGAAGGTGCTGCTTTAGGAAGGGTATTGTTTTATGATAAAAAAATGTCATTGAATAATAAAGTTTCCTGTGGGTCTTGTCATATTCAAAAATTTGCATTTTCTGACGGTTTAGCAACTAGTACTGGTTTTGATGGGGAAAAGACAACTAGAAATTCTCCTGCAATTATTAATGTTGTAGCACAAGGTTCATTTTTCTGGGATGGAAGATCGAAGAAATTAGAAGACATGGTATTAATGCCAGTAAGGAATCATGTTGAAATGGGTATTGATAAAATAGATAATTTAGCAAAGAAAATATCTGATATTTCCTATTATCCAGCATTGTTTGAAAAGGCTTTTGGTACAAAAGAAGTAACAAAAGACAGAATTTCAAAAGCATTATCCCAATTTTTAAGATCAATGGTTACTCATAATACTAATTTTGATAATCATATTTATACTGCTTCAGAAAATTCTGGAAGATCAATTTTTTACTGGGGAGCTGGATGTGGTGATTGCCACAATGGTGAAAATTTAAATTCAAAAGGTCCTTTTAATTTTTCATCTGATTTAAATTTTGCAAATATCGGATTAGACGAAATAACAGTTGACAAAGGATTAGGTGAAATAGATGCTAAAAAGAAGGTTGGTTTAAAATACCATCCTTAAGAAATGTAGCACTAACTGGTCCATATATGCATGATGGTAGATTCAAAACCTTGGAAGAAGTTGTAGAGCATTACAATTCAGGAGTTAAAAATAATAAAAATTTAGATTCTGCATTAAGATTAGGTTGGAATGATTCTTCTGCTCCAAGGAAGTTAAATCTTACTGCTCAGCAAAAGAAAGATCTAGTTGCATTTTTGAAAACATTGACGGATGATAATTTAGTTAATGATAAAAGATTTTCTGATCCATTTATTCAATAATCAATGAAGCTATTAAATTATATTTTAATTAGTTTGATCGTATTGTTTGTATTGAATTCATGTTTAAAAGATATTTCAGAAACAAATAATACTGAATTTCCAATTAAATTGGAGTTACAATCGAATTTGGAATCTAATTTTTCTTGGTCAAAATTAAATAAATTTGGTTTTAAGTATTACTTAGTTACTAGAACAAAGAGTACATCAGAAATATTTAATGATGTTAATGACATCCCAGCAGAAAGCATTATAAAAAAAATAACTGATATTGAAATTAATTCTTTCAAGGATTCTGCAATATCTGAATCATCTTATTATCGAATTTATGCGGTTTTCAATGATAGATTATTTATTAGTAATGAAATCTATTGGGCTTCTAATTTATTAAATTTAGGTTCTACAAGTAGTTATTATATTGATTTATTTTATGATGATATTAATAATAACTTAGTTATTAAATCAAATACCTATTTAAAATTATTCGACCCAGTTAAAAAAGCCGTGAAATTAACTAGATCATTCTCTTTCAATTCTAGTAGCAGTTATGATTACCCAGATTTTCATGTTGGAGATGTTGGAAATGGAAATGAAGTAATTGAAAATGAGTCAAGTAATATTTACTTTTTTGATCCATTAACATTGTTACCTAAGGATACTATAAAATCTAATTCATATTCATATGGTTTTTTGGTTAGTAAAGATAGTATTATACATACTATTAACTAGTTCAAACCTTTATACCTATAATAGAAAGACTAAAAAACTCATTTCCACAAATTCAATAGGTTTTTTAGGAGTGGATAGAATAGCTTATACATCTTCAGATGAAATTATCACAAGTGATAATTTTGATGGCTATAATTTTATAAATATAATAGAATTGGTAAGAATATTTCAACTGTTAAAACAGGATTTAAAGGTGTTTCACCAAACGCCTGGAGTTTTAATGAAGTTTTTATATCGAATGATGGTGAATAGCTTTATAGTTATAATAGTACTAATTTTTTCTGTTATGATAACAATACGAATATTATATTTAGTAAAAAATTTAATGCTAATGTACAACCTTATAAATTGGCGATAAGTCCAAATCATACGAATTTTGTATACTTTTGGTTTAACTAATGATAATAGTATAGAAATTGATATCTATGATTTTGAAAACATGAATACTAACCCTAAAATTAAGTTTTCCAAATTTAATAATATTACAAAATACTATGTTACAAATAAATATATTTTTATTATAGGAATTAGGTTAAATCCAATTACATTTTCAAACGAATCATATCTAGAAACGATTGAAATTTAAGTTATAATAGATAATATAGGGGTGAAATTTATCAAAATTTTACCCCTATTTTTTTAGCTCAACCGATTTTTATAATCTTGATAATTGAAAGTACGAACTACATCAAATTCTCCATTTTCCCTATAAATCGCAATTGAAGGATGAGCAACACCATTGAACATAGATGTTTTCACCATAGTATAGTGTATCATATCTTCAAAAATAACTAAATCTCCAGGTTCTAAAGGTTTATCAAACGAATAGGCTTCCATATAATCACCTGATAAACAACTAACTCCACCTAATCTATAACTCGGTTTTCCTTCGATAGGGTCAGTCGCTCCAGTTACTTTTGGTCTGTATGGCATTTCTAAACAATCTGGCATGTGGCATGTGAAAGATACATCCAACATTGCTGTTTTTATGCCTTTATTATCCACAATATCCAAAACTGTACTCACTAAATCGCCTGTTTGCCAAGCAATTGCACTTCCAGGTTCCAGTATAATGTGTAAATTTGGATATTTTGATTTAAACTTTTTTAGTAATTTGATTAAATGATCAATATCATAACCTTTTTTGGTCATCAGATGCCCACCACCAAAATTTAGCCATTTCAGTTTCGGTAAAAAATTGCCAAAAAGATGCTCAAATGAATTTAATACATTTTCAAGATCATAGGAATTAGATTCACAAAGGGCATGAAAATGAAGTCCTTCTAATCCTTCTGGCAATTTCCCTTCAAAATTTTCTATGGTCGTTCCCAACCTACTACCTGGGGCACAAGGGTTATACAAATCAGTTTCCACCACAGAATATTCTGGATTTACCCTGATTCCTAAGCTTACAGTAGGAAACTTTTCAGCTATAATAGGATAATATCTGTTATATTCAGAAATACTATTAAAAGTAATATGACTACTCAATGAAGCTATCGTTTCAAATTCCTTTGGATTATATGCAGCAGCATAGGTATGAGCTTTACACTTCATTTCCTCATTGCACAACATAGCTTCATAAAGACTACTTGCTGTAGCTCCAGCTAAGTAATCTCTTACCATTGGAAAGGCACTCCACATAGAAAACCCCTTGAAAGCCAATATGATATCAATATTAGCCTCAACTTGAACTTTTTTTAACAATTCTAGATTTTTTCTCAGCAATTGTTCGTTCAAAACATAACATGGACTAGGGATTTTGGAATAATCAATCATCATTTTAATTTAAAATTCTTTTGTATTATAATTCTAAATCAACATTTATTGCCTCATGCCAAGGCAAACCCGATGTATTTAATTTTTCCAAAAATGGGTCTGGATCCATTTGCTCAACGTTCCAAACTCCTGGTTTGTACCATTTTCCTTGAAGCATCATCATCGCTCCAATCATTGCAGGTACACCTGTTGTATAGGAAACTCCTTGGGTGCCTGTCTCGTTATAAGCATCTTGATGATGGCAATTGTTCCAAATATAATAAGTTTTTTCTTCTCCGTCTTTTATCCCTTTTATACGGCAACCAATGGAAGTTTGTCCTGTATAATTTTCTCCTAAATCACCTGGGTTGGGCAAAACAGCTTTCAAAAATTCTAATGGAATCACATCAACTCCTTTATATTTAACTGGCTCAATCCCAGCCATTCCGATATTTTGAATAACTCTTAGGTGGGTCAAATATTCATCCCCAAAGGTCATCCAAAATCTTGCTCTTTTTATTTTTGGAAAATGTTTTACTAAAGATTCAAGCTCTTCATGGAAAAGAACATAAGAATTTTTAGGTCCAACATCTGGATAATTCAATGATTTCATAATTGAAAACGGTGGAATCTCAACCCATTCGCCATTTTCATAATATTTCCCGTTTTGAGTGATTTCTCTGATATTAATTTCGGGATTAAAATTGGTTGCAAAAGCTTTTCCATGATCTCCTGCATTTGCATCAACTATGTCCAAATAATGAATTTCATCAAAATGGTGTTTCGCAGCATAAGCAGTGAATACATTGGTAACTCCAGGGTCGAAACCACAACCCAATAATGCCATTAATCCTTTTTGCATGAACCTTTCATGATAAGCCCATTGCCAGCTATATTCAAATTTTGCTTCCTCTTTTGGCTCATAATTGGCAGTATCCATGTAGTGCACTCCAGTCTCCAAACAAGCTTCCATGATGGTCAAATCTTGATAGGGAAGAGCAACATTAATCACCATATCTGGTGAGAATTTGTTGATAAGTTTAACTAATTGAGGAATTTCGTCTGCATCCACTTGTGCAGTCTGTATATCAACACCAATTTTCTCTTTTATTTTTTGAGCAATCGCATCACATTTCGATTTGGTTCTACTAGCTAAAACGATGCTTGAAAATGTTTTTGGATTTTGAGCACATTTGAAAGTTACAACTTGTCCAACGCCACCTGCTCCAATGATTAATACTTTTGCCATTATGATTTGGAATAATTAATGAATAAATTAGTCGCAAAAGTAGGTATAATTTGATGTAATCAACAAATATATTTTTAACAATTATATTATTAAATAATTACTGGAAAATTGTCTTCTTCTACAGGAGCATAGCGATTTAAAGCATCAAATTTTGATTTGTTCATCAATATAAATTGATTTTCAACTTGATTTATGAATTCTTGATCAACCATTTTTTTGATATCTTCAGGTGATTCCAAATTTTCCCCAGTCCTGAATTTGTATATTTGTTCGAATAATCCTGTTTCAAACTTAACTGATAATTTATTATCCATTTTGAAAATGGTGATTTTCATGAATGGATGATCGATTTCGCCAGCAACTCTCATAAATTATTGTTTTTTAATATTTTGTAGAATTGTCTCAAAGAATTTTATCCCTTTTTCTCTAGCTAATTTCTCATTATTTTCTGGTATTTTATCTACATTTTCATAGCTACTGATCGCTTTTTCTAATGATGCTTCTCTAATTATATGCAACATAGGGTAGGGGGAGCGGTTAGTATAATTGGCAGCATCCTCTTTTTTAGTGTGTTCGAAACGATATTCTGGATGGAAACTTGCGATTTGATAAACTCCTTCGTAACCAAATTCGAGTAAAATATCGTTAGCAGTGTCAACAAGGTCTAGATAATCTTGAAAATCAGAATAGCTTTCTGGGAAAATTAGTAATGAAGTTTCGAATTCACTTTTGTCCAAAAAATGTAACTCAGTTAGAAAAGTGGTCAAATTAATTTCAAAATCATCCGAATCATCGACTACATATCGAATGGTTTCATTGATAAACTCTTTATTTGCAAAAGGGCAAAAATTTAATCCGATAACGATGTCTTTCACCCAAGATTTAGTTTGGGCAATTATTTGATCTGCTTCCATTTAGTTTTGATTAAAATTGTAACTACTTTGGATAATACCTCCACCTATGATGTCATCTCCATCATAAAATACAGCAGATTGACCGGGAGCAACTCCTTTCACAGGGGCAAGAAATTCCATTCTTATCGTTTGTTCATCTGGCTGAATTAAATGGCACAAAGTACCTGGATCGTTATATCTGATTTGTGAAACTGCTTCAAGATTATTAGGAATGGTCGCAAATTTTTGCAAATTAATTTTGCCAACTGTTACTCCATTTCTCAATAAATCATCTACATCACCTAATACAACCGTATTTGTTGACGGAATGATTTCTGTAACATATTTTGGAGATCCAAAAGCAACTCCTAATCCTTTTCGCTGCCCAATAGTATAAAATGGATATCCTTCATGTTTCCCAATTTTTTTTCCATTGACATCCACAAACCAACCGCCTTTCACTTTAGCCTCCAAATCGGGAGACCTTCTTTTCAAGAAACCTCTATAATCATTATCTGGAACAAAACATATTTCGTAACTCTCTGCTTTTTTTGATAAATCATCATATCCATAGTCAGCTGCCATTTGGCGAACTTGTGGCTTTTTTAGATGTCCAAGTGGAAAAACAGTTCGATTCAAACATTCTTGATTTAGCCCCCAAAGCACATAACTTTGATCTTTATTAAGATCTTCAGATTTTGTAATGAATTTTCGGTCGTTGTATTCTCCTATAATTGCATAATGTCCAGTGGCGATAAATTCACATTCTAATGCATCAGCACGTTTTAAAAGAGAACTCCATTTGATATGAGTATTGCAAAGCACACAAGGATTGGGCGTCCTACCTGCTAAATATTCATCAACGAAATTATCAATCACATAATCGCCAAACTCTTCTCGAATATCAACAATAAAATGATGAAAACCAGTATTGACAGCTACCATTCTAGCATCATTGATAGAATCTAAACTACAGCAACCTGTTTCCTTTTTGGATCCACCAGAATTGGCATAATCCCAAGTTTTCATGGTAATTCCAATCACTTCATAACCTTGATCATGTAGCATCATTGCTGCAACGGTGCTATCAATTCCTCCACTCATGGCTACTAATATTCTACCATGTTTACTCATTTATTATTTTTTTGCAAAGATAGTCAGATAAAAAATGATATAAACAAACAAATATTGAAATTGTTAAATTTAATGTAATTATTAACCTTTTATCTCGCCAATACTACTTTTTCGTTGAGCAAAATTCCGTTTGATCCAGATAAAATAACTCTATAAATTCCGTTGGATAAATTATCAATATTTAAGGTGAAATCGTTATAACCTTTCACTAAATTTAATGAAAAGTCAGAAATTAATTGTCCAGAAGTATTATAGATTTTCAAAGAATTAAATGAAGCAATATCATTATTTATAGCAAATTTCAACTCTCCAGTTGTAGGATTTGGACCAAATTGAATATTTTGAATATCATTTCTGGTGATGACAATTATTTTTGATACATCCTCCTTTCCATCGTTATCAATTTCTTTCAATCTATAATAATATGTTCCATTAATAGAAATTGGATCAATATAATCATAGTTTAATTCACTTACAGAATAGCCACTTGCATTTACTGAGCCAATACTTGTAAATTTAAACCCATCAGAACTTCTTTCAATAATAAATTTTTTCGAATTAACCTCTAAACCAGTTTTCCAATATAGATGATTTTGATTAGCTTCTTTTAAACCATAAAAATTAATTATTTTTACTGGTAATGCCTCATTTACAGCAGCCAAAATATCAATTCTTCCATGACCAAATGTATTGTTGGGAATACTTGAACCACTTACACCACCACATGTTTGACCTGAAGTAAGTTGAGCCGCAGTTAGTTCCAAAACGTCTTCAATTGCATCAACATTTCCATTAATTGAAGGCTTTGCTGAAATGAGCAAAGCAACTGCTCCAGCTACATGTGGTCCAGCCATACTTGTTCCATTCCATGTTGCATAACCATTTATAATACAAGATTTTACGCCAACTCCAGGGGCTGTTACATTTGGTTTGACTATCGTACCATATTGTGTAGATGGACCTCTGCTACTAAATCCTGCAATAGCATCATTTGAATCAGTTGCTCCAACTGTAAAACTATTCGCAAAGATAGCAGCTGGGCTACTAACTGTATTACAATTGGGTCCATCATTTCCAGCAGAAACAACCACAACAACTCCAGCTGATTTCAAAGCTATTTACTGCAATTTTCATTAAAGTATAGGTAGAGGTATCAGTACATCCTTCGTCTGTCGGACAACCCCATGAGTTATTGATAACATCAGGTGATTTGGATGGGTCAGGATTTTGGTTACTCAAATTTGTAGGTGCCAAAAACCAATTAAAACATTCTGTATAGGTGGTAGGAGTTCCCCAACCACGTTCCATATTTCTGCATCCAATCCATTTTGCAGATGGAGCAACACCAATATTAAAATTAGCCGTATCACCAACCATCGTACCCATTGTATGAGTACCATGATTATGGTCATCACATGGAGCAGTTAAATCATATCCACAAGGATTTGTACCAGAATTATGACTATTATTTCCATGAATCGCATCATGCCAAGTATAATTATGATCAACAGTACTATTGGATGCATTCCAACCTTTATATTTGGATTTTATTGCGTCATGATCCCATTTATAGCCAGTATCTTGACCAGCAACCACGACACCCTGTCCTTTAGGATATCCTGATAGATTCCATACCGCATCTGCATTAATTTTAGTAATTCCCCATTCAGTTGACCTTTCAGGATTGGATAGACTTTCATCCGTTCTAATAATATCAGGAACTTTAAATTTTGTATTATATAAAACCCGATCTACTTCAGGTAGTAATGCAATTTTCATTAAAGTGTTATAATCCAATTTGGTAGCAATTGCATTCACCACAACAAATGGATTGTAGGAATTCTGACTTTCTTGAAGAATCCTCTTTACGTTGATTTGTGTATTTTCGGCAGTTTGCTTTAATTTATTGTAAACGAAATTACCTTTTTCTAGTTTTGTTTTTAATGCTTTAGCCTCAGATAAATCTGCTTGTTCATTCATTAAAATGATACAATCTGTTTTTTCATACTGAACAGCTTCAAGTATTTTGGGGTGAACCTTAGCTTCCCAATTTATATATTGTGCATTTAATTGATTAAGAGTGTATAGAGTAAAAATAAATAATGATAAAACTAGCCTCATAATATTGGAAATTTTAAAACATAAATTTACATCCATTCGTTATAACATTTCAAATTTTTTTTAAAAGATTGTAATTTTCAAAGAAAAAAATAGATGGAAGCATTGATTCTGGTGGATATTCAGTTGGATTTTTTACCAAATGGTAATTTAGAAGTGCCAAATGGAGATAAGATAATCCCAATTGCAAATCAATTAATGGATTGTTTTGATGAAGTAATTGCTACAAAGGACTGGCATCCAGCAAATCATACCAGCTTTGCTGCAAATCATCTTTGGAGAAAGCCATTTCAAATAATGAATTTGAATGGTTACGAACAAACTTTATGGCCCATGCATTGTGTTCAAAATACTTTTGGTGCAGAATTTCCAAAATCGTTAAATCAAGAAAAAATAGATAAGATTATTTACAAAGGCACCAATCCTGATATCGATTCGTATTCTGCATTTTATGATAATTTGCATTTGAAACAAACAGATTTAGATTCCTATTTAAAATCAAAAAATATTGAAAATTTATTCATAATTGGCTTAGCTTTAGATTATTGTGTGAAATATACTGCATTGGATGCAATTGGATTGGATTATCAAGTAACCATTGTTGAAGATGGGTGTATGGCTTTAGATAATAAAAAGGAGTCGATGGACAAATTAAGAGACGAATTAAAAAATCAAGGAATTAAATTTATGAAATCAAAAGAATTCGAATTTAGACTCGCCTAAATTTTTATTTACACTAACAAAAACATATCTTTGTTTCGTTCATCAACTTGATTGATAATGATTGAAACATTTTTTAATATTCTTTCTCAGCCTTGGGCATATAGAGCATTAATTGCTTCTTGCATGGTGGGGGCTATGTGTGGAGCTTTAGGATGTTTTATAGTGCTTCGCAATATGGCATTGATTGGAGATGCTTTATCTCATGCAATTTTACCGGGTGTTGTCTTTGCTTTTATCATTGTAGGTTACAGCGTCATCGGATTTTTTGTTGGTTCTGTCATAGCTGGATTGATTTCAGCAATAGCAATTACTTGGATTCAGCAAAACTCTGCAACGAAAAATGATGCAGCTATTGGGATTGTTTTTACAGCCATGTTTTCAGTGGGGGTTATTGGGATTTCATGGATAAGTCATCATGAAGGGGTACACCTTGATCTGAAAGACTTTTTGTTTGGTAATGTTTTAGGTGTTTCCAATGTAGATATTTGGCTAAGTTTTGGCGTTTTTGATATTTGTAATTGGCAGTATATTAATTTATTATCGTTATTTGTTTGCTTCCACTTTCCAATCAATAGTGGCTGAATCAATGGGCATTTCAGTGAAAATTATTCACTACTTTCTGATGCTGTTATTATCTTTTACGATAGTGGCATCCTTACAAACAGTCGGAGTGATTCTAGTGGTTGCGATGCTAATCTCACCAGCTGCAACTGCACTTTTATTAGCGAATCGGCTACCTAATGTGCTAGTTTTATCCATTTTAATTGGTATTTTAAGCTGTGGAATTGGGCTTATGTTTTCTATCATTTTAGAAACCACTCCAGGTCCTGTAATGACTTTAATTGCAACCATTTTTTATGCATTGGCTATTCTATTTTCACCCAAAAAAGGGATAATATTCTTATGGTGGCGAAAAAGAAAATTAGTGAATAAAATTCAATACGAAGATGTGTTGAAAGCAGCTTATAGATTGAGTAAAAATGATGATTTATCTATCCAATCCATTGCCAATCGATTACATATTAAGAGAGAATTATTACAATCTAAAATCAATTTTTTATTAAAAAAAGGATGGTTAGTTTTTAAAAATAATGATTTAGTTATAACTGAAGATGGCAGATTTGAAGCCAAAAAATTGGTGAGAGCTCACCGACTTTGGGAAACTTATTTAGTAGAAAAATTAGGGTTGACTCAAGAACAAATCCATAATGAAGCCGAGAAATTAGAACATCTTTTTTCTGCTGAATTCATAGATGAAATTGACAATGCTTTAGATTATCCTAATCTTGATCCCCATGGTTCTCCGATTATGAATTTGGCTTCCAAGATTATTGTTTATCAATAATGCTGTTTTTTTTAATTTAATTTTATCTTTACACAACATCATTTTTTTGTTTATGAAAGTGTATAAGAATCTTTATATAGCAGCTACTAGCCAACATGTTGGCAAAACAACTTGCACCCTCGGACTTTTGTCAGCATTTAAAAATAAAGGGCTAAACGTAGGTTATTGCAAACCAGTTGGTCAGAAATTTTTAGATATCAATAATGAAAAAGTAGATAAAGATGCTTTATTATTTTCAGATTCTTTAAAATTTGATTTGTACCCAGAAATTCATAGCCCAGTGATTTTAGGTCAAGGAGCGACAACTGCTTTTCTAGAAAATCCTTCAAAATTCAAATATGAATTTAAAATAGACAATGCAAGTCGGGTACTTACTGATAATCATGAACTTACGATTTATGAAGGAACTGGTCATCCAGGAGTAGGAAGTGTGGTGAACTTATCTAATGCAGATGTTGCCAAAAGATTGGATGCAAATGTGGTAATGGTCGTGGAAGGGGGTATTGGAAACACAATTGATATGCTTTCCATGACAACAGCTTTGTTTCGTGAAAAGAAAGTCCCGATCATGGGGGTTATTATCAACAAAGTAATCAATGAAAAAGCTGAAAAAGTAAAGTATTATTGCGAAAAATGGCTCAATAATCATGATATTCCTCTGTTGGGACTTTTACCTTATGACCCAAGTTTAGCTTATCCACTTTTAATTACCATAGTTGAAAAAATCGATGGAGTGGTCATGTATTACCATAACAAGTTGGTTAGAAAAGTGGTGGGTATCATCGGCAGTTCAATAATTGATGACCCTAAATTGTTGTCTAACAGTGATTTGCTACTCATCGTTAGTATGAGAAGGGTAGATGATGCTATAAAAGCAATTCGAAAATTATCCAAGCAACAGAAATTAGTTGACAGCCCTCTTGCCGGGATTATCGCTACAGCTGAAGGGAATTTGAATCAAAAAAGTCTAGATTATATTCATCAACATCGTATTCCTTTTATTCGTACTCGATTCGATACTTATGGTACGGTTATTAAAATCAACAGAATTGAAGTGAAAATCAACACCAGTACCCCTTGGAAAGTAGATAGAGCGATCCAGATGATCAGCCAAAATGTTGATTTGGATACTATTATAGAAAAGAGTAGGTTGTAAATTTGGTTTTATTTCAATTATTTTAACCTACCTTTGCCGATTATAAATTGATACATGAAAGTTTTATTAACCACCCTTAATGCTAAATATATTCATATAAATTTAGCAATAAGATTGCTCTATCAACTCAATAAAGAGCAACAGGGCTTGTCATGGAAAGAATTTACGATCAAAGAAAATTCAAAAGATGTAGCTGATTATTGTGCTGATTATGAGTTGATTGCATTTAGTTGCTATATTTGGAATATTACTCAAACAATTGCTGTTGCCGAAGAAATAAAAAAAATTAATCCATCAATTAAAATATTGCTTGGTGGTCCAGAAGTCAGTTATGAATGGATGGAAGTTATTTCTAATCCAGCCATAGATTATATTATTACAGGTGAGGGAGAAATCCCCTTTCGTGAATTTTTGCTCAATTATCCAAATGTAAATCAAGTCCCCAATTTGGTGAGAAAAGAGGGTGAAACCATCGTTTACAATCCTCAAAATGTATCATTTGATGTTAAATTATACCGAGACATCCGACCCTACATGGATGATAAAACCGAGGAAATTCAATCGAAAGTTGCTTACATCGAAACCTCAAGAGGTTGTCCCTACAAATGCGAATTTTGTCTTGCCAGTCTCGACAATAAAGTTCGCTATTTGCCTAATGAACATATAAAAGACACCTTTACTTTTCTTAATCAATAATGGGAAGGTAATCAAGTTTTTGGATAGGACTTTTAATATGAAAAGGGACTTCACGATAGATATTTTTGAATTTATTCTTGCAAACTATCGTCCTGGAAATGTATTTCAATTTGAAATTACTGCGGATATATTGCATCCTGATATCGTTCAATTTATATTAGAAAAAGTGCCAGTAGGGCTTTTCCGATTTGAAATTGGGATACAAACGGTAAATCAAAAAGCTAATCTGGAAGTCAGTAGAAAGCAAAATTTTGAAAAAACTGCTCAAATCATAAAATCAATTGAACATAAAGTCGAAATGCATTTAGATTTGATTGTAGGTTTGGCATTGGATTATTTTGAGGACATCAAATATAGTTTCGAATCTGTTTTCAAACTTTATCCACCTGAGCTACAATTAGGATTTTTAAAGTTTTTGAAAGGAACGCCAGTTAGGGACAAATTCGAACAGCATGGTTTTGTCTTTGATCCAAATCCTCCTTATCAAATAATAAAAAGTAATTATTTGAATGAAAATGAATTGCAACAAATCGTAATTGTTGAAAATGCTCTGGAAATATATTGGAACAAACCTAGAGCACCTTTGACTTTGAAATATATTACGGAACATTACAGTATTTTTGATTTTTTCTTAGGGCTGGGTAGCTTATTTGTTTCAAAAAGACCTTTTCATCAATACATTTTAAATGATGTCTATGATACTTTAAAGGAATATGTAATCCAAAATTTTGAGGAGGATTCGATGTTGTTGGATATGGTCAGTATTGATTATTATTTACAGCATAAAACGAAGCCTAAATCCTTCAATAACAAAGAATTGGAACGATTTGAAAAAAACAAAGTGGTGCAATATTTGAAACTCAACCACCATAAATTCAGGCATATCATGATTCCAATTAACTTTGATTATGATGTTTTGAAAAATGAAAATAAGCTAATTTCAAAGGATTCGATATTGATTATTGAATATAATGGGGTAGAAAAGCCTAAAAATATTATTCAATTTGAGCCAACTTTTGATTTATTTGAAACGCAAAATGTTTAAAGGCTCATTGATTTTTTAAGGAATTTATCAAAAATTAAGCAATTGATTTATAGTTTTTAACTTCAAAATCTGATGTTTATTTTGCCTCAAAATAACATTTTATCTTTTTTCCACTACCTTTGCCCAAATATTTTTTATTTTATGACATTTAGTGAGCTGAATTTAAATAAAGCTTTAATTAGTGCTTTAGACGACTTGGGTTACCAACAGCCCACCTCCATTCAAGAAAAGGTTTTTTCTGTGGTAATGTCTGGAAAAGATGTTTTGGGAATTGCACAAACAGGTACTGGAAAGACTTTTGCCTATCTTTTGCCCACCCTTCGTCAATGGCAGTTTTCAAAGGATAGACATCCCCAAATCATGATTGTTGTGCCAACAAGAGAATTAGTGGTGCAGGTAGTGAGAGAAATCGAAAAGCTGACCAAGTATATGAGTGTTGTCACTGTGGGTGTTTACGGTGGAGCAAACATCAATACTCAGGCAGATATTGTTGAAAATGGGCTAGATATCATTGTTGGAACACCTGGAAGAATCATGGATTTGGTGTATAGAGGGGTTTTGAGACTAAAAAATATCAAAAAACTAATCATCGATGAAGTTGATGAAATGCTAAATTTAGGTTTCAGACCACAATTGTCAAGCATTTTTGATTTATTGACTAATAAAAGACAAAATTTACTGTTTTCAGCCACAATTACAGATGAAGTGGATGCTTTGTTGAATACATTTTTCAACGACCCAGTTAGAATAGAGGCTGCTCCAGTTGGGACGCCACTAGAAAATATTCATCAATTTGCCTATGAAGTCCCAAATTTTAATACAAAAGTTAATTTATTAGACCATTTATTGGCAGATGAAGAAGAGATGAGTAAAGTGATGGTTTTTGTGAGTACCAAAAGCTTTGCCGACCAAATGTGCGATAAATTGAGTTTGAAATATGGGGAAAAAGTAGGGGTGATTCACTCCAATAAAGCCCAAAATAATCGATTTAACACTGTTAAAAACTTTCAAAGCAATGAAATTCGGATATTGATTGCTACGGACATTATTGCTAGAGGAATTGATATTTTGGAAGTAACCCATGTAATTAATTTTGATGTGCCCGACATTGCTGAACACTATATTCATCGTATTGGACGGACGGGTAGGGCAGACAAACAGGGGATTTCATTGACATTTGTAACGCCAAAAGAAAAGGAGTTTCAAGAAGCAATTGAAGAGTTGATGAAACGAAAAATTGAAATACTTGAGTTTCCAGAGGCTGTTGAAATCTCCAATGTTTTGATTCCGGATGAGCTACCCAAAGTGCAGATGAAAACCATCCAGATGAAACCGAAGATTGAGATTGGCGGTGCTTTTCATGAAAAATCTGCTAAGAACAAAAAGGTGAATAATAAGGTGAGATGGCAGGATAAGATGAAGAAAAAGTATGGCAAGCCAAAGACAAGAGGTCAAAAAAAGAAATAATCATGTTGTTTTCTACTCAGAATATATATTTTGATATCGTCAAAAGCAAAGACGATTTGGAGCAAATATTAGCATTGCAAGCAGAGAATTTAAAAGAAAATTTACCTGAATCAATGTGGTTCCAGGATGGTTTTGTTACCATAAATCATACTTTGGACCAATTGGCTCAAATGAATATTGAATTGCCACAAATCGTTGCAAAAGCGGATGATCAGATAATAGGATATGCATTAGCGATGCCACAATGTATGAAATTTCATATAAAATCATTGATTCCAATGTTTGAAATGCTCGACCAACTTATTTTCAATGGAAAACCTTTGAAAGATTATGAGTATTATGTCATGGGACAAATCTGCATCCAAAAGGAATACAGAGGAAAAGGAATCTTCAAGGGCTTGTATGAAATGCACAAAACCCTATTTTATAAAAACTTTGATTTGTGTGTCACGGAAATCTCTACAGCGAATCCTAGATCCATAAAAGCCCATGAAAAAATTGGATTTCAAACAATCAATACCTATCGAGATGATATAGATGAATGGAATGTGGTGGTTTGGGAATTAGGAATGTAAATTTGGTTATTAATTATTCAATAATTAAGTACTTTGGACTATTACTTGACAATTATCAAAATTTCCATTTTCAAAATCTTGTTTTCTAATCATATAATAAATTGATCCATCCCCAAAGTCGTCAAAAAAACTAAACGATTTACAATATGGTGAAACTTGCAATAACAACATCCAATTTATTGCATCAAAATAAATTTTATCACTATGTTCTCTATTATTAAAATTTAATTCCGCTTCATAGGAAACACAATTTTGTATACTATCAGGATAACCAAATATTTTATTCAATTCTTCTTCAAAAATGTCTTTTCCAATTATATTTAAATATGCTTCTTTTAGTAAAGCATAATTATCTCTTTCATCTTCAGTGAAATTAGAAATATGTATTAGTGAATGGTCAAAATTAGGAATGTCTAATAATTCAAATAATGAAAAATTATTTGCAACATCAAAATGTTGATTTGAATCATTTTGAATTGTATTTAATTCATTGTAATTCAATATTTTAAAATCTTTTTTATTTTCAGGCCATCCATATTCAGTTTCATTTATTCTTAAATAAAATGATAGATATTTTTTTATAAATTGATTATTCTTTATAATTTTTAAATCATCATTGAAAATGGTCGCAATTGGAAATAATGGTTGTGAATTATCTGGAATTTCCAAATCAATTAATTCATGTTTAGGTTTGCCAAGAAAATGGGATTGATTTTCATTAGTATCTTCATTTGGATTACAAACATAACATTGTTTTGCAAAACCTAGAATTTCGTTGAATTTTGAAGGGACTATATATTTGGTTAATAGCGTAAGTAATTCATGTTGTTTTTCATAAGTTGAAAAAGATTTTGCTTCGTCTGAACTATATCCAATTATTAAATTATCAGCTTGATTAACCTCCTCTAAACTATATTTCAACCCATTAAAATAAATACAATTGAAAGTAATTTCAATATTATAATTATCTGATGCCCCCTTTTTGTAATTCAATAATTTACCATTTTGAATATTATTATTGATGAAAACTAGATTTTCTATAGCTTCAAAATTTCCGTAAATTAATTTAACTAATATATTTAATGAACCATATTCTGGATTATTTGGTTGATTGCCAGTTACATGTACAATGGATTGTAACTCAACTGGGTAGGAATTATTTGGATCCCATTTTATAGGATTATATTTATTAACTTTGATTATTTGCAGCACTAGCATTTTAAAGAAATTTATATTATGAAATAGGAGGATAAAATTATATTATTTTAATTTACTTTCTAAATACTTATACAATAAAATTCAATAATTCTTGAATTTCGTAATTTTGTATAAATTAATAATTATACAAAAAAAGACATTGTTTTTGAAATGTCAAAATGAACATTTTTACGACTAACTAATTCATAGGAAGTGCTTCGACATCGAGTTATAATTTAATTCAAGTTAATTGTTTAAGTAATTTAATCGTTGAATTATTAATATAGAATGTTTTTATTCGTTGCAGTTTTTGCGTCGAATAATTGATTTATTCGTTGCATGAAATAATAGACTTTTGAGATTATGTTTATATTAGTCCTGAAAATATATGAATGACTTACATTGGATTATTTACAATGTGTTGGTAATTATATTATATATAGTGTAGTTATTCTCAAATAAGAATTTTAGATAAAATTTATATCAATTTATTGCCAAATAATTAAGTGAAAGAATCTTTTGAAAAATTGAAAATCATCGATTTTTATTTTTACTTTTTATTTAACCCTTATCAAATTGAATAACCCATTGGCTTGGTTTTTCAACAATGAATTCATTTGACATTTTTTTATTCGTTAGGACCTTTAGCCCATTTTTAAAAAAATTAAGGGTTTTAAATTGTTCAACTTGTTCAATATTTGCTATATCAATGGAAAATTGTAGTACATTCTTATCATATCTATGATTTTTAAAAGCTAACCTTTTATTGGTTAAAAATAGCTTTCCACTTACTGGGACAGATCCACTTGTATAATTTGCAGAAGTTTGGAATTTGATAGATTCATCTGTATCAATGTCAATAGATAAATCATCAAGAACATATTTAGGTGCGGCAAATTTATACATTATAAAACTATTGATTAATCCTGTAAAAATTCCACCTATTAGACCGATTAACAAGGCATTGACTATTCCTTTGCCATCAATCAAATATCTATAAACCGACATTACGATAAAAAAAAATAGCCCATTGGTCAGGCCTCTTCTTACAATTTGTTTCATGTAGTTATTCATGATTCTATGTTATATATTGTTAATTAAAGTAAAAATATTCCACTGAGCTTTGTAAAAAATAAAATATTATTTGCCAATAAATATTTAAATTATTATTTTACAAAAATAACTTAATTTTTAATTGCTTCCAAAAAAATCAACTAAAAACCATCAATAAGTGTAAAGAAATTATTTTTTATTTTATAGTAATATCTGATACAATCCTTTATCATTTATTACCAAATTTCAAAGTTTTTCAGGAATGGTTTGGAATCATTTTCTAGAAAGAATTTGTAAGGATTTCAGACAAGATGAAAGCTTAGTTGTTAGATGTAGGTTGATTTAGTTTATAGTTTCTGTTGTATTATTCAAATGATTTATTATTTAAATCTACAATATCACTCCAAAATTGTATTTGCTTTGGTTCAGTTATTATTCCATAAGATTTTGGCAATTCAAATCTAAATTCCTTTGAAAAATAATCCATCAAGTCAACACCATAATAAATTATATCCATTTGATATACAGAAAATACTGGATTCCCAATTTCATTTGGTTCACTCGATATGTATCTATGTGAATAAATAGGAATTAATTTTGGTTGTTTATCAAGTTCTTTTAGAGCAATTAGCTTTTGTTTTTCAAATTCAGATGGTTTAATTCCCCATTTGTCATGCCAAAACGAATTGTTTTTGATATCAAATAACATTCCTTCCATTGGCCAATTCAAATAGTAATCAATTTCTTTTTTTCCATTTTCACAATTTATACCATATCTCCAATTGACAAAACCATTGTTGATAGGAATTTCGGTTTGTAGCAGTAATTTTAAGTCATTAGGAAATCTAATTCCAAATTCTTGATTTACTCTAAAAATTTCATCATCAGATAAACCTTTACCAAAAAGAATTCCTTTTTCTTTAAGTAATTTAATTATTCTATTTACTTGTTTTTGGTTCATTACAGATTAAAGTTAACAATTGTTTTTTATTGAAAAACACCTTTTAAATACCAAAATTAATAAAATAACATTATTAAAACCAAAGAACCACCACATTTAAGATGGTGCTATGATCATTAATAAAATTTTAATATTTCGTAGTTGATGTCAAAATTTTATTGGTAATTTCATTTTTACTGGAACTGTCAATCCATTACATTTTCCTGGTGACCAAGCAGGCATTAGTTTAAAAACTCTAATTGCTTCAAGGTCAACAGGTGAGTATGGGTCTTTAGAAAATTTCTTATCCACTTCAATGTTTTTAAGCTGACCGTCAGTATCTACTACAAATGATATTATAATTGAGCCTTGAAAATTGTATTGTTGCTCCTTTGGAGTCACAAAATTACGGGAAAAGAAAGTTAATATATCTGCTTTCCCTTTACCATATTCTGGCATTTTGTCTGTAAATGTGTGAACTTGTTTATTTAATTTCTTGTCAAAATAAGTACTACAATTAAGATGTTTAGCATCAATTACACTTCCATCAATAATTTTACCTTGTTGTCCAAGTAAAACATCAATTTCTTTTAATTCTCCTTGGCCAAAAGAAACATTTTTAATCGTAAGCCACACATAACCAACGTATTTTATTATAATGTCATATGTTCCGGCTTGAAGGTGTTTTTGATATTTGCCATTTATATCAGTAAATGTTCCAATTGTGTCATTTCTCTCATGATTTATAAATGTAATGGCTGAATATATTAGAGTGTCAATAGTTACTTTTTTGTCCATGCTGTCTTTTCCTAAAATTTTTCCACTAACAAATGAAGTTATTGTGTCACTAATTCCAACTGTTTTTAATGACAGTATTTTACTTTGAATAGTTGGTCTATTCTTTAATGCACCTATCTCACAACTATAATCTTGTTTCCTTGAACATTCAGTTAATAAAAGTATGAGAAAAATAAAAATTATAAATGCAGTCCATTTTTTCATTTTTTGTTGTTTTATTTTTGGATTGCTTTTAAAACATATAATATTTGTTAATTGTCCGTTATCGTGAATTTGAAAGAAACGACACAATATTCAACTTTACAAGTTTAACAATCCAAGTTGCAAAATTAAAGGGAAATGCTATCATTCAATTTCAGTTTTGTTGTTACATCTTTAAATAATAAAATTAGGATAAAAATTAGAAATCTGCAAACTAGATATTAATAAGTAGTAATAATGTTGTATAGACCAATGAATTGAATATTTTTTTCAATGTTCTATTTAGAAGTTTTTAAGAATATAATAAGATCGAACCTTCAAAATATTTGCCCAATTTTTTTTACTCTAATTGTTACAAAAATATTACATTATTTATATTAAATAAAAATAAGGTATATTAGATTTATCTCGAAAAATATTGTATAACTAATAGTTAGTCAGAGATTTGATAAAGTTTAGTCCAGATAATAAGCAAAGATAAATATTTTATAGAAATCTATATTTCTCAAATTATAAAAAATTTTACCATTTGATAAGATTAGGATTAAATCCAAAGAGCTAAAATCAGATAGATATACCAAAAAATGCGATACACTTAATCATTTAATAACGATGTTATATGGTGTAATATCGGGATGCAATTCACTTAGGGAAGTGTGTGGAGGCATAGTAAGTTATGGCAATAAAATAAGTCATTGTAATTTGGAATACGCAATACCAAGGAGTACACTAGCAGATGCAAATAAAAGAAGATCAGCAAAGGTTTTTGAAGAAATATATGAAGTGGTATTAAAGAGCATTGTGCCAAATTTATCGGACAGCGGACAAAAAAAGGATAACGATCTAAAATTGTATGCGATAGATAGCACCACAATAAGCTTATTTCAATCAATTTTTGAATGTGTTGGTCGCAATCCCCAAGAAGGTAAAAGAAAAGGAGGAATAAAAAGTCATCAAAAACTTGACATAAATACAGGAATGCCAGTAAAAATATGGCATTCAGATGCAACAAAGCACGATTCTGTATTTATCCATATGGAGGGAGTGATGCAACTCAAAGAGATAGCTGTGATGGATAAAGCATATAATAATTATAAGGCTTTTGCCAAATGGAATGAAGGAGGAGTTTATTTTGTAACGAGGTTAAAAGAAAATGCCAAAGAAACATTGGTCAGGGAGTTAGATTTATCGGACAGCGACCCAAATGAGGTTCCTGGAGATGTATATAAGTCTGCATGATTACGAAGTTAGCGAGGAAAACTGTGGAAAATTACGGTTAGTCAGTTACTATGACACGAAAAAGGATAGAACCTTTTACTTTTTGACGAATATCATGGACATGAAGGCAATAGAGATTTGCGATATTTATCAAAAAAGATGGACAATTGAATTGTTTTTTAAAAAGATAAAGCAAAACTTTCCTTTAACTTACTTTTATGGAGATAATAGAAATGCTATCCAAATACAAATATGGTGCACTTTGATAGCATGTGTACTGCTAACGTATATCCAAAAGAACCTCAAAAAGAAATGGAGTTTTTCAAATTTAGTAAGTATTGTCCAAAAACACCTATTTTCCTATGTCAAACTTGTGGAATTTCTTGAAAATATTGAAAATTATGCAAAAGTATACATGCAAATAAGGAAGAAAAATGACTTTTATCAAGCTGAATTAGAGTTTACATGAAAATAGACCACATTTGAAACCAAATTAAGAATACCCTTACTTTTTTAAATTTAAAAATGATAACGGGACATTCAAACACTACTTACCAAAAATTTCAAACAATTTTTATTTTTTTCGGACAGTAATGAATTGAAATATATAAAAATCCGATAAAAGATATCGACGAAACAAGTAGTTCAAGTTTGAAAAATATATTAGGTTTTAAATATTTTAATTTAGGAAGATGTGCTTTTAAGTTGAACAATTCAAAAAAGGCTTTATATTATCTCAACAAGTCATTAAATTTCTATAACCAATCTAAAGACAGTATATGGTCAGAAAAATATTTAACATTAGAATATCTTAGTGATGTTTATCAAAAGTTAGGAAATTATAAAAAGCACTTTATTACAATATCGAAACTAATAAAGTACATAAACAATTGCAAGACATTCAAATTTTATTTTCAATTGCTGATAATGATATAAAAATTGAACAAACAAAAAGAGATAAAAAACTACAATTATTTCAAACACAAACATTACTTAAAGAACAAGAAGCAAATTTGCAAAATAGACTTAAAAAATTCTTTATTTTATTATCAATTTTAACTACTTTAAGTTTAGCATTTGCTACTTATAATTTCTTTAAAAAGAAGATGTTAAGTGATCGACTTGTAATTAAAAATAGTATCATGGTTCAACAATCTGAAGCTCTTAAAGAATCTAATGTTTTAAAAGATAAAATTTTTGCCTTAATAAGTCATGATTTAAGAGCTCCAATAAACAGGTTGATCATGAATATAAATCAAAATTATGAGTCAAAAGAACAATATATTAATTCTGAATTAAAAGGAATTCAAGATATACTCAATAATGTCTTATACTGGGCTAGTATGCAGCTTAAAGGTATTACACCTTTATTTTCTAATTTACCTTTAAAAACAGCAATAAATTCAGTAATGAAGGAATATCTATTTGAACTAAATGCTAAAAATTTAACCATTTATTAATAGAGTTGATCGTAATTTTAATTTACAATCCGATGAAATTTATCTGAAAATTATTTTACGAAATATTATTAGTAATGCTATAAAATTTACTAAAGAAAATGGTTATATTTTAGTAGATAGTAAAGTTGAAAATGAAATAGTTCAAATAATAATAAGAGATACAGGTATCGGTATTTCGTCAGAGAAAATAAACAAGATTTTTAAACTTTTTGAATCATCCACAGGAACAAAAAAAGAAAAAGGCTCTGGTTTGGGATTGAGTTTATCACTTGATATTGCCAAAAGCTAAATGGTAATATTGAAGTTTTTAGCAAAGAAAATGAAGGGACTGATGTAATAATAACAATTCCAAATCAAATTATTTCTATAATTTAAAAAAGTTGTCTTGTCCTGAAAAAACTTTACAGATTTCACAACGAAAGTAAGTGAAATGAAAAAGGAAAATGTAAAGAAAAAAGAGGAAGAAAAGGAAGAAACAAAAAGAGATGACCCAACACAAACTGCATTAGGAGATGGTTGGTGATGGAAATTTATTGTGGACGGTTGACTATACAAAAAGCGATAGAGGAATTTGAATTTGAACATAAGAGACCCAATAAAGCAAGAATTGATTGGAAAAAGCTGTGAACCAACAGTTCTATTAACTGCCACAAATGACTGAGAAAGAACGAGAAAAGTAGCGGCTCTAGAGAAAGCATATCAAGCAGATAGAGAAGCAGTTAGAGGCAGCACAGATGAAGGCGACAGCTCTGGATATGATGATTGACATAGCGGAATCAAAACTAAAAATATCGATTAGAAAAAAGTCTGGCACCAAACAGTAGAATTGCTCTTGCAATTGTCTTGTCCTGAAAAAACTTTACAGATTTCACAACGAAAGTAAGTGAAATGAAAAGGAAGATGTAAAGAAAAAGAGGAAGAAAAGGAAGGAACAAAAGAATTTTGTTTAAAAGTAAAATCAGATGACCCAACACAAACTGCATTAAGGAGATGGTTGGTGATGGAAATTTATTGTGGACGGTTGACTATACAAAAAGCGATAGAGGAATTTGAATTTGAACATAAGAGACCCAATAAAGCAATAATTGATTGGAAAAAGCTGTATGAACCAACAGTTCTATTAACTTTGCCACAAATGACTGAGAAAGAACGAGAAAAAGTAGCGGCTCTAGAAAAGCATATCAAGCAGATAGAGAAGCAGTTAGAGGCAGCACAGATGAAGGCGACAGTTCTGGATATGATGATTGACATAGCGGAATCAAAACTAAAAATATCGATTAGAAAAAAGTCTGGCACCAAACAGTAGAATTGCTCTTGCAATTGTATCCTATATTCAGTGTAGGATTTTTTTGTGAACTGTTTGGGAAGAGCCGACAGGCTTATTGCCAAGCAATACAGCGATAAGCAAGATAAGCAAGCTGCTGATATATTGGTTTTGAAAATAGTAGCCGAGATAAGGTTAGATTTGCCTAGGATTGGGGCAAAGAAACTACATTTCATGTTAGAGGAGAAGTTGTCACCACACGGTATCAAGATGGGTAGAGATAGATTATTTAGCCTATTGAGAGAACATGGTTATTTGCTCAGATATAAAAGGAGGAAACCATATACAACAGACTCCAATCATCCTTATTACAAATATCCCAATCTAATAAAAGACCTATTGCTTTACAAGGCGAATCAATTATGGGTAAGTGATATCACTTATATACAGTTAATAGGTAAATTTGCATATTTGAGCATCATAACAGATGCCTATTCCAGAAAGATTGTGGGGTACTGTTTATATCCAACATTGCATAGTGAGGGCGTAATTGAAGCCTTTGAAATGGCAAGAAAAGAGTGCCCATCATTAAAGGCTTAATTCATCATTCAGATAGAGGGGTACAGTATTGTTCTGCAAAGTATGTGGATTTGCTTCAGAATAATAAAGTAAAAATATCCATGACTGAAAATGGAGATCCCTACGAAAACGCAATAGCAGAGCGGATTAACGGTATTCTAAAAATGGAACTTTTGTTAGGAAAGACCTTTGCAAACTTTGAAGAAGCTCGGCGGGTTGTGGAAGATTCCATTCGTAAATACAATGAGATTAGACCCCATTCCAGTTGTAATTACCTAACCCAGCCGTTGCTCATCAAAAAAGGGAATTATGAATAAAATGTGGGCAAAAAAGTTGATTACAAAAGGGTATGAAGTATTGTGAAGAAAAGCACCAAACAAATGAGTTTTTTTAGCCATAATACATTCCAAATTAGTAAGAGTAAAAAGGAGCCAAAAGCATCCTTTACTCTGAACTTACTAATTTGTATAAGGCCTACTTTATTGCTGATAGGTTGCTCTCCAGCATTGCCTATTTCCTCTTCAAGAAGGCGACACAAAGCTAAAAAAAGTACTGTATTCTGTTTAGGAATATTATCCCAATTAAAATTAAAAGCAGGAATAAAAAAATCAAATTATCAAAATCAGGAACTTGAAAAATTAAATAATCAATTTCAGGAATTGTAATCGTTGTAAATTTAATTTCAGGAATAAAAAACCAATCAAATTGACAATTAGGAATAAGAAAAAAGGTAGTTATTTTTTCAAGAATTAAAATAAATTATTGAAAAACTTAGGATTAATTTGTATTCTTGTTTACAATTTAAGTATTAACCAAAAAAACTGTATTTAATTTTATTTTTTAACTCGAAAACTGTCAAGTAATTTTAGGACAGTACAACATAATAAACTGATATTAAAAACTCATAAAACCATATCGGTCAATCTTATAGAAGTAATGCATCATCAAGCAGCAGTATTGCTTCCTCATACAACTGTAATCAAAAATCAAACAACTGTATTACATCATCATGCATCGGTATTGCTACCTCAAGCAACGGTATTAGAAAATCGAGCAGATGTATTGCTTCCTCAATCAGCTGTATTGCATCATCGAGCAGCTGTATTGCTTCCTCAAGTAATGGTATTGGAAAATCGCAGCAAGTTACTGCATCTTCACAGAACAGTAGTTCATTCTCACAAAACAGGAATAGCAAATCGTAGAGCAGTAGGATACTTTCATTGAATCATACTTGCTCACCAATAAAAAGGAATATAAATTTGAAAATCAATATTGTAATGAATACAAAATATACTATTCAATCGATAATCAATAATCAGAAAAAAGCTCAAAAGAAAAGCCCAATACAATAGTATTAGGCTCTTCATAAAACTATTATTATTATCCAATACGTTTCTTAATGCTTTTTGGAAAATGAGATTCCTGAAACATGACCAAACTCCGTGGAAGAAACACCATACAATGAACGGATATATTTTTTTATATCCATCGCACAACTATACAAACAATTTGGGTTCGTATAAAACAACTCATTTCTTCTTAATCTAGCTGTCCTCAGCACTGCCTCGGCTGCTAAGGATTCCGTATTCGCTAAAGTTAGTTCGTCTAAATAGCTAGATAAAGCTGCAATTTTCAAATCATTTTCATTCGGATTATAAGTAGGCTCCGATTGTAATAAGATAATCATTTTTGAAAAGTGATCCACCAACTGACCAAAGGAAGTTTGGGCAGTGGAGTTTGTCTTTTTCTCTGGTTCGGTTGACCCTTCTGCTGGTGGCGGTGGTGGTGTCACTTTACCGATACGAACACCAAAAATTTTCTTTTTCAAAGACTTTGCATTCTCAATAGTCATTGGGGTAGCATCCGTCAATTCGAGTGCATAAATGATTCTTGTTGCAATTTTTCTTAAATTTTCGAACTTCAGTTGTCTGCTGTGAATGGTAGTGTTGTAATTGATCAATTTTTGATTGACATTGTTGATTTCAGTTTTCGCATCTGTCAGTAATTGATTCAGGTTGGCAATTTGGATAGCCGTTTTTGCAGGGTTGTAAGTACTTCCAAACTCGGTGCAGATTTTAATTAGGTTTTCAAGGTTGTTCATGTTTTTGACATGTCCTGTTTCATAGGTGGTCGCCATAATGAATATTTTTTTTGATTAATTAATTTTTTGAGAACGTCAAGGTATCATAATTTAGTATGAGTAAATATGAAAAATCGAAAAAAAATTAAATAATTTGTGGACAATATTTGTCCACAATAATATATTTCTTATTTTTGGATTTAAAATTCACTTTATATGAAAAATAATTTTAAATCTTTAGGTGAAAAATTACGAAATATTAGAGAAGAAGCTGGTTTAACATTAAAAGAAGTATCAAAACAAATTATAATTGATACTTCTTTACTAGCTAAAATTGAACGAAATGAAAGACAACCAACAAAACAAATTATAAAGCAAATAGCAAAATATTTCAATATTGATGAAATGGAATTACAGAAAGATTTTTTGAGTGACCAAATTGCATATAAAATAATTGATGAAGAAGCAGATTTAAGTATTTTAAAGGTTGCTGAAGAAAAAGTTATATATTTAAAAAAAGTAAATAATGAAAAATCAAATTAAAGTTATTGAATTATTTGCTGGAGTTGGAGGTTTTCGTCTAGGACTTGAAGGTTGGAATGGGGAAATCTGCTACATCAGGTTATAAAGATAAATTAAATTCATTATATAAAATAATTTGGAGTAACCAATGGGAACCTTCTACAAAAACCCAACATGCTTCTTTAGTATATGAAAATCGTTGGGGAACTGAAAAACATTCAAATATAGATATTTCCCAAGTTGATATTACAGATATACCAGATCATGATTTACTAGTTGGAGGTTTCCCATGTCAAGATTATTCAGTAGCTACATCATTAAAAAATTCTAAAGGCTTAATTGGTAAAAAAGGAGTTTTATGGTGGAGCATTCATAAAATTCTATGTGAAAAAATAAATAAACCAAAATATTTATTCCTTGAAAATGTTGATAGATTACTTATATCTCCATCAGGACAAAGAGGTCGAGACTTTGCAATTATATTACAAAGTTTAAATGAACTAGGATATGCTGTTGAATGGAGAGTTATAAATGCTGCAGATTATGGCATGCCACAAAGAAGAAGAAGAATCTTTATATTAGCATATTTAAAAGGAACTTCTATTTATGATAATTTAAATATAGTTACTCCATATGAATGGATGATGCAAGTAGCTACATTAGCTGAAGGATTTCCTTTAGAGTCTATAGATAATTTGGGTCAGAAAAATTTCAATCTAGTTGGTGACATAGTATCTATTTCAGAAAATTTCAATAAAAATAGCCTGAATGGGGTTTTCGAAAATACTGGAATAATGATTGATGGAAATGTAACAACAATAAAAACTAAACCATTTTATGATGGAAAATATACTTTTTTGAAAGATTTAATTCAAAATGGTGAAGTTACCTCTGATTTTTATTTAGATAAAAATGAATTAGATAAATGGATTTATTTAAAGGGGCCAAAAAAAGAACTTCGAACTAATTCACATGGTTTTGAATATAATTATAGTGAAGGTGGGATGATATTTCCAGATCCGTTAGATAAACCTTCCCGTACAATAATTACTGGAGAAGGTGGAAAATCACCATCAAGATTTAAACATGTTATTTATACAACAAATGGCTATAGAGAAGACTTTCCCCAATTGGAACTAGAACGTTTAAATATGTTTCCAGATAATCATACTTTTCTTGATGGTATTTCTGATACAAAAAGAGCATTTTTATGGTAATGCTTTGGTAGTTGGAGTTATAGAAAAAATAGGTCTTGCTTTAACAAAAAAATAAAAAAAATGAATTTAACTTATAATCCAAAAGATAAAGTCAGTCATAAATTATGCAAAGTTGCTTATTGGTAAAATTTAAAACAGGTTTGCGACCCAGTTATCTTAAAACATATAATTATTCTGGAAAAGGTAACTTTGGACAAATCCTCTAGAGAAATATTATTTCGGATATGACCCAAATTCTAAAAAGAAGCTGATTTTATTGAAATTGATTGAAACTAAAAGCTCTCCATTAAAACAATTAAAAAAATAATGAATATCGTTCAAAAGAACGTTTGGTTTTAAATATTATAAATTATACAGAAGTAGTAAAGCAAAATTTTGAAGAAAGTGATTTTTGGAAAAAAAATTCAAATTTACTTTTGGTTTTTTATTTATATAAAACAGAGAGCAATATACTAGAATATATAATAAAACTTGTAGATGAGTGGAATTTCCCTGATTCTGATTTAGAAATAATAAAGAACGTT
>JADJVK010000033.1 GCA_016710625.1 Saprospiraceae bacterium
AATTTAATAATTATTTCATTTTCCTCATCACAAATCCTACTAATTATTTCAAAAAAGCATACATATTAATTTATGTTAAGTCGCTTTTCTGATTACAATTTTTAACGGCAACAAATTAATAAATCTTGAACTTCTGATAGCATACTTCAAATTTCGGTGTTGATGCTTCAAAAAACCATAGAATTCCATCCGCATTTTTATCTTTTTACAAAGTATTTTTAGTTTTTTACAATTTATTTTCACCTTTTTACAATTTACTTTTAGTTTTTTACAAAGTATTTTTAATTTTTTTGAACATATTTTTAATTTTTTACAATGTATTTTTAGTTTTTTGCAACACATTTTCTACTTTTTACAAAGTATTTTTAATTTTTGCAATGTATTTTACCTTTTTTAAAGAATAGTTGTGAGGAGCCTTATGCAAAGCAATCTATTGCGGTGATTTTTCCTGACATCAATAGAATAATCAATTGCATCGAAAGCTTCAAAAAAATGGTGGATAACTGTAGGCTGAAAAATGGATAGACCAATCAAAGCTGCCAAACTAAAAAGTGCAAAAAAAAGAGGTAAAACTATTAAGAATCACCTCTTTTCAAATAGCGCTGCTAAATTCTATTTATCAATTAATGTTACATCTCCTTTGAATACTCGGATAGTCCCATCTATGAAAATTATTTTTGCATGGAATACATACACTCCTGGATTCATTTTTTTACCATTAAAGGTTCCATCCCAGCCTAATGTTTCATCTCCTGGGTCGAAATTATTTGCATGATACATCTGATTGCCCCAACGGTCAAATACGGCAAATGATTCTACTGATTTGACATATCTCGGATCACCATAAGGTACAAAACGATCATTGTAAGTATCATCATTCGGACTGAAAGTATTCGGAATATATACAGGATATTTGGTACTCACCCCAACCCATACACAATTACTTGCCTCACAGCCTTTTGTGCTTTTTACATAAATACAATATCTTCCCGATTGAGTTGGCTTAACGGTAAGATCCAACTTTTGATAAGCGGTATCTTTTTCGTAGAATTTCCATTTAATCGTATCTATTTCGTTTGGATAACTGTAGTTATTGATGGTTGCTTTTAAATTCACCGTATCACCCAATAAAATTTCTACATCCGAACCCAAATCTACACTGATTGGTTTCCCTTCTTTTATGGTGATAACGGTATCCCAAGTACATTCATTGGCATCAATGATTTTAATGCTATAATCTCCTGCTTTTAAGGCTGAAAAAGTTAAAATATCAGTGGATGCATTATTGTAACCTGTGGTTTGGTAAGCATATTTGTATGGTTTTGCTCCTCCAGTCAGATTGATAGAAAACAATCCATCACTTAAGCCTGGGCAACTCACATCAATTACATTACTCGATGCAGTTGGTCTTCCATTTTTAACGATAACTTCCACAGTATCCTTTGCAAAACATCCTGTTAAAATATCTCGAACATTCAAAACATATTTTCCACCTACACTAGTATTCGTAATAGCTTGTGATGGATTTCCAACACTTCCTCCAGACCAATTATAGGCGATATTGCTTCCTTGAGAGGTAAGTAAGCCTCCGATTGGTACACTAGCAACTTTACAATTTATAGTTTGATCCAAACCAGCATCAGCGGTAGGTTTGGAGTTTAAAGTAATCACAAAAGTTGCAGTATCTCCCTCGAAGGATGGAGGAGTTGATTTCCCAGGAATAATGTATCTCAAAGTGTAAACTCCAGGCGATATATTTCTGGTGAAAAAAGTATCAAACAAGCCAAAAATACTTGGAGTGGATTCCCATTTTCCATTCGGTTCTTCCCCAACTAAAAGGTTGGGCAAAAAGATAGCAGTATCAATTGGTGCACAAATACTTATATTACCAGTTGGTGTTCCAGCAAAGCTTTTACACTTCGTTTTGAATGTTCCTTGAATAATAGTAGAATCACAAGATTTACTATCTTTTATGATGAAAATATAATTGCTTTCACTCTTTATTGGAGCGGAAGTTAATTTATTGCCCGAAAAATTTGCAGCGGATGACCCACTCAACAAAGTAAATGGCGGCGTTCCATTCATTTGTAAATTGACAACATAAGAGGTATCCTTACAATCAGTAATATAATTGGTAGAATTTACAACTAAGGTTGGAGCAGCAGTAATTGAAAAAGTAATTTGAGATTCACAAGAATCCACAAAAATATCATTTTTAACCACTCTTTTAAAACGATAAACACCCGGTTTGTCAACAGTTACAGTCGTTACATCATTATTTGGATTTGAAAATACTACATTGGTATTCAATGGCTTACTAGATATTGTCCATGTTCCAGTTCCTGCATTTGAAGTTGAAGTCAATGTTGCAGATAAAATACAATCTAAATTTTGATCTGTAGGGCATTTTAATTCTGGGCATTGGTAGAATTCTATCGGAGTAGAAACATATACCAAACATTTAGTATTAGTGGAAATATCCACATTTCCATTTGCCAAACTATCATTTACAACGAAAACAATGTAATATGTTTTACCAAATGTAAGACTGGCTTTATAATTGAAAACACCAGTTTTATTCCTATCTAACACCGTTGCAAATGGGTTTGTAATATTGTCCGTCAATAAGTATTCATAAGTATCGTTAGCATCCAAAACATAATTTCCATCGCTTTTTGTAGAAATATTGGCGATGCCTGAGCTAGGAACACAAACTTTTAATAAAGTATTCGGCATTGTGCCTGCACTAGTAGCACAATCACATTTCTTAGTGCCTGAGATAGAGTCTTTACAACCAATTGGGTCAGTGAAAACAAATTTGAAATTTTGTATTCCAGCATTTATCGTATTGGAAGTGAATACGTTATTCGTAATCGTTCCACCACTCATTCCAGCAATATTCAAAACACCTTTGCTACAAGAATTGACATCTAATTTAACAGTAAAATTAGTGAAAGTAGGATCACAAGTAGCAATCACATTGGTCAAAATTGGTTTTTCATTAAACTCAATTTGTACGGAATCTACTTTTTTACATCCTCCATTATCAGCTGTGATTAAAAAGGAATACTTTCCACAAACATCAACTGTAACATTTGAATTTAAAGCCTTATTATTGGAGAATACCGCATTTCCAGTTCCACTTTGCTGCGTCCAAGTGATGTTTCCAACTGTATTTGTTCCAGCTAAAGTAGTGGTAAGTTGGCATAAATTTTTATTGAACCCTGCATCTACTTTTGGATTGCAAATGAAAACGAAAGGAATACATTCAAAATCTAAACAAGGATCTTTAAAATCTATATTACCAGTTGTAACATCTTTATTTCCAGCGACATAAATCAATTGGTAAGTTTTGCCACATGTTAGATTTTGAGTCAAATTGAATTTTCCAGTTTTGTTGCTTTCCAGAATATTGAAATTCGGAGCTTTCACATTACAGTTATCTGAAATAATATACAGAAAATCATCGGTTGGATCCAAAACAGAAGTTCCAAATGCTTCAACCGTATCACTTTCACAAATAATCGTATTTGTAATAATCAAACCAGTTACATCTGTCTTACAATCACAAACTTTGAATAATGGAATAGTAACTGATTTACAACCTTTTCCATCCACAACAACGATTGAATCATTGATTCCAGTTGGTATTGAATTAGTGGTAAAAGTATTTCCAACCAAAGGGCTGCCATTTACTTGGTATGGAGCTGATCCATTACTTATGGTGATGGTTGCTGTATAATTCTGTCCAGAAGCATCACACAAATAAGTTGGGTTTGAAACCGCTAAATTATCTGGATTAAAAGTAATTTCTACTGTATCTTTTCCAAAACATCCCTTGTTGTTTTCCAACCATTCAAATTGGTATTTTCCAAATTGATTTGCGGTAATTGAAGTATTTGGAATTTTATTGTCAATGAAATTAATTGTGCCTGCACTACCCGAAAGTAACGTCCAAGAGCCTGCTCCTAAATTTGGAATAGCAGCTAAAGTAGCATTTAAACCACAAAATTCAGCATCAACACCTGCATTTGAAATAGGATTTTGATGGAAAATAATAGGCTGCCCAGGAGAAACTGACTTACAAGGGTCATTCAAATCAACTTGGGTACCTAACTTATTTCCAGCTACATAAGAAATATAATAGGTAGTTTCATATTGCATACCAGCCAAAAATCCAAAAGTACCTGTTTGATTTCTATCCAACAAAGTGCCTAATTGTGTCCCTGTATTGGTATGTAATACAAATTCAAAAGTATCATCTGGGTCCAAAACTTCAGTTCCAACATTATGAATTGCCGTACCTGTTTGATTTTCGCAAACTTCGATTACAGCATTTGCCATTGTCCCAGCTTTTGTAGGGCAATTACAATTCTTAATACCTGTAATAGAAGCACTTATACAGCCTTCATTATCAATAATTTGGAAAGTATAAGGAGTGCTCTCATTGATTAAACTAGAGGTGAAAGTAAATGGCGAAGTTGTCAAATTGGATAAAACAGTCCCATTTCCATCTTTGATGGTATAGGTATTTGCACATCCGATTACATTAAAACTCACTGTATATTGCAACTGAGCTGGATTACAAACTTCTAATATGGAAGCTGCTTTTGGATTGTCGATAAAGTTAACTTTTTGAACAATACTATCTTTACAACCCATATTGTTTTCTGTCCATTGAAAACTATAGATGCCACAATTATTAACCGATACTCCAGTATTTTGATTGATTGGATTATTGAAATTTGCAGTGCCATTGGTTGGTGCATTCACTAAAGTCCAAAACCCATTTCCAACACTAGGCAAGCCATCTAAATTTGCAGATAAGCCACATGCTTTTTTATCAATTCCTACTTTTGCAATAGGTTGTTGTATCACATTAATATTGATGCAAGAATTTATTGGACCACATTCATTTGTTATTTCCACACAAACCTTTCCCGTTGAACCTACTACATTCCAATTAACTTGGATGGAATTGGTATTCTGACCTGAAATGATATTTCCACCAGTTACTGTCCAAATTGCAGCTTCATTGGTATTAAGAGTTGGAATAGAATAAGTTTGATTTGATTTTTCACAAACGGATAACAATCCGCTAATATTCGGAGCATCCGCTTTTTTGGTCACCAAAATATTCAAACATTCTTCAGCAGAGGTACCACAATTATTAGATGCACTAACACAAACTTTTTGATTGCCAGTAGTGTCCCAAACAACCACGATATTATTGGAATTAATTCCATTCACGATAGTTCCGCCTTGTACGTTCCAATTGTATTTTGAAACACCTTGAACAAATGGGACTGAGAATGTAGAGGTGTCTTTAAAACAACCTTGCAAACTTCCATTTATTGGACCCGGCTTATTTGGAATGCCTGTAATATAAACATTTACACAAGTATCATGAGTCCCACAACTATTGGTTGCCTTTACACAAATAGTAGTTTGTCCAATGATTGCTCCCCAATTTACTTCGATACAATTAGAAGCAGTATTTGTAAAAGTTGCACCAGTAGGTAGGGTCCATGTATAGGTTTCGCCTGCAACTGGAGCAAGTACACAATAATTAGCAGGAACATTCCCACAAACGATGGTGTCACCGACTATCATTGTATTTTTTGGTGATTCTAAAATATTTAAATTCAAGCAAGTATCATTGGATTTTTGATTACAATTATCAATGAAAAACACACATAATTTATCTCCAACTCCTTTTACTTTCAATGATATTGTTGAACTACTAAATGATAGTGTATCAGTATTGTGAATCCAAGTATATTTCCCATTTGTATTTTTATTCAAGATAGTAAAAGAGTAAGTGCTATCAGCACACATCTGATTGGGAGCTTGAATAATAGGCGTTTCTGGAGGTAATAAAAGGGAAGGTCGGACTCTAACAGTATCCGTTTCAACACAAGTTTTTGTCCTTATTTTTCCTGCAGGATCCGTCCATGTATAGGTTATTGATATATCGACTGCATATTTTCCGGGCTGTTTAGCAACGATGGAACAGCTTTTTTGACCATTCAAAATAACACCATCCAATTTCCATTGATAAGTTAAAGTAGTACCAACAGCAGGAGTAAAAGTAGAACTACAAGCTGATATCAGCACACTATCCTTTGGACAATTGAGTAAAGTATCTTTAAAATTTAAAACTGGAGTAACTAAAACTGGAACTATATTGAAAATCAATGAGGTGTCACAGCTTTTGGGGGCAGTAGAGCCTGTACCTTGACAGATTACTCCTGTTTGTATTCCTTGATCCGTAATTGTGAATGATTTGCCACAAACCTTAAATGTTTCTGTTTTGCAGATAGGAACATCCCCCAAATCCTTGATAATCTCTGGTAATTGATTGACAATGATGTTCAATTTGTAACACCCTGCTGGTGTTTTTCTATCAATTGTAGTTAATATCCGTAATTAACGCCATTATAGGTATAATAGGTATCCTCATAACAAATCTGGAAAGTACTATCTTTATCGGGTAATTTGAAGCACAATGACTTTCTTGGATGCATTTACGATTGTTCCAGTACATGGATCATTAATCACACATTTAATATCATAGGTTCCTGGATTAAAGAAATCCACAGAAATATTATCAACAGTTGTTTGTTCCACTGCGGTTCCACCATTAATACTTGCTGTTCAGGAGTGATAGTCCAATCAAATGTTAAATCCTTACCCAATCGTGGAGGGACTTGCACTTTATAAATATTATTCTTTTCACTCAAACAAATAGGAGTTGGACCAGTCATTGTCGTCGTTAAAGTCATAATGGGCATGGTGGGACCAATCACAGCAGAGCCAGAAAATTGGATAGTAAACCCTACACCATTAGAAGTGATATTATCACAAACGATATAATAATTTTGTCCAGCAACTAAATTCAAAGTAGTGGGAACGATTTCAGCCTGAGGTGGCGTTCCAAAAACAGCCATTGGGTTTGCACTAACTCCAGTTGGTACAAAAGGACCGGGAGGAGTGATAGGTCCTACATAGCTACATACAATTGGCATTGGATTTCCAGTACAAGGGCATTGTTTCATGACTGCAAAGTCATAATCAGCTGCTAAACCATCTGGTGTAATCATCAATTCGAAAGTACCAGAAGAAATACATTTGAATCGAAACCAGTAGGAATCATGTTCATTAGAGGAAAGGCAAGTAACGCCAGCTAATAGCTCAAATTGTCCACCTCCACCTACACCTGGAATGTATTGTGTACTTTTATCGTTTAGAATTTGTCCAAAAGGACAATCTGCCTGTGAGAATAGTGTTTTAGATATAAATAGGATTAATAATATGTAATAAATACGTATCATTAAATGTTTGTTTTAAAGGTCAAAGATACATTTATATAGGTATCTGCTGCATATCAGCAATATATTTTTTTTATTCAACAGCTTAATTATCAATAAAAAATAATAATAAATGTATAATTTTTAGAAATTTGAAGAATAAAATTGTTAGAAGTTTAAATATTTTTTAGTTTTCAAATGATTTTTAGAATCCTCCATATTGATGTAGAAAAAAAAGTATGAATTAAATTTATGATATTGTAATTCAATTCTAATAAAGCCAATAATTGATTCAATAATTTATTAACTTGCTTAGAAAAGTAAAAATAATGAATAATTATACTGATGCTGCCGACAAAAAATTTTTGGAAGGTCCTCGATCAAGATGGAGTGAGTTGAAATATACAATTGGTGTCGTAATTCAGTTTTTAAAAGCATTTCGCAAACTTCATTTTATTGGTCCTTGTGTTACTGTATTTGGGTCGGCAAGATATAATGAAGATCATCCTTATTACGATATAACTAGAAAGGTTTCAGAAAAAATCGCATCCTTAGGATTTACGATTATGACGGGTGGGGGACCTGGATTGATGGAAGCTGCAAATCGAGGGGCAAAGGATGCAAATGGCTTATCGATAGGATGCAACATCGTATTGCCACATGAACAAAAGGAGAATCCTTATTTGGATAGATATGTAAATATTGATTACTTTTTTGTTAGAAAAGAGTTGCTTCGAAAATATTCTTTAGCATTTGTGGTGATGCCGGGAGGTTTTGGCACATTAGATGAGTTTTTTGAAACATTGACCTTAATCCAAACTCATAAAATCAAAGATTTTCCAATCGTCATTATGGGGAAAGAATATCATAAGGACTTAATAGAACATATCAATAAAATGGCAATTGAGAAAACGATTGGGGTAAATGATTTAGATTTGATATTGATTACAGATAATATTGAAGATGTAGTTGATTTGATTAAAACCAAATTAATAGACAAATCCAATAAGAAATTTGAAAAAATCAAACCCCACTGGCTATTGGGTGAAAAAGAAATAAATAAGCTGTAGGGAGTTTGGACTTGAATTATTTTTTCAATTTTTTTAACACATATTACAACTACCTACTGTTTCGAATTTCCGATATATTCGGACTAAACAAAAATACCTAATTAACGAATCTACCAATTATTCCAAATAAACCGAATTACCGAATTTTCCGGCGAACCAAATTACCGAATCTACCGAATCACCTTATCACCACCAATTTCTCCACCGCCAACACCCTTTCACCAAACCGTTTCGGTTGCCTTAGTTGCACCCCATAAACGCCTCTAGCCAGTTTTGAAATATCAATGGTAGCTAAGTAGACAAAATCTGGCATCGTATATTTTTGAACAATAGCTCCGCTGATATCTATGATGACGACTTCTGTTTTGATAGCTGGGTCATATTCTTTTAATGTAATATCTATTTTTATATCCGTCGATGCAGGATTAGGGAAAAGTTTGATATCAAAATAATCAGTAGTGATTTCTTTATTTGCGACATGGACGGTATCGCAAGGGCTGCCAATTAAACGACCAAGGCGATAATTAGGATTATTAGAACAGTAGTTCTATAAAGTTTTGACATAAAACCCAGCTTGGACCGCCATACAAGAATCTCCCTTTTTGTCTGGGAAATTAATTACATGATAATAGGTTGTTGTATTTTGGGTAGATATGTATATTTTGCCATCAGGTGCTAATTGTGCTTGAAAAAAAGCAGAAGATCCTGGATTTTTAGTAAAATCCCTTACTAAAACAGTATCCTTAGTTGCTTCAATATTATTGGCAAATAAATCATATTGAAAAACAAAATTAGTAAAAGCAACATATAAATAGCGAGAATTTGGAGATATTGCAGCACCCCCACACCAAGCTCTTGTAGTATCTACATAAAGGTATTTTCTATTTGAAAAGTTCCCACTACATCGATCAAAATCATATGTTAAGACAAATCTAGAGGTTGCATTAATTGTAACCCCATGGAAAGAAGCATACATCTCACCATTTGGAGAAAAAATACTTGTCCTAGCACCCGATTTTTAATTTATCATTTGAAACTTTTTTATAACCGAAATATTCAACGCCCTTATTAGTTAATAAAAATTTTGAATTTAGTATCAGTAAACACACTTTTTTTACAATCCACCAATCTCTTCCCATTTGCATGCCTGCATGCAGTTAACTGACTTGGAGACATGATGTGGGTAAAAACTTTATTATTTTTTTCAATAACTTTACCCAATCCCTTGTTACCTTTTCTATCAACAACAGAATAAAATAAATTATGGGAGTTAACATATTTAAATTCATCATAATGTGTATCTACATAGACTATTGCAATCTTATTGGAATCATTAGGCCAATCTAATACCAAAGTGGTCTGGTTCCCTGCATTCCCCGAATAACCAGTTAAACCAACTTCAAAGTCAGTACCGTTTTGCATTATATTAAAAGTACTATCAGTAACCTCTTTTCCATTACTCATCAATATTAAGTTGCCATTATTGTTAGAATAGGAAACGAAGTTTTGATCAATTTCATGGTTTGAAATCTTTACGATATGCCTTCAGTAGGATTATTAGGAAAAATCTATGATTGCTCCGCCATATAATGAATAAGGTTAGGTATAGATAAAGTTGCCATCCAAACATAATCATTCTTGTTACTATTATATAGCAGTTAATTGACAGTAAAACTATTAAAAATGAAATGGTAAAATGATTTGAAGTTTGATTTGCATAGAAAAATTTTTTGGATAAAAAGAAGAAATCAAAAATAATCAGATTTGCTTCTAAATGCAAACTATTGCTTTAAAAATTGCTAAAATCAATTATTTTTTATTCAAAAGCTTCAAGAAAATGGGGAGTAATTTCCAAAACTACATTAGAATCACCTATCGAACTTTCGATATATTCGACGAAACAAAAATACCCAATTAACGAATCTACCTCCCGAGCCTTCGGGATTAACCTATTACCAAATAAACCGAATCCCCGAATTAACCAAATCAACCGAATCCCCAAATATCCCAAATCCACAATTTTTTGTAACAAAAAAAGCTGCCCTATTCGAGCAGCTTCTATATTTTTAAATATTATTTTTTCTAATCTCTATCCAATAAAGTCACATCGCCTTTATATACTTTTGCGGTGCCATCCAAAAAGATGACTTTGGCATGATATACATAGACACCTGAATTCATTCGTTTTCCATTAAAAGTACCATCCCAACCATATTGATCGTCAGTTGGTTTGAAATCCTTTGCAGAATATAACAAATTGCCCCATCGATCATAAACTGAGAATGCCTCAACGGTTTTTACAAATCTTGGATCTACATAAGGTGAAAATCTGTCATTGTAAGTATCTGAATTCGGGCTAAAAGTATTTGGAATATACACAGGATATTTCTTCTCGACCCCCACTAAGATACAATCTTCTGTCACACAGCCACTCTTGTTTTTCAAATAAATGCAATATTGACTAGTTACATTCGGGAATGTTTTAAAGCTTAGACCTTGAATCAGTGTATCCACTTTATTTATTGACCATCTTAAGGAATCAACTTCATTTGGATAAGAGAAGTTGGTTAAAGTGGCATTGATGTCAGCACCATCTCCTAATAGAATATTGATATCTGCCCCCAAATCAACAGAAATAGGTTTTGGATCAATTAATTGAATTGTTGTATCCCAAGTACAGAAATTTTGATCAATGATTTTCAACTTATATTCACCAGCTTTTAAGGCTGAAAAAGTTAATGTATCATTTGTCGCAATATTGCCCTTTGTTTGCTGATAATCAAATAAATAAGGTTTTGTACCTTTGGAAATCACAAAGCTTATGGTTCCATTTCCATCACCTGGGCAAAGAATATTGGAAATATTAACGATACCTGTTGGTTTTACATTTTTAGAAATGATGTTCACCGTATCACTACTTTTACAACCTGTGATTTTATTTTTCACATTCAGTACAAAAGTTCCACTTGTATTGGTTGTCGGATTGTAAATATTCGGATTGGACACACTGCCTTGCCAATTATATTCAATCTCACTACCCAAGGAAGTTCCTTTTCCTCCTAACTGAATATTCAAATCCTTACAAGTGATGCTTTTATCCGCTCCAGCATCTGAAATAGGTGCAGGATGGATGGTGATCAACACTTCTGAGGTGTCCCCTTGATAAGTTGGTGACGTATTTTTGTCAGGAATGATATAGGTGAAAGTATAGACCCCCGGAGCTGCAAACCTAGTTTCAAATTTTGCTGGAGAGCCATTTACTGCAGGAAGGGCAGACCATGAACCGATTTTCTCTTCACCAGCTATTAAATCAAACATATCTATTATAGTATCAGTAGGTTGGCATAAGACCAAATCTTTTACTTTAGTTCCAGCATTACTTTTACAATTGGTCTTGAAAACTCCCTCAATGATAGTAGAATCACATGATATTTTATCTTTGATAATATATTTATAGGGTGTTTCACTTTTGAAAGAAACCGATGTCAATATATTTCCATTGAAAGTAGCATTGTCAGATCCAGTCAGCAATTGATAAGGTGGAAAGCCATTGAGTTTGAAGGAAACCGTATAGGCTGTGTCTTTGCATATCGTATTGTAAACTAGGGTGTTAGGGTCAATAGTTGGTGCAGATGCGATTCTGAAAGTAACATTGATATCACATGTATCCGCAAAAATATCATTAGTTTGAATTCTTCGTAGTTTGTACAAACCTACTTTATCTACTTTTATCGTTGTATTTTCATCAGTGTTTTTACCAAAAGCTAAAGTTGAATTAGCAGGGGAGGACACAATCGACCAAACACCTTTTCCTACAATTCCATTTGATTGAATAGCAGCTGTGAATATACAATCCACAATGGTATCATTCTGACAATTCAATTCTGGGCATTCAAAAAACTGTATAGGTTGGCTAGTGAGTGCCAAACATTTATTGGATGCACTCAAATTAACTTGCCCATTAGTTAAACTATCACCAGCCGCAAATACGATATAATAGGTTTTTCCAAAAACAATAGTAGGAACATAATTGAATGAGCCTGTTTTATTTCTTGAAATAATTGTTCCTAAAACAGATCCATTGATATCATCCGTAAGAATATATTCGTAGGTATCATTGGCATCCAAAACATAATCATTATTGCTTTTTGTACTAATATTTCCAATACCCGCTGAAGTGATACAAGTTTTGAGTAAATTGCTCGGTAATGAACCTGAAGTAGTGTAACAATCACAAATCTGTTCACCAGAAATAGAATCCTTACAACCCAATAAATCTGTAATCACAAATTTATAATTAGCGACTAAACCTGAAATTGGTTTTGATGTAAACGAATTCGCATTTATTGTTCCACCATTCATCCCATTTACTGTAAAAGTAGTGGAGCAAGACGAAACATCAAAGGTGACGACATAATTTGTATTCGTATTATCGCAAGTTGCACCGATATTAGAAATGACTGGTGGGGTGTTAAAAGTATGCTCCACCGTATCTTTTGACAAACAGCCTTTATAATTTCCTGTTATTTCAAATTGGAATTTACCACAATTTGGAACATTGATGATACTATTTAAAGACGAATTATCTGCAATCAAAACATTATTGTTATTCACTGGTTTCCAAGTGATTGAACCATTATTGATGCTGCCATTCAGAGTTCCATTTAAGCCACAATTATCGGTATTTGCTCCAGCATTCACAACTGGATAACAGTCGAATCGAACGGTAGTACATTTGGTGTCAAAACAAGGATCTTGGCTATCAATTTGTCCATTTGGCTTTGGATTTCCAACTAGCAAGATAACATTGTAGTCAGTACCACAAGTCATATTGGGCTTTAATGTGAATTTCCCAGTCTTATTTCTATCAAAAATAGTTATGGTTGGATCGAAAATATCACATTTATCCGAGAGCACATATTCAATATCATCTGTTGGATCCTTTACAAAATTACCTTGAACAGCTAAGGTGTCATTTTTGCATAAAACAGTATTTATTTGAGTTACACTATTGGCTTTGGTTTTACAATCACAAACTTTGAAAACAGGTATTTTGATATTGCTACATTTGAAATTATCAGTAATATCAAAGGTGTCATTGACACTGGTACCTATAGCCGAAGAGGTAAAAGTGGAGCCAACAATTTTTACACCATTCACAAAATATGGAGCATTGCCGCCAGAGATAGTAAAACTAAAGGTGTAGCTCTGTCCATCAGCAGCACAATTGTAAACTAAGTTTTTGGAAAATAGCTGATTATCTCTGAATGTTATTGCAACTGTATCTTTTCCAATACAACTTTGATTGTCATCAGTCCACTCAAATAAATATTTGCCAATCACAGTTACATCGATATTAGTGGTTGGTAAATTTACATTATTAAAATTGACGGTGCCAGGTCCGGAAATTAATTTCCAGCTTCCAGATCCCAAATCTGGAGTAGCTAACAAATGACCTGAAAGTCCGCAAAATGCAGTATCTATACCTGCATTAGGTTTGGGAATTCTGTGGAAAACAATTGGTTGTCCAGCAGCAACAGACAAACACAAATCTTGCAAGTCAACTTGGTTCCCAATTTTATTACCTGCAACATAAGAAATATAATATGTTTTTTCAAATTGCAAAATTGGTAAGTAACCGAAAATGCCAGTTTGATTTCTTGCAAAGATAGTTCCTAATTGTGTGCCTTGGATATCATGTAAAATATATTCGAAACTATCATCAATTTCTAGATTTTCTGTACCTACATTATGACTTGCCGTACCAGTAGAATTCTGACAAACTTCCAATAGGGTAGTGGACATAGTTCCAGATTTTGTAGGGCAATTACATTTCTTAATCCCTGTAATTGTATCGCTTTTACACCCATCATTATCAGTAATTACAAATTGATAAGTTGTACTCTCAGCAATCAAATTTGAGGAAAAAGTAAAAGGGGAATTATTTAATGGAGTGATAATATTAGTTTTCAAGTCTTTAACTGAATAGCTCGTTCCGCAACCAGAAACATTAAAGTTTACATTATATTGAGTTTGAGCAGCATTACAGATTTCAGCAATTTGTATTGGTTTTGGAAAATCAACAAAAGTTACTTTGTAAAAAGCTGAATCTACACAACCTTGATTATTTTCAGTCCATTTAAATTGATAAGTTCCGCATTGGTCAACAGTAGTTGTTGAATTAGGTAAAATAGGGTTGTTATAACTAATATTATTACTCGGACCAGAAATAAAAGTCCATAATCCTGTTCCAACATCAGGTAATGCATTCAAGTTTGTCGTCAAACCACATACCTTTTTATCGACACCCACATTTGAATTCGGTAATTTTATCAAATTAACGTCTAGACATTGTTTAACAGGTCCACATTCATTTGTTAAAGTATAACAAACTTGAGTGTTTGTAAGCCCTTTATCCCAAGTGACGTCAATCGATGCAGTTCCTTGCCCATTGATAATTGTTCCATTATTTACAGTCCAAAAGATTAATTCATTAGACTTAATTGAAGCAATGGTATAAGTATTGGTGCTTTTTTCACAAATGGAAGTTTTTCCATTAATTGGCAATAATTTAGGTTTTTCTCCAATTATTATATTTTGGCAAAAATCGACTGATTTTCCACATATATTTTGTGCATTTATACAAATACTGCCGTTACCGACATTATTCCATACCACCAAAACAGAATCAGCTGTATTGGAAGAAAGTATTTTTCCTCCATTTATACTCCATTCATAACTTATTGCATCTGTTGATGGCGTTATCCAATATTTTGTGGTATCTAAAAGACAAGTATTCACATTTCCATAAATACTAGTGATTGGTACTGGCTTATTTTTTAATTCCACAGTAAAACAAGTATCATTTTTTCCACATTCATTATTTGCACTAACACAAACATTCTGGTTGCCAGTTAATGACCCCCAATTTACGGTGATACAATTATTACCTTTTGGCACAAAGGAGGCTCCATTGGGCACTGTCCATTGATACAAATAAGTATTTGAATAATTTGAAATACAATAATCACTAGCTATTCCATTACAAACTAATGGATTACCAGTAATAACTGGTTTGTTCGGATTCAAGTTGACACGAATATCCATGCAAGCAACAGTACTGGATAAATTGCATTTATTGGTAAAGTAAACACAAACTTTTCCTCCCAGTGCAGTCATTTTAATATTTGCAATAGAGCTAGTTTCCGTTTTTAAGGTATCATTATTGTAAATCCAGGTATATTTTCCATTAATATCTGGATTCTGAACAACGAATTTATGATAATTATCAAAACATAGAATCGAATCTGTGGCAAAAACAGGTTCTGGAGGTGCTGTAACTGTCGAAGGATTCACATTTATTTTAACAGTTTCAGTACAAGTTTTTGTAAGATATTTTTTTACTAATTCGCTCCAATAAGTTAATGTTACTGAAATATCAACTTTATATTGACCACTTAACTTTGCTAAATAAGTACATCCTGTTGCACCTGGAATAATAACACCATTCCGCTTCCACTGAAAGGTCATCACAACAGAATCTTTAGGTAGAAAAGTGGATAAACAGGCACTCATCAACACACTATCCTTTGGACACCTGAAAGTAGTATCTGTGAAATTTACTTTAGGCTCTACTAAAAAAAGGAATAATTTCAAATATCATTGATGTATCACAACTTTGAGGAGGTTTTAATCCTTTTCCCAGGACAAGAATTTCAGTATGAATACCTTCATCTTTATAATCGAAATTTGAGCCACAAATTCCATATGTTTGAGTTCTACATAAAGGAATTTTTCCGATTTCTTTAACATATGTATCATATGGATTTATATTTAAAGTCAAATGATAACATCCTTCATTAGTTTTTCTATCTAATTCATGTGCTCCTGCCCCATAGGCAACATTATTATATGTATAGTAACCATCTTCCCAACATATCCTAAATGTACTATCCTTGTCAGGAATATAATTCAGCACTTTAATTGTTTTATTAGCAATTGCAATTGTACCTGTACATTCATCTTTAACTGTACATTTAATATTATATGTTGTTCCTGGTTGAAGAAAATCAATGTTTACTTCATCATATCTAATATGTGCTGTTGGTCCATAATAGTTTTTGATATCGGCTATAATATTTTGACCAGAAAATCCAGGTGTCACTTCCCAAAGATAGGTTCTATCAGTTCCAAAAAAAATTAGGAACAATAGCTTTGAAATTAACATTCCAAAGGCTTCACAAGGGCATAATAATCCATCTTTGCCAATTAATGTTGTAGTTAAAACATGTTGTGGTTGTGAAGGTCCTATTTCTGCCGATCCAACCATCATTAATCTAAACCCTTCACCATTCCCTGAAGTATTATTCAAAAATAAATAATAATTTTGACCTGCGACTAAACTTGCTGTTGCAATAGCAAACTCAAATGAATATGGAACACCAAAAGTTGCTGGAGGGTCAAAACAAATTCCAGTCTCTCCAAATTTTGGAGGATTCATTGGACCTGCATTATTACAAAAAAAAATTTGAGGATTTCCAGAACAAGGACATTGTTTCATTAATGCAAAATCATAATTTGCACCTCCCCCAGTTGGAGTTAACATAAATTCAAAAGAACCACTTGATACACATCTGAATCGATACCATTGTGAGTTAGTTTCTGTTCCTACACAATTTCCTCTCATATCGTCTGGTAGTCCAGGCCTAAAACGGCAGGAGACTAACTTGAGCAAAATTAGTTAATTCCTCACCATATTGACAATCAGGATAAGTAAATTGGGCATTAAACAAATTTTGACCCAATGTAACTAAAAAATAAAAATTACAGTTTTGTAGATTGAACTCATGATAAATCTCGGTTAGCAGAATGTAAGATACAAACATTTTGTAAATCGCTGTATCGTTTTTAGACTAAAATGCAATAATTTATATTAAGTTTATGCCATAAATGAAATTTTTTATTTTGTAAACAGCACTAAATTCAATAAAATATTTGAATTATTTTAATTATTTTGAAAGTGAATTAGGCTTACTGATGTATCTTGAATCCAACTTTCTTTATTGATACTTTCACTTGGTAACCAGCCAATTAGATACTTATTGGTTTTGCTTTCAAAAGTTTCTTCAATAGTCGTAAAACAATTTTTATCTATTGTTTGCCAATTATTGAAATTGACATATACTTTTACATCACAATCATTAACTAATTTATTTTCAAGTTTGGCATTATACTTCCTATATTCATATTTGTAATCATATCTTAAAGCTGAAATATCACTTAATACTGCAGAAGCTGTTGGATATCTTCCTGCTCCTTTTCCGGAAAAAAATTGTTTATCAGAAAAACTACTGCCCAATGCAATTCCATTGTTTTCTTGGTCTATATTGAAAAATATTTCATTTGATTGAATAAATGTAGGTAATACTGATGCTGTAATTCGCTGATTTTCATCAATTTTTGCATTTGCAATTAATTTGATTTTATAATTTTTTTCTTTTGCAAAGGCAATATCCTCTTTTTTAATATTTGTAATGCCATGTCTCACAATTTGTTGTGTATCAATCACAATTCCAAAAGCATGATTTAATATTATTCCTAATTTATTCACAGCATCCTCACCACTAACATCAATGTGTGGATTACTTTCAGCAAATCCTAATTTTTGAGCCAAACTCAAAGCTTCCGAAAAGGACAAATTGTTTTCTTGTAATTTGCCTAATATATAATTCGTTGATCCATTGATTATACCTTCAAAAGACTGTAATAAATCATTGTCATAATACTCTTCTAAATTCCGAATAATGGGCAAACTGCCCCCTACTGCAGCTTCGTACAGTAGAGGGACATTATTTTCTTTTTGTAATTCAATCAGCTCTTTTTGATGGGCAGCAATCATTTTTTTATTGGCACTCACCACCGCCTTTTTGTTGAGTAATGATTGCTTAACAATTTGATAAGCAGCAATATCATCATCAATTAGCTCAACAATTACATTGATATTTGGGTTGTTTATGATGGATTGGACATCATTTGTGAAAAGTTCGGAAGGAGCATTCCTTTCTTTTGAGCTATTTTTTATGCCGATTTTCACAATTTCTGCATCTAAGCTAGGAGTGTTTTTTAACACTTGATAAATCCCTTCCCCTACTACTCCAAACCCAATCAGTCCAATTTTTAATTTTTTATTTGTCATTGAAATTATATTATGCTGTTACTAAATTAATGGAATTTACTTTGTGTATAGCTTGTTTTAGATCTTCGATAAGGTCTTCAACTTCCTCAATACCACAAGAAATACGAATCAAAGAATCCTTAATTCCTGATTGTAATCTTTTTTCTCTAGGTATAGATTTGTGGGTCATTTGGCTCGGCAAACAAATCAAACTTTTGCAACCGCCTAAACTTTCTGCCAATTTGAAATACTTTGTATTCGTAACAATTTGAAGTGCGGCTTCCTCCGTATCTTGTTTTAATGAAAAAGAAATTACGCCGCCATATTGTCCTTTCTGTTGTTTTTTTGCAACATCATGATTGTGATGACTTTGTAATCCTGGATAGAAAACTTCTGCAACAATGTCGTTTTCCAACAGCCATTCTGCCACTTTTTGTGCATTGTAACTAATTCTTTCAAAACGTAAAGTGATGGTTTCTAACCCCCTTATAACCAACCAACAATCCCAAGGTCCTAAAATCCCACCAGATGCATTCTGAATAAATTTTATTTTTTCTGAAAGGGCTTTTGTTTTTGTAATAACTAATCCAGCAACCAAATCTGAGTGTCCGCCAATATATTTTGTTGCTGAATGAATAACGATATCAGCACCCAACAGTAATGGCTTTTGTGATAATGGGGATGCAAAAGTGTTATCTACAACTAGCAAGGCATTAAATGCTTTTGCAATTACTGCAATTTTTACAATATCAGAAACTTTCAATGTTGGATTGGTAGGTGTTTCTATCCAAATGAATTTTGTTTTTTCATTGATCACTTCCAATATATTATCGGCATTGGTGGTATCTACATAATGAATTTTGATGCCAAACTTCTGATAAATATGAGTGAAAAGTCGAAATGCTCCTCCATAAATATCTTCAACAGCAACGATTTCGTCACCATATTCTAATTGTTTTAAAACTGCATCAATAGCAGCCAGCCCAGTAGCAAAAGCAAACCCAGCATCTCCCTCTTCTAATAATGCAATGGTATCTTCCAAGACCTTTCTTGTTGGATTATTGGATCTGGCATAATCAAATCCTTTGTGAACACCAGGAGCATCTTGAACGAAAGTGGATGTCTGATGAATTGGCACCGAAATAGAGCCAGTTAGAGGATCAATAGGTAATGAATGAATTAATTTTGTGGTACTCATTTTACAATTTTTTAAATGATTTAATAAAAAATCTTAAAAAAATTGCTTATCAGTAATTACATCGAAGAGCTAAAAAAACAAAAGCTCTCCGATAAATCAGAGAGCTTTTGTTGTATTGTGCACGATACTAAAAAACTATTTTCTGACTTATCTTTCTTCGATTCTATCGAAGCTGGATGTAGCACCTTAATCCGAAAATTAGGTTGCTAAGGCTTCACAGGGCCAATCCCTCTGCCTTTCTTGATAAGTAATAATTTATAAGAACTATTTCGCCACAAAAATGAGTCGTGGAATGTTCACCACAAAATGTTTTTTAATATTTAAGATAATTTTAACTTTTAAACATTTATTTTTGAGGAAAATTAAAAACTATGTTTTTGACAAACAAGAGCTTAAATTTCTTAGCAGAATTAGCTGCAAATAATGATAGAGGTTGGTTCAATGATAATAAAAGTCGATACGAAAGTGATGTAAAAAAACCATTTATCGAATTGATTTCCAAATTGATAGATGAATTAGGGGAGCCAATAACATATAAAGAATCTATTTTTAGGATAAATAGAGATACTCGATTTTCGCCAGACAAAACTCCTTACAAAACACATTTATCTGCAGTAGTTTCTAGATTTGGAACAAAGAACAAGGCTTACCCCGGCTTATATATTCATTTAGATGCTGAAAAATTAATGATAGGTGGTGGTGCCTATTTTTTAGAAAAAATTCCTTTGTTGAATGTTCGAAATGCAATTATGAACGATCATGAAAACTTCAAATCAATCATAAATAACAAGAATTTTTTTGCCCACTTTGATGGTTTGCATGAATCGGAAAAGAACAAAGTGTTGCCTTCGGAAATGAAAGATTTTCTAAAAATAGAACCTTTAATCGCAAACAAACAATTTTTTGTAATGAAAAATTATCCGAGTGAAAGAGTACTACAAAATGATATTGTTGAATTTATGGTCGCTCATTCAAAAGCATTAAATCCTTTAAATCAATTTCTTAGAGATTGTTTTTAGAAGAATTTTTAGATTCCGTTTCGAGTTAAATTAGGCTCGAAACGGAATCAATATCATAGAAAGAAACTACAATTCGTAATTTGGGCTTAATTCGCCAGATTGATCTTCGCCATAGAAGTTGTTGATAATTTTAACAATATCTTCCACATCATCTGTTAAGAAAAATAAATTCATATCATCTGGATTGACATTTTGGTATTGTTCTAGCATTACCGTTTTAATCCATTCCTTCATTCCAGACCAAAAACTTGTTCCTACCAAAATTATCGGCACTTTACTCACTTTCTTTGTTTGAATTAAAGTTAACACTTCGAATAATTCATCCAAAGTTCCGAAGCCACCAGGCATTACGACAAATGCTTGAGCATATTTCACAAACATTACCTTTCTAATAAAAAAGTATCGGTGATTCAAATTTTTATCGGGGTCAATATATGGATTATGATTTTGCTCAAAAGGAAGGTCAATATTCAACCCAAGCGAAACTCCATTATTTAATGCAGCACCTTTATTACCTGCTTCCATGATTCCAGGACCACCGCCAGTTATGATTCCATAACCTTCTTCGGTCAATCTACTTGCAATTTTTACTGCCATTTTATAGTGGGGATTGTCTGGCTTTGTTCTTGCTGATCCGAAGATGGAGATACATGGTCCCACCCTGTTCAATGTCTCAAACCCATCAACAAACTCTGCCATAACTTTGAACATAGTCCAAGCATTTTCACCTTTTATACGACTCCATTGTCGCATATGCTTTGTTTTATTTGTTATTTCCATTCTTTCAAATATTAAAATTATTTGTCATTAGACAAAAGCCTCGCAATTTATAGGAAACAATTAAAACATGCAAATATTTTTAACCAATCACCCATAAATGTTATTAATATAAAATTATTTTTATACTGTCAATATGTTATATTTAAACGAAATTATTATTATTACTGATTGATTATCAAAATAATAAATATTTTTTGTAAATAAATTTTTAAATTAATCTACCGAAAAATAAATATCTTTTTCAGCTAACTAATTTGAAATAAATAAATTAATTGTATCTTTGCAGCCGATTTTTAAAGGAAATCTATTTTCAAGTGCCGACAAATGCTTTATTACCTTTTAAATTACCCATTTTAGGATTAAAATATGGGATTCACCAATATCAATTTTTGATAGAGGATACTTTTTTTAAGGAATTTGATGATGCTTTTGTGAATCAAGGGAATATTAACATGGATGTTACTTTGGATAAAAGAAACGATATGTTGATTTTTCATTTTGTATTTAGTGGCACTGTCGTTACAGATTGTGATAGATGTTTGGCTATGATAAATTTGCCAATTAAAGGTGATTATCAGTTAATAGTTAAATATAGTATCGAGTTAAAAGAAGATGATGGAGATGTGGTTTTTATAGACCCAGCAACTACAGAATTTTCGATTGCTCAATATGCATATGAATTCATTGCACTTTCTGTTCCTATTTTGCGACAATATGATTGCAATAAAGATCAAAATCCACCTTGTGATTTTGAAATGTTAAATAGATTAGTGCAAGAAGTCAAAATAGAAGATTCCAACCCAGCTTGGGATATATTGAAGAATCTTTCAGATAACTAATAATTATTTTAAATCAGTTAAAGAATTAAACAATGCCGAATCCACGGACCAGACATTCGAAAAGAAGAAAAAGAGCAAGAAGAACTCATGACCATGCAGCTATGCCGCAATTGGCAGTTTGTAAAACAACTGGTGAAACTCATGTTTTCCATCAAGCATATTGGCACGAAGGTAATATGTATTACAAAGGTAAAATGGTGCTAAAAGGAAAAGTCAAAAAAGCAGTAGATACTTCGGAAGATAGTCAATCTTAAATTTTTTTGGAATTTTCGTCCATTACGATATTAGCTCCTTTTATTTTATAATTGGGGCTTTTCTTGTTTATTTAATGTTTCTATTATGAAAAAAATTATTATTACAAAAGACGCACCTCAGCCAATTGGACCATACAATCAGGCAACTTTATTCAATGGAATGTTATTCATTTCTGGACAAATTGCTTTGAATCCTGAAACTGGAGAATTAGTTATGGACTCCATTGAAAATGAAACTCATCAGGTATTAAAAAATTTGGGTGCAATTCTGAAAGAAGCAGGATATTCTTACGATGATGTTTTAAAATGCTCTGTTTTTGTTACGGATATGCACATGTTTAGCCGAATCAATGCCATCTATAGCCAATATTTCAAAGAAGAAAATGCACCTGCTAGAGAATTAGTGCAAGTGGCTGCTCTTCCTAGATTTGTAAATGTTGAGATTTCAGTTATTGCAGCTAAATAACTAAAATTCAATCTTTTAAAGACCTAACTTTATATTTAATATTGTATGAAAAAAGTACTTTCTGCCATCCAACCAACTGGAGATCTTCATTTAGGTAATTATTTTGGTGCCGTTCAGAATTGGGTGAAGTTACAAGATAATTATGATTGTAAATATGGTGTGGTGGACTATCACTGTATGACCATGCCTTACAAAGCTTCTGCTTTAAGGGAAAATACGTGGAAAATGGTGTTCCAACTATTGGCTTGTGGGGTGAAGGTAGAAAATGTATTTGTACAATCCTTTGTTCCTGAACACGTTGAGTTGTCATGGGTGCTTTCTTGTGTTTGTTCTTATGGAGAATTGAGTAGGATGACACAATTTAAAGACAAAACGGATCAGCTAAAAGATAAGGATAAAGATGCTTTGGTGAGTTCTGGTTTATTTTTATATCCTGTGCTTCAAGCTGCTGATATTTTGATATACCATGCTGATTATGTGCCAGTTGGGAAAGATCAGGAACAACATTTAGAGCTATCGAGAAATATTGCTCAAAGATTTAATACACAATTTGAAAAAGAATATTTTGTTCATCCTGAACCGCTTTTCACAGAAATCCCAAAACTTTTGTCTTTGGCAGATCCCAATAAAAAGATGAGTAAAAGTTTGGGAGAAAAGCATTACGTGAATTTGTTTGCGGAAGAAGATAGAATCAGAAAACAAGTGAAAAGTGCAGTGACAGACACAGGTGAAGGTCAAATTGGGATGAGCCCTGGGGTGAAAAATTTATTTGAATTACTTGTAGCTTGTAACGAAAAAACTATTCATGACCAATTAATGCAAGATTTTCATAACGGAGCACTGAAGTATAGTGCTTTGAAAGAAGCCGTTGGGGAAGCTTTAGTACAACTCATTTCTCCATTTAGAGACAATTTGAAAGCATTGGAAGAAAATAAGAAGCAGATAAAAGAGCAAGTAAAGGATAGTTCTTCTAATATCCGTAAAGTAGCACAACAAACGATGAAAGAAGTTCGTGAAATCACTGGATTATTATCGTTGAAATAGATGAGAACAATTGCACTGGAAGGAATGCAGTTTTATGCTTTTCATGGCTTTTATGACGAAGAGCAAATAATTGGTAATCAATATGTTATTGATATTGCTATTGGTATTGATTTTCCTGAAAAATTGGAGGATGACCTTACAAAAACTATCAATTACGAAACGATTTATTTGCTTTGTAAACAAGTGATGGTGCAGCCAGTGAGATTATTGGAAACCCTTTTAGACAAAATCTCTGCTAAACTAAAATTACATTTCAAAGCTATCAGAACATTAAGCATCAAAATCAGAAAATTGAATCCGCCGCTAGGAGGTCAAGTTGCTGCAGCTGTTTTGGAGGACAATTATGATTTTACAAAAATCTGTCCGAGTTGTGGTAAGAATTTATCTTGTTATAAATCAGATAGTTGCTGGTGTTTTTCACTGAATTTAAGTGAGGAACAATTATCGAAAATTGGTGACAAATTTGTGGGTTGTTTATGCCCAACCTGTTTGGAAGCTGCTGGGAGAGAATAATAATTTTTTGTTTGAATGCCGCTAATCTTTTGATATTATAAATTTCTGTTGTATGTTTATAGAAATTCTGCTATCAAATGTTTCTAATTTTTATCGGCTATGGATTGATTTGCATACTTTTTATATTGATTCAAAAATATAAATTGTATAAATATTATTTGAATATTCTATTGGGCATCCCTTTAGGAATTTGGATTATTAGAATGCAAAATGAATTTATCAGTATAAATTTTAGTGCTGAAATCGCCTATATTATATCTATTCTAATTTTTATTGCAATAATTTTATTAATAAATAAAGTTGTAAAACTAGTTTAAGCTCTATTTACTAAAAAACAACCACTTCACTGCTTTTGGAAATTCAATACCCCAACGATATTCATTATGTTGTCCTTTTGGGTCTATCGAAGTTTTGATTTTTATAATATTGTCATTCAATCCTTTTCGTTGCAAACTTTCTTTGAAATGATTGATGAGGGGAATCATGGAAGATCCCTCTCTTGCTCCTGCATACATGTAGATTTTGGATTTGAATAGCTTATTGAAATGCATCGAATCAAAATGAATATTTGGATTGACCCATAGCGATGGCGAAAACACCATCAGTTTACCAAAAACCTCAGGGAAACGGAAGCCGGAATAAATCGTAATCAATCCACCCATTGAGCTGCCCCCGATAGCCGTATTATCTCTATCTGTTAAGGTTCGAAAATGTTCGTCAATATAGGGTTTCAAAGTATCTTTCAAGAAATTGACATAGTTTCTGCCTTGCGAATTGCTCAGCTTTTGGGTAGGAAAGGGGTTGAATTCTTCTAATCTGTCCACTCCACCATGATCGATTGCGATGATAATCACATCTCCTTTTCCATCCTCTGCCAATTTCGTCATACTTTTATCCACACCCCAAGTTCCAAACGGTGCATAATCGTTGTAAAGATTTTGTCCATCTTGAAGATAAAGTACTGGATATCTTTTATTTGATGTATGGTAATCATTCGGAAGTATTGCCGCAATACGCCTTTTTCTATTGAGTTGTGGAATATCAAATTCATCAGAGATAACCTGTACAATTGGTTTGAAAGGATAAACTTCTTCATCGTATTTTCCGCCCCAGTTGTACACAACATCTTTGAGCTTTTTTATGTTAGTTTGTACGACTCGGTTGGTCGTGTTTCGACCATGTTCGTTCATCTCCACATCTATCCAGCTCCCTTTTATATATTTATATTCTAAAATTTCGGGCATCGAAGCTTTTGGAAAAGCAAACCTATATTTTCCTTTTCCAACCCTCGTCATCAAATATTTTTTGTCTTCAGCTACCCAATTATTGAAATTGCCAGTGATATATACAGGTCTAGTATCGTCTTTGTAAGTGATAAGTTCTATATTAATAAATTGCTCAGCAGCAACCGATCTCGACATAATTCAATTATTTATTTTTTAAAAATAAAATATACTGACAGCACCAAAAAAAACAATCCAATCAGATGATTTGTTTTAAAAGACTCATTTTTGAAGAAAATAGTACTAAATAAAACAAAAACGATTAACGTAATTACTTCCTGTATTACTTTTAGTTCCATCAATGAAAATGGACCGCCATTAGTCTTAAATCCCAATCTATTTGCAGGGACTTGAAGCATATATTCTGGCAAAGCAATCATCCAACTAATCAAAACAAAAATGATTAATGGCTTATTTTCAAACCATTTAAATTCTTTGAATTTCAAGTGTCCATACCATGCAAATGTCATAAAAACATTCGCAGCTATCAATAGTAATATGGTATAAACTGCTCTCATGGCACAAAAATACTTTTTTTTGGCAATTTTTGGTAATTCGAAAATTTGAATTAGTTGAAATATAGAGATTATTGAAAATTATTACTTCATTTCTATAATTTTCAAAAAAAATTATAGAAAGTTGAAAAAGAAAATTATATTTGTCTATTAGTTTTTTTACCCACTACTCCGTACCAAATGAAAATGAATTCGAACAATCGTATTCCTTTATGGCTTATTGTATTTGCTATATTTAGCTTCTCTTTTTTGGTCATTGACCAAAATCCAAATACTATATTTTTAGAAATCCAAAATGTTAGTTTATCCAAAGATAAGCCAGCAACTTTTTTGGCATTTTTCCAAAAAGATGAAACGATTACCATTAACTACTCTTTATCAAATAATAGTAAACAAGCCGTACTTGCAGATATTACAACTAAATTAATTGATTTAAAAAGTGGTGAAATTCGCAGTTTTCGTTCAGGACAAAATATCACAGTCAATAATACAGGAAATTTTAAAATAGAATTTAGCTCAACCAAACAGGTTGCTCTTAATATCAATGCATTTAAAAGCACAGATAGTGAAGGGATTGGGAAATTGGAAGTTTTGAAATTGAATAAATGTTTTATTGATGAAAAGAAAAATGGAAAACCGAATTTTAAACAAACCATACAATTAAAGGCGAATGACCAGTTGTCCATCAGCTCCTCAGACCCAAAATCCAGTATGCTGGTTTGTTACATACCAAGAACTGGAGAGACCTATTTGGTGAAAGACAAACCTTTAATTGATATTTTGGATGATGGAAATTATGCCATTGAATTCTATATTGATAGAGGCTCCGTTAGTTGGCTCAAGCAAGCAAAAGAAGGTATCGGATTGGATGGAAAGGATTTTTATTTTAGTGATATCAATGTGTCTAGGATTCGCCAAAGTGCAAACACAGCCCAAACAAAATCTGCTGAAGTTGCAAAAAAAGAAGCTTTTAATCCAGCTGTTATGTTAGAAAGTTCCAATAAACAATTCAAAGAGATTATGGAAAAAGGCGAGCTAGATGCTGAAGCAAGAAACAAAATGATGGCTGATTTAATTGGAATATTAGCAAAAAAAGACACTTTAGTCAATACTTTATTGGGTCCTCCAACAGCTTTCAATGAAGAAGTTCCTGCAAAACTCAATTATGTAAAAACCAATAAAGTTGTTAAGGAACTGGAGATTGATGAGTCTGCAGCATTTTGGATGTTTTGGATCGGTACAGGCGATGGTGCAGAGTTGGCATTTAAAGACAAAAACCAAAAAACAATGAATGAAAGAACCAAACCGATTTTTAAAATATTTTCAGAAAAAATCATCAAAGCACAAAATATATCCATATCAACTTTCCCAATGCAACAAGAGTATCCCGAAGGCTTGTATGAAGACATTGAGTTTGCAATTGTGGACGAACTTAATAAGGATCGATTTCTAAGGGGAGAGCCTTATTCCCCTTTTACAGAACTCACTTGTGGAAAGAGTATAACGACTTCATTTGGGTTTGCAAAAGTGCCAGAAAGCAAAAATCAACTCTACTTATGTATGGCAAATAATAATAAAGTGAGTCCAGTACAAGTCAATTTTCAATTACAAACCTTCCAACTAGAGCAAGATTACCGATGAAATTGAAAATTAATTACATACTCTTATTTCTTTGCTTGTTTTCATTTTTTTCAAATGAAACGAATGCTCAATTTGATGCAATCAAGAAAAAATTATTTTCTAAAGGTACATTAAAAAAGTCTGGAAATCAGCTTTCCAATATGGGCACAGAAGCTCCTTTAGAAGATTTAGTCATAGAAAAACCAAGGCGAGTTTTCGGAACTGAACCATCCTGGCTATTAACAAAAGATGGCTCTTTTGATCGATATTATTTCAATTTATTAACTGATTTAGTAATTGGAGAATATGATGTCAATCCCGAAACAGGGGATGCTCGAAATCCGAATGCTTTAAAATTGTATAAAGAAGTAAAAAAGAAGGATAAAACCAAAAAAGAAGATCTCACAATTTTGGAGAGAGCAAATTATCTCAACCCATCGATAAATGTGCATTTATTGGTCTCCTATTATGGGGATTATGGAAAGAAGGTTACCAACAAACTTATTATGATAAACTGCTAGCAGATGCTTCTGTACAAAAAAACTTGATAGATTCTTTAAGAAAGGAAGTTGATTTTATCAGTTCAAAATATAAAATTGGGGAAAGTAGGATTGGAATTATTTTGGATTTCAAAAATATTCCTCCAAATGATTATGGTGCTTTCATCAAATTTGTAGCATTATTTAGCGACTATTTCAAGTCGGTAGGATTGAAATTACCACCCATTACGGCTAAAAATATTAATCGGATACCAAGAAATGTCTTGCATGAGTTGAATGATTATTCCAATTTTTTTATAGTGGAAGCTCATGGTTTCGAAGAAATGCTCAGTGAAAACGAAGTCAGCCGATTGTTTAACTATTTGGACAATCGTTTTTTAATTGAACGTACTTTCAAATATTATGCAGACACTATTTTGAAACCAAAAGTAATTTTAGAATTGCCCTATTATGGAACGACTTGGGAATTTATTGTTGGCGATAAATTTTCCATCCGACCCGATAATGTACATCCGCCATTAGACATTGTGTACAGGGATATCGGAAAATCAGGTAAAGTCAATTATACGATAAATGATACCACAATGGCATTTTTCCGAACCGAAAAACAAGGTCAAGCAACAAATGCCTACCTTTTTGATGACTATAAGACTTTTGATCGAAAGTACCAGTGGTTGGATAGTCTTGGTTGTCAAGGGATTGGGATATGGTGTATTGGTTATTGTAGTGCAAAT
>JADJVK010000034.1 GCA_016710625.1 Saprospiraceae bacterium
TTTCTAATTTTAATTCCGTTTCAATGATATTATTTCCAGATTTCAACACCTTCGAAATAGGGCAAACATCTGCTATATACAACAATCTATCCCACAATTCTTGCTCAATAGCTTGTCCGATGGTGATCGTTCTATGAATATGCACTACCAAATCCGTACCCATTTTTTTAGGTTCCAGTTGAATATGCACTTTTATAGTACCTAAATCAATTGATTTTCGATTCAAATACATTTTTAAAGTAATCAAAGTGCATCCTGCCAGACTTGATGCCAACATTTCGTAAGGCGTTACACCTTTGTTTTGACCGCCCAAACTAGCTGGTTCATCCAAAAATAACTGATGGTCTCCAGCAGTTACAGCTGTAATATAATTTTCTTTTTCTATCGAACCAGTTACCGAAAAACTTGTAATTTCAGACATAATTGCATTTTTATATTTTAATAAATTTTAATCAATATTGTTAAAGATACAATACCTTTTCATATCTTGTCCGACAATAATTAATGAAATAATACGAAAAATGTTTAATAAAGATTTATTTAGGAAAAAATCCATTGCTCAATTAACGGATGACGCAACATTAACTGAACATGAGAATCCAGATAAATTAAACAAACATCTTAGAGCCAGAGATTTAACGGTGTTAGGCATCGCTGCCATCATCGGAGCAGGTATCTTCAGCACCATCGGAAAAGCTAGTTCGATGGGCGGTCCAGGTGTGATTTTCTTATTTATTTTCACTGCTTTGGCATGTAGCTTTGCCGCCTTTGCCTATGCAGAGTTTGCCTCCATCGTGCCAGTATCGGGTAGTGCATACACTTACTCTTACGTCGCTTTTGGTGAGTTATTTGCCTGGATCATCGGTTGGGCTTTAATTATGGAATATGCTATTGGAAATATCACCGTAGCCATTTCCTGGTCCGATTATTTCACTTCATTAATCAATAATACCACCCCTTGGCATATCCCCGAATGGCTCACCATGGATTTCAAATCGGCAAGAAATGAATTCCACACCATTCAAAATCAATTGATTGCCAACAATGCAAATTTGGATGCACTATCCAAAAATGTTGATTATGCTGGCTCTGTTGATGGCTATTTTGCATGGCTCAACGCCCCAAGAATCGGCAACTTTGCCATCGTATTTGATTTACCTGCCATATTGATTACTTTTCTAATCACGGCATTAGTTTATAGAGGCATCAAAGAATCGCAAAGGGCAACCAATGCTTTTGTATTAATTAAAGTAATCGTTGTCATCACCGTTATCATAGTCGGCTCTTTTTATGTAAACACAGAGAATTGGGACCCATTTTTACCGAATGGATTGTCAGGATTGTTAGGGGGTGTCAGCTCCGTTTTCTTTGCTTATATTGGTTTTGATGCGATCTCCACCACAGCAGAGGAATGTGTGAATCCACAAGAAGATATGCCGAAAGGAATCATGACTTCTATCATCATTTGCACCATTTTATATGTCCTAGTCGCCTTGGTCATTACAGGTATGGTCAGCTATAAAGAATTGAATGTTGGGGATCCATTGGCTTATGTTTTTGATAAATTCAGCAGTCTGAAATGGCTATCCAATGTGATTGCAGTGAGTGCAGTGGTTGCCATTGCCAGTGTGATGATTGTTTATCAGTTAGGACAGCCGAGAATTTGGTTAACTATGTCGAGAGACGGTTTGTTGCCAAAAGCATTTAGCAGAATCCATCCGAAGTTCAGAACGCCATCATTTGCAACCATCGTTACGGGTTTGATGGTGGGCATCCCTACCCTGTTTTTGGATTTATCATTTGTGATAGATGTTTGTAGCTTAGGCACTTTGTTTGCCTTCGTGTTGGTTTGTGCAGGAGTGTTAAAATTGGATGCGATGGAAAATCCACCTGCAAGAAAGTTCAAAACACCGTATTTGAATGGCAAATTTGTTGTTCCCATCAGCTTTTTGATACTACTATTTTGCTTATTCTTTTACCTGCCCGACTGGACGAATGACTTCTTTTCAATGAATCATTTTATGGAAAAAATTCCAATGTTCATCTTTTTCATATTGTATATTGTCGTTAGTGTTTTATCTTTCAAATACTCCTTTTCATCTATCCCAGTATTTGGATTATTGAGTTGTTTCTACATGATGGCACAATTGCATATCACCAATTGGATTTGGTTTTCCATTTGGCTAATCATTGGTTTAATTATTTATTTCACATTTAGCAGATATCATAGTAAGTTAGCGGTGGGAAATATAACACATTAGTTATTTATCATGTTCAAATCAAATATAATACAATATGGCAAAACCTTTTATTCATGCAAAATCGAGTGTGAAAAAATTCGGTGGAAATATAAATGATTATTTAGAAATTCACAATTTACTCGATAGTAGTAAATCAGTAATAGCAGATAATAGACATAGGTCTTTAACTCATAATAGTTGGTTTGTTTCTACAATCATTGAACGTATATTTGGAACAACAATATTTAATTCTGAAGGTAAAGAAGTATCTACAAGAGAAATAGCAGAACAACATATATTAGAAGATTTTGGTGGATTTATTCCATCTGGACAAGACTTTTTACAAGAACTTGAGTATAAAGAATGGATGAATGGCAATGGATATCCAGCTTCAAGAATTAAAATTGAAAAAACATCATCAATTTTTATTCCATTTGATTATGACTAATAAATCTTATCTAATTGTAAGTAACAATTCTCATCTACCAAGTGATAGAGTTTTACAAATGTCCGTTTATTTAGGAGATAAAGGATATGGTGATAATTTTCAAGAGTTACAGTTTATTTCAGATTTTTTCAAAACCATTTTTCTAAACCATAAAGTATTGCATTCATTTGAATGGTGTCAATATCAAGATTGGTCAGATCAAGGTCTTTATTTTGATTTGAAATCATACATAATAAATGAAAATTCAACTATTAATCATAATTTTTATGGGTTTGAAAATGCTCCGAACTATAATTTTAATTCAAATTTTAATTTAGACTACAATTTTTTAAACAGCGAACATGATAACATAGAATTACCAGATAATGAAATTGGTTGGGAAAGATATAAAGAATTTTTTGATAATTATCAAAAAAGTTTAGAACCATTGAAATTGGTAGTCGACTATATTTTAATTTTCCTAAAATCTCTTTATGAACATCATAGGCCTTATTATTTTATTTATTTATTTGGACGAAGATCAAAAGTTAGAATCACTAGATCAGGAATTGAAATATTTAACAATGAAGTAAATTATTTAGATGGGAATTCATATGATAATAAATTTAATATTACTTAAATTAAGTTCATTCATTGAAAATACTGTTATTTGATTAAAACAAATTTTATAAAAATACAAATTTAACTAATCCTCAAAGCATGTGAAACATAAGGATGGTTCGGGTCTTTTGCACTCAAAACGGAATGATTGATTTCGTCACTTTCAATGAGTCCATCTCTCAATTTTATGATTCTATGGGCATGATCAGCAATATCTGGTTCATGAGTCACAAGGATCACTGTATTGCCCAAATCGTGAATTTCTTCAAACAATGCCATGATTTCAAGGGAGGTTTTGGTATCCAAATTACCAGTAGGCTCATCCGCTAAAATAATAGCAGGGTCATTCACCAAAGCTCTAGCCACAGCAACCCGCTGTCTTTGTCCACCCGAAAGCTCATTCGGCTTGTGTTTGACCCTATCGCCCAATTTTACAGAATTCAAGACATGTTCTGCTTTCTCCAGTCGCTCTTTCTTGCTCAGACCAGCATACACAAGTGGCAAGGCAACATTCTCCAAAGCACTCAATCGAGGCAATAGATTAAAAGTCTGAAAAACAAAACCGATTTGTTTGTTCCTCACTTCCGCTAACTCATTGTCTGTCATGGAGCTAACATTGATGTTATTCAACATGTATTCTCCCGAAGTTGGCGTATCCAGACAACCAATAATATTCATCAAAGTAGATTTTCCAGAGCCGGAGGGACCCATCAGAGCAACATATTCATTTTTGCGAATGTTGAATGAAATATTTTTCAAAGCTTCAACTTTCTCAAAACCCATCGTATATGTTTTACATAAATCTTTAATATTAATAATATCTGGTTGCATAATTTAAAATTGAGCGATAAATTTAAGAAAGTTTGGCTGTAATATTATTTTTTTTAGATAGTTGACTATAATTTATCTATTAAATTTAGAATAATTCTAATGATGTTTATACTTTCGCTGAACAAACGAATTTGATCAATATTACCACTGTTCAATCATGACAAAAATCAAACATATTGCCATTGCTGGAAATATAGGAGCTGGCAAAACTACGATGAGCACTGCCCTATCCAAGACATTTGGCTGGGATGTGCACTATGAAGACACAGAAAACAATCCTTATCTAAGCGATTTTTACAATGACATGAACAGATGGTCATTCAATCTTCAAATTTATTTTTTGAATAGTCGTTACCAACAAGTTTTAAAGATATTGAATGGAGACAAAGTGGTTGTTCAGGATAGAACAATCTATGAAGATGCAATATCTTCGCTCCAAATCTACAAGATATGGGTTTAATGAGTTCAAGAGATTTCGAGAATTACTACACTTTGTTCAAAACGATGTCGTCTCAAGTTAGTCCGCCCGATTTGTTGATTTATCTCAAAGCTGATATACCAAAATTGATTGGCAATATAGCTAACCGAGGTAGAGATTATGAAGGGAATATTAGTATTGAATACTTGAAAAGGCTCAATGAAAGATACGAAAACTGGATAAGCAACTATCAAGACGGCAATCTCCTCATCGTAGATGTGGACAACAAAGATTTTATCAACAAACAAGAGGATATGGATAATATCGTCGCTCAAGTAAAAGAGAAATTGGGGATTTAATAAGTAAGTATATTGGGTTTGAAAATAAAATCATTCAAACACAACAGTCCTAACTTTTTGATATTCAATTTCATTCGTCTTTGAAGTTATCATCAACTTTTGAGCGGCAGCATCTGCAAAAACCTTGTCCATGGTTTTGACAATACCTGCTGGAATATTGGCTTTCAATATGGATCCATCCAAAAGGTGGCATCCTTTTGAATAACTTGCTTTCAGTAAAGAGACTAAAGCTGAACGGTGCACTACTCTATCATCATTGTTTTTAAATCGAATATCATTTTTATAATCATTCAAATCCAAAACTTGTAAGAGTTTTTCGAATTGATTGTTGGCACCAATAGCTAAAACGATTTGCTTTCCATCTTTGCATAGCATCAAATCACCATAAGGTGCAATATTGGGATGTTGACAACCCATTGGCTTAGGAATGTGATGGGCTATCAGCCAATTCGTTGCTTGATTTGCTAGGGAAGCAATGGCTGCATCATAAAGAGAAACAGTGATTTTTCGCCCCTTTCCTGTTCTAAGCCTTTCTATATAAGCCAATAAAATTCCCTCTTTCATCTGATGAGCTGCTAAAATATCAATAAATGCAACGGGCATCCGACATAAATTATTTTCATCCACCCCATTCATCGACAAATAACCCGTTTCTGCTTGCAAGACGATATCGTAGGCTGGTCGGTCCGAGTTTTCACCATATCCAGTAAGGTTACAATAAATTAACTTTGGGTTTAATTTTGATAAATAGGCATAATCCAATTGATTTTTTGTGGCACTATCCCCTCTGAAATTTGTAATTACCACATCACAATCTACAATTGCTTTTTGAATGAATGCAATATCAGTTGCATCGCTAAAATCCACAAAAAAATGTTGTTTTCCCCAATTTACAGCATGAAAGTAAGCTGATTCGTTGTGCTCATTCACTTCATTGGATAATTTCCAGCTTCTGGTAACATCCCCATTTGTCGCTTTATTTTCAAACTTGATGACTTCTGCTCCCAACTCTGAAAAAAATTCCCACCGCTGGACCAGCTAATACACTAGCCAACTCCACTACTTTTAATCCTTCAAAAAAATTATTTGTCCACATTTGTCAAAAATACGTTTTACTTTTGCATAAAATTTTAAACAGTATTAAATCCATTTGGTTACATTGGATTTGAAAATAGAAAGCATGAAGACGAAGCAATATAGAGCTGACAAAGTAAATGTAATTACCTTAGGTTGTTCGAAAAACTTAGTGGATTCAGAACAATTGATCACACAATTGCAAGGAAATGATTATGATGTAGCTCATGATTCGGATAGAAAAGCAAATATAATCATCGTAAATACCTGTGGTTTCATTGATTTGGCAAAGCAGGAATCCATAGATACAATTTTGCATTATGCAAAAAAGAAATCCAAAGGAAAGATTGACAAATTATATGTTACTGGCTGTTTATCACAAAGATATAAAGATCAGCTAGAGGAAGAAATACCCGAGGTGGATGCTTTTTTTGGCACAATGGAGTTGCCTAATATCCTCTCAAAATTGGAGGCAGATTACAAACATGATTTGGTGGGAGAAAGATGGATTAGCACCCCACCCCATTATGCATATTTGAAAATATCTGAAGGCTGTAATCGAACTTGCTCTTTTTGTGCTATCCCTTTGATGAGAGGAAAACATATTTCCCAACCCATAGAAGCATTAGTGGAGCAAGCAAAAGCACTGGCAAAAAAAGGAGTGAAAGAAATCATGCTCATTGCCCAAGAGTTAACTTATTATGGTTTGGATTTGTATAAAAAAAGGGCATTACCAGAATTATTGGAAGCTCTGAATGCAGTGGATGGCATCGAATGGATTCGTTTGCATTATGCCTACCCAAGCAAATTCCCTTTAGAAACATTGGATGCCATTGCCAATTTGCCAAAAGTTTGTAAATATCTAGACATTCCTTTACAACATGCTTCTGATAATGTTTTGAAAAGTATGAAACGGCAAATCACCAATGAAGAAACCATTGAGCTAATCAAAACTATTCGAGAAAAAGTACCAGGCATAGCTATCAGAACCACTTTTTTGGTTGGTTCACCCGGTGAGACCGAAGCAGATTTCGAATTTTTAAAAGCATTTGTACAAGAACAAAAGTTTGATCGTTTAGGTGTTTTTCAATATTCTCATGAAGAAAGCACTTCAGCTTATGAGCTAGAAGATGATGTTCCAGAAGAAGTAAAGGAAGAAAGAGCGGCAGAATTAATGGCAATCCAAGAACCTATTTCATTAGAAATCAATGAATCCAAAGTAGGTAAAACGATGAAAGTATTGATTGACAGGAAAGAAGGTGATTTTTATTATGGCAGAACAGAATTTGATTCGCCAGAAGTAGATAATGAAGTATTGATTGATGCAGAAAAATATTATGTTCGAATTGGCGATTTTGCCAATATACTCATCGAGTCTGCTTCAGAATTTGATTTAATAGGAAAACCAGTATAAAAGAATAAAATGAAAGTATTAGACCATTTGCAAATTCAGCAAAAGATAAAAAGAATTGCTTACGAAATTTTCGAAAAAAATTATGACACTCAAAAATTATTTTTGGTAGGAATCAATATAATGGTTATGCCTTTGCACAACTGCTTTTTGAGCAATTAAGAGAAATTTGCAATTTTGAAGTAGAGCTTTTGAGGGTAACACTTAGCCCTGCTAATCCTTTGCATCAGCCCGTTGAATTATCTATTGATGCCATTGAGTTGCACAATCAATCTGTTATCATTGTAGATGATGTAGCTAATAGTGGAAGAACTTTGTTTTATGCCATGAAACCAATTTATGATGTAATACCTAAAAAAATAGAAGTTGCTGCATTGGTAGAAAGAATGCATCGAACTTTTCCAATCAGAATCGAATATGTTGGTTTGACTTTATCAACTACGATGTTAGAAAATATAATTGTTAACTTGAAAGACGGTGATTTTTCAGTAAACTCTAGAATAAAATGGCTTTTAAAATATATACAAAAACTGGTGATGGTGGAGAAACTGGATTGTTTGGAGGCAAAAGACTACCGAAAGACCATTTGAGAATTGAAGCTTATGGTACTATTGATGAATTAAATTCATTTATTGGGCTTGTAAAAGATTATGCTCAAGATGAAACTACCGAAAATCTACTCTATTCTATTCAAAACCAATTGTTTACTATCGGAAGCCATTTAGCTTGTGATCCTGAAAAACCCATGCAACTACCCAAAATAGAACCAAAATCCATAGAAATAATGGAGCAAGAGATAGATAGATTGAGCCTAAATTTACCTACTCTCAAAAACTTTATTTTGCCTGGTGGGCACCCTTCCAATAGCTATTGCCATGTCGCAAGATGTGTATGTAGGAGAGCGGAAAGAAATGTAGTTGCATTAAGCCATACCGAAGCAGTAGAACCGATTATCATTCAATATTTGAATCGTCTGTCCGATTATTTATTCACTCTATCAAGAGCATTTTCACAGTGGAACAATGCTGAAGAAATAATTTGGGTGCCTGAGAAATAAAAAAAAGCCACTCCAATAAATTGAAATGACCTTTTTTCCTAATTAAAAATTTTATGAAAATCAAATACCAAATGTCATCATTTTAGCTTGACTGAATTCGCCATCAGAATTACTATAAACTATTTGATATACATAATTTTGCAAAGGCAAACCTAATTCTTTTAAATTCAAATCTAATTGGTAATCACCTGCTTCCAGCTTCCCTTTTTGGATGGTTTTCACTAATTCTCCCTCTGTATTCCAAATCTCCAATCTCACTTCTCCAGTTTTGATAATTGAAAGTGGAATTGCTGTTTGTGTTTGGAAAGGATTGGGATAATTTTGTTTCATTTTGAAATAACCTCCTGTCTCAGGTTCTAAAACTGCATAACCGGTTGTTCCGCTGCCTTTTATAGAAACTTCAAGATAACAATCATAACCACCTGTAGCATTTGGAGTTAATGTTGCCAATTGATAATTATATCCATCACTGAATATATTATCTTGTGCAAATGTCATTGGGTCAGCTCCTTTTGTGTATAAATTTGAATTCGATGTATATAAATTGTTTTTTTCTGAAATAGGAAAAGTCAATTGAGAAATTGCTGCATAAATTGTAGAAACATATACTTGAAAGTGGATATGACAAATTCTACCATTATACCAACCTGGAAAAATAGTATCAAATTCAACCAATCCATTCGCATCTGTAAATTGATAGCCTCGGCAATATGTTAATCCCGCCTGTCCAGGATTATTATTCACACTATAGCCCGAATACAAGCCATCTTTATCGCAATGCCATATATTTACTCGTAAATTAGGCATTGGTTGACAGTTATCTGAGCCAATAATCTTTAATTTTACATTCAATGGAACTCCAGTTTTTGATTCTTTTATGCTTTTTCTAAAAAAGACATTATTTTCTGTTAAATCAAGTGGAAATGGACCCGCTGTCTCTGTAGGTATAAGTACACAGGCTGGTGGGGTGTTGGGTTTAGCATTCAATAACTCAGATTTTGAAGCGATGATTGAACCAACTCCTAAAGCCCCTATCCCTTTTAAAAATTCTTTCCTATTCATCCTAATTATTTTTGTTGTGATACAGTTGATTACGCAAATACATTTGACATGGTGGGTTGACAATAAAAATTACAATAAATAATAGATTATAATTACTTTTGTCTATTAAATTGTTCACATGGTTTTTATAGGGGACGTTCCTATTTCAGATTCTCCACTTTTACTGGCTCCAATGGAAGATGTCAGTGATCCACCTTTCAGACTGATATGCAAAGCATTGGGTGCTGATTTGATGTATTCAGAATTCATTAGTGTAGAAGGTTTGATTCGTGATGCGATAAAAAGTAGGGTGAAATTGGAGTTTTCAGAAATTGAAAGACCGATTGGTATTCAAATATTTGGGGGCGACGAAGAGCCTTTGGCAATGGCAGCTCAAATCGTGGAAACCACCAAGCCAGATTTTGTAGATATCAATTTCGGTAGCCCAGTAAAAAAAGTTACCTGCAAAGGTGCTGGGGCAGCAGTACTAAAAGATGTCGATAAGATGGTGAGCCTAGCAGAAAGTGTGGTGAAAGCAACTAAATTGCCCGTAACTGTCAAGACTAGATTGGGCTGGAACGAATCGATGATTAATATCGAAGAGGTAGCGGAAAGATTACAAGACATTGGCATTAAAGCTTTAACGATCCATGGCAGGACAAGAGAGCAAATGTATAAAGGGGAAGCGGATTGGACTTTGATTGGAAAAGTGAAAAATAATCCTAGGATAAAAATTCCCATTTTTGGAAATGGCGATATTAATTCTCCAGAAAAAGCAAAATTATATTTGGAAAGATATGGCGTTGATGGCATCATGATTGGAAGAGCAAGCATTGGTCACCCTTGGATATTTAGGGAAATCAAGCATTATTTGAAAACAGGGGAACATCTTCCTCCCCCAACCGTGACAGAAAGAGTGCAAATTGCAAAATTGCATTTACAAAACTCTATGAATTGGAAAGGAGAAAGATTGGGAATAGTGGAGATGAGAAGACATTACACCAACTATTTTAGAGGATTTGAAAATATAAAAACTTATAGGAGTAAGTTAGTAACTGAAGACAATCCAGCTACTTTATTTGCAATTTTGGATGAAATTGAAGCAGTTTATAATTTAGTTAGTGTATGATTTTTTCGATAGCAAAGGAAGAAAGAGAAATTTTTACTATTATAGAAGAAGAGGCGACAAAATTGGGATATCCAGCTTTTGTGGTGGGTGGATTTGTGAGAGATAGGTTGCTGGGAAGACAAACCAAAGACATGGATATCGTTTGTGTTGGCGATGGCATAAAACTAGCGGAAGCTGTAGCATCGAGGTTGAATCCTATTCCAAGAGTTGTTTTTTATAGCCGTTTTGGAACAGCGATGTTGAAACATTGGGATATTGAAGTAGAATTTGTGGGTGCTAGAAAAGAATCTTATCGGCAAGATTCCAGAAATCCAGATGTGGAGTTCGGTAGCTTCGAAGATGATCAGAATAGAAGAGATTTCACCATCAATGCCCTTGCTGTCAGTTTAAATCAATACAATTTTGGGGAAATCATTGATTCTTTTGGTGGGTTAAGGCATTTAGAAGAAAAAATTATCATTACACCATTGGATCCAAACAGGACTTTTTCAGATGATCCTTTAAGAATGCTGAGAGCCATCCGTTTTTCTACTCAACTCCAATTTGATATTGCACCAAAAACATTGGCTTCCATCAAAGAAAATAAGTCAAGAATATTAATCATATCCAAAGAACGAATAACTACTGAATTAGAAAAAATACTAGCTTCCCCAAAACCATCTATTGGTTTCAACTTATTATTCGACACTGGTTTATTACAATTAATTTTGCCTGAGTTGGCAGCTTTGCAAGGGGTGGAAACCAAAAAAGGCAAGAGCCATAAAGACAATTTTTACCACACCTTAGAAGTCGTTGATAACTTGTGTAAAAAGTCAGATAATATTTGGCTAAGGTGGGCAGCATTGTTTCATGACATTGCGAAACCACCAACAAAAAGATTCGAGCCAGAGATTGGCTGGACATTTCATGGGCACGAAGCATTAGGTGCAGCCATGTTGCCTAGGATTTTCAAAAAACTCAAACTCCCTTTGGATCACAAGTTGAAATATGTACAAAAGTTGGTTTTGTATCATCTTCGCCCCATTTCATTGACAAAAGAACAGGTGACGGATGCTGCTATCAGAAGACTTATATTTGATGCAGAAGAAGATTTGGATGACTTATTGATGCTTTGTGAAGCAGATATCACCTCCAAAAATCTTAATAAGGTCAATAAATATTTGGAGGGGTATGAGTTGGTACGTCAGAAAGTAAAAGCTGTATCAGAAAGCGACAGAATCCGACTTTGGCAACCACCGATTACTGGAGAAATCATCATGGATACTTTTAAAATTCCCCCTTCAAAAGAAGTCGGTATTATCAAAACAGCAATCCGAGAAGCCATTTTAGATGGCAATATCCCAAATGAGCATGATGCAGCTTTTGAATTAATGCTGCAAGAAGGTGCCAAATTAGGTTTGAAAAGAGGATGATTTTTAAAAAAAATCTCACTAAATTAAATTTTAATGGTGACAGAAATTATACAAACAACTCCAGAAAGTGAAATCGTCAGTACTAGAGTTTTCAATTTTAGCAAAGAACTCGTATTTAGATCTTGGTCTGACCCTAATCATTTGAAAAATTGGTGGGGACCTGTCGGTTTTACTAATACTTTTCAAGAATTTGATTTTAGAGTTGGCGGAAAGTGGCGGTTCATCATGCATGGTCCAGACAAAGGGAATTATGCCAATGAATGTGAATTTATAAAAATCGATGCACCTTCATTGATTGCTTGGAAACGATATTCAAAACCACTATTTCAAATACTGGCAACCTTTGATTTCATTAGCGAAAATCAAACAAAACTTACCTTTAAAATGCTATTTGATACAGCAGAAGAATGTAGCAATTGAGACCTTATGTTGTGGATAAAAATGAAGAAAATTTTGATAGACTTGAAGTTGAATTAAGTAAAATGGCTGGAATTTGATACATTTTAAAAATAAAATATTTAAATTTCATTAAACATGGAAAAATTAATTGAAATCATCCAACATCGAAGTTTTAGAATTACAATTTTATTAACTTTAATTTATTTTGGGAATAGGTTTTTTTCTTCATTTTGGATTTGTTGACTATGGTTGGGTCATTTTTATTTTATTCCCTTACTCTTTAGGAATTGTAATTGGAAAAATGGAAATGCAAAAATGGGCATACTTAGGCTTATCCATTGGAATTCTTTTATTTTTCCTTTTACTTATTTTAAATAGTCTGGAAGGTATTATTTGCATTCTAATGGCAATTCCGTTAATCATTCCATTTATTCTTTTAGGCATTTGGACAAAAACGTATTTAATAAAAAAAGGCATTATCAAGCCATCTAATCAACTAAATTCTTTATTTTTTCCTTGTTTCTTGCTCTAATTGGAGCACCTATCGAAAAGTATATCCATCCAGCTGATGTTGAGGTGATGGAGGTGAAAACGGAAAAAATATTTCCATTTACTACTGAACAAGTATATAATACCATAAAATCAGTAGATACTTTGATTGCTGACAAACCCTTTTTAATGAAAATCGACCTTCCAATTCCTAGTAAATGTATTTTAGAAAATGAAGCTGTTGGTGGGATTAGAACCTGCTATTTTTCTGGTGGGACAATCACTGAGAAAATAACTGAACTTCAAAAAGCAAAGGTTCTACGAATGGATGTTATCGATGATAATCTGATGGGTAGTAAATGGTTAGGATTTAAAGAAGCCATTTACTACTTCGATACGGTTGGATCAGATAGTTGTAAATTGACTCGAATTACAACTTACACATCGAAATTATATCCAAGAATTTATTGGAAGCCTTTAGAAAAAATCGGGATTGGCCAAGAACACGAATATGTTTTTAGAAACCTGAAAAATGATTTGAATAAGAAGTTTGCTAAATAATTTAAGTTTTTTGAATTATTTGAACAAAAGTTTGTGTTTATATAATTATTGACTCTAATATTCGTTTTAAATAAACAACTTCATAGACAGAGAACTTTGCTATTTTATAATTTAACTTTTTTTATTTATGGTAGAAAAAATTTTATCAGCTCTAATTATGGCTACTTTAATTCTAACATCATGTCAGAATCCGCCAAAGCAAGTTAATCCCGAAACCAAAAATACTACTACTGTTGTTCCTCCTAATGATGAGATTGTGAACTCAACTTCCACTGATAAAGATGGAAACAAATTGGAAATTTCCTTTAACAATACAAAAGACATTGCAACTGTAAAATTCAAAGGTGAAACAATTGAGTTGGCAGGTCAAAAGCCAGCTTCAGGTATTTGGTACAAAAATGAAAATTACGAATTGAGAGGTAAAGGAGAAGATGTAGAATTCTCAAAAAATGGCAAAATTATATTCACTAATGAAGTAAAAGATAAAGATAATTCTGAAAATATAAAGCAGACAGACAAGACAAATACTGATAAGTATTGGTGGGAAAATAAAAATCTAGGTAATAATAGACCTGTAAGCAAGAATCCAGAAGAAGGAGGTGCTGACTTTTTAAAGTTTAACGGAAATAAAGCTGATTATAAAGTTGGTGATATTGTCAATCAAATGTCTTGGGCAGTGAATGGCAATAAGCTCATTCTCACTGATTTAATGCATAATAGAAAAATAATATTTAAGGTAACAGATTCCTATTTATTGGATGAATATGGAACGAAGTGGACGATTAAGAAATAATCTGTGTCAAATATCGATTTATACAATTTGAGATTGAGTCTTGCGATTCAATCTCATTTTTTATTTACAAAAAATTCAAATGAATTAAAATACAAATTAATCATCAAATACATCCAGATTTGTATTTCAAAAAAAACATTTCTTATAAAATATTTTAAATTTGTAGCTTAAAATCAGCAAATTATTATGGCAAATAACCAAGTTAGTTTTCATAGAGTCATCAAAGCACCTGTAGATAAAGTTTTTAGAGCATATTCCAACCCGAATGCAATAGCATTTTGGCTTCCACCTTATGGCTATCTTTGTGAAATTCACGAAATGGATTTTAAAATTGGCGGCAGTTATAAAATGTCATTTTACAACTTTACAACTCAAAAAAGTCACTCATTTGGTGGTAACTATCTAGCAATTGTTCCAAATGAATTCATCCAATATTCAGCTACATTTGACGATCCAAATCTACCAGGTGAAATGATAACTTCAATAAAAATCAGATCAGTACTTTGTGGCACCGAAATTTATATTACACAAGAAGGTATTCCAGATTCAATACCCTTGGAATTTTGTTATTTAGGTTGGCAAGAATCACTTGAAAAATTAATAAAATTAGTAGAACCAGATATTAACCAATAAATTAAAAATTACAATGGAAAAACTTTTTTTGCTGTATATCTAAAACCAACAAGACCAGATTTTGCAATGACAATGAATGAAAGTGAAAGAGCAATCATGCAAGAACATGTAGCTTATTGGACTGAAAAAATGAAATTGGGAAAAGTCATTGCATTTGGTCCAGTAATAGATCCAAGATCAATTTATGGTCTCGGTATTGTATCAGTAGATTCTGAACAAGAACTAAAAAGCATTATTGAAAATGACCCAGCAGGAAAAATTAATAATTATGAATATTTTCCCATGAAAGCAATCTTACCTAGTTTTAATTAGCCTTTAAAGATTTAAATTTTATTTTTTATTTCCAATTGGTTTAATTCCAGTATATTTTCCACCCTCAAAAACTTCAAAATGTGCTGCTTCTAAATCAGTCTTTGGGAAAAAAACCTCCAAACGGCTTTTATCAAGTTGAAATTCATTTTTATCCGCTAAATAATTGTAATTCAAGTAACAATCGTATTTATGATTAAACTCTGGAAAAAATGTGATAAAAATAAATTCTGCACTATTATTTTCTACAAAAAATATCAAATTGATAAATGGTGTTGATTTTTTGAAATTTACTTTATGTTTATCTATTTCCTCAGATGGTAATAATATAATTTTTGTGCTATCAACAATGGTCGGAAAATCTGTAACTGGAAAATATTCGTTACTTGAAAAGTAAATTGTATCAAATGTAGATTTATCTTTCTCAAAAAGCACTTTCATGAAATCTTGAATCGCCATTGTGTAAGTTTTTGATTGCTTTTTAGCAAAATCAATATTTAAATTAGTGATTTCAATTTTTGTTTTATTAGAATCATCAATGGCATTATTGGATTGACATCCAACCAAAAACAATGAAAATAAATTTATATAAATTAAAAAACCTAACATTTTATCTTTTTAATTCATCAACTAAGGACAAACAAATATATAGTAATTTCATTTTATAAATAGATTACTTCTATATTTTATACGTAATTAAATTATTTTATTACTCTTTAATACTTTACATTTATTGTTACTTTTTCTATATTTGTAAATGAAGCTAAAAGAAATATCTTCAACCAATCTCAAACATAAAAGAATGACATTCAATGATATATACTTTTATTTCATTAAAATTACATACATAATTAAGATAATAACATTACCATTTTATGTAGCATTTTACAAGATTTTTTTAATATAAAATTAAACGACTATAGGTTTATTTTGAAAGTAATGAAAAATATATTTTTATATTCATATTATTTATTTTATCAACAAGCCATTTACTGGGTGATAATACTAATATAGACAATTTACATGATAAGTTAAATTCCAATATTTCTGAGATTGAAAAAGGAAAAATATATTCTGATTTATGTTGGATATTAAGATGGGATAGTACTGATGCTAGTTTAAAATATGGGAATAAAGCAATTGAAATTTTTGAAAAAAATAATAACCTAGTAGAACGATGTAAAATTTATAACAGAGTTGGTTTGCTCTATAGAAATTCTAGTAATTATATAAAATCATTAACTTATTTCTATAAGGTATTAGAAATTGCGGAGGAGCCATCCTGTATTGAAGAAATTGGGCATGCATATAATAACATTGGTTTTTTCTTTTACTATATAGAGCAGAAAACTAATTCCTTAAATTATTTATATAAGGCTAGGGATTATTTTCAAAAGTCAAATTCAAAAATTGGGATTAGCTATAACCTACAATATATAGCATTATGCTATGAGTCAATGGGTAAATTGGATAGTGCAATAATGTTTAATTATGAATGTTTGGACTACCGATTAAAGATGAATAATAATAAAGACATCATAAATACATTAATTAATACTTCAAATATACATTTTAAATTAAACAACATTGATAGCTGTTATATCTATCTAAAAAGAGCTGAATCTTATTTAACTAAAAGTGATTATATACAAATAAGTCATATTAATTATAGATTGGGGATTTATTATGATAAGATAAATGACAAAACTCAGGCAATTAAATATTTTGAATTAGCTAATAATAATAGTGCTGATAAAAATTATCCATGTTATGATAAAGCCTGTGAATATCTTTATAAATTATATCAAGAAAAAAATGATATAAAAAAGTCTTATAAATCTCTCGAACTATCCTTGATAACAAATAATTTTATTAAAAATAATTTCAATAAAAATAATATTGGTTTTACTGCTCTAGAATTTGAGAAAAATAGAATTGAAAATCAAAAAAAAATAGAAATTAAAGAATATGAATATAAAATACGGCAACAAAGAATTCTTACCATTACTTTAATAATTTTCCTATTAATTGGGGCAATTCTAGTTTATATTCTTTATAAAAATTATATTTTAGTTACAAAAACAAATTATTTGCTTTCATTAAAAAATGAAGAGATAAAAGTAAAAGAGTTGAGTATAGAGACTAAAAATAACCAGCTAAATGAACTAAATAAAACAAAAGATAAATTTTTTAGCATTATAGCTCATGATTTAAGAACTCCATTTATTGGCTTTATGAAATTATCTAAAATCATTCTGAATGATGATGATATCAAAAATAATTCTAAAATCATCAATTATGTCCAATTGATATATGATTCAGCCAAAAATTCACAAAAATTATTAGACAACTTATATGAGTGGACAAAATCACAATCTGAAAATTTTGATTTCAAATTAGAATCTGTAAATCTTCACAATTTAGTGAATAACAATATTGAAATATTTAATTTTCAATCTATTACAAAAAAAATAACCATTACTAATCATGTTAATTATGATTATAATGTATTTGTTGACAAAAATATGGCTAATACCATATTTAGAAATATAATATCAAATGCAATTAAATTTACCGATACAAATGGCAATATTGATATATATGCAAATAGAAAAGGTAATTTTATTGAAATCGTCATAGAGGATGATGGGGTTGGTATTCGAGAAAATAACTTAAAAGATATATTTGCGATTAAAGTTAAAACTTTTTCAAAAGATACTGAAGGTAATACCGGAACAGGCTTAGGTCTGATTTTATGTAAAGAATTTGTTGAGAAGAATGAAGGTAAAATATGGATCGAAAGTACAGAAGGAATTGGTACTAGAGTACACATTATTTTAAAACATTTCAACAATCATTTGTTCTAAATTTATTATTTATCTTTGCAGAAAAGAATTATTTAAATATACATGTAACACATACAAACTTAGGATTAGAAATTAATTTAAAATAAAATAATTATTTAAATTAGTCGAAAAATTGATAATATTATTTAATAATATTTTATCTTTCCAACATTATTATTAACTATTTGCCAGCTTATTAAGAAGTGTAAAATATATTTACATAAAATGATAATTTCATTACAAAACTGATTTATTATTATAAATAAATAATTAAATCTTATATTTAGCAAATCAAAATCTATAATAAATATACCAAAAAGGATAGTATGAAATTAACATTTTACACAGATTATTATATAATAAACCTAAATATTATTAAATTTGTGATATTCATATTAAATTATTAATTTCAAATTCTATTTTATAAATTATTAACCATAAAACACTTAACAATTGTTAATTTTTATTTTGTTAGAAAATCAAAAACATCTATATGGTAAATAAAATAAAACCTAAAAAGGAAAATAAACATATTTAACTCTAAAACATTAATGAATACTTTATGATATTTAGAATAAGCATAATATTAATAATTATTTTTAACTATAGTAAGTCTATTTGTTTTGGAATAAACCAAGTCAAAGTGGATAGCCTTTTGTATTTAATTGATAATGAAAAAAATGATACACTAAGAGCACATCATTTAATTACATTATGTCGGCAATTAAGAACAGAATTTCCTGAATTGGCATTTAAATATGGCCTTAAATCCCAAGAAATTTATGATAAATATAATTTGAATTATGAAAAATGCAAATTATATAATTATTTAGGCATTATAAAAAGAAATGTTACAGATTATGCTGCATCAGTTGAATATTTTTACAAAGCAGTTGCATTGGCTAAAGAAGCTAATTGCAATGATGAATTAGCCTATGCATATAATAATTTGGCAGAATCCTTTTTAAATATAGAAAACAAGAATGAAAGTCTTGAATATTATAATTTATCGAATTCCATATTTTTACAAACTAAAAACTTTAAAGGACTTGGTTTTAATCTATTTTCATTAGGGATATATTATTCAAGGTTGAATGAAATTGAAAAAGCAAAAACTTTCTTTGAGAAAAGTTTATATTACAAACTAAAATATCATGATAATAGGAGTATTGCCAGCAATTATTTACAAATTGGAAGATGCTATTTAGTAAAATGCAATTTTGATTCAGCACTTATTTATTTTAGAAAAGCAGAAGATCTAAACGAAATTGCAAATGAGGGATTATATACACACTTATATTTCTTTTATGGTTATTTCTATTCCCAAAAGAATGAAATAGATAAAGCAATTCAATATTTCACAATATCTAGGGATCATTCAAGAACAAGTAGTTTTTATAAAAACTTTGTAGATTGCTCAGATAGCCTAAAATTTCTATATGCTAAAAAAGGAGATTTTGAAAATTATTATAAAGCCCATATTGAGAGTGATTCAATTAGAAATGTATATTATAATAATTCTTATCCAGATATTCTGAAGCAATCCATTGTGAAATATGAGCTTGAAAAACTAAATCAAAAAATAGAAAATGACAAATTAACAGAAAATCAAAAATATCAATCTAAAATTCTTGCTCAAAAAATAGTTTCTATTTTTCTGATTTCATTAATAATTTTATCCATCATATTTGCTTATTTGTTTTTTAAGAATTCAAAAATTGTAAATAAAATCAATCAAGTACTTATCCTGAAAAACGAGGAAATAAAATCAAAGGAAATCGCAATACAAACTCAAAATCAGCAACTTAATGAATTAAACAATACAAAAGATAAATTCTTAAGTATCGTTACTCATGATTTGAAAAACCCATTTAGTGGAATAGTCAAATTGACTGATATTGCACTAAGTAATGATTTCATTCATAATAAAGAGAAAACAGAACAAAATTTAAACTTAATTCATACTGCAGCTGTAAATGCAAATAAATTACTCGAAAATTTACTTTCTTGGTCAAAATCACAAACCAGCAAATTAGAATATTTACCTCAAAATTATAGTTTAGATGAACTTATTAATGAAAATTTAAATATTGTTAGAAATCAAATTGAAACAAAAAATATAGTATTAGTCAACAATATTTCGACCACATCAAATATTTTCGTTGATTTTAATATGATTAATACAGTTTTTAGAAACATCCTTACAAATGCAGTAAAATTTACCAGGCAAAACGGAAAAATAGAAATCTATTCGACCGAATCTGAAAAATCTGTACATATTTTATTTCAAGATAATGGTATAGGAATCAGTAAGGATTTACTGCCAAAATTATTTAGTTTGAACGAAAAAGTTTTTTCGAAAGATACAGATGGAAATTTTGGAACTGGCTTAGGATTAATACTTTGTAAAGAATTTGTGGAGAAAAACAACGGAGAAATATGGATAGAAAGTGATGAAAAAGAAAAGTTCCATTTTATTCCTAAAACATAAATTTATTACCTAAATTATAATTAAAAATTGAAAATAAATTAAATAAATGAAATAATTACTACAAACAAATAACTAGATTTTAATCCAGATTTAATAATTATATAAGTTATTGAGCTATGACAAAAGTTATTTGTCGAATATCCAGAAAAAAATTGCATTAGAAAAAGACGAGCTAAAAAAAGCACTTTTATATGAAGAAGTATGTTGGACATTCAGATATGACTCAGTAAATTTTGCAAAAGAAAATGGCTTAATTGCACTTAAAATTTATGAATATAATCATGATTTAGTTGGAATTTGTAGAATTTATAATAAATTAGGAATTATAGCTAGAAATTCCTATAATTATAAAGAAGCTATAGAATATTATAATAAAGTAATTTCTCTAGCAAACACTTCTGATAATAGTTTCAATTTGGAGTTAGGGCATGCTTATAATAATCTAGCAAATATATATTATGATGTAGATGACTTTCCTTTAACATCAGTTAATTTAAATAAAGCAAAAGAGTATTTCAAAAAGGCAAATGACAAAGAAGGATTAGCTTATAATTATAACTTATTTGGTTTTTACCATGAAAGGATTAATGAATATTCAAAGTCCAAAGATTATCATTATAAAGCATTAGAATTACGTTTAGAAACGGGAAATTTTCGAAGAGCATCAGAATCCTATGTAAATCTTGCAAATTGTTATTTAAGAATTAATGATTTTGATAGTACATTAATTTGTCTAAATAAGGCAAAATTTTATTTTGAAACATTAAAAGAAGGCGAAAGTTCAAGAATCAATTATTATTTTGGAAAATATTATTTAAAGATTAAACAAATTGATGTTGCATTATCCTATTTTCTAAAATCAAGAATTGCAAATAATAATAAGAATTTTAAGGAAAAATCAACTATCGAAATAGTAAAAATCTATGCTCAAAAAAAGGAATATAAACAATTGTATAAATACCAGCAAGAGTTGGATTTAGAAAAACATGTTTATAACTTAAAACAAGAAACGAAATATCAGGTAGATATTTACAATTACGAAAAGAAAAAAAAGGCGAATCAACTTGAGATTGACAACAAAAATCTAGCATTTAACAACCAATTGAAATTAGATAATCAAAGATTTATATTTAGAATAATTTCCATATTACTCATTTTGATTTCTGTTGGCACTTATTTTATTTGGAGAAATTATAGAAAAGTAAATCAATATAATCAAATACTTTTTGAAACAAATAAAGAAATTAATAAAAAAGAACAAAGCATTGAAGATCAAAATCAAGAATTACTACAATTAAATAAAACCAAAGATTATTTTTTTAGTTATATCGCAAATGATTTACAGAATCCATTTAATACAATTTTAAATTTGACTAATAATGCTTCAAAGTCAGATGCAAATCATGAGATGATATTAAAACAAATCAATTCTACTGCAGTAATTGCTCAAATTTTATTAGAAAATATCAATGAATGGGCAAAATTGCAATCCAATAAAATCAATTATAAACCAACTACTATCAACTTACAACAAATTGTAAATCAAAATATTAATTCATTTCAAAATATAATTGAAATGAAAAATATACACTTCGAAAATGAAATAAATGATGAGTATGATATTTTTGCAGATGCATTTTCAACAAATTCTATTTTCAAGAACTTAATACTCAATTTCATTCAAACTTTGCAAAACAATTCACATTTCAAAGTATCTGCTTTGCAAAATGAGAAAAAAGTAAATGTGAATTTCATATTTGATGAAAATGAAGATATAAGTAAAATAATTGAAATATTTAATCAACCAAGCTCAATCAACAATTCTCAATTACAATCAACTTCGGATTTTGGGTTAATAATTTGTAAAGCTTTTGTTGAAAAAAACAATGGTATGATTGAAGTTGAGCATATTAAATCCCTTGGCAATATCATTTCAATAATGTTTCCTTCTTCAAGTTTTTTGGAAAGTAATTCTTCTTTGAAATAAATGATTACTTTTTCAATTTATAAATTAAATTATATTTTTAAATCAAAATAAAATATAGCAAATTACCACATTTACTTATCAATAATTTCAATATTCTCTATTCTTCTAATATCTTTACTTGAATTTCAAAACGATCAGAAAACTAACTTAGGATTTACTTTTTTTTTAAATTTGAAACAATTAAAGATTCAATGAATAATATTTCAACAAATAGGTCAACTAAATCTATTCCTATTTCACCAAGTTTGACAAACAAAAATTCATTAAGGACACTAGTTGAAAACAGAACTGTTTATAATCTTGAAAATTGTGAGTTAAATCTTTTTGAAACCTACCAAAAGTCGGAACTAGTTCCATTGAAATTCAATGATTTAGTAGTCACTAGTATGTTGAGAGGAAAAAAAGTGATGCACCTTTTTGATAAAGAAGGCTTTGATTATATGCCTGGAGAATCCGTAATCATTCCCTCCAATGTTGAAATGAAAATAGATTTTCCCGAAGCTTCCATTGACAATCCAACTCAATGTCTTGCATTAGCTATTGATAATAAGAAAATAACAAATACATTAAATTTCTTGAATGAAAAGTATCCAAAAGAAGGCAATAATAATTTTTGGCAATTGGATGATTCCAATTTTTTCTTTGAGAACAATGAAGAAATGGCAGCAATCATCAATAAAATCATCCAAATTTGCCAGAGTACTTCTATTTTCAAAGATACTTTAGCTGATTTGTCACTACAAGAATTGTTGGTAAAAATCGTGCAATCTCAAACGATGAAAGGGGTTGCTTCTGGTAATGCCAATCACAAAAATCCATATCTTTTGCAATTAATACAACTAATCAGACAAAACATTACGAACAAATTAGACTTGAAAAATATTGCTAATCTTAGCGGCATGAGCACTTCCTCCATTTACAGAATCTTTAAAAATGAGCTAGGAATTAGCCCTATGGAGTTCATTATTTTGGAGAAATTGAAATTGGCAAAGCAATACCTCACAGATAAAAATATCTATATTAAAAATGTATCTTACGAAGCTGGTTTCGAGGATAGTAATTACTTTATCCGTGTATTTAAACATTATGAAGGCATTACGCCAAAACAATATCAGCAACTTTTGCAAAAATAATTAATCTTCCAAAAATCGAACAGGTTCTAAATTTTCTAATTCTTCATCCGTATATAATCTCGATTGAGTTATAAACCTGACACCCATTGGTATCTCGATTGAAAAACTAGAGCCTCTACCTTGAATTACATCAATACAAAGCTGAGTATATTGCCAGTATTCAAACTGATCCTTACTGATCCAAAACTCACTATCTTCTATTACGCCAATCAAAACATCACTATTACCTACCTTAAAATCCCCTTTTCAAAACACATGGGTTGGGAACCATCACAACAACCTCCGCTTTGATGAAACATTAAATCACCAAATCGTTGCTTTAGTTGATCAACTATTGCCTTTGCAGCATCCGTAATTATTACTCTTGGAACCATTTTCATCTTTTAAAAACAAAAAAAATGCAACCGAAAATTATAAAAATAATCGGTTGCTAAAATTATCGAACTGAAATTTTATTTAGAAAAATCCTAATTTATTCTTGTTGTAAGAAATTAACATATTCTTCGTTTGGCGATAGTGGCCTAACATCATTAAATGGTTTTCTCTTCCAAATCCAGATTTTTTGTATCCTCCAAATGGAGCATGTGCTGGATAAGCATGATAACAATTCACCCAAACTCTACCAGCTTGGATGGCTCTTGGCACTTGATATAATTCATGAGCATCTCTTGTCCACACTCCTGCTCCCAAACCATACATCGTATCATTAGCAATTTCTATTGCTTCTTCAGTTGTTTTAAAAGTAGTAACACAAACGACTGGTCCGAAAATTTCTTCTTGGAAAATTCTCATTTTGTTATGACCTTTGAATAAAGTAGGTTGGATATAATACCCACCTGCTAAATCGCCATCCAATTTCTGAACATCGCCACCACAAAGTAATTCAGCACCCTCTTCTTTTCCCAATTTCAAATAAGATTGTATTTTCTCATATTGATCATTGGAAGCTTGAGCTCCCATCATAGTGCTACCATCTAAAGGATTCCCCATTTTAATTGCATTTGTTCTAGCTACTACCCTACTCATGAATTTATCATAAATACTTTCATGAACTAAAATACGTGATGGGCAAGTACACACTTCCCCTTGATTTACAGCGAACAACACAGCACCTTCAATCGCTTTATCGAAAAATTCATCATCAGCATCTGCCACTGAAGGGAAGAAAATATTTGGTGATTTTCCACCTAATTCCATTGTAACAGGAATCAGATTTTCAGAAGCATATTGCATGATTAATCTACCAGTAGTCGTTTCACCAGTAAAGGAAACTTTTGCTATTCTAGGAGATTGAGCTAATGGTTTTCCAGCCTCTGGACCAAATCCAGTAATGATATTTATCACTCCAGCTGGAACTACATCAACTAATAATTCCATCAAACACATAATGGATGTCGGAGTTTGTTCAGCTGGTTTCATCACCACACAACAACCAGCTGCCAATGCTGGAGCAAGTTTCCAAGTAGCCATCAATAATGGGAAATTCCAAGGAATAATTTGTCCAACAACACCGAGAGGCTCATGCATACAAATACTTACAGTGTGCTCATCATGTTCAGAAATTGAACCTTCTTCTGCTCTAATTACACCTGCAAAATATCTGAAATGATCGATACATAAAGGAAGATCGACATTAACCGTCTCTCTTATTGGTTTGCCATTATCTATTGTTTCAATCACAGCTAGGTTATTCAGGTTAGCTTCCAGCACATCTGCAATTTTGTTAAGAATACCAGAACGATATGCTGCGGAACTTTTACTCCAAGTTTTGAATGCTTCATGAGCTGCATCCAAAGCTAATTCAACATCTGCTTTTCCTGATCTAGCAGCTTTAGTAAAGACTTTCCCATCAATTGGGCTAATATTATCGAAATACTCTCCACCAACTGGAGGTACAAATTTGCCACCAATGAAATTATCATAGCTGGCTTTAAATGAAGGTCTATTTGACATAACTATTTGGTTTAAAAATGAATTACAATAATAAATATTTATACAACTCATTAAATAGCATTATTCCTTCAAATAATAGCACAGCCACTATCCAATTCTAAAAAATTTAAATGTTTAAAATAAATATAAGAAAGGTTATTGTTTGAATCCGAGTAAAAAAGGGTGGATTTCCATTCTTTTCCTGCCTTCTAATTGAATATCCTTTAAATAGATAAAACCATCTTTAGTTGCAACTGCAAAAGTATCTTTTTCTATTCGAATGGAGCCAGGAGTTAATTTATGGTTTGTGATTTCATATTTTGCTGCATAGACCTTCATTATTAAATCTTGAAATCTGAACCAAGCAGTTGGAAATGGAGACAATCCCCTTATGAAATTGTAAACTTCAATAGATGATTTATTGAAATCTATCTCACAATTAGACATAAATAATTTGGGAGCATGAGAAACTTCAGAATCGACTTGTGGCTTAGCAATCAATGTATTATTTTCAATACCTTTCACTGTTTCTAAAACTAATGCAGCACCAACTTCCATCATTCTATCATGTAAATCCCCAACATTATCTTCTGGTAAAATTGGTACCTCTTTTTGTAATAAGATATTTCCAGTATCAATATCATGCTGCAAAAAAAAGGTAGTTACACCAGTTATTTTGTCTCCATTAATGATTGACCAATTTATCGGAGCAGCACCACGGTATTTTGGTAATAATGAACCATGTAGATTGAATGTCCCCATTTTAGGCATGCTCCAAACCATTTCAGGCAACATCCTAAATGCGACAACAATTTGTAAATCAGCCTTTAAATCAGCCAATTCCTTTATAAAATCTGGATTTCTTAACTTTTCAGGTTGCAGCACTTTTAAATTATGCTCCACAGCAAATCGCTTAACTGCTGATTGGATTATTTGTTTATTACCTCTTCCACCAACTTTATCAGATGCTGTAACAACACCAACAACTTCATAGTTATTCTCCAACAATATTTTCAAACTAGGAACTGCAAAATCGGGCGTTCCCATAAATACAATTCTCATGATATGTGTTTTAAAATAACTAAAAAATAAGCATGATTAGATTAATCCAACTATCCAACCTGGTAAAATACCCATCATTAAAAGCAATATTGCAAGAAATACTAAAACGGTACTTTGAACACCAGAAACAGTAATTTCTTGATTGTCAATTGAAGGTTTTGCAAAAATTGCGATAATTATTTTGAAATAATATACCACCCCAACCAGTGATGCCAATACTGCCAATATAATGATCCACAAATAACCATCAGTTATTGCACCTACAAACATAAAGTATTTCCCAAAAAATCCTGAAAAAGGCGGAATTCCAGCTAATGACAATAAAGCAACTGTCATTATAACAGATAATAATGGATTTCTAGAAATAAGTCCATTGAAACTTCCAATGTCTTCTCCCCCTTTTGAAATTATTTGTAAAATGAAGAAAGTAATCAAACTTGCTATAGCATAAGCACTTGTATAATAAAGCATTACAGAAGCACTATTCATTTGTTTAACTATCAAAATGCCAATTAGCATAAAACCAGCATGAGATATACTTGAATAAGCTAATAGCCTTTTTACATTTGTTTGGTAAACTGCTAAAAAATTACCTAAAATTAAGGAAACAGCTATAACTATTAATATAATCGTTTCAATCGAGCTATTTAATCCTAAAAAACCAATTTTAAATAATCTATAAAAAGCAGCAATTGCAGCCGTTTTAATAATAGTTGCCATAAAAGCAGTTACTATTGTTGGACTACCTTGATAAACATCTGGTGCCCAAAAATGAAAAGGTACTGCGGCGATTTTAAAACACAAACCAACAAACATTAAAATAATACCTGACAATAAAATATTCGGCACTCTGCCGCCATTACTTACTATTATCTGGTTCAATTTTAGTAAATCAAATGTACCTGTAGAGCCATATATAAAAGCAATTCCGAACAGTAAAAATCCTGTTGCAAAAGCTCCCATTAAAAAGTATTTGAAAGCCGCTTCACTTGATACTCGATCCGATTTATTACTCCCAGCCAATACATATAAAGGAATAGAAAGCATTTCAATACCAATAAACAACATACTCAAATTGGTATAAGAAGTCATTACAAAAGCCCCAGCTAAGGAAAAAAGTATTAAGGAATATTTATCAACAATACTATTTTCGTCTTTATAATAATTATAAGACAATAAAAACCAACAAGTTGTAATGAAAACCAATAAAAATGTAAATGCTAATGAATAATTATCAATAGTGGACATATTATACAGCACTTCATTTGTGTTCCAATTGATCACACAAAGTGCACCTGCCCCCACTAATCCAGCAATGATAATCGGAAAAATAATTTTCCTGAAGTTGAATATCTCAGAAAAAAGTGTAATTACACCTAATAACGAGAGGGTCAACAGTATATTCATTTAATTTGTATTTAAAGTAATAAAATAAAATTCTTAGTTCAATCCGACTTTATAAATATCTATAATTTGCTTCAAAGTAGCTTCAGATGTATTTAGTAAAAATCCAGGAAACAAACCAAAAAATAATATTAAACAAGATATAATAATTAAAATCAACTTTTCATTAAAAGATAATGGAGAAAATGAAACCGTATATTGGTTTGCCTCTCCAAGCATAATTCCTTGATAAGCTCTAAACATATACACTGCTCCCAAAATAATTGTCAAACCTGCTGGAATGGCAAATCCAATTTGATATTGATAAAGACTATTAATCAATAGAAACTCTCCAACAAATCCATTTGTAAGCGGCAATGCCACACTCCCTAACAAGACAATCAAAAATAAAACTGCAAATTGTGGCTCGACACTTCTAATGCCACCCATAAATTCTATTTCTGTTTTTTTCAATCTTCTCAATATAATATCGCATATGAAGAACAAGCCAACAATGTTAATACCATGAGCAAACATTTGAATCAATCCTCCATGCAATCCTTGCATTTTCATAGTCATAATTCCAGCAGAAATTAATCCAACATGGGCAATAGAGGAATATGCTAATAATTTCTTAAAGTCTTTTTGAACGATTGCAATTGAAGAAGCATAGATAATACCAATAATTGACAAAGTCACCACTACATCACTGGATTGATATACCCCTTTTGGTACTAATGGAATTAACCATCTAATCAAACCATAAGTACCCATTTTCAACATGATACCAGAAAGTAACATCGTACCTTGGGTTGGTGCAACATAATAAGTCTCAGGTTGCCAAGTATGAAAAGGGAAAATAGGCATTTTAATTCCAAAAGCTATAAACATTCCCCAGAAAACAAAAATTTGTTCTGTTTGGGATAATGTTTTTCCAGCATTATATAAATCAACTATTGCAAAAGAATGAGGGCTTCCAGTAGTATGTAAATAAACATAAATCAAAGAAACCAACATAAATAAACTACCTAACAAAGTATATATGAAAAACTTAAAAGTAATTCTAGAACGATTTTCGCCACCCCAAAATAAACAGATAAAGTAAATTGGAATCAAAGCTAGTTCCCAAAATATATAAAACAAGAAACCATCCATTGCCATGAAAACACCTAACAAAGCAGCTTCCATCATTAACATCAAAGAATAAAAGTATTTATCGTTTTCATATTTTCTCTCAAAAGCTGAATAAACAATCAAAGGGACTAATAATCCAGTTAACAAAACAAGAATTACAGAAACTCCATCAATTGCCATCGAAAAATTGGATCCAATTGCCACAATCCAAGCATTATTAACAATTAAATTTGGATCTGCCGAATTGATATTGTATTGATTATAAGTATATAGTGACACACCAAATGTAACTAAGCTTCCTAGCAAA
>JADJVK010000035.1 GCA_016710625.1 Saprospiraceae bacterium
CTTCATTATTTCTAATGTTGTTAAGCATTGTTTTAAATTCTGGCCTGTTCATCTGATTGTCTGAAAATTGTAGTAAGTTCTTTAAAATGGTACTTATATGTTTTAAAAACTGACGCATCAAAAGAAATATTGACCGCCGTAAGTTTTAAATATAATCTCTATCAGACTCATTACGACTGGTGGAAGTTGAAACAAATCTCCAATAAAAACCATTTGAAAACCACCAAAAGGTTCATCTAATCTATTTCTATTTTTTCTTAATGCAATATCAATTCCGTTCATCAAATCTGCTCTAACCATCGAAATTTCATCAATGATAACCATTTGTAAATTTTTGAATAATTCTGCTCTAACATAATCAGGTTCGATTTTATTCGGTGTAATTATTGAAGGTGGAAAACGAAAGAACGAACGTATAGTTTGTCCGCTTACATTTAGAGCTGCAATTCCTGTTGGTGCAAGGATTACTAATTTCTTATTTGTGTTCTTTATAAAGTGTTTTAATAATGAAGATTTTCCTGTTCCTGCTTTTCCTGTTATGAAAATACTTTCATTGGTATTATTTAGTAAATCCAAAATTTCCCTAAATTCTTCTGTTAAAACAAATAGAGGTTTTGGAGTTTCATTTTTTTCTTCTATAATAGGTTTGTCTGTCTTTTTATTTGAGTTGCTAATTAAAGATACAATTACAATTATTAATATAAGTCCAATTATATATTCCATTTATTTATTTTTTCAAGTTTTTTTTGAATGATATTAGTAGTATTAATTACTGATTGATAGTATATATGTCCAGTAAATTGATGTTCATAAGCTAAATAATTAGTCTTCTTCTAATTCGAAGTATTCATGTAACTTTATAATTCTGTAAATACTTGGTTTTTCATTTATAGTCTCAATTTTAACATCAACTAAATATGCAGTTTTAATGGTTAACATCAGAATGAAGAATTTCTGTTTTTAATTCTTCTGTATCAAAGACAATATTCATTGGTTTTTTATTTAGAGATTCAATAGTACCTTTGTTTCCAATTTTACTGGTTTTATCACTTCTTGCCTGATAAAATGTGAGAACTACTCTATCTTCAGATTTATCAGAAATTTCTGGAAGTTTTAATTTCTTTAATTCACGATTAAATATATTTTGAATAGCAGTAGACTCATTTGAATTTAAATTAAAATTTATGGATTACATTACCATTAACAGTAGTTGAAATATTTAATTGTGACCCTTTATCTTTAGCTATTGGACTTACAATTGTTGAGATTTCTTTAAATTCAGATGGTCACAATTCTGGATTTTTGCCTTCCCCTTTTAAAAAAATTCACACTAGATTTAAAATAGGTTGCAAAATCTAATATAGTGTTAATATTCTCTGCAAATGGGATTACTCCAACAGTTGCTAATTCTATCAATTCGATAATTATACTACCAGATCGATTTCTTTTACATAGAGTTTGGCTTCTCTATTTTCTTTATTTTCTCCATATTCTGATGTGTATCTATCAAAATTTGTTGATAATGCTACTAACGATTTTGTTAAATCTAATAACTCAATTGGCTGTTTTGTTATTTATCGTAAAAATTAGTCTTATATCTTGTATTTCTGAACTCATTAGATGTTATTGTATAAAGTTAATAGAAAAATACGATTTTCTATTTTAAATTCAAATTGATTTGTAGTCAGCATATTATTTTACCTATAGTAAATTTAACCGTTAGTTTCAAAATATCTCTTAACTTTAATATGTTTCATTAATAAAAGTTGGTTTTTAATACTACCCAACAAATATAATAAACCATCACTAATACCCAATCACAATTATATGAAATTATTTAAATTATTTTACACGAAAAAACATTATCAACCATTTTTAATTAATCTTTGATTTATAAATTCATTAAAAAAAGAAATGATATTCTTTTAGCTGCAATTTATTATTTCAAATCATCCACAATACATTTAACAATCCCATTTCCAAATATCTTAACAGCAATTTCCATCTTATAGCATCCATTTATAAGCCTTTCCCAAAAAAATAAAATCAAGTCTTCATTTTATTCCTATTTTCCACCGTCGAATCCTTACTTTTGACCAAAATAATAAAAGAACGATCATGTCCTATTGCTATCATATAGCGTCGATGCAGCCAGAGGAGCGAAAAGCCTTGCACCAAAACTACCACGATAATCATTATGGCTTTCCCATTCATGACGATAACGAGTTGTTCGGCAGGTTGATAATGGAAATCAATCAAGCTGGATTGAGCTGGGAAACGATACTGAAAAAAGAAAATACCTTTAGAGCTGCTTACCACCAATTTGATATCCAACAAGTTGCCGCTTACTCCGAGCAGGATAGGGAAAGGCTCCTTTCGGATGCAGGCATCATTCGGAATAAATTGAAAATAAATGCAGCCATTGAAAATGCTAAAACCATATTGATGATGCAAAAAGAATTTGGCTCATTCGAAAAATGGTTGGAATTCCACCACCCAAAAACAAAAGAAGAATGGGTGAAAATCTTCAAAAAAACCTTTCGGTTCACTGGTGGCGAGATTGTCAATGAATTTTTGATGAGTATCGGTTATTTGAAAGGTGCTCACACCGATGCTTGCCATATCTACCCAAAAGTGATTGAATCCAAACCTAAATGGATGGAGTGATACATTTTTTTATCACAAAACCTTTTCATCAAAACTAACAGGTAATAAGTCATTTGCACTGTCTAGAACATAAACTTCCCCAGTTTCTCCATACAAAATGACTCGTATTTTTTGTTGAAATCTTCTTTCTGTCTCCAGAATGACTTGTCTGCATGCTCCACAGGGGCTGACGGGTTTCGTCAATTTTGCCCTCGGATTTCTTGCCATCACTGCTATAGCTGTAACCCCCATATTGTAGTTGGAAGCGGCGGCAATTGCTACTCTTTCTGCACAAAGGCACAAGGGATAGGCTGCATTTTCCTGATTGCTGCCTTTTACGATGGTTCCATCAGTCAACCGCAAAGCTGCACCCACATAAAATTTGGAATATGGGGCATATGCCAAATCAGAAGCTACTATAGCTTGCAGCAACAATTCCTTATCTTCCGAAGGAAGTAAATCAATATTGTCGATTATATTTAAAGTTGTAATTATTTGCTTTTGTTGTTCCATTACAGTACCGAATATTTATCTTTGTAAAAAAATTATTTCTTCAAAGTAATTTTTTATTTTAATCTAATTGATTCATAAGATATTAGTTGAAGTGATACGTATAAAGTCATTTGAATGTTCAATGTCTAAACAATTATTAGGAAATGCAAAAAATATTGGTGATTGGTGCTGGGAGATCTGCTACTGCTTTGATTCATTATCTTTTAGAAAAATCGGTAATTTACGATTGGAAAATCACAGTGGCGGATCATGATTTGAATATGGCGATTGCAAAAGTGAATCAACATCCGAATGGTAATGCGATTCAGTTTGAAGTGGAGGATAAATCGCTGAGACATCAGTTGATTGAGAGCCACGATATGGTCGTTTCTTTGTTGCCTGCTTTTCTCCACATGTTAGTGGCTGAAGATTGTATCGAATTGAAAAAGAATTTGGCGACAGCATCCTATGTTTCGAAAGAAATGAAAGCTAGAGAAGAAGAGATAGTCGCAGCTGGACTCACTTTTTTGAATGAAGTTGGTTTGGATCCTGGCATTGATCACATGTCTGCCATGCAAAAAATAGAAGAAATCAAATCGGAAGGAGGCGTACTTACTGCTTTTTATTCCCATACTGGCGGATTAATTGCTCCTGAGTCAGATACTAATCCGTGGCATTATAAAATCACTTGGAATCCAAGAAATGTGGTTTTGGCAGGGCAGGGGACGGCTCAATATTTGGAAAACAACCAATTACAATTAGTTCCTTACAACCAGCTTTTTGACCATCCATTTGTCATTGACGTACCGAATTTAGGAAAATACGATGTGTATCCGAATAGAGATTCCATTTCGTATCGATCAATTTATCATATCGACGACATTCCGACCATCATGAGAGGAACGATTCGCCATCATGGGTATTGTAAATCTTGGAATTTGTTGGTGAAGTTAGGATTGACAGATAGTTCGACTATTTTACAAAATTTGGACCACTACACGAATAGAGCTTTGTTGGCTTCCATAACCAGATTGGAAAACAATGCGGATTTAGAAAGTAAAGTAGCGGAGTTTTTAGGGGTGAATACGAATGAGGAACCCTTTCAGAATCTCATTTGGTTGGGTTTATTTGAAAACAAACCCATACAAATCAAAACAGGAACTTTAGCGGATTGGGTTGAAAGTGTCTTAATTGATAAATGGAAATTGAGCCCTACAGACAAAGACATGATTATCATGCAACACGAATTCCACTATGAAATAAATGGACAAAAGAAAGTAACCACTTCCAGTATGATCTCGAAAGGAGCGGATGCAGAAAATACTGCCATGTCTCGTTTAGTAGGGATTACCCTCGGAATTGGGGTAAAATTGATGATGTTGGGTAAAATAAATGCGAAAGGAATCGTATTGCCGACCTCCAAATCCATTTACGAACCAGTTTTGGAAGAATTGTTGGATTACGACGTTAGATTCAGAGAAACAGAAATGATTTTGAATTAATTGATTGATTATTTTGCATATTTTATTTACATCTTCTTGGTTTCCAAATAAAAAAAGTCCACAAAACGGTGATTTTGTTCAGCGACATGCCAAAGCTGTGGCTTTGAATCATTCGGTGACTTTCATTCATGTTGAATGCTTGGAAGGCATTCAGCAAAAAGAAATTGTAACTACGAAAGAAGGTAATTACACTGAATTAATTGCTTATATTCCCAATAGTAAAATAAGGCCATTTAACTTTATCCATAAATTCAGACAATATAATATTTTAGCGAAGCAGGTAGCTCCTTATGATTTGATTCATACCAATATTATTTCTTTTCATACTTTGTGGGTTTATTATAGATACCTTTTTCATCAGGAACAATATGTGATTACGGAACATTGGACAAGATATTCCGAAAGGGATGTGCCAATTTCCTATCTTGAATGTAAGCTATTTGCTCTTTTCGCAAAAGCTGCAAAATATATTTTCCCTGTAAGTTCTGATTTGAAAAATGGAATGATCAGCTTAGGCTTGAACTCTAATTTTGCAATTGTTCCAAATGTGGTGGACACCGAGTTGTTTTCATTAAAAAATAAAGGCGAAAATAAAAGCATTCAATTTCTGCATGTTTCTTCATTAGAAAATGAGCATAAGAATATTGTAGGGATGCTGAATGTAATTGTGAGATTAATCCAGAAATACCCATTTGAATTTCTAATTATCGGAGCTGAAAAGCAGTATGTCAGAGATTTCATTACTCAAAATCAACTCTCCGAGAGGGTAAAGCTAATTCAAAATGTTCCTAATCAGCAGATTGCGACTTATATGAAGCAAGCTGATTGTTTTGTATTGTTTAGCAATTATGAAAATCAACCCTGTGTCATTTCAGAAGCTTTTTCTACTGGTTTGCCAGTCATTGCTACCAATGTTGGAGGAATAGCAGAGTTTTTTCCAAATAATTTTGGAATTTTGGTGGAGAAAGGTAATGAAAATCAATTGTATGCTGCAATGGAAAAAGTAATAAATGGACATACTTTTGAGGCAGCTTCCACAATCAGAAATTATGCTCAAGCTACTTTTTCTTATGAGCAAATATCGAAATCGTTGTCCCATTATTATCATCAAATTTGTGGCAAATGAAGGATTTGATAAAATTTTTGAAAGATTTTATTTCCAATAAAGGATTGTATGTACTCTCCTCACTCTTTATTTCCAAAATTGCTTTATTTGTCTCACAAATCATCGTCATCAGATTATTATCGAAGGAAACATTTGGCAGCATCGTTTATTTCATCTCCATTGTTGCCTTTTTTTATCCTATTGTTGGTGGCGGAACTTACCAAGGATTATTGCGTTTTGGATCTATATTAGATGAAGAGAAGGAGAAAAATGATATTGCAGCCTATTCTTTCCAGGAAGGTTTTAAATACCAGCATTTTATCACTATTTTATTTGTAATTACCTGCTATATTTTAACACCAAACACCCCCGATTTTTTATTAATTGTATTTCTACTAAGCTTAAGATTGTATGGAGCTTTTTTAGTCAATATTTTACAATCTCACTATCGAGCCATCAATCAAAATATTATTTTTTCAAAAATAAATATAATCTACAACGTTTTTGGGCTTGTTATCACAGTGCTTTTTACCGTATTATGGGGATTGACTGGATATTTTATTTCTTTGGCTACCAGTGCATTAGTTGTTTTGGTGTATTTCAATAAAAGTATTTTTTTGATAAAAAAACCAAAGTTCAATTCAATCTCCAAAAAGGAATATTGGTGGTTTAACTTTTATGCTTCCTTTGCACTTTTGATTTCAGAATTTGCTTTTATTTTGGATATTCAGTTTGCCAATACCTACCTTTCCCCATCAGAAATTGCGGATTATAAAACACTTATATTATTACCCTTTAATCTATGGATATTACCTTTGATTTTCATTCAAACAGATTTCCCAAAACTATCCTACCATAATAATGACAAAATTTTTATTAAAAACTATATTTTCAATTACACTAAAACCTTTTTGTTTATTGGAGCCATCATCCTTTTGGTCTCCTATGTTTTTAAAGATGAATTAATTCCATTTGTTTTTGGTAATAAATATCATGGTGGAATTGCTTTTTTCTGGCTAGTTGCTACTGTTGTGTTTTCATGGTTTACCAAAACCATTTTTACAAATTTATTAGCTGCCATTGGCAAGATTAAATACAATATTTTTTCTGGTTTACTTTCAGTTATCGTACTTTCAGTAAGTGCTTATTTTTTAATCCCGATGTACAAAGTCGAGGGTTTGGTGATTTCAACATGCCTATCTATCATTAGTTCTGGATTATATAGTATTTTTGTTTTTTATTATATATATCCAAAAGTAGTAAAGCATGAAGAAAATTAGAAACCTGCTTAGTAGAATAAAATACCAAATCGTTTCATTTTTTATTAATGAAAATTATTGGAAAAAAAGGGTGGAAAAGAAACACCAGATCGAAGCATTAAAAGTGGTTGACCTTGTATATTTTACTAGAGGAAAAGGAAAGTTATCAACCGTCACTTTTTTGGGTGAAGGATCAATGCTCACTGATTTATTGTTGTTAAAATCTATTTGTGGGGGCATCAAGGATTGCAAATATTTCGAGATTGGTACTTGGAGAGGGGAGAGTGTGGCTAATGTTTGTGAAAATACAGCGATAAGTTATACAATGAACCTTTCAAAGGAAGAAATGGCTAAAATGCAACTTCCTTCAGATTATATTGATATTCATGGAGTTCTATCCAAAGGCAATCCCAAAATTATACATCTTTTTGGCAATACTTTAACTTATGATTTTGAAAAGCTCAATCAAAAATTTGATGTAATTTTTATAGATGGAGATCATCATTACAAAATGGTCAAAAATGATACAGAAAAGGTTTTCAAACATCTTGTTCATGAAAATTCCATTGTTGTTTGGCATGATTATGCTTTTGCACCAGAAAAAATTCGTTATGAAGTTTTTGCTGCTATTTTAGATGGCACTCCCAAAGAAATTCATTCAAATATTTATCAGCCTTCCCACACAATGTGTGCTATTTATTGGAATAAGCAGATTAAAACTCAAGAGTTTACACAAAATAAACCACCAAAAACCTTATTTAATGTGGAAATTGAAATGAATAATTTATAATTTAGCGAAATTTCGCTTCCAATAAATTGAATTTTAATTGAAATATTAATTAATTTTGCGTTGCTTTTAAAAAATATAAATTCAAGCATAATTCTAATTTTAACTATATGAATTTTTTAGTCTGCATCAGTAAAACACCAGATACCACAGCGAAGATTTCATTTTCCTCCGATCTGAAAACGTTCAATTCCGCAGGGGTACAATATATTTTGAATCCTTATGATGAGTGGTATGCATTAGTGAAGGCAATTGAATTGAAAGAACAATTAGGCGGTAATGTTACAATTTGCAATGTGGGTCCTTTAGATAACGAACAAATCATTAGAAAAGGATTGGCGATTGGTGCTGATGATGCTGTAAGAATTGATTGTGAGCCACTTAGCTCAATGCAAGTTGCTTTTCAAATTGCTCAATATGCAAAGAGTAAGTCTTTCGATATGATTCTTTTAGGTAAAGAAACGATTGATTATAATGGCTCTGAAGTTGGTGCCATGTTAGCAGAATATCTTGATTTACCATTTGTATCTTATGGTAGCAAATTGGATATGAATGGAAATGTAGCGACTATTGAAAGAGATATCGAAGGAGGTACTGAAGTTTTGGAAGTAGCAACACCATTTGTAGTAAGTGCAGCAAAAGGAATGGCAGAACAAAGAATTCCGAATATGAGAGGAATCATGATGGCTAAATCAAAAGCTCTAGAAGTGGTTGCACCAGCACCTTTTGAAGATTTAGCAGTGGTGGATCATTATGATTTGCCAAAAGAGAAATCTTCTGTGAAAATGATTGACCCTGAAAATATGCAAGAATTGGTAAGATTACTTCACGAAGAAGCAAAAGCGATTTAATCATCCTTAAAATTTAAAAAAAATTATGTCAGTATTAGTATATATCGAACACTCCAAAGGTCATTTTAAGAAAACAGCATTTGAGGCAGTTACATATGCTTCAAAGATTGCTCAACAAATGGGTACGGAATGTATTGCTTTGGTGTTAGGAGCATCTGATCATTTAAGTGATTTAGGAAATTATGGAGCCAACAAAATTTTAAATTGCTCAGCTTCAATATTTTCTAATTTTGATAGTCAAGTTTATAGCAATTCTATCGCAAAAGTTGCCAATGATAATGGAGCAAATCTGATAATTTTAGCAAACAGCTCCAATGGAAAAACATTAGCAGGAAGACTTTCTGTAAAATTAAAAGCTGGTTCCATCTCAGGAGCTAACAAATTACCAACTATTTCAGGAAATTCGATGATTGTTAGCAAATCAGTTTTTTCTGGAAAAGGAGTTGCGAATTATGAAATAAAATCAGCTATTAAAATAATTTCTTTGATGGGAAATTCCATCAAGCCAGAGCAAGTTGCCAATAATGCAACTGTAGAATCCATTGTTATCCCTACTGCTACTCCAAAAATAACTGTAAAATCAGTTAAAACAGAAGAAGGAACTGTTCCATTACCAGAAGCAGAATTAGTAGTATCAGCTGGAAGAGGAATGAAAGGACCTGAAAACTGGGGAATCATTGAAGATTTAGCATCTGCAATGGGTGCTACAACGGCTTGTTCAAGACCAGTGGCAGATGCACATTGGAGACCGCATCATGAACATGTTGGGCAGACAGGGGTAGCGATTCGCCCAAATCTATATATTGCAATAGGAATATCTGGAGCAATCCAACATTTAGCTGGAGTAAACAATTCTAAGACGATTGTTGTTATCAATAAAGATCCAGAAGCACCATTTTTCAAAGCTGCCGATTATGGAGTTTGTGGTGATTTATTTGAAATAGTGCCAAGATTAACTCAAGCAATTAAGGATTTCAAACAGAGTCACTAATTTTTTATTGATATTTAATTAGCTGATTTGTAATAAATCATCCAATAATTGTCAGATTATTTTGTAAATTTTGTATTCATTGTTGCCATGCAATGATAATAATGATTTAATTTTGTGCTAGGATCAAAAATAGATTTGGCAATTTAAGATTTCATGAAAAAAAAGAGAATAGAATTAGAGATTATCGCTTTATCGCATTCTGTAACTGCATCTCAAAATTATGCTGTGGTGTTAGGGGAGAAGGTGGGTATAAGAAGGTTGCCAATAGTTATTGGAAATTTTGAGGCTCAGGCTATCGCTGTTGCCCTTGAAAGCATGTCTCCCAATCGCCCCCTTACTCATGATTTGTTCAAAAACACCCTAGACGTTTTTAAAATCGAATTACAAGAAGTAGTCATTAACCAACTTGAGGAAGGTATTTTTTATTCCTTATTGGTTTGCAATAATAATGGAGAAACCATCGAAATTGACGCTAGAACCAGTGATGCTATTGCAATGGCTGTTCGTTTTAATTGTCCGATTTTTACTTTTGAAAATATAATGGATGAGGCTGGAATTGTTTTGGACAATCAAGATGCTGTCCCTCAGGCAAAAACAAACAAATCAGCCTCACAGAAACCTGGCTATAGCAGATATACCATTGAGCAATTAGAAGACGAATTGAAAAATGTGTTAGAAGAAGAAGATTACAAAAAAGCAGCGATTATTAGGGATGAGATAAAGAAAAGAACGGAAGGAGAAGTCAGTTAATCTATTCATATGGAAAACATTACGACTATACAAATTGATTGGTCAGATTTAGATGCTTATGCTCATGTGAACAATACTGTTTATTTTAGAATGGCTCAATCTGCAAGGATTCATCTGTCTGAAAAACTAGGGGTTTCAGCTACTGATACTCATTCTTTTGGTTTTATTCTTGCCGAATCAAATTGTAAATTCATCCGACAAGTTCGTTATCCAGATACCATAAAAATAGTGACTAAAGTTTCATGGATCAAAAATTCTAGTTTCCAATTAGAGCATGAAATGTATAATGACCAACAAGAATTGGTTGCTAAAAATTACGATATATTGGTTATGTTTGATTATCAACAAAATTCAAAGATGAATATTTCAGATGAACTGCGGTCTAAAATATTAAATTTTTCCGAATAAAATTCTTTTCTATTTTACTCAAACTTGAGGCGTATTTTTAAGCTTTTCTGCGATTTTTTTGCTACTTTTGTGCCGCTCATTTTAAATCAAATATTGCAATTGAATTTTTAATAAGTAAATTACTTTTGAGCTAAAAATTGTACCATAATTTATTTCTAAAAATAGCTAGCCTATTTCTTCTTATAAATTTTCTTGTCCAATTCCAACCAATTTAAGTAATAATTCTTTCAAGTATTCAATTGTTTTGGCGATGTTGAAAATGTGTATTTTTTAAGTTAAATAGCCATTATGAATATTAATAAGTTAAAAGAAGAAGCATTAGAATATCATGCAAAAGGAAGACCAGGAAAAATCGAAGTAATCCCCACCAAAGAAACATCCAATCAAAGAGATTTATCCCTTGCATATTCTCCAGGAGTTGCTGAACCCTGCCTAGAAATTGCTGAAAATATAGAAAACGTTTATAAATATACTGCAAAAGGTAATTTGGTTGCGGTAATCAGTAATGGAACTGCAGTTCTTGGTCTAGGCGATATAGGACCTGAAGCAGGCAAACCAGTGATGGAAGGAAAAGGGTTGTTATTCAAAATATATGCAGATATTGACTGTTTTGACATCGAGTTGAATACCAAAGATGTGGATCAATTTGTGAATGCTGTCAAATTAATGGAGCCAACTTTTGGAGGAATCAATTTGGAAGATATTTCCGCACCAGAATGTTTTGAAATTGAAGAAAGACTCAAAAAAGAATTGAACATTCCAGTTATGCATGATGACCAACATGGAACTGCCATCATTAGTGCAGCTGCAATTCTCAATGCATTGGAAATTGTTAATAAAGATATTTCAAAAGTGAAGTTTGTTATCAATGGTGCAGGAGCTTCCGCAATATCTTGTACTAAATTATATAATTCTTTGGGAGCGAACAAGGAAAATATATTTATGTATGACAGCAAAGGATTGATCCATCCATCAAGAACCAATTTAGATGGTAAAAAAATAGAATTTGCAAATGATACAGTTCCTGCCAATACGAAATTAGCAGAAATTTTGAAAGGAGCGGATGTGTTTATTGGCTTGTCGAGAGGAAATATTTTGTCAAAAGATATGGTGAAATCTATGGCAAAAGATTGTATCGTTTTTGCTATGGCAAATCCAACTCCAGAAATTAGTTACGAAGATGCCACAAGTGTTAGAGAAGATATCATCATGGCTACAGGAAGGTCTGACTATCCTAATCAGGTTAATAATGTTCTAGGATTTCCCTATATTTTCAGAGGTGCTTTGGATGTAAGATCAAAAGTTATCAATGAGGAAATGAAATTGGCAGCGGTGAGAGCCTTGGCTGATTTAGCCAAAAAACCAGTTCCAGAGATTGTGAATACAGCTTATGAAGGCACAAATCTAACGTTTGGTAAATATTATATAATCCCCAAACCAGTGGATCCAAGGCTTTTAACAACGGTTGCTCCAGCAGTAGCAAAAGCAGCAATGGATAGTGGCGTTGCTCAAAATCCTATCAAAGACTGGGAAGCCTATACCCAACAGCTTTCAGCTAGATTAGGATTAGACAATACTTTGTCGAGAGTAATTACCACCAAAGCAAAACAGTCTCCTAGAAGGGTTGTTTTTGCAGATGCAGAAAATCCATCTGTATTGAAAGCTGTTCAAATTGTGATTGAGGAGAAAATTGCTAAGCCAATTTTGATTGGGAATAAAGATATTATTCACAAAATGATGGCTGATAATTATATCAAACTTACAAATGTTCCTATTTATGACCCAATGAAACCAAGTGGGCAAGCCGAAATAGAAAGATTGGAGCAATTTGGTGAAATTTTATTTGAGAAAAGAAAAAGAAAAGGTTTGATCAAGACGGATGCAATGGAGCATGTCCGTAGAAGAAATTACTTTGGTGCAATGCTAGTTGAAACGGGTGAAGCGGATGCAATGATAGCTGGTTTGACTAGAAATTTCCCTGAATCATTACGACCATCCTTAAATGTGATCGGACCGAAATTAGGGATTAAAAAAGTAGCTGGTATGTTCATTTTGATGACAAAATTTGGTCCACTATTTTTAGCAGATACTACCATAAATTATGACCCTACAACAGAGGAACTTGTAGAAATTGCAGAATTAACGGCAAAAGAAATTGAGAAATTCAATATCGTACCTAGAATTGCTATGTTAACTTTCTCCAATTTCGGTACTGTAAATGTTCCAGAAACGATAAAGGTTCGAAAAGCAGTGGAGATTTTGAAGCAGAAGCATCCAAAAATGATAGTGGATGGAGAAATGCAAGCACACATGGCATTTAATGTGGATTTATTAAAACAAAATCATCCTTTCAGCGATTTGGCTGGAGGTAGAGCCAATGTTTTAATTTTTCCAAATTTGTCCTCTGCTAATATTGCTTATAATCTATTAAGAGAAGTAGCAGGTATTGAAAAAATTGGACCAATTTTGTTAGGATTGAAAAAACCAGTCCATGTATTACAATTAGGTTCTACGGCTAGAGAAATTGTTGATATGGTTTCAATCGCAGTTGTAGATGCTCAAGATAATAAATAAAAAGTAATCAGTAGAAACAAAAAAGTCGAATAGAATTTCTATTCGACTTTTTTATTATCTATAATCCAATAATTTGCTTTTCAAAAAATGCTCAACGACGGATAATCCAATTTCAAAATTATGATTATTATTGATGACGATATCTGCTTTTTCTTTATGTGGTTCAATAAATTTTTCAAAAGCAGGAAGCACATGGTGTTGATAGCGATATAGAACATCTTCGATCGGATAATTTCTTTCCACCTGATCTCTAAAAATTCTTCGAATAACTTTTAAGTTCTCTTTGGCATGAATGTAAATTTTCAAATCTGTCATTTCAAAGATTTTCTTGAAATGAAAAACAAAAAGACCTTCAACGATGATGATGGGTGCAGGTTTGAATTCTAATAATTTTGCATTTGCCTTATCATTATTAAAAGTATATTCTGTCCTATTAACAACTTTGTAATCCAATAATTTCTGAATATCATTAAAAAAATCTTTCTTTTCGATTGACCTTGGAAGATCAAAATTTAAGATGCCATTCAAATCGGACTTTTGCTTATCTCTAGGTTTGTAATAATCGTCCTGAGAAATAATACACAAATCGTCGGTACTAAAATCTTCCCTTAATTTACGAATAAAAGAAGTTTTTCCAGACCCACTTCCACCGCAAATACCAATTAGAAAAGGTTTTTTATCCATGAAAATATTAAAAAATGTTATGAATTGAATATTAATAAAATAGGGCACAAGAATAGTGAAATATTCTCATACCCTAAAATAAATATCTTAAAAAAATGATTAATGACCGCCTTCGGCTTTTATATCATCAAAGTCTATACCTTGATCTTTTAAAATGGATTTTACCTTAATAGCAAAATATGCTAAATACGCAAAACAAATTACTCCAACTATATAACTAAATTGAATTCCTAAAATATTAGGAGATGCAAGATATCCTTGTAAATAACTTACAAATCCTCCACCCATAATCATCATAATTAAAAAACTACTTCCTTCATTTGTTTGCTTACCTAATCCAGCAACAGATAATGTAAAGATACATGGCCATAAAGTACTACAAAATAATCCTACACTAACAAATGCAAATACACTTACCATCCCACTTGTTAACATTCCAATAATTAATGCAACAATACCTAGAAATGAAAAAATCATCAACATCCTAGCAGGATTTCCTTTACTTATAAATATCACCAATTATCATTACAGCAATTACAAAAACATATACATAAAAAGAACTAATATCGTGATTTGCAATTGTGTTTACTAAAATAAATACACTAAATGCAATATAAGGCATAATATATTTGAGGATTTTTTTAGTCGTTTCGCTAAAGTCAAAAGCACCAACACTGGCTGTCCATCTACCTATCATTAAACTGGCCCAATATAATGAAATAAAAGGAGCAATTTTATCAGTACTAATGCTCATTTTCTCCTTTAAATATTCAGGCAAATTACTTGCAGTAGCAACTTCAACACCAACATAAACAAAAATTCCAATCATACCCATCCATAATTGGGGATAGTTAATTGCATTCTTTTTGTGAATAACTTTTGATGTGTTTTCTGCTTCATCATCAGCTAATTTATCTAAATCAATTTTATTTGGAATAGAAGAAAATTTAAAAAAAATTGCAACTATAATAAATGCTAATCCTAATATTAAATAAGGAGTTTTAACACTTTCTATACTTGCATCAGTATTATTTGATGTTACACTTCCGAAAATTGAAAAACTGACAAGTAATGGACCTATCGTAGTGCCAAAATTGTTAATACCGCCAGCCATACTTAATCTTTGTGAGCCGGTTTTGGGATCACCCATAACAATTGCTAATGGATTAGCTGCAATTTGTTGTAATGAAAAGCCTAGAGCTACAATAAATAAACCAGTTAACATCAAATTAAAAGAACCTGTGTTCGCAGCTGGATAAAACATAAGTGTTCCAAAAGCAGAAATTATTAAACCCACAGCTATTCCATTTTTATAACCAAGTTTGTTTAATAAATCACCTTTTATTGATTTAGATACAAATAAATATATAATTGATCCAACAGTATATGCAACATAAAAAGCCATCGATACTAATTGGCTTTGGGCTTGTGATAAACTAAATGCTTTTTTAAATACTGGAATTAAAATATCATTACTTGCAGCAACAAATCCCCAGAAAAAGAACACTATGATAAGTGTATAAAAAGAAGATTTTGAATAATTGTTTGTTGATTCACTCATTTTGAAATATTAAATTTTATTTAATAACAGCAAATTTAATATTTATGAGATAGAAACAAATAAAAATCCAAAATAAATTGTTACATATTATTTTAATATAAAAAAAATAGGCTACCTCATTGAGATAGCCTATTTTAAATATTTCCTAAAAAAGATTATTTTCCTTTTGGAGACAACATTCCACCGTTAGTTGCAGGAACTCCTGCTGGATCTGCTGGCTTAGGTTTAACTTCACCTTTGATAGTTAATACTCTTGTATCTGAAGCTTCGTTTGTTGTTAAAGTGATAGATTTAGTGAAAACACCAACTCTGTTTGTATCATAATTAACTTTGATTCTTTCAGATGCACCTGGCATAATTGGCTCTTTCGGCCACTCAGGAACTGTACAACCACAACTTCCTCTTGCATTTTTAATAACTAAAGGCTCAGTACCTGTATTTTTAAATTTGAAATATCTTACTGGATCAGATCCTTGATCTATTGTTCCGTAATCAACTTCAGTTTTTTCGATTGACATAACTGGACCAGTTTGTGCAAACATTGCTACCGTGAATAGGCAACCAAAAACAAACAAAGACATTAATTTTTTCATTGACTAATTTTTTTTTATTTTTTACAAATAATTGTTAATTGATGATACAAAGTAAAGACAAATTTTATTTATCTGCAAACTTGTTAAATATGATTAACAATTGATTAACAGGAAAGATGATTATTGTATTGATTATCAGTTATATAAAAATTTAAATTTTTAATAATTTATGAAATTATTTACAACTTGTTAATTTCATATATACGAAACAATATTATTAACGTATTTTTGCAGCATATATTTTAATATATATCTATAAATATCAAGTAGCGTAATGGATAACTTATTGGATTTCACGATTTTAGATGAAATTTCATCAAATAATAAATCAATTAGTGAAAATGTTCTAGAAGTTTTGAAAGATTTCTGGATTTGTTGTGTGAGTAGAGAAGCTAGTTTGTTGGCAAGAAAAGAGGTGCTTTCAGGAAAAGCAAAATTTGGAATTGTGGGAGATGGAAAGGAAGTTCCTCAGGTTGCTATGGCTAGAGCATTTAAAAAAGGTGATTTTCGATCAGGTTATTATCGTGACCAAACTTTAATGTTTGCATTAGGCATTTCAAATGTCGAACAATATTTTGCACAATTATATGCTGATACAGAGAATGATCCATTTTCTGGGGGAAGACAAATGAACTGTCATTTTGCTACACCATTAATTGATAAAAATGGAGAGTGGACAAATCATACTGAATCCTATAATATTACCTCTGATATCTCAAGTACAGGTGGTCAGATGGCTAGAGGTTTAGGTTTAGCAATGGCTTCCAAGAAGTATAGAGAAAGACCAGAACTATGCAAGGATAGTAAATTTTCAGACAATGGAAATGAAGTTGTTTTTTGCACAATTGGTGATGCCTCCACTTCAGAAGGTATTTTTTGGGAATCAATGAATGCAGCAGCAGTAATGCAAGTACCATTGGCTGTTTCTGTTTGGGATGATGGTTATGGAATATCTGTTCCAATTGAGTATCAAACGGTTAAATCAAGTATTTCTGAAGCTATTAAAGGGTTTGAAAGTGATAAAAATGGAGAAGGAATCTTGATATATAAAGCATTTGGTTGGAATTATCCAGAATTATGCACCATGTATGAAGCTGGTATTGAAAAAATGAGAATTGATCACAAACCTGCTTTATTTCATGTATCTGAATTGACTCAACCACAAGGACATTCAACATCTGGATCTCATGAAAGATACAAATCTAAAGAAAGATTAGCTTGGGAAGCTGAGCATGACTGTATTAAAGTGATGAAAAATTGGATTATAGATGCTGGTCTTGCTTCAACAGATGTTGTAAATTTGATAGCAGAAAGGGCTAAAGTTATATACCAAAGAATGTAAAGATAGAGCATGGAAAAATTTCACTGAGCCAACGAAAAACGAAATATCTAACTTAACGAATATTTTATCTAAATTAAATAATACTAGCGAAATATCAGAAATCATTAAAGAATTAAGTTCACTCTATAATCCGGTTTTAAGTGATGTTGTGAAATTGGGAAGAAGGGCATATTATATTTTAGGTGGAAAAAAATCAGCTGATTTAAGTGATTTAAACAGTTGGCTAACAAATCAAAGCGATTTAGCAAAAAATAAATATCATATTAATTTATATAGCGAAACCCCAAAATCAGCATTAAAAGTAAAAGAAGTAAAAAAAGTCTATTCAGAACAATCTGTTAAAAAGAATGGCTATGAAATATTAAATGCTTTTTTTGATAAAACTTTAGGAAAAACGCCTGAGTTCATGGCATTTGGTGAAGATGTTGGTTTCATTGGTGGTGTAAATCAATCTTTCAATGGAATGCAAGAAAAGTATGGAGTTGAAAGAGTTTTTGATACCGGAATTAGAGAATGGTCAATTATAGGTCAAGGTATTGGTCTTGCCATGAGAGGATTTAAACCTATCGCTGAAATTCAATATCTCGATTATTTAATCTATGGATTAGCACCTTTGTCTGACGATACAGCAACATTAAGATATAGAAGTAATGGCATCCAAGCTGCTCCGATGATTGTTCGAACTAGAGGACATCGATTAGAAGGGATATGGCATGCTGGCTCACCATTGGGAATGATATTGAACACTTTAAGAGGTATGTATATTTTGACTCCTCGAAATTTCGTTCAAGCTGCCGGTCTTTATAATACCATGTTGCAATCAGATGATCCAGCAATTTTGATTGAATGTTTGAATGGCTATAGACTTAAAGAAATATTACCGGATAATATTGGTGAATATACCGTTCCATTAGGTGTTCCTGATATTTTAAACGAAGGGTCAGATATTACTTTGGTTACATACGGTTCATGTGTTAGAGTCGCTAATGAAGCTGTGCTTTTACTTCAAAATATGGATATTTCAGTCGAACTGATTGATGTTCAGACTTTAATGCCATTTGATGTTCATCATTTGATTCAAAAATCAATAAAAAAGACAAATCGTTTAGTTATCCTAGATGAAGATATTTCTGGAGGTGCAAGTAGTTTCATTATGCAACAAATTATAGAAATACAAGATGCTTTTAAATATTTAGATGCAAAACCAATTTGTATTACAGCAACGGATCATCGTACCCCTTTTGGGTCAGATGGTGATTATTTTTGTAAACCAAATACTGAAGACGTTGTTGAAACAATTTATAAAATAATGTCCGAATCAGATGTGAAGAAATACAACACTGATTTGGTGTCAATATTAAGATAATTAAAAGTGTAACAATAGCAATATATCATACGTTATCCAAATATTAATTTCTAATAAAATAAGTTTTGCCAGAACGATTAGTAATTATTCCGACATACAATGAAATAGAAAATATTTCAAAAATTTTGACCTACGTTTTGTCATTACCTATGGCATTTGATATACTTATTGTGGACGATGGGTCGCCAGATGGTACAGCATCAGTAGTTAAACAATTTCAAACAAATCATAAAAGTGTTCATTTGCTCGAAAGAAAGGGCAAATCTGGACTTGGAACTGCATATATTGCTGGTTTCAAATGGGCTCTTGATCATCAATATGAGTATATTTTTGAAATGGATGCTGATTTCTCACATAATCCAGATGATTTAATCCGACTTTATGAAGCTTGTTCTATCGATGGAGCTGATATGTCTGTTGGATCTCGCTATATTAAAGGAGGAAAACTAGTCAACTGGGGATTGGATAGAAAAGTGCTTTCTTTTGGTGCTTCGCTTTATGTGAAAATGATTACATGGATGCCTGTGAATGACCCAACTGCTGGTTTTGTTTGTTATACTAATAAAGTTTTGAGGGCGTTAGATTTGGATAAAATCCGATTTGTAGGGTATGCTTTTCAAATTGAAATGAAATTTAATACTTATTTAAAGGGTTTTAAAATCAAAGAAATTCCAATCACATTCACTGATAGAGTAGAGGGGCAATCCAAAATGAGCTCTAAGATTATAAAAGAGGCAATTCTAGGAGTTTTATCATTAAAATGGAATTCCGTCTTTAAATAAATTTCTAATTACAATTTTCTTGGTTTAATGAAAAATATTATTAAAGTTTTCAAATTTGGTGGAGCATCTGTCAAAGATGCAGATGGAATAAAAAATGTAGCCAATATATTATCTAAATTTAAAGATGATCATATTTTAATCGTTATCTCAGCAATGGGAAAAACTACCAATGCTCTTGAAGAAGTGGTGAATGCTCATGCAAAGAAAACAGGCACTGCTCATGAATTATATGAAGCTGTAAAACAACAGCATTATGCTATCATGAAGAATTTGTTTCCTGAAAATCATGACATTTTCCCTATTGTAAATGATACTTTTGTTGAAGCAGAATGGGTGTTGGATGAAGAACCATTTGAGGATTACGACTATATGTATGATCAAATTGTTACTATTGGTGAGTTAGTTTCTACGAAAATTGTTGCAGGTTATCTTAATTTTATTGGAGCTACTACCATTTGGTTAGATTCTAGAGATGTGATTGCCTCTGATAATACATATAGAGAAGGTAGAATAATTTGGGACAAAACAATGCATTTGATCAATAGCAAAGTGCCAAAATTGTTGGAGCAATCAAATTTTGTACTTACTCAAGGATTTATTGCTAGCACTAGTGAAAACTTTACTGTTTCATTAGGAAGAGAAGGATCAGATTATTCAGCTGCCATATTTTCTTATTGTTTGGATGCAGAAAGCATGACTATTTGGAAAGATGTGAAAGGAGTGTTGACCGCTGACCCAAGAATGTTTGAAAATGTAAGTAAATTAGATAGATTATCCTATAAGGAGGCTATTGAAATGACTTATTATGGAGCTACGGTTATTCACCCAAAAACGATAAAACCGCTCCAAAACAAAGGAATTCCTTTGTATGTAAAATCATTTATTGAGCCAGAAGGGGATGGAACCATCATCACAAATGATGTGGATACCAATTATCCACCAATAATTATTATTGAAAAAAATCAAGCATTATTGTATATTTCTTCCAAAGATTTCTCTTTTATTGCAGAGCACCATTTAAGTCATCTATTTTCTTTGTTTGATAAATATAGAATTTGGATCAATATGATGAGAAATACCGCTATTAGTTTTCTTGTATGTGTTCCTAATCAACCAGAACGATTAAAAAATTTATTTAAAGCATTAGAAGCAGATTTTACAGTTGCAAAAGAGGAAGGTTGTGAATTAGTTACTGTGAGGCATTATTATCCAGGATTAATAGAATCTTTGAAAACGGATAAGGTAGTTTTGATTGATGAGTCGGGAAGTAAGACTTTTCAGATGGTTACCAAAAATATGCCGATAATGAGAAGGAAAGATATTTAATTTTTTATATAATGCATTCCTCGTAATTTATTGAATATCAAGAATAAATATTTAATGGAGAAAGAAATAATTGTTTAAACAAATTTTTTTTGAAAAAAAGTTAAAAATAATTTGGTGAAGCGGATACAATAATATTATCTTTACATCGTTATAAAAAAATAACAAATTATTCGAGTGTTTTTTGGGGTTATATATTGGGGTGCATTCCTTCGGAATGTGCCCCTTTTTTATTGTATTACTTTTCAAATTCCCTAATTTTATTTCAAATTTTTATTAGCTTTGTTCAAATTGATTTGAATGAAAATATTTAGAAATCTTACCTTTTGGGTTCTTTTAGCTATTGTTTTGGGTATTTTTTTAGGTCATTTTTTTCCGACTTTAGTACTACAAAAAGTATTTGAAAAAGCAATCAAATTAAATTTTTTAGGTCAAGAAATAAAAATCGGGAATACTTTCGCTGAATTTTTAAGTGGAAGCTTCATTTCTATTGTAAAGCTTTTCATCAACCCAATTATTTTAGTAACCATATCAATAGGAATAGTCAATATGGGAAACCTGAAAAAAGTCGGTAGATTGGGTGCTAAAGCTTTGTTATATTTCGAAATCATCACCACTTTTGCTCTTTTGATAGGAATTGTCGTGGCATATATCATTCAACCGGGTGCTTCTGTTGATTTTTCAACTTTCAATATTGACACCAATCAGGTAAAACAAACTAGCACCAATTTTGATTGGTGGAAATTTTTTAAAGAAAATAGCACCATTCAAATTTTAATTTTCTCAATACTTTTAGGCATTTTAATATTAAAACTTCAATGGAAAAAAATTGAAAATGGTTTGCTTTTCATTTCCAAATACTTATTTAAATATCTACATAAAGTGATGCTTTTAGCACCAATTGGTGCATTTGGAGGAATGGCATTCACGATAGGAAAATATGGATTGAATAGTCTTTTTCCTCTAGCAAAATTGATGTTATCTGTTTATATCACCATGTTTATCTTTATAATTGTAGTTTTAGGAAGTCTTTTGAAATATTCCAAAGTGAAGATATTCCCATTCTTAAATTATATTCGGGAAGAATTACTCATTGTTTTGGGGACATCCTCCAGTGAATCTGCATTGCCTAATTTGATGGAAAAATTGGAGAAAATGGGTTGTAGCAAATCAGTTGTTGGTCTTGTAGTCCCCACTGGTTATTCATTTAATCTGGATGGTACGACTATTTATTTATCCATGGCGATCATTTTTTTGGCACAGGTATTCAAAGTACATTTAGATTTTAATCAAATTATTTCAATCATCGGAATTCTGATGATTACCTCTAAAGGGGCGGCAGGTGTGACTGGGAGTGGTTTTATCATTTTAGCTAGCACTTTGACTTCGATTAAAGTAATTCCAATAGAAGGTCTGGCTTTACTGCTTGGAGTGGATCGATTTATGTCGGAAGCTAGGTCAATTACAAATTTTATTGGAAATGGGGTAGCAACCATATTTTTAGCAAGAAATGAGAATGAATTCGATGATACAAAAATGGAATATGCTTTTAATAATATTAACCAAACGGAAGATATATTGATAGATAATTTGGATTAACATATTAAATATTTTATAAATAGGAATTAAAAAGCATAAAATTTAGAACAAACTTTCTATTTTTGGGCTTTTAAAAGAATTTATTAAATTATGAAGCATATTTTACTCTTTTTGGTTTTATTTCAATGCATTAATATTCAAGCTCAATCAACAACTTCTGATTTTACATTGGCTGGAAAAATAAAGGGGCTAACGGATCAGAAAGTATATATAGTTTACTTTTCTGGAAATGCAAGGGTTAGAGATTCGGCTTCTGTAAAAGATTTCAAATTTAATTTTAAAGGAAAAATTAGTGAAAATATTTTCGCTACTTTGATTTTCAAAAATCCTGTTAAAAACTACAATTTCATACTAGCTCCAGGTGAAAACACCATCAAAGGAAATGTGAAAGATATTGACAAATGTTATGTTACTGGCTCTGATTATCAAGATGGTTGGATTGATTTAAGTAAAAAACTGGCTCCAATCAATGAAAGAGAAAAGAAATTCTTCGAGGAATTGCAAAATAATAGCAAGAATAATATCGAATCGAATCAAGTTGAACAAACTGCTATTATAGAAAAAATCAAAAAAGATAGAATCACCGAAATTAGTAGTTTTATAAATACTAGATCGGGCGAATTAGCTGGATTATTTGCTTTTTATACTTATATGTTGAATAATGAGTCTGATCTAAATATGTTATCTGATTTGTTGAAAAAATTTGATAGTAGTTTGAAAAAGTCAGTTTATTATGAGAAATCAAAACAGTTTATTGAGGTAGGAATGAGAACGTCAGTTGGTAATCAGATTTTGGATTTCACTCAAAATGATACCAATAACGTTGCTGTTTCTGTAAATGAATTTCGTGGAAAATATTTGTTGATTGATTTTTGGGCTAGCTGGTGTGGACCCTGTAGAGCTGAGAACCCAAATGTTGTAGCAACCTTTTTGAAATATAAAGACAAAGGATTCGATGTTTTGGGTGTTTCTCTAGATAGTGATAAGAAAAACTGGTTGGATGCTATACACAAAGATAATTTGCAATGGCGACAAGTTAGTGATTTGAAGCAATGGAGAAATGAAGTAGCAGCTTTGTTTGGAATAAAAGCGATACCGACAAACATACTTGTAGATCCAGCTGGGAAAATTGTTGCTAAAAACTTGAGAGGTGAAGCCTTAGATAAAAAATTAGAAGAAATACTGATTAAAAAATAGTAATATGTCGAAACAACATATTATGATTTTTATTTTTTTGATGATAGGAATATTTTTCCTATCAAAATATCTTTACTTTCCTACAAAAAAGAAAATATATCCAAAGCAAAATTGTATCAATCCAGCATTAATTGAGGAAGTTGAACTCATTAAAGAGGGAAAGAAAATTATTTTTAAAAGACAAGAAAATTATTGGGTTGGTATTCAAAATCAAACCATTATACAAAATATTCACCCATTTTTTGAAGGATTTATTTCCACTATTTCAAATTTGGATCAAGCCGAATTTGTTTCTGACAAGATTGAGTCATTTTATGATTTTGGATTATTGGAAGAAGCTGCATATGCTATAAATTTGAAATCAAAAAATCAAAAAGTAAATTTGTTAATTGGCAATTTTGATTCATTAAAAAATATTACTTATTTCAGGTATAAGGATGCAAATCTAATTTTCTCAATACATCAAAACCTGACCCAAAAATTATCACTCCATGTTGTCAATTTCAGAAACGACTTTTTGCCACTTATTGCAACAGATAGCCTCAATTCAGTCGAATATAAATGGAACGATAAACCAGTATTTGGATACAATATCAGCAATGAACATTGGTGCTCTGCTATCGGAAACCAAAATATTACAACTCTTGAACTGGAGGAATATTTGTTAGGCATTAATAATATCAAAGGAGATGCTGTTGAAATGAGTAAAAAAGATAGTATAAGGAATAATTATCAAATCTCATTTTACTATCATTCAAATCCTCATTTTAAAAAAATCAACATTTTTGAAATAAATGACCCACAAAGGAAGTTTTATATAAGATCATTGAATCAAAAATTAAAATTCATTGTTTTGGATTCAGCATCTTTTTATGGAAAATTGTGGAAAAATCCCCTTAATTTTGTAAAAAACTAAACATGAAAAATCTCGTTTTTGTCGTCTTTGTCTTGTTTTTCAGTAATTGTGCTTCCTCAAAATTTGCACAAAAGGACAACGTGAATTCCTTTGAATTTTCAAGGACTTCTTGTTATGGGAAATGTCCTGCTTATGATGTAAAGATAGTAAACGACTCGATTTTTTATTATGGTAAAATATATGTCAGCAGGAAAGGAGCCTACAAAGCAGTTGGTGGAAGAGAATTATTTAAAAAATTAATTACTGAAGCACAACATAGTCATTTTTTTGAAATGCCCAACACCTTTCCGCCAAATGGTGGTGTGATTCCAGATCTTCCTTCTGCAAATGTTAAATTTGTTACAAAAAGCCTTGTGAAAGAGGTAAAATACAATCATGAAGGTCCACCAAATCTTATCAAATTTCTTAGCTATATCGACAAACAATTAGATTCCGTGAAGTGGGAAAAAGTGATAAAGCAATAAAATTTCTTTCTGTAATTATTTCATTCATGAAATAGCACATTTATCAATATTATTTTTATACATTTGGAAAATTTAATTTTTTGAATGGATACATTATATCATATTGGTAGAGGCTGTTTAGGAATTGTTACTTTGATTGGAATTTGTTATGCATTAAGTAACAATCGAAAAGCTATTAATTGGAAATTAGTAGCATCTGGAGTTTTTCTTCAAATCATTTTTGCACTAGGCGTTTTAAAAGTCGGATTTATTAAAAACATTTTTCAATGGTTGTCTGACCGTTTTGTGGGTTTAATAAATTTATCCCACCAAGGCACAGATTTTCTCTTTGGAAGTTTAGCAAATCCAGATAATAATTGGGGATATGTATTTGCAATTCAAGTGCTACCCAATATCGTTTTTTTTGCGGCTTTATCTAGCTTGTTATATTATTTAGGCGTTTTACAAAAAATCGCCTATTTTTTTGCATGGGTTTTGAGCAAAACAATGAAGCTCTCTGGAGCAGAAAGTATGTCCACTGCTGCAAACATTTTCTTAGGACAAACGGAAGCTCCTTTGATGATCAAACCTTATATTCCAACGATGTCAAGATCTGAGATTTTGTGTATCATGGTGGGTGGAATGGCAAATACTGCAGGAAGTGTATTAGCAGCTTATGTGGGTTTTTTAGGAGGAACAGATCCTGCTTCGAGAAGCTTTTTTGCATTGCATATGTTATCACAATCCATCATGTCTGCTCCAGCTGCTATTGTCGCTTCGAAAATATTATTTCCTCAAACTGATCAAATCGAAACAGATTTGAATGTATCTAAAGAAAAGATAGGGGATAATATGTTGGATGCTATTTCTAATGGTACTACGGATGGGTTAAAATTAGCAGTGAATGTGGGTGCTATGTTGATTGTGTTTACTGCATTAATGGCTGTTTTGAACCATTTATTTTTTATGGTTGGAGATGCTACTCATTTAAATGGATTAATCAATTCTTGGTCAGGAGGAAGATATGCAACTTTATCATTGAATTGCATTTTAGGATATGTTTTTGCCCCTTTAGCTTGGCTGATTGGCGTTCCGATGGAAGATATGTATTCAATTGGTCAATTGTTAGGAGAGAAGACCATAATCAATGAATTTGTGGCATATATTTCCTTAGGAAAAATGCAGGCAGCTCATCAGATATTAAATACAAAATCAATGGTTGTAGCAACTTATGCATTATGTGGATTTGCTAATTTTGCTTCAATTGGTATTCAAATTGGAGGAATTAGTGCTCTTGCTCCGAATCAACGAAGAAATTTGACTGAACTTGGTATAAAAGCACTTATTGGTGGTTCAATAGCCTGTTTTATGACGGCAGCTATTGCTGGAATGTTGGTTTAAATGTAATTTTTAAACAGTATAAAAAAAGCCCAGAGTAAGGAAGAACTCTGGGCTTTTTAATTTATTTATTCTTTTTGAATTCAAGTATTTTTCCCATCACATCTATTAATTGTTCTCCAGCAATTTTTTTCATGATGATTTCGTGTTTATCATCCAAAATGAAAATCTGCGGAGTTGACTTTACGTCATAAAGTGTTTTGTATTTGGTGAAAAGCCAAGGATCTACAAAGCTAAATTTGATTTTATCCAAACCTTTTTCTTTTGCTGAATCCATACATTTTTTAACCGCATTTTCACCAACTTCAGTACAAATGACACAAACTTCCACCCCTTTATCTTTATATTTTTCATAAAATTCGATGATAAATGGAGTTGTTTTTTTACAATGTCCACAATCAGGATTCCAGAAATACATTAAAGTATAAGGAGATTTTATGGAATATAAACTGCTATAACCAGAACTATCAATTTTCAATAATGGTTTTAAGTCTGGAGCCGTTTTCCCAATCAAAATTGGCTTTAAAGCATGTGCATTATCTACTATTTTGATAGAATCTTCTTTAGAAATCCAAGGAGTTTTTCCTTTCTCTAAATAGTTGTCCGATAGATAAACATATACAGCATCCATTCCAACAAACTCAGATTTTGCATAATAGTTAATGAAATGAACGGAGTAAAATTTATAAGTTTCTTCATTGCCTTTTACCAAATCCATTACTTTATCAACGCCTAAAGCAATAGAATCAGGATGTTGTGGGACAATTTTGGTTAAATAATAATCCACTTTGCCATGGAGCAGGGGAGTCCGCAACATTCTAGGGTCACTCATATTGATATTGTCAAAATAATGATCTTTGTAAAAGTAATATTTTGCAAATTGAGCATCTTTCTTGTCGAGCTCTTTATATTCTGGCACCTCGATATCTCTGGAAGCTCTGATAATTTCCGCAGTTAAAGAACCTTTATTTTCTTTGATGATTTTTAATTGCAAATCATTCACATCTTTATCAATCTTGTTTACCAAATTGTCAATTCTATCATATTCGGTCTTATCTTTTACCTTATCGAGTTTCATCATCATGTTCTTTAACGAATCCGCATAAGGTCTTCTGCTAGAAAGGAAACCCATGTACTCATAGAATAATTTATTATCAGCAGAGCCTTTTACTTTCATTTTTTCTAATGACAATTCTTCATTGGTTGTTAGAGAAAAATGTTGGTCACCTTTGTTGATCAAAACTTGAAAGTATTTTTTATCCGGAGGGGTAATGATAAGGTATATTCCGCCTTCCAATTCTTTGTCGCCTTTAAAAGTAAAATAGCCATCAGCATCTATTTTGGCAGTGTCTTTCAAATATTGTTTATCTGCAAAATGATAACCAAAGTACAATTCTTTTTCTTTGTAGTTCTCAATTTTTACTTTGATTTCATAACCACTTTTTGCGAAAAGGCTTAAGGAAGCCATCAAAAATAAGTTTATCAATAAAAAATTCTTCATTATTAATTGTTATTATTTTATATAGTTATCGATTAATTCTTCTAATTGTTCTGCTGAAATTTCTTTCAACAATATTTTTTTTTCGGCATCTAACAAATAAATGAGTGGTGTTTTTATGACCCTATATTGTTTTTCATATTTTGATAAAAAATAAGGGTCGGAAAGTACAAACCAATTTTCTAATTGATATGTCTTGATATAATCCCAACAGGTACTCACTTCCTCTTTATATTTATTACAGATGGCTACAATCGAAAGTCCATTGTTTTGGTGCTTGCTTAAAATCCGCTTCAATGGCTCAATTGATTGTTTACAGCTACTACAATCTGGTCTGAAAAAGTAGATAACTGTAAATTTGGATGCTAAATTATACAAATTATGTTTTTTAGCATCTTTATCTATTAAATTTTGCAAATTTGGTGCAATTTTTCCAATCAATAATGGGCGAATGGAATGTGCTTCTTCCAAATATTTTTGCCGTTTTTCAGTTAATAAGGATGTATCTGCATTTAGATAATTTTCAGCGATATCTACAAAAACGGCATCTGCCTCTAAAACTTTAGAATTATAATATTTCTCAATGAAATAGCCTTTCAAATATTTATTTAACGCTAAATTTTGGGAAGTTTTACCTAAAATATCTGACAAATGATAGATGACGGAGTCTTTGTTTTGCGGGATTAATTTGTCTAAATATAAATCTAATCTTGGAACAAAATTATTGATATAGAGCAATCTATTATCCTTGAAATCAATATTTTCTAAAAAAGCATTTCTATAGGTATAAAAATAACTCTTTTTGCTAGCCTCATCTTTGATTTCAATTGATACTTTTGGTTCCAGTGCCATCTCAATGAGTAAAGCCACCAATGATTTTGGATTTGATTTTAAAATTCCTTCTTGAAATTGTAGAGATTCATTTTCCAAAGTATCTATTTTGTGCTTTAAAAAAAGGTAATCCTCCGTATTTTCTTCATAATTTTCAGCTGCATTTTGTATGCCTTGTATTAAACCTGAATAATATAAAAGTTGGGAATGATAAAGTTGTAACAAACTATTTTCATTACTATTTTGTATCTGAATTTTTTCCCCCATCTTATTGAAATCAAAACGAATGGAGAAGTCTGGTTCATTCACAGAAACTACAAATTCAGCCAACACTTTATCTTGAAATGAGGTAATGAAATATAACCCATCTGATAAATCAGATTTTTTTATAATGAAATGTTTGTTTGATTTGAATATAGAATCTAATAAAATGGAAGTGTTTCCATAATATTGGTGCATATAAATTCTGTCAGATGGATAGTTATCTATCTGAATATCAATATTATGAGAAAATGTTAATAAACCTTGAAATACAAAGAAAAACGTAATCAATATTTTGTTGACCATCTTTCAAATTTTCTTGACCAAAAATGCAGTAATAATTTTGATAATTAAAACTTTCATCCTTGTTTTGATAATCATTAACAAAAAAAATGGTTACCCAACCTCTGTTGGATAACCAAAATTGTATCACAAAAAAATCTAATTATCTTTTACCACCATCTTCTGATTAAGATTTCTTTCTTGTTGCCATTTGGCAATGTAACTACAGCTTTTTTATCGCAAGTTCCATCGCCATAATCCACAGAAACGGTGTTTACACTGTCTGTTATTTTATTTACTCCATCCACAAACCAAGGGCAAATCGCTTTTTTAACTAAAGGCTCCACTGTTTCTGCACTAAATGATTTTCCATTTCTATTCGTACCACTTGATGTGCCAGTAATTAAAAATTCATCATCCAATCTTTCTTTTGTAGCTATTCCTGCTGTTTGACAAACATTTGTATTGCTTGACCATGTTGCTGTTCTGCCATCAGGAAATGTTAGTTTTTGATTAGTAACAATCCTTGTAAAACATCTATAGCCATTTTTATCAATGCCAATATTTGTTAATGTTCTAGTACCTTCGATTTTCACTCCGTCTATATAGAAATTATCGGTAGTAATCGTTCTCACTGCACCTTGATTTTTCAAATCATCCGAAATGTTGATGATTATTTTACCTTTCTTTTCTCTTCCATTTAGGTCTGTACATCCAGCCCCAAAATCAATTGTAATTACATTTGGAAATGTGCCTTTAGCATTTTGATAACTTTTGGTGCCACAGCCTCTTTCTTCGATTAATCCCTCAGATGTGAAGAAAACTAATGATTCATCAGCTTCATCTTCCATAATCAATTCAAAACTTTGATTTGTGGTAATATCTTCAGAAGAAGTATAAAATTCAACAATAGACTCTTTTTTACAAGATATTACCAATAACGTCAATAGTAAAGGGGAAGTAAATTCAATGCTACTCTTTTCATAAGATTTAAAAATTAATGGATGAAAAAATTAATGTCGTTTAAATTATTTACGATTGTATGACTATTCAAATTTATTTTGGTTTAAATCAATTTTAAATTTAATATTTTTTTAACATTTCAAATAAGATATAAAGTTATAATCTATTTACTTTTTTTACCTTTGCAAATATTAACTTTTAAGGAACTTTCAAAATCAAATATATATTGTTTTTCATCTAATAAAAATACATGCAAGAAGGAAGATCAATATTGAATAACAGTCAAATAGATTTGATAATCAGTAGGTTGTGCTATCAAATTGTTGAAAATTACGCTGATTTGGATAATTTATGCATTATTGGCATTCAGCCAAGAGGTGTTTATTTTGCTAATAGAGTATTTGCTAGATTATCTGAAATATTGGAGGGTAGAAAAATTCATTTTGGAAAATTGGATATAACTTTTTTTAGAGATGATTTTAGAAAAGGAGCACCTCTGAAAGCAAATTCAACTGATATAAAATTTCTAATTGAAGAAAAAGCAGTATTATTAATAGATGATGTACTCTATACTGGACGGTCTATCCATGCAGCAATTGCAGCACTTCAAAATTATGGTCGCCCTAACAAAATTGATTTAATGGTACTAATTGACCGAAGATTCAATAGAGAATACCCGATAAAAGCAAACTATGTGGGAATGATTGTGGATTCATTAGATGAAGCATATGTAAAAGTAAATTGGGAAGAAAATAATGGGACAAACAACGTTATTATTTATCCAGATAAAACTATAAAAAATAATGTCTAACCTATTCAGTCAAAGACACCTCTTAGGCATCAAAGATTTGAATGAAGCTGATATCAGAATGGTATTGGAAACTGCTAAGGAATTCAAAGAGGTGATTAATCGACCGATTAAAAAAGTACCTTCACTTCGGGATATTACTATTGCAAATATTTTTTTTGAAAATTCAACTAGAACGAGGATTTCATTTGAATTGGCTGAAAAAAGGCTCTCTGCTGATACCATCAATTTTGCTTCCTCGGCTTCTTCAGTAAGTAAAGGTGAGACACTTTTGGATACCGTGAATAATATTTTGTCCATGAAAGTGGATATGGTAGTAATGCGACATCCTGCTCCCGGTGCACCACATTTTTTGTCAAAAAGAATCAGTGCAAACATCGTGAATGCTGGTGATGGAACTCATGAACATCCCACTCAAGCTTTGTTGGATGCCTATTCAATGCAGGAGCAAATTGGTGATTTGGCTGGAAAAAATATTGCAATTATTGGAGATATTCTACATTCAAGAGTTGCTTTAAGCAATATCTTTCTACTGAAAAAGCTGGGTGCCAATGTAAAAGTTTGTGGACCTAGCACATTAATTCCTCGACATATCCATGAATTAGGGGTTGAGGTGAGCTACAACTTAATTGAGACCTTGAATTGGTGTCATGTAGCCAATGTTTTACGAATACAACTAGAAAGGCAAGATATTAAATTCATTCCTTCACTACGTGAATATTCCATGTATTATGGAATTGATAAAAAATTATTAGATAGTCTGAACAAAAAGATTGTTTTGATGCATCCTGGACCAATCAATAGAGGTGTGGAATTAAACAGTGATGCTGCTGATTCAGAACATTCAATTATTTTGCAACAGGTTGAAAATGGGGTAGCAGTCAGAATGGCAGTTTTATACATTCTAGCTTCTCAAAATTAGAAAATATTATGATTCAAGAGTTTAATCCAAGTGGTGTTGGTGTTAAGAATGGCAATTTTATTGGATTGCCTTATACTTATGAAAATGCAAAAATAATTTTAATTCCTGCACCTTGGGATGCAACTGTTTCTTATCGACATGGTACATCAAATGGTCCTCAAAACATTTTAGATGCTTCCTATCAATTAGATTTGTTGGATGCTCATGTTGCTGATGCTTGGAAAATTGGTATTTATTTTATGCCGATTAATGAAGAAATGTTAGCCTTGAGCAAAGAAACTAGAACTTTTGCTGAACAAGTAATTGAGTTTTTGGAAGCTGGAAATGATATTTCAACAGACTCCAATATTCAGAAAGCATTAGACATAGTAAATAAAAACGGAGAAATTTTCAATAATTGGGTTTATCAAACAACCTCTAAGGCATTGGAAGACAATAAATTAGTTGGTTTGATTGGTGGAGATCATAGCACTCCGTTAGGGTATTACAAAGCATTGAGTGAAAGAAATAAAAATTTTGGAATATTTCACATTGATGCACACCAAGATTTGAGAGATGCCTACGAAGGATTTCAATATTCACATGCTTCAATATTCTATAATGCTTTAAAAATCAATAACATATCAAAAGTTGTTCAAGCTGGAATTAGAGATTATTGTGAAGCAGAATCTGATGTTGTGGAGGCTTCAAAAAATAGGGTAGTGGTCTTTTATGATTTCAATATTAGAGAAAAAATGATGATGGGAACCTCTTTTAAAGAAATAGTTACAGAAATGATTCAACAATTACCCCACGAAGTCTATATCAGTTTTGATATTGATGGTTTGGACCCATCATTATGTCCGAATACAGGTACTCCTGTTCCTGGTGGATTCACATTCAATGAAGTAATTTTTATGTTGAACCAAATAGTAGAACAAGGTAAAAAGATTATCGGATTTGATTTGGTGGAAGTAGGAGGAAATGAAGAGTGGGATGGGAATGTAGGAGCTAGATTCGCCTATAAAATGGCAAATCTGATGTACAAGAGTCAAATAAATTAACCATGATGATAAGGGAGGTTTTTCAAGATACTAAATCCCCTATAAATTTGTTCGATAACTATTATTCTAATCAATTGATGTGAAAAGGTCATTTTAGAAAAGGAAATTTGTTCATTTGCTCTACTATATATTTCATCTGAAAAACCATAAGCACCCCCAATCAAAACTATGATTCTTTTTTTAGATAGATTCGTTAGTTTTTCTAGCCAAACTGAAAATTGCTTGGAGCTAAATTGTTTTCCCTTGTCATCACATAGTATCAAATAATCTTCATTAGCCATCTTTTGGAGGATCATTTCTCCTTCTTTTTGTTTCAAAATATTCACTGGAAGTGATTTGGCATTTTTAACATCATTAAATAACACGAAATCAACAGGTTGTAATAATTTTAGTCTTTTAGTAAATTCATTGATTCCTTCCTCAATCCATTGAGGCGTAGTTTTGCCAATGACCCATAATTCAAATTTCATAAAACTTAAATATCAATTTTGAAGTTAATTTCATTCATTTTCGTGATAGAAGGCCTATCTAAATATTTTTCCAAAATCATGTCATTGATTTTCTGAATATTTTTTTCATTATTAGCGGTTTTAAGCTTATTCAACAAAGCTTTGATTTTATCTGAAGCTTTCTTTCCAAGATGATTATTCAAAAACTCTATGATGAAGTTGGATAATAATAAATAGTCGTTTTCTAGAAAATATTGTTTCACTTTTGGAATATGATCAATCCAAAGATTTACGTCGGCTTGATGGAATAAAAATGATTTTAATTCATCAATTTCATTAAGCACTACATGGATTTCAATAATTTTTTCCCAATTTTCATCCTCATGCAATTTTTCAATAAACTGAGATTTCCATTTATTAAAATTACTTTTGGTCATTACCCTATCTAATATTTCTAAGTACTTGGTATTCAAAGTCTTTTCGAAAATAGATTTTGATAGTTTAATGATGTTTGGTTTGTCATTTTCTAATATATGAATTTTCAGAAGCTGATCATCAATATTGATTCCTGTATTTTCCAAAGATTTAAGTAGCGACATGGCTGATGGGTAATAATTATTATCTATCAAATAATCCATCGCTATTTTGGACGATTTTTCCATTGTCTTACAGTGAAAATGGATCGAATTGTCGCTATTATCATTTATATAAGAAACAATAAGCAATTGAGCTCCATAGGATTCTTTATAATTCAAATTATCTATTGAAAGGATATCATTTAACAAAACTTGAATTAATTGTACTAAAATTTCTTTACTATTTAAGGAAATTAAAATATATATTAACTTAATTGATAGCCCTTTATTAATAAAAGTACGTTTTTTTATCCAATCTATAAATTCGATTTGATACAAATCAATTAAAGTAGGAGAGAGGGTCAACGATTTGTCAAAATGGAAGTTTTCTAATAATTTTTGAAAATTTGAGAAAACTTGTTCCAAATACTCTTTTTTAATATTTGGCAACGATTTATTAAAATTGAAAATACTGATTTTCAATAATGAATAAACTTGTTGATAGTCATTTAGTGAACATAGAATCTTCAATTGTTCGCCAAATGTAATAAATAATTTATTGAGTTGACGGACAGAACTTGGGGTGAAATAATTGAATTTATCTTTTGGTTGATTTAGAATTTTGAAAAACAAAGATTCGAATTTGTCATCATTATCCACAGAGCTAAGTTTATATGCAAAGTGTGTCATCATATGATGGTTGAAATTCGAATTTTTCTTTGCATAATCCCTTATAAATGAGATTAATTCATCAGTTGAGATATCATTCAAAATATTTTTTAAATCAAGCCTTTTATGAGACCTTGCATTATCATTGCTAAAATGAACTTCTTTAATTATGATTTTTTTTGCTCTTATGAGCGAAACCATACAAAGAATATGTTCACAGGGCTCTTTTATTGCCCAATGAGCACAATTGCATTGGTGTTTTTTGATAAAATTGCCATCCAATAATAATTCAGCCTCAATATCATCAATTTTCAGTATCTTAACTGTGTCATAATGAATGATATCTTCATATTCAATATGTGACAATTCGTCGGATACTAAGTTCCAATATTTTAGTTCATAAATGTTATTATCCTTTAAATTCCATTTTGACATGAAATATCTTATATTTTATTAAATTTGCAGAATAAGATATAACAGCTAAAATCAGACCATAGTTTAAAAAACAATGTATGAAGTCCTTATTAATTGTTAGACATGCAAAATCAAGCTGGGATAACATCAGTTTGTCAGATTTTAACCGACCACTTAACCAAAGAGGGCTACGGGATGCACCAATTATGGCAAATTTGGCAAAAACCTTAGGTTTGATACCTGAGATTATTTTTTCAAGCCCTGCCAATCGAGCATTGACGACTGCCACTATTTTTCAAAATATGTTTGACAATTCTGTGCAAATCGTTGAAAATCAGGATATTTATCATGCTTCTTTATATACTTTGGAAGAATTTATTCTAAATTTTGACGACAAATACAATCATATAGCAATATTTGGCCACAATCCAGGATTGTCATTTTTGGCAGAAAAATTTACTTCTGGAAGTATTTACGAAATCCCAACATGTGGAATTGTCAGTATTAATTTTAATTGTAATCATTGGCACAATGTATTTGAAAGTACAAATGTATTTAAAAACTATTTCCCAAAGGATGCACAAGATTAAGTTGAAATAAATAACTATTCTCATAATTAATATTATGTTAAATAGGAATAGCGATTATTGGGCTATTTCTTTTATCTACTTCAAATCATTTAAAACTTGAATCCTAAGGAAAAATAAGCTCTTGTCGTTTTAAGAATAGAATTTCTAGAAATATTAAATTTTATTGGTCCAATTATAGACATGTAACCTACATCTAATCCATAACCATAAGTATAATCCTGACTGATACAAAATCCTGGAGTCAAATAAATTTTATTAAAGACATTGTATTGTAAATTTAAAGAAGTTATAAAGGTTTTATCCAATTGAAATTCTTCTTGTTTTAAACCCCAAAATTGTGGATTATTATAAGATTGTCTATTTTCAAAACCTCCAACTACAAATCGTTGAATAGGAAAACTATAATTGTTGTCAAAATCTTTTGGGAAACCGATATTTGTGATATAATTTATTCCAGCAAAAAATGTTGCTACTATTGATAATTTACTTGTTAGTTTTTGTATATATCGCTCATTTATTAAAAAATTGATTCGATTGTTATTTTTATTATAAAAATTTAAATCTGGGCTTAATAATTCATATAAAGTTCTACCAACTACATTATTAGTATCTGTAGGATTGTTTATTTCATAACTTAAATTTTTAAAGAATTTAGTTTCAATAGTCAATTGGTTTCCTTTTGTTGGGTAATATTGAGTATTCAAGCTATTTTGATTGTATTGAAGATAAAAACTTAAATTGTCATATTCGAACAAAGTCTTTTGTGGTACATTATTGAAGAAAAATTTGTATATATCATCATTCTTCTTTGTCAATCTAACAAAATCGTATTCTATACCTCCTTCTATATAAGAATTTTTATTAAAGCTATAACATAAACCTAAATTATTAGTAAATAAATTATTGTAATATTTTGTTTCAGATGCTGTAGTATTTAAATAATTTGCAAATTTGTATAAAATATCATTACTCAACACGTTCCTAAATTCTGAATTGAATCTAAACCAGACTTTATTTCGATGATCAATAAACTTATAATAATTAATCCTTGCTTTAAATCTTTCAGATAAATCTACAGTTGCAAGTATCCTTGAGTTATCTAATAACAAGTTTCTGTAGGTATAATTCAAAAGAATTCCTGATGACTGTTCTGTATCGTAATGTACGCCAAATTTGAAACTTCCAGCTTTTGTTCTTTTTAAATGCAAATTCAAAATTAACTGATTGGTATCTTTTGAATTAAAAGTATAAAAAACATTATCATAATTTCTTGAACCATAGATATTATTACAAATATCATTAAGATTTTCAGCATTATAATTGTTTGAATTTAAAATTGAATTATTATTGTTTACTAGATTATGTTCATAGTTGTTTAATTTTTCATTTCCCCTATCAACTTTAATATCAATATATTTAATTTCGCTACTATTGTCATTAATTAATTGCTTATCAGCTCTTTGTGTATTATTTTGTTTTTGAATTTTAGCTATTTCAAGCAATTTTGGTAACAATTTTCTTGCTTCCAACTCCCCTACTTCCACGATTTCTTTATATTTTGTGAAATCTGAGCTAGAATACAATTTTAGAGATTCATTATGATCTAAGAAAATATTCGACTTCTCAATTTGCTTTTTCGAATCTATAATAGATTGAAAAGCATGAGTTTGTGCAATCAATTTCATCGGATTTTCCAATTCAGATTCTGTATAAAGTCTAAAACCTGTATAAGAACCAATTACATATTCGGCTCCCATACTTATGACTTCATCTACAGGAAATTTCTTTCTAATCCACCATCAACCAACAATTTACCATTAATTCTAATGGGAGAAAAGAAGGTTGGGATAGCAAAAGTTGACATCACTGCTATTGGTAAATATCCTTCTTTTTGGATGACTAATCCTCCATTTACAATATCAGATGAAGTAAGATTTATAGGAATTTTAAGTTTTGAAAAATCTCTTATATTCCGAGCTGGAAACAAATATTTATTGAGTAACTGAATAAAAGATCTACCTTCTAATAAATAACTTGGAATAGATGGCTTTCCTTTTGTGATAGGTAATTCAATTATATAATTATCATATTCGTTTTTTTCTTCAATATTTATATCTCTTAAGGGTACTTTATTCGTGAAAACTTGATTCCAATCTAAATTCAATACTATATTTTTTATACTATCTGCAGAATATCCCATTGCATATAAACTGCCAATAACGCCCCCCATACTAGTTGCTGAGATATAATCCACTTTGATATTTAAGGAGTCAATCATCCTTAAAAGACCAATATGAGCAAGCCCTTTAGCTCCACCACCACTTAATACCAAACCAATTTTATTATTTTTATATGAAATATTTGATTGAGAAATTACTTGACTTGGTATTAGTTTGAAGAGAAATATTAAGCAACAAATAATTATTTTTTTTGACATAATAAATTGAATTTAAATAGCTTATCTATAATCGAAAATAGTAATATAAATTAAATATTAGATTTTTTCCTATCTTTGAACCGTTTTTATAGAACTTTCGTATAAAAAGCGATTGCAAAACTAGGAACTTATAACAATTTCCTATAAAAATTTAGTAATTAATTTTTTTATCAATTTCAAAATTAAATATGAAATATTTATTATTTTCTCTTTCGTTATTCATCGTTTCTTGCACTAGCAAATTAACAAATACCACTTTTAAAACAGTGAAAGAGGTTGAAGATTATGCAACAAGTGTTGAAACTGACGAAGCTTTACAGCTTTTCAAAAAGGAGATGAAAAATGAAAGCGGCTTTATTGTCTCGACGGTAAAAGGGGGGTATATTAATAATGAATTAGTGAAATTAGAAGAAAATAGTATCAATCAAAAGGCAACTAATATTTTTAAATTTTATTTAAAAAATGGACAATTGATTTATTCTACACAAGAAGAATTTATCATGAATTATGATGGAAATAAGCCGTTATCTAGAATGTATAAAATATATTATGGCGACAATTCTATTATGAATGCAAGTGTAAAAGAGGTTGTTTCTCAATATGATAGAGAGATGATTGACATGAATAAAGTTGAAACAAAACCATATTCTACTTCATATTCTTCATTGATGAGAGCAAATGAGAAAAAAATTAATGCACTAAAAGCATTGATTGAACCGTTAGCTAAAGGAGCTGAAGTAAACAATAAAGCTACAAAAGAAAAAATGGAAAGAATAAAACAATCTCAACAAAATTAAAATTTATATGAAAAACTTTCTTTTATTTTCATTAGTGTTTCTATTTCAAGTAGTTAATGCACAAGGAGTAATAAAATCTGGAGCTATTACATTTAGTATTAGCGGATTAGATATGGATGATCCAAAATCAAAACAAATGAACAATCCTGAAATGATGGAGATGTTCAAAAATATGATGAAATATACGATGTATTTCAATCCAGATCATCAAAAAATGTCAATTGATGTGATGAATGGTATGACAAAAACTCAAGTGTATTACGATGCAACAAAAAGCAAGTCCACAACCTATATGGATATGATGGGCAAAAAATATAAAATGATTGGTGAAGAAGCTGCTCCTGCTACTACAGAAAAGCCAAAAGTGGAAGTAGTTTACGACAAAACTAATACTAAAAAAATATTGGATTTTGATTGCTACAAAGCAACTATGAAAATATCAAATATTAAGCAACCAGAAAATGCAAAAGGAAAAAAGGCACCAAACGAGATGACTTTGACTTGTTATATTACGGAAAGCATTTCGCCATCTAAATTGACAATGAATAATTATGGTCATAATTTAGCAGGATTTCCACTTGAATTCACAATGGAAACACAAGGTATGAAAATGAATGTAACAGCAACTTCCATCGAAAAAAATGTGGATGTTAGTGTTTTTGAAGAACCAACTGGATATAAAGAAGTAACAAAAGAGGAATTTGAAAAAGAAATCGGTAAATCAGCTTTTAATAAATAGTCTTATTTTTTTGTTCATTTTTATTAGTTGTAAAAATGAACAAAAAGTAAGTTTTAATCTGTCAGAAGATAAGAAATCAATTGATATTTTAACAGATATCCAACTGATAGAGGCAAGAGTTTCTTCCTTGAACCAATGGAAAAAAGACAGTTCAACTAGTCTCTTATATTTTCAATTGCGAAAAAAATATAATGTTTCTCAAAGTGAAATTGACACTTTGGTTAAAAAATCCTTACTTGATCCATCAGAATCAATTTTGATATATGAAAAGGTAAAGAAAAATATAGAAAAAATGAATGACACTCTAAAGTTGAACTAATTCATTTTGCTTTTTTGATATGCCATAACAAGATCAATCATTTTATTATAACTCTTAATTCCCTCCCCTACTCCTTGGGTTTTCAAATATTGGTCATAAACTCTTTTCTGCATTTCTGGAAAATAATCTTTGTATTTTGCCATTTCGTTTCTCACCAACCTTGAATCTGTAAGTAAATGAATGTCAATTGTTTGAATATAGGATTTATATGCATCTATGTAATTTAATTTCAGATTATATTGCAATTCTTTCCAATATCCAAACCAAACTGAATATTGGAAAAATAGATTTTCACTGTCTTTTAAGGCTACCCAAGCTAAAAAATTACATGTTGCTTCATCACCCCAACCAGCACCATGACACAATTCATGAGCTATCGTAAATGGCTCCTGTATGGGGTGTAAACCTCCATCAATATTGCACTCTCCAGTAAAAGGAAAATAAATTCCACTTGTTGCCCAATGTAACAAAATGCCTTTTGGGAATAAGAAATTGCATTTCGAAATTTGAAAGGGCTTTAGAGCATTTGAATGAAAAGATTTTACCATTTCATTTTGGATTTCCAAAATTTGTTTTTGATTCAATTTTTGGTAAAGCAAGTTCGTATCTATCGTACTTCTGATTTGTAAAAGCTTATTTTCAACATTTTTGATTTCATGTGTCAAATTTTCAAATGTAATTTCCGTTTTATCCAAATTCAATTCTTCTGAGATATCCAATCTTGCATAATTAAATCCCCAAAATACTTGAAATAAGCAATAAATAATCATTAAATTTCTAATCCAAAATATTGATAATGAAATAAGTATAGCTCTAAATTTGTTTTTTCTAATTATTTTAAAATGTAAATAAAATGTATAGCCTAAAAATAATAGGATTAATAAATAGGATACCGGAAATGGCACCCAATTGAATAGTAAGAATTGTAATTTATGGATTTTCGGATAAATTAAATTGGAATAATATGTAGTGATTATTGCAGGGAAAAAAACAAGAATATTTCTTAATCCTGCAATGATCACAAAGAAAATCAAGATAAATTGATCCGTTTTTCTGAGCTTATTCCACATAAATTACCAACCCTTTTAAGTACGAACCTTCAGGATGATAAATATTTATCGGATGATCTGGAGGTTGATTTAGGAAATGTAAAACTCTAATATTTCTTTTTGTCTCAATAGCAGCAGCAACAATGGTATCATAAAACAATTGTTTATCTACAACTTGTGAACACGAAAATGTAAAGATGATTCCATTTTTTGCCAAAGATTGTATTGCTAACATATTCAATCTTTTATAGGCTTGAACAGCATTGTGTCTTTTGTCAATAGACTTTGCAAAGGCTGGCGGGTCCACCACAATCAAATCGTAAATTTGTTTATTGTCTTTGAGCCAAGTCATTACATCAGCTTCATATTCAGCATGATTGGTGTTATCTGGGAAATTTGCTGCAATATTTTTTTTACATAGCTCAATTGCTTTTGCCGAAACATCAATACTATGTACTAGTTCTGCACCAGAATTTAAAGCAAACAAACTGAAGCCGCCAGAATAACAAAAAGTATTGAGTACTTTTTTATCTTTTGCATATTTATTTATCAGATTGCGATTATCTCTTTGGTCCAAAAAGAATCCAGTTTTTTGACCTGTCACCCAATTCACTTCCAATTTTAAGCCATTCTCCACCACCCATTTCGATTCCTCATTTCCTTTGAAAAATTGATTATTGATTTGTTTGGCATAAAGATCTGGTAAGGATTCTCTGCTTTTATCGTAAATGGTGGTTAACTTACCTTCAAATAAATTATCTAAAATATTTATAATCAAATCAATAGAGCGGTGCATACCAACTGTATGACATTGAATGACTGCAACTGTATCGTAGATATCGATGATTAAACCAGACAAACCATCTCCCTCTCCATGAATCAAACGAAAACAATTGGTTGAAGAATTATCGATAAAATTGGTTTGTTTTCTGTATTCAAAAGCACTTTTTAATTTTTCATGAAAAATATCTGTTAATACTGGCTGATCCTTTTTTCCTAAAATTCTAATAGCTATACTTCCAAAATGAAAATGACCAAATGCCAAAGTATTTCCCCTAAAATCCACAATTTTTACAAAATCACCATCTACAATTTTGGGGTCTGATTTTGCAATTGCTCCAGAAAAAACCCATTGATGATTTCTACTCAAAACATCCTCTCTACCTTTTTTTAATACAATTTCCATCTTAACTTCAAATTATGCTCAAAAATAGTGAAGATTCTACTGTTTTGGTCAACTTTAAAGAAAAACTAGACATTCTATATTTTAATTTAGACATCAATTTAGAAATGTGCAGATAATTTGGTGAAATGACAACTTAATAGTATAAATTCTATTTAATAGACATAAAATTTTCCTTAAATAATAAATTGATAATTGCCTAATGATCATTTGATGTTAATTTTGTAAATATTTTTTAACAATATTTAAAATCAAAAAACCTGAAAAATAAAATATGGCATATATAATGGTGGACATTGAAAGTGATGGTCCTATTCCTGGAGACTTTTCTATGATATCTTTTGGGGCAGTTTTGGTTAATGAACAACTAAATAAAACCTTTTATGGAAAATTAAAACCAATTTCTGATAAATACATTCCTGTAGCATTAGCGGTTTCAGGATTTTCTAGAGAAGAAACCTTGACTTTTGAAGAACCTAAAAAAGTTATGACTGATTTCGCAAATTGGATTAAAAATATTTGTAATGATAGACCCATCTTTATCAGCGACAATAACGGTTTTGATTGGATGTTCATTTGCTGGTATTTCCACCACTTTACAGAAGCAAACCCTTTTGGTTTTAGTTCACAAAACCTTGGAAGTCTGTATAAAGGGATTGAAAAAGACACTTTTAAAACCTTCAAACATCTAAGAAAAACAAAACATTCCCACCATCCTGTGGAGGATGCGAAAGGAAATGCGGAAGCTTTATTATACATGAAAAATGAAATGGGGCTGAAAATCAAGCTTTAAAATAGAAAAATAATTTAAAATAAATTAAGAACTTATGAATTTATCAAACAACAAAATATTGATTACTGGTGGTGCTACTGGAATCGGATTAGGACTTGCTGAAAGATTTCTCCAAGAAAATAATACCGTTATAATTTGTGGTAGAAGAGCTTCAGCATTGATCGAAGCCAAAGAAAAGCACCCATCTATTATCACTTTCGAATGCGATTTGACAAAAGAAAATGAGCGAATTGGGCTTTACAGATGGATTGCAGAAAATCATAGTGATTTGAATGTCTTGGTCAATAATGCTGGAATTCAACAATGGATGCATATTGGAGCAGATGATTTTTATCGAAAAGCAACCCAGGAAATAGAAACGAATGTTTTAGCTCCAATTCATTTGACAGCCTTATTTGTTGAATTGCCAAATTTAAATACTGTTATAAATGTAACATCAGGATTAGCTTTTGTCCAACTAACCAAAGTACCTGTTTATTGTGCTACTAAGGCTTTTTTTCATTCTTTTACAATGTCATTGAGACATATGTTGAAAGATAAAAATATAGAAGTAATTGAGATGATTCCACCAGCATTAAACACAGATTTAGGTGGAAAAGGATTGCATGATGGGCAACCAGCTGTTTCAGAATTTGTTGATTCGGTATTTGATCAAATGAAAGCAGGAAAAACTACATTAACCTTTGGTTTTAGCGAAATTATGGCTAATGCAAATCCTGAAGCAATACAATCAGCATTTAACAGAATGAATCCTTAATTGTTTTTCAATAAAAATTTCATCCTGTTAAATACTATATATTTTTTAAAAGATTATTCTTTAGGAATTTTCATCTTGAATAGTATCATTATTTGTAGAAGGGGAATCGTTTTGATTGACAATTGGCGATTCCTCTTCTGTTTTATTTCTTCCAAATAAGCCCATTATTTTATTTTTGAACCCTCCAAATAAAGCTAATGCCCCTAAAATAACTAGTTTTATATTTTTTAATAAAATTGCAACTAGACCTGCTTTTGCTAATATTTTACCAGCAACTAATCCTCCTACAGTATAAGCAGCAACTTTATCCATACTTGGGTTGAAATCGCTATAACTACTACCAGATTTGAACTTAGCAATCTTTATTATTTGTGGAATATTATTTTGAATATCACTAAGATTTCCAATGGTTCCAACTGCATTCAAACTTAAAAGTCCTTTTCTGCCCAAAACTCGAACATCATAATTTAATGTAGTATCTTGGTTGTCTCCAAATATCATTGATTTTGCCCAATGAAGCGTATTATTAGTTTTGTCATAAAATGGTTTAGCAGCCCAACCTATCATGTGAATCGGAGGAAATCCTTCTTTTGTTCGAGCTTTGTTTTCATCAGCTTCTTCGGATTTCATATCTTTCATCATTTGATCATAATCTATTTTTTCTGCATCAGAATCTTTCACATAACCTGATCCTTCATAAGTAACTACAAACGCCCATTCATCTGATTTCAAAATAGAAAAACTATCTTTACGACCATACCTAAAATGCTGTTATCACTTTTAGGATTTCCCCAAAAATCATACACAACATATTCTGCATCAGCCTTATCCATGAATTTAAACCCAACAGGTACATCTAATTCTACCTCTGAATTTATATCCACTTTCCCAGTTTTATATTTTATGGATTTGTCTTTTTCTGCTACTTTTAAGATTTGCCTGAACTGCTCATTCATAGCAGCTGTATCTTCTTCAGGGTTATTTTCTTTAGCTTTTTGAGCTTGAATAGAAGTAATGAACAGAAATAATGCTAGTAGTAATAATACTTTTTTCATGTAATGAAATTTGAAATTAAATAATATTACAAAACAAATAAAATTATTTAATTTTTCAAAACATAACTTACTTTTTTATGCAAAAAAAATGCTGATTTCATTCACTTTTTTTTGAAATCAGCAT
>JADJVK010000036.1 GCA_016710625.1 Saprospiraceae bacterium
TTTTTTAAGAAGTAAGTTGCCTAAAGACGAATTGTTGGTTGGCTACAAAGGAATGGCATTTATTCCAGTGGTTGGCTTAATCATCGTTTCAGGAATTTTTATAACTATGTTAATTGTCGTAAGGGGAATATAAAAAGCTGAAAATACATTTATTATGACTTATGCAATCAAAATTATAATCATTACAATATTCATCATTTTCCTAATTTATGCAAAGGGAATTCGGATAAAGTATGATAAAAAAGCTTCAAAAACATAAATTTCTATTATCAGAAAATTGGGTTCGCCCAAGAATCAATTGCAATGTTAGATTTTATTAAACTTTATTCATATAAAAACTTATTAAAATGAAAAATTTATTTTTTGGAGTAATTGCAACCTTGGTCACAGTGACATTTTTATTCTCTTGTAGTGGTGGAGGAAACGACAAAAGTGAATCATCAAACACGACTGCAGATGCTCCAAAATCTATGGTAGATGATGCTTCAGATGGAAAAGATGCGAAAATTGCGGCAGGTAAAGCGGTATTTGAAAAGGTTTGTCAGGCTTGCCATCAAGCAGATGGAAAAGGTTTGCCTGTTTCTTTCCCACCATTAGCAAAGTCAGATTATTTAGCTGCGGATTTGCCTAGAGCGATAGCAGGTGTTGTAAATGGTTTGTCAGGAGAAATTACAGTAAATGGGACAAAGTTCAACCAAGTGATGCCAGCAGCTACCTTATCTGATGATGAAGTTGCAGCAGCATTCACTTTTGTTCTAAATAGTTTTGGTAACAAAGGTGGATCCGTCACAGCGGCTGAAGTGAAGGCAGTTAGAAAATAAAAACTAACGGAAAAGAAAAGAGGCTTTTAGCCATCTGAAGCTATATAATTCCTTGAATCAGTGAATGTATATTAATTGCAAATAGATAGTATTGTGTTCTTGTTATTGAAGGGTTTAAACCTAAAACACTTTTAGTTGTAATTTTTTCGACCCAATGCCAACTATTCAATTCTATATCTTCAGGAAATACAAATGGGAAACATTTCTAAATATAAAATTGTCAATTAAAGCCAATATAAATATTTAACATTATAAAATATAAATAAAATAGAATAATGAGTGAGCGAATGAGAACCTTAACTGAACCCTTTAAAATCAAAATGGTAGAACCGCTTAAATTAACAACCGAAGAATATAGAAAAGCTGCCTTGGAAAAGGCAGGATATAACCCATTCTTGTTGCATTCGAGTGATGTTTTTATTGATTTACTCACGGATAGTGGCACTGGTGCCATGGTGATAAGCAATGGGCAGGAATGATGATGGGTGATGAAAGCTATGCTGGTGCAAGAAGTTGGGAGCATTTGGAAAAAGTGGTAAAAGATTTGACTGGAATGCCATTTATACTGCCTACTCATCAGGGAAGAGCAGCAGAAAGAATTCTTTATGGTATTTTAGGTGGAATGGGAAAAGTTTTTATCAGCAATACACATTTCGATACGACAAGGGCAAATATTGAAGTAACGGGGGCTACAGCAATCGATATTCTCTATGACGATGCTTTGGATTCCGCCGCCGACTTACCATTCAAGGGAAATATTAACCTAGAAAAGCTGGTAGAATTAATTGACATAAATGGAAGTGAAAATATTGCAGCAGTCATTATTACGGTAACAAATAATTCAGCTGGAGGCCAACCAGTCAGTATGGAGAATGTGCTAGCTGTACGAAAAATTTGCGATACCTCTCAAATTCCATTGGTGATTGATGGCTGCAGAGTGGCTGAAAATGCCTATTTTATCAAACACAGAAGTAAGGAATATGCAAACAAATCATGTAAATCCATTGCTCAAGAAATGCTACATTTAGGTGATGCATTCGTTATGAGTGGAAAAAAAGATGGGATGGTGAATATGGGAGGGCTTTTGACAATCAAAGATGAATCTTTGGCGACAAAGGCAATCAACCAATTAATAATAACTGAAGGTTTCACCAGTTATGGTGGCTTGTCAGGAAGAGATATGGAAGCCTTAGCAATAGGTTTAGTGGAAGTTTTTGACGAAGATTATCTTCATTATAGAATTAGAAGTACCACTTATTTAGGTGAGAAATTGCGAGAAAAAGGCATTCCAGTTGTATGGCCTATTGGTGGTCATGCCGTCTATATTGATGCAAAAAAAATGTATCATAACATACCTGTCAATGAGTTTCCAGGTCAGGCTTTGGTTTGTGACTTATATATCAAAGGAGGCATCCGATGTTGCGAAATTGGAAGTCTGATGTTCGGAAAATATGATGAATTGGGTGACCTTATCCCAGCTGCAAATGAACTTGAAAAAGAAATTTTAAAACAAAATTTAATCAAATTATCTTTAAAAATAATGGAAAATCCAATTCCGGAAAATAGTGTTAAATATTTGACAGACAATAAAATAGCGACAGTATGTTTTGTTGATGAAAATCATAAACCCTATTGCATCAACTGTTTTTATGCATTTGATACCCAAAATTATTGCTTAATAATGAAATCGTCCAAAGGAACACACCATGAAAATATGATGAATGATTCTGCTGCCGTTTCAGGAACGATACTCCCAGAAACAATCGATACAATCCAGTTAAAAGGGATGCAATTTACTGGACAACTAATGAGTCAGGAAGCAATTGAAAATCTACACTTAAAGAGTAGGTACTTAAAAAAGTTCCCGATGAGTTTAGCCATTAAAGGATATATTTGGGCAGTAAAATTGGAATTTTTGAAACACACAGATAATACTTTTGGATTTGGTAATAAAACCGTTTGGTCATTTAGAAAATAGGATTACTATCCATGAGCAGTAAAATAAATGTAAAAAAGTGTAAATCATAGCGGCTAACACCATTAATTTGATTTAATTTGTGCATATGAAATGGATTTTTTATTTTCTGTTCACCTTTTCAATTTTCATTTGGCTGTATTCTGCCTTTTCGTTTGTGAATGATAAGGCTGCAGATCCAGAAAAACATATTGAAATCGTCTTAAGGGACATCGGGCATAAATTATTGTTGCTTGCTAAGGATTCTACATCGAGGGTTTTGCCCATTCAAAAAATGAATGATCATACCTATCAGATTTCCTTCGAAAAAGCCTTTGACTTTGTCTCAGACTCTTTGATTCATTTGGTGAGTAACCAATTGGAGCGGAATGGTTTACCAAAAGAGCATATTGTGAGTGTGCTAGATTGTAATAAAATGCAAACCATTTTTGCTTATGAAATCCGTTTCCCAAGAGATAGCGTTATGCCATGTAGGGGAAGAAACCAAACTACAGATTGTTATATTGTCCAAATTGAGTTTTTGAATTCAAATAAAAATAGGGTAGGGTGGTTGATGGGTTCCACTTTTTTTATGTTTTTAATCGGATTTTATTTTGTTAGTAGCCTGAAAAAAAATACTGCCAAAATGGAAAGTGTTGTAAACAATGCACTAAATATCGAAGACCCTAAAATTTCATTTTTGACAGTAGGAAAGTTTAAGTTTTATACTCAAAAAAACTTATTAGTTATGGATGATGTGTCCACTCTTTTATCGGATAAAGAAGCAAAACTCCTGAAAATATTTGCCGACAATCCCAACCAAATAATGGAAAGGGGGTTATTGCTAAAAGAAGTTTGGGAAAATGAAGGCATTTTTGTGATGAGTAGGAATTTGGATGTTTTAGTCTCGAAACTCCGTAAAAAGTTAGCATTAGATGCAAACATAAAAATAACTAATATCCATGGAAAAGGATATAAAATGATCCTAGATGAAGCAATAATCGCCTAAGGAAAGCCTATTTTCCACCAAAAAATATTTAAAATTTCATTATTTTAGTACAAAAACTATGTTGCTCAGTTTGTATGAGAAGAAAATAAACGCCATTTTGAAATGGTGCAATAGAAAAATCGGAAGTAAAGAAAGTTTGTAAAAATTCTCCAGAAAGGGAATAGATTTTCACTTGCTTGAACTCGGCATTTTTCAGCTCCAAATGAACCCAATCTGCCGTTGGGTTTGGATAAATAATAAAAGTTGGATTGGCTAATTCTTTGTTGTCAGTTGGAGCAAAAAACTCAAAAGCTCCGATATCGATTTTGTTATATTTGTTTCTAATTTCTGCACTGCAAGTGTCTTTATACATCCATTTGGGTTGCAAATCATAGCCATTTACTGACTTATTTACCTCAATACCAGCATCTTTTGCGATGGAGTTAGATATTAACTGATAATTGTATTTTGCGGCATCTACAAACCCAAAATCCGCAATATTGTTGCTGACCAGATTGTTTGAAGAATCCACTACTGCTGCCGAGCCTAAGAAAAGTCCCCCTGTTTTTGCACCAGACAAAATATTGTTTTTCACAAATAAGGTATCTGTTCCCGATTGGGTGTGGATAAAACTACCAGTTGATTTTTTGTTAATAAAGGTATTGTTACAAATCCAAATTTTATGGGGTGCTGGGTTCGACAATCCTTCTAGTCCATAACCCAATAAATTGGAATTTGCTGAATTGGGTCCCTGCTCAATAATATTTCCGACGATAACCGTTGTGCCGCCATTGGGCAAGTCAATCGTTCGGCTATCCGTACTTTGCTCATTTGCAATCCTATTGTACAAAATAAAATTATAGGTAGCTCTACTTTTTAGTTCATGACCTTCGGCAATGGCATCGTGAGAAAAATTGTATCGGAAAACGAAAGTATCTATATGATTGATATAAATATTGTGTTGATAGCCAGGGTTGAAGCTACTTCCACCATGAAAAAATTCTGAAAATTCTACAGTTGTTTTGCAATTGGCGATATTTCCACATAAAATGCCCATTTCATTTCCAATAAATTTACATTTATGTATGTACAAATTGGCTCCTTCCTGACGGATTCCAGCCCCGTTTCTATCAATTACAGCGGCATTGGCGAATTCGATATTCTCAACTCTAACATTGGCTCCACTAATTACAAAATGCCTTTTCCATTAGATGCATCATTTGCAATAATCGACCCAGCTTCCAATCGAGGTCTGCCACCAACGCCTTTAATCAATAAATTGTTTTTATCCCATTTCCCTTGAGGATCATTCAAGTAGGTCGCAAAATCGATGAGAATGGTGTCACCATTTTGCACCAAAGATGCTACTTTACTGCAATAAGTATAAGTTCTGGTGGGTCCAACTTGCCAAGTTTTTGAAAAAGCGAAGGGCAAAAAACTAAAAGAAAATACAAAAGCTAAAATTGGAAACTTCATAAAAATCAATGTGTAAATAAATCAATGTAGTAGCAGTTTAAAGTTATGATTCAAAATTAAAGTATTTTGTAATTATTTTGTTAGGTCTTAATAGTTTTTCTTTTTCTATTTTCAATCAGAATTAGAATTCCAATAATAATAAATGGAATAATAGAACAAATAATTTTGAAATTGGAACTAATGATGCCAACGAAGAAGACAAAAAGCAAAAGCAAGCTCAGGCAACCCAAGCCAATGTAAGTCAATAATTTGCTCGGTTGTTTTTGAAATAAAGTAATGAATAATAAAACTTGGCCAATAAAAGGCAATTGGATAAAAGGATGTAAGACGGAGATTGGATCCGTAAAAAGCTTTGTAAATATTTCATATTCCGCTTGAAAAAGAAACATTTGGCTGCCTTTTCCCCATTCTAAAAAACCAAATAATGAAGAGAGGATTAAACAGAAATTGAGGATTTTTAATTTCATTTCGGGTAGTTTTATTTATTGTAAAGAAAGTAATTTTTCAAATAAATTATTTTTCACCTCATTTTCCCATTCCGCTTTCAAAATACTCAACACGATGCTGTCTCTTCTTTCTCCATTTGGTTTGAATCCATTACTTCTTAAAATGCCTTCCGTTTTACAACCGATGCTATGCATGGCTGCAATACTCCTTTTATTGTCATTATCAGCCCTGAATTCCACTCTTTCCATCCCTAAGGTATCAAGGCAAAATCTAATAGTAAATATTTACATTGTTTGTTCAATCCAGTACCTTGAAAATCTTTGCCATACCATGTATAACCAAGTTGTAAACATTTGTTAGTCAGCTGAATATCATAAAATCGAGTGCTGCCAGCAAATTGATTTGTTTTTTTGTCAAACACGATGAACGGATACTCTTTTTGGGCATTTCTTCCTTCTATTGCCAATTGAATATAATTTTTCAAACCAGCTGCTCCACCTGCCTGTACCAGCGAATATTTCCAAATCTCTGGCTCGTTCATAGCGAAGGAAATCAATAATTCATAATCAGCTAATTCCAAAGGTCTCAAAAGAGCCCTATCCTTTTCTAAAATATATTGATGCTGGAAATCCATAATTGTTTAATAAATGATTCAAGAATTGTAATATAGAATTATAGTACAAAAACATAACGATTTTTGAATTAATAATGTTAATCCAAATTTTTGCAAATGACATTATTTATGATAAAGTCATTGTAAATATAAGAAATTTAATCGGAAATAAGCTGTAAAAACAGACGAATATTGGCTATTTTTTGACCAGATTAGTCAATTTTATTTAAATATTTGTTTACTTAGTAACGAGGTTTATTTATTTTAGAAAACACTAATAACTAAGGTTCTGTGTATGATCGTAATAAAAAAGTGATTTGGAAAGCAAGTTGAAAAATTACCTAATTAAATTGTAAATTTCATGATGCCCACCAAATCACTTCACATCAATTTTGATTTTTTTTATCTTAAATCAAATCTATCTAAATTCATTACTTTGTTCCAAGCTGCAACAAAGTCTTTCAAAAATTTATCTTTTGAATCGCTGCTTGCATAAATCTCTGCAATTGCTCTAAGTTCAGAATTTGAGCCAAAAACTAAATCTGCTCTAGTTGCGGTCCATTTTGGTTCGCCAGTAATCCTGTTGGAGCCCACAAAAATTCGCCTTTGTCATTTGTTGCTTTCCAAGTTGTTCCTAGATCCAATAAATTAACGGAAGAAATCGTTTGTTAATTTGCCAGGAGTGGCTGTGAAAACACCATATTTTGAACCATCAAAATTTGTATTTAATACTCTCAATCCACCTAATAAAACCGTCATTTCTGGTGCAGAAAGGGTTAACAATTGGGCTTTATCAATTAAAGCTTCTTCCGTAACCACCTTACAATTTGTACTTCTATAATTTCTAAAACCATCTGCTTTGTAAAAGCTAACACTTCAAAAGATTCCACATCAGTTTGTTCCAAAGTAGCATCTCCTCTACCAGGCTAAAAGGAACATGACGAATGACCTGCATCTTTAGCAGCCTGCTCTCTGGCAACACAACGCCCAATACGATCAAATCTGCAATAGAAACTGGTTTGGAAAATCCTTTTGAATGCTTTCATGTTGCTAAACTGATTTTAACTGTTCTGGCGATTGACTTCCCCAATTATTTTGTGGTGCAAATCTATTCTAGCACCATTTGCTCCACCTCTTTTGTCGCTTCCTCTGAACGTAGATGCAGATGCCCATGCCGTTGACACCAATTGAGAAATCGACAATCCACTAGCCAAAATCGTTGCTTTCAAAGATGCAATATCTGTATCATTTGAAATCTTTATTACCTGCTGGAATTGGGTCTTGCCAAATCAAACCACTTCACTAGGAACTTCTGCTCCCAAATAGCGAGCAATTGGTCCCATATCACGATGAGTCAATTTGTACCAAGCTCTAGCAAAAGCATCAGCAAAGCATTGAAGTCATTCAAAATTTTCTAGAAATTTTTTCATAAGCAGGATCCATTCTCAATGCCATTCGGCAGTTGTCATCATCGGAGCATGAAATTTCGTTTTATCATGAGCATCCACAACAGTGGTTACCCGGCACTTTCATCCGTTGGTGTCCATTGGTGAGCACCTGCTGGACTTTTGCTCAATTTCCATTCGTATTTGAACAAGGTTTCGAAATATCCATTATCCCATGTTGTTGGGTTAGGTTTCCAAGCTCCTTCGATGCCACTAGTGATTGCATCGCCACCTTTACCAGATCCATAGCTGTTAATCCAGCCCATACCCATTTTTTCGATACTTTCACCTTCTGGTTCTCTACCTACATGGCTAGCACTTGCCGCTCCATGAGCTTTTCCAAAAGTATGTCCACCAGCCACTAAAGCAACTGTTTCTTCATCATTCATTGCCATTCTTGCAAAAGTCTCTCTAATATCTCTGCCAGACAACAGGGTCTGGATTGCCGTTAGGTCCTTCAGGATTTACATAGATCAGACCCATCTGAACAGCAGCCCAAAGGATTGTCTAGCTCTCGTTCACCTTGGTAACGTTTGTCCCCAACCATTCTGTTTCATTTCCCCAGTTGATATCTTGTTCTGGCTCAAAATATCTGCTCTTCCGCCAGCAAAACCGAAGGTTTTGAATCCCATAGACTCCAAAGCACAATTTCCTACCAAAATCATTAAGTCAGCCCATGAAATAGAGTTGCCCATATTTTTGCTTGATGGGCCACAATAAAAAACGAGCTTTATCCAAGTTTCCGTTATCTGGCCAACTATTCACGGTGCAAATCGTTGATTTCCCAGTTCCTGCTCCTCCTCTTCCATCAGAAATACGATATGTTCCAGCACTATGTCCAGCCATACGGATAAATAAGGGACCGTAGTGACCGTAATCGGCTGGCCACCAATCTTGTGAGGTGGTCATTAGCTCAAATCTCTTTTGATGGTATTTAAGTCTAATTTTTAAATGCCAGCATAGTTAAAACCATCGTCCAATGGGTTTGTTAGAGGAGAATGTTGGCAAAATACCCAGTTCAGGCGATTTGGCCACAATCATTGTTGAGAGTTGCCACTCCTTTTTTTTTTGCATTTGTCCATGTGGAAACGGACATTTACTTTCATTAGAATTACTCATATCTTTAAAATTATTATGAAATTGATCAATTTTAGTTGCCTATGATATTTTTTTTTAATTTTCAGTTAGGATGCTTTAAAACGCCATTTATAATTCACAATTGAAATCTTTGATTTCCAAGTCTTTAATTTTATACTTGAAATAATTTTTGTGAATAATACGGCGTCTAATTCTTTCATTATGAAAATCTTTGATTTGGTGGGTTTCATCCTACAAAAAAAATGGTGATGCGCTCTAAATAACCCTCATATCGCTATTACATCTTTTATCTCTGTTTTTACTTTCTTCAAAATGCCTTTTTCTACAAAAACCTCCAAGACCTTGCTACACCGTCCTTCAATGAAATATTTGGAAATTTTTCCTTGACATACCTCGACAATATTTTCTGCCGATGGATAGATATTTAATTGAAAAATAGCCTCCATAATTACTAACAGCTGTGGTGTTATTTTCAACCTCTTTTCTTTAGTTTTTGATGAATATTCATTGGAAATAGAATTACTAGTAAAGATAATGATTCTCTTTTAGAAATTATTATTATGAAATAGAATTTTTGTTTTCAGTGTTGAATTTATTCATCGAATAATCCAAAATTCTGAAATGATAGACTCAGAAGTACTATTAATCTATAATCATAATTTTTACGGAAACAACAAATTTTCGATTGATGAAGCACCCAAATAATTGATTATTAGTTATTTAAAATAAAATGATATTATATTTAGTAAAATCCATTCTTTGAATCCGGACTGCATTTAGATGGATAGGCAGGCAACTCCACGTCTTGCCAAAAACAGCTTCTCCCGGTTATAGGGCTAGTCCGCCCTCAATTAACACAATGACTTTCACAAAAAAGCTAGGAGGATATTTTGCAAACAATTTTTTGGTTTGTTTTCCAATATGGATTGCCATGGGTATTTTGCTTGGCTGATCATCTTGGAGACCATGTCCAGGAGTTCTTGATAGTGGCATCACTGCCCAAGCCTCCATGGCAATTCCCACACTCAGAACGCCACAACGGTGCATCAATTTACAAGACCCCTCCACAACAAAAGTAACCTGTTACATTATTTGCTTTATTTTCTTTCACTTTGATGATTCATCTTCAGGAAGGAGGGTCTCCAAAATCCCCAGCTTGTAATACCTTAAGAATCACCTCACAAATTTGTTTTGACTGCACTTTTTTCTCCCTTAACATAGTGGTAGGAATATCCATGGACATTCCAGTTTCTTTGATGGTATCATGAGCATCCTTTAGTTTCAATCCTAACTGAAAGATACCCGACATATTTTTTATCAAAAGCAATTGCATTGAGGGGTTGAAAACTGAATGGAATCGAATCATCCATCATAGAAATATTGTATTTATCCAGTAGTTTAAAATTGCCCACCAAGAATTCCTTCCTTGGATTGTCGCTTTCAAACCACGACCAGAAATTTCTTCTACATCCTCAATTGGATATTTCTGAAATCGCCGATATAATTGCCTGATTGGATATAGCAGCAGGATGTGAACTCTTACTTGCGGCATTACTAGTTTGGCAAACTTTTTTATCAAACTGGGTTTTCAAAACAATTCTTGTACCTTAAAAACACGTTCAGTCGTTGTTACCAGTTTATCCATCCTGGCCATGTTGGATGTTCGGAAGATATAGTTAAAAGAAATGCTGCCTTTGAAAAGGATTTCATTTTAGATGCTGCTCCAATTTCTCCAAAGAACCAAGAGGAATACAAATAACTAAGGCATGGACGGGAAATCACCAAAAAATCAATGAACGATAAAGCCATTTCATAAATTGGTATTCTGAAATGAAAAATATGGTAATAGGCAAGTTAAAATAAATACAAAAACAACAACAATAATTAGCGTATATTTTTTTAATTTCTTACTTAAACAATTCTGGATGGAGCTTTTTGTACAGAAGCATTTGGACTAGTTCTAATATTCTGCTTAATTTACCTCAACAGTATTCGGTGTTCACTTTCACCCAAGAATAGCAGAGTTCGATTAATCATCCCCAGCCCAAAACTTGTTTCCTTTGAATTTGGAAGTTGAGATTGCCGCTTTCTCCAGTTAATATTTATGACGTGTTGAAGAGGAAGCCTTTCAATAAAAGTTCCCCATCTAAACCTAATTTTTCCGATTTTGATTGGATTGTTATCCTTAATCTTCACATTTTCAGCTTTAACGGATTCTTGATTGTTGGCGATTTTCAATGATGGTAACTTCATCTGGTCGTTGGTCAATAATGTTTTGATATTCAACAACCATACAGCTAATATTTGAAGAGATTTCTCACGGCGCCAAAACAGCATCCACGCTTAACACCTTCCAGGAAACTCTCAGTTCGAAAAACTCATAATTGGCGTTAAGCATCATCCAAGGGACCAAGAAAATCCCTCATTTGCCAATACTTTCTTCATCACTTGCATTTGAATAAACTTAACAAGGAAGGGTGAGCAAATATACCCTTGGGACCTCTAAATCAAAACATCTGCAAGCAAGATTGTATGGGTAAAAATGATCCAAAATATTATGGCATTAATGTGAAAACTAAAACGGTGTACCCCGGGCAAAAAGGTGTAAACGACAATATTGAATGGAAGAATAGATCATGAATATCCTCTGTATCATGTTCTTTGGGACCAAGTACTCTTTTTTAAAATTTCATAAGCTCCTGCATTTACGAATAAGTCTTTCTTCCTTTATATAGATTACTAGCAAAGCTGTGAACACAAAAGAATATTATGTGTGTGTTTGTGTTGCATCAATTGTGTTTTCATTTCAAATCTTTATTTAAGTCTCTCAACCTTACTAGATTGGGAATTATGTTTGCTGTAAAAGAAAATTAAGGATTACCACAGAATGTGGCTTTAAAATGGAAGCTGTTTGAAATAAATTGCTTTCCAGGTGAGGAATGGCGGAAAAAAACTTATTTTTTGATAATGATAGATTCGTCCCAAATAATTGAGGACCCATTTAAACTTTTGATCTTTCGTTTTTATTAGTTTAAAACGAAATGAAACGATTATTATGGAACAATAAAATTATATATTTTTTGTCACTCCATATTAGCAATTTCTACAGAAACCATCCATTTTAATAAATCACTTTGAAACAAAGCAATAATCTAAGTGATAGGGTTTGTCATAATAATCAAATACCAAATAATAGATGGATGAATTTTATTTTTTATATACTCTTTACATGAGTGTAAAATGAAGTAAAGTGCTAAAATTCCACTCTCTTTATAATATTGCACAACATTTGAATAGTTGTTTATTCTTCGTTTTTATCCATATTTTATTGCTATTAAAGTCTCCTAATAAAATTGTTTTGCAATCTTTTAGTAAATTACTATAATGATAAGTTGCTTTTTAAAACCTAGGTGACATATTGCCTCTGGATCAAGTTGGATTGTTTTGCCCAAGTAGCGAAGAGATTGGTCCAAAATGTCGTTTACATACAGTAAATTCGTTGGGGATAATCCATTCTGTAAATCGCGATGAGAATATTGTTTTGGCGCGTTTTATTTTATAGGGGAGCTATAGGAAAATAGCAAGTCCTTTATTGGATTTTTACCAAACACATACATTATATCCCTTGGTTTGGGCGTTCCATTAAGGAAAAATTAATTTATCAGGATGCTCACATTCTGGGTGTCAAAATATCTGGCTGGTGAGAGAGGATGTGACGAAAGCCTTTCCAGAAAAAAACCTATTGCAATTCAAGTAATGATTTTCCATTTATCGTTTTTAATCATCTATTAAAACTAAATATAATATACACAGAAGAAACATATCTTCCCCACTCTTTCATATCAATCTTCTAATCCCTTTCCTCAAAATTTTGGTATGTATTTTTCGATTCTAGTACGTTAATTTTAGATTGTTTCCCAGATGAAAAGAAAGTAGAGATAGGCTTTCCTCCCTCTGCGGGTTAAAGGTTCAAAATGCATTTTTAACGTCGCTCATTCAATTTGGCTTCCTGAAATTCTGGCTGGAATTTCGTATTCACTCACCGACTTCATTTGAACTTTTTCCTTCTTTTGCGTTTCGATGGCATCGCAAATACACTAAAAGCTGCTCTTTTTGAGCTTCAATTTCGAAACAATTTTTATGAAAATCGGATTTGCCTTGCAGCTGCTGCACATTCTTGGTCATTTTTAATAAATGATATGAATCTTTTAATATGTACCTTGGAATAACAAGAGCACAATATTCGCCAATCCATGAATCAAAAACAACATTTGTTTCATTGTACATATAACAGGGGATTTCCCATTTCAATCCTTCAAACTCCAAGGTTGGTAGAAAGGAGGATGGATCTTGCAAAGCCTCATATTCACTTTGCCATTTTGGTTCCTTAATGAAACCAATCAACGATTTGAATTTATTTATTTCCTTTTGGAATAAATGAAATCAAATTTAGGGAATTCAATTATTGGTTTAAGAGGGTTTATAAATTATTACAAATTTAAGAATAAATTTTTTGATGTTTATGATTCTTTTTCTGAGTTAAAAATAGTTGTTTAATTCCTTACATTAAATCTAATTTGCTACAAATGACCTAATGCTCTGATTGATATAAAGTTCTTCCATTGGATAAATCGAATTTTCCTTGCGGTGTATTTTTTGTTTTTAACTGGAACGATTGGTGCAGCCAAGAAAGGAGGTTTTACTTGTCCACCGTGAGTATGCCCAGAAAGAATCCAACCTTGATAATTATTCCAAATAGGTAGGTCGCAAACATCAGGATTATGACAAAGCACAATATTTGATTTTCTATTATCGTAAATGCTCATGACTTCAGGATTAAAATTCAATCCCCAATAATCGTCAAATCCTATAAAATTTAATCCGCTAATCTCCAACTGCTGATTTCTTAAAAGTTCCCAGAATACTATTATCGCATACAATTTTGGAGACATTTCGGCAACTAACACAGTTTGACCAATTTTTCCATAGGTAAGCGAGTTTCTGGTCCCTACCGTTCTAATTTTTCCATAAGCAGTTTTTTTCTTAAAAGCAATTCATCATATTGTACTTCAGTCGGTATCAATAGTGACAAAGTCTCAGTGTAAACCACAAAGTCCGGGATTAAATTTTTGGCTTTTCAAAGAACGGATAATATATTGATAATCGGATCTTTTCCAACATGAATATCAACTTTATTTGCATTGGTTTTTAATTCATTGGTCTGGTAAATTTTTATCGGCATTTTTGATTTACAAAATTCAACCCAAAAAATGGTTCTGTTGCCAAGCATAAAGTCCACCTAAAATGCCCAGACCTGTAATGCCTCCATAAACTTTTTTTAAGAAACAAATCTTCTATTCATGAGCCCATTTGGGTGTTTTGAGGGCATGCCAAAACTAATTTTTGGGGCACAAATTCTGTTTTATATTGAACTTTAATTATAACGAAATTATAATGGTTTTATATTGAACTAAATACTATTAACTTTTTTAATAAGTTCAACTTTCCTTCAATTTTTCATTAATAAACGGACGCCTTGTTGGTGTAGGATTAAAGTTGGTAAAAATAATAAATGCTTTCCAGTAAATTCTGTCAATATGAACTAATGTATAATATATAAATACCGTTCCAGAATGAGTAGAGAAAGTTCGGTGCCATTTTCGATAATATTGTACCAACCTAAGGGAATGATTTTCAAAGCCAAGTATGTATAAATTTATAGGTTTTTGACTTCAGAAATAATTGTCTTTCCCAGAATGTACTGTAAGTTCAATTGAATATATTTAATGTAGTCTTTTAGTTTTATATTCGACTACAGGTCTTAGCTGGTTCCGGTATAATCTAAATGTGGAATTCACTTGAAGATGGGATAGGCTTCAAATTGAAAGTCGTTTTCGAAGGAATGACCCCATTATCTTTTGCTTTTGGCGGTTTTCTGGCCAAGAAAATTTTACATTCAATTTTGTTCTTTGTTAAAACATATTCCACTAAAGCTTCCCAACTTTTATT
>JADJVK010000037.1 GCA_016710625.1 Saprospiraceae bacterium
GCCGTCTTCGCCTGTGGCTGTTGTACCTGAGAGACAGCAATGAAATTGCCCACCTTGACGCGCGAGAGTAGCCCACCACTGATTCCCATGGTGTGCCGCTGGCGATATTTACCGTGTGCCTTCGTTCACTGTTTGGTCCTTAAAGAGTTACCGACAGTGTAGTTGATTTGTCGTCGCTATTTGAGTTTTAGGCTTTAGTGGTAGCAGCTTCTTTGGCTGATTCACTGTTGGCAGGCAATCCAGCTGGGTTTTTTGACCAGTAAAATTCGCGATTCTTGCGGTAGTAGTCGCAAGTTTTGGCGAGGCCTTGCTCTAGAGTGGTGGTTGGTTTCCAACCCACAATCTCTTTCATCTTGGTGATATCAGAGTAGAAATCGCCTGGCTCTTGCGCTTTTCTCTCAGCGGAGAACTCGGCATACTGCCACTTACCAGCTTTGGCCACATCAACGATGGTCTTCACTAATTCAAGGAAGCTCACTGGTATGTCAGAGCCAACGTTGAATATTTCGCCATAGGCTTTCGGTGTGATGGCCGATTTTATGATTGCTTCAACGGTGTCGTCGACATAGCAGAAGTCTCTTAAAATACTGCCGTCGCCATAAACCTGGATAGTGTCGTTGTCTAAAGCCAAACGCACGAACCAGTTGCAGACACCAAAGCGTGAGTGCATCATCTGTGAGCGCGGACCGTAGATATTGCTCAATCTGAGCAATACAGAGCGGATGCCGTGCACATCGTTATATACCTTGATGATTTTTTCAGCGGTGAGATTGGAAATCTCGTAGATGCCTTTAGGGTTTGTCGGTGCTTCTTCGTTTACAGGAAGCGATACGGAAGAGCCGTACTGGCCACGAGTTCCGGTGTATACACAGATAGCATTGGGGTTGTGCTTGCGCAGTGCCTCCATTAATACAGCTGTACCAGTGATGTTAATTTGAATATCCGGAAAAGGATTAGACAAACTCATCAAATGGCAGACTTGGCCAGCTAGATGGAATACATAATCTTGGCCGCGCACTAAATAATCGAGGGCTGACTCATCGCGAATGTCGCAATAGTTGATGCGCACTCTGTCTTTAACCGGTGCGAGGTTGAACTCGTTGCCGCCGTAATCTGGAATCATTGAATCAAGAACGGTAACTTTGGCGCCTAGGTTGGCGAGACGTATCGCCAAATTGGAGCCGATGAAGCCCATGCCACCGGTGATCAATGCCGTTTTGCCCTTGAAGGCGGTTTCCACTGTCTGGCTCATAATCTTAATTTCCGCTCACAATGCTCATGTAAACTGAGCAGGTAACCTGTGAGAAAACTCATCAATAATTTGAACAGGTCTCACTTGCTCTGGATTCTAACACGGTGTCACGCTAGAACACGCTCTCAGTCCCTCTCTCTTTAGAATTGTTGAATCAGGCTTGAGCCTTGTGCCAGGCTTATGCCAGAGAAAATGGCCGTTTTCTTAGTTGTCAATTAAACAAGGCTTAATTCCAATTTGGCTCTTTTCTACTAGAATTGGCAGGTCAGGTTTTACGGTTATATCGAGGGAAAGCGTTGAACGTTCCATTCGGCAATATGCAAGTTCACTATCAGGCCTACAAAGAGCAGATCGATGCGGCTGTGGCCCGCGTTCTTGCCAGCGGCTATTACATATTAGGCCCTGAGTTTGAGAAATTCGAAGCAGAATTTGCTCAGTTCTTAGGTGTTAAATATGTAGTTGGCTGTGCATCTGGTACTGAAGCTATATATCTGGCCCTAGCAGCCGAAGACATTGGCCCCGGAGATGAAGTGCTAGTAGTGGCTCACACTGCTGTGCCAACGATTTCTGCCATCTCGATGACTGGCGCTACTCCTGTATTCGTCGACATCAAAGCTTCTACTTATGTAATGCGTGAAAGTGAGCTTGAAGCCAAAATCACTCCCCGCACTAAGATGATCGTGCCTGTGCACCTCTATGGCCACATGGCAGAGATGGAAGCAATCATGAAGATCGCCTCTAAGCACAAAATCAAAGTTATGGAAGACGTTGCTCAAGCAACTGGCGCTACATATAAAGGTGCCATTGCTGGAAGCATTGGTGACTATGGCGCTTTCAGTTTCTATCCAAGTAAGAACCTGGGCGCATTTGGTGACGGTGGTGCTATCTCTACTAATTCAGAAGAGAAGTACAAGAAGCTCAAAATGCTTCGCAACTACGGTCAATCGAAGCGCTACTATCACGACACTGTTGGTATCAACAGCCGTTTAGACGAAATTCAATGCGCCATTCTTTCTGCTCAATTGCCTTATGTGCATGAGTGGAACGAAAACGTAGTCAGATTGCCGCTAAATACACAGAAGGCCTCAAAGACTTGGTGGTAACACCAGTTGAAGTAGCCGGTTTCAAGCATGTCTATCACTTGTATGTGATTCAAACTGCATACCGTGATGAACTGCAAGCCTACCTCTTAGAGCGCGGCGTACAGTGTCTAATTCACTATCCAATTCCTGCTCACTTGCAGCAAGCCTATCAATCCTTAGGCTACAAACCAGGCAGTCTGCCTACAACAGAGCACATCGTCAATCGCATCTTGAGCTTGCCGATGTTCCCTGAAATGACTGACGATCAAGTAGAGCAAGTAATAGATGGTATAAAGTCGTTCTACAAAGAGCGTTCACTCAGTTCAGATGTGGCCCTTGCTACTGCCTGCGCTGAAGGTCAACCAGCCTAAAGCGTAAGAGCAAATAAACCCCAAGTAGCGTTTCGGACTAATAGCGTTTCGGACAAATTATGAATAACACCCAACCAAGAATGCGTTCAAATTCAACAGAGCCAAAAGATCTTCTGACTTCAGTGACGCTGATTATTCCTGCTTATAACGATGAAGAAACGGTTGGTCGTCTAATCGACGATTCCGATACTCTTTTATCGAGTGTCTGCAGCGACTATGAAATCGTCGTAGTCAACGACGGCAGCAAAGACCGCACTCTTTCTGTCATCGAAGGACGTTGCCAGACTAACCCTCATGTGCGTTTGATCAATCATCCGATCAATAAGGGCTTCGGCTTCACCATTCGTGAGCTTTACGAATGTGGTAGCAAAGATTTGGTTTTCTCCCTACCAGGTGATTATCAATACGCTCCTAAAGAACTTTTGCAAATGGCAAAGGGTTTGAAAGATCATGATTTCGTCATTGGTCTTCGCGTTAATCGCAATGACCCACCTCGTCGCAAGATGCAGTCGAAGGTTTACAACTTGATGCTTCGTACCTTCTATGGTCACAAACATAAAGATATAAATTCAATCAAACTGTTTAGACGGGCCATCTTGGATAAAATCAAACTGCAATCTCAGTCACCTTTCGTTGACGCTGAACTTTGCATTCGTGCCGAGCGCTGGCTTCAAGGTAATTGAAATTCCGATTGAGCACTTGCCCGCACTACTCAAGGTGCCTCTGGTGGAAAGTTCTCAGTGATTTGGGATACCTTCTCTGATCTCGTAAAGATGCGCTCTACTTTTTAGGGCAGTAATGAAAACACAAACTAGCGTGGGCAAACCTTCTGTTTTTAAGGTTATGGTTGCGCCTTCGGGCATGCTGCTTTTGCCTGTTCTTCAGCCTTTGGTATCGCTTTTTACTTTGAGTCGCAAACTCAATGCTGCCGAAAGAGTGGCTAAGTTTTGCTTGCTTGTGGCACAAAGCCGGGCTGATAATTCGCTTGATGCTGCTTGGTCGCTTGCTCTTTTAGCCGAAGTGCTGAGATGCCAGGGTCGCTTTGCTGAAGCCGAAGCAACTGCTCGTGAAGCAATTGCCATGTATCAGCAGTGTGATGCCGAGTTAGCTCAGGCAAGCGCTGAGAAAGCCGAGCAGAAGGCTCTCACCCATGAGCTTTTGGGCACAATCTTGCGAGACCTTGGCCGTTATTCAGAAGCACTGAAAGCCGGCAAGAAGGCATGCGAGATGGCCGAGCAAATTCAAAAAGATTGTGCCACCACCAATAGCCCTTTTATTTTGGCTGATTGTTACTACGAGCTATCGCGCACTCTTAACTTTACTGGCCAGCCCGATGATGCCATTACTCTTTTGCACCAAGCGTTGGATTTACGTGGTGGTACTGAAGAAGATGCGGAAGGCGAAACTGGTGATGTAGATGGTCAGTCAGGCGCTTCTGACGCTGCCAAAGATAAGCCAGCGACTAAAGAGTAAATCTGCTGATCGCTACAAGGCCAATATCTTGGCTGAGCTGTCGCGCTCTTATTTGATGTCGGGTGAATTTAAAGAAGCACAGTGTGCTGCCGATTCTGCCATGGCTAATTTGATTGTGAGCGATCATGCCGAAGATCAGCTGGCCCGTGCCCGTGTAATTTTGGCTGTGGCTGATGTACTGAAGCAAAGCCCTGAAAACCGCTGAGAGCGCAGCAAGGCCACTGCCATGCGGGCAGAAGCTCTGGCTATCAGAAAGAAATGGCTTAGCGCCAAAGACCCCGAGCTGCTCGATATTGGTGGCGGGTAGTCGGCCGCTGACTGGGTGAATCAATTATGGCGTCAGGTTCAGAAAAACTGGATTGGGCAAAGTGTAAAGACGCATTTTGTGATGATGATGGCTCTTTGCGCGACATCTATGTGTTTGATACTGGTATCGATGACTGGACACTCATGCTTCAGTTGCTGAAGCGCAAGCTTTACGGTATGACTTTTTTCTTGGACGGTGAAGTCTCGACCTTGCCCGCAGAAGCTGGCTCTATCTTCGCCCTGGGCTCTCAGCATGCCTGTCAATTAAGTGTTGATTTGTCTGGCTTGCTTCTGAACTGTCATTTCTTTTGTCTGGATCAAATTGAGTTTGACATTTCACCACGCGAAGTTACTGATGAGGCGAAGTTTGAAGCGATTATCTGCTTCATGCAGAACCTTGCTAGCGAGCTAAATAAAACAGTTGTTTAACTCCGGAGAACGCTCCCGAGAGCGTCTTGTTTCGCGCAACTCCCGGCGGCGCAGTCGAGTGTTGTGTTGAGAATTACCCAATGTGAGCAGCTAAAATCGATGGAATATAAGTTTCGCTCTTACTCATATTGGTAGCTGTAGCAATATTTGATCGGTTCTTTTGAAGTGTCTTTCCACAGAAAGAGCCCTTCGCTGTATGATTCGATTCCAGTAGCATCGAACAAATGCTTGCCAGATTTGTCGATGACATAAGTGCCTTGGTCGTTCACTACTACGGCTAGCCCATCCTGGAACTGCCATGCGTGTTCATAGTTTTCATCAAGTTTAATCTTGCCTTGACGATCAATGTAGGCAAGGTGGCCGTGTTTAAATTTGACCACAGCTAGCCCCTCGTGAAAATGTCTGACTTCGTTGAACTGCGGCGCAATAACATTGTTGCCTTGGGTATCTATGAAACCCCAAAGCGAGGCTCTTTTCACTGGTATCAGCCCCTCTCCGCTCAAGCGCCACGATTTGCCTTCAGCGGTTCCGAATTGATCGTAAGAATCGTCTGTCAATGCTTTACCGGTGGTGTCAATCAACCAACATTTTTTATTTTGACCTCGAACGGCAACGCCGCCTTCAAATCCTCTAGATAGGTACTGATTCGATGGAATTTGCAGCTTGCCAGTTTTGTCTATGAACCCTTCTGGCTTCCCAAAAATATTGTGACAATTTTCTGAGACTAAAGCTAAGCCGTCGTGAAACGAGCCAGCACTTCGATATTGGTGCGGTATAACTAGTTTGCCATCCCTATCAACGAAGCCCCAGGCTGATGGAGTAATTGGAGAAAGGCCACCACCCCATTTCCTTTCGGTCACTGCTGCTAACCCTTCAGAAAATGGCTGTACAGCGGCGTATTTTGGCTCTATAACAACCTTTCCGCTGCTGTCCATAAAGCCCCACTTATCGTCTAGCCTGAAAGCTCGTCGCCCTTCTGAGATTGGTTCGAATTGTTCATATTTGGGTTGAGTAATGAACTTTCCGCTGTGATCAATCAGACCGATGCGGTAGCTACAGCTGCAGCCGACGCAGCCGTGACTTATGGTGAATGGCTTCTCTGTATATTCCTTCGAGCATTTGGTACCGTAGGCAGTGCCGTGCTCAAAAGAGCTGGCACTTATGGGGAAGCACGGCCTGTAGCGTACTTTCCTGTTTTGTCTATGTAACCGGCCAGCAAGACCTCTTCAACAACAGCTAGGCCATCACTAAAGGGCTTGGCGTAGCGGAATTTTGGAGGAATGACTATCTTGCCAGTTGCATCTTTGTAGCCCCACTGTGGCGGTTTGCTCAGGGCTCTGCGCAGTGCTAGCGGTCCTCCGTATGGATTGGCTATGTACTTGTTTCGTTCCCTTGTTTGTTCTTGCTTTTCTCGTTCTTCTTCTTTGGCAACTTGAGTGGCCGACTTCTTCCAGGCTAAGACCGGTCTGGAAAATACAACTACTCCGTCGTGGAAGTCACTAACTCTGAATATTTTGGCAAGTTTGAAACAGACTCTTCCTTTTGTGTCTTTGACTATGTAGTCGCTTGTTGACAAGAAACTGTAGTCTGGTTTTTTCTTTTCCTCTTCTATGATATTGAGACCTTCAGAAGGTTTCTTCTTGTAGACCGTTTCATATTCTTCGTTTTTGTCGCTTGCCGTGAAGTTTCCCAATTTGTCAATGCAGCCCCTGTAAGACTTGCCTCGATTTAAGGCGTGCACTCGGGCCTTCCCGTTTTTGAATGATTCGGCGAACCAGTACTTTTCATTAAATAGTTTGATGCCACCGTGATTGATAAAAAACGAACCATCAGCATCGTCAAATGTACTCACCACTGCTGCTCCTTCGCTAAAGGAGTTTGCGTCTTTGTATTGATGATTGATTACGGTCTTTCCACTCTTGTCGATAAAGCCCCAGCCATCAGCATTTTGCCCGGGCTACCCTCTCTGAACGGTGCAGCAGATTTGTATTTGGCTTGGATAATTACTTTACCTGCTTGTCTATAAACCCAGCTTGCCCTGTTCGCCAAAGGCAGCCATGCCTTCGGACATGTCATAAAGCTCATCAAATTTGGGGGCAACTAGAACTTTCAGGCTCTTATCTACAAAACCACGCTTTCCGCCTTTGGTGGCTAAATTGTATTCTTTGTCGAGAGCTTTCACGTAGTCGTAAGTTGGCTTAACGAGCCAATTACCACGGGTGTCAATTAAGCCCCAGAGTCCAGCGCATTCCCAGTCACCATCAGGGTCTTGTTTGCGTGGCAAGTAAGTCCGCGCCAGGGCCTTGCCCTTTGCGAATGGACCAATTTCCTCGAAGCACGCTTTGACTTGCACCTTTCCCAATTTGTTGATCACGCCAAATTTATCGCCTTGCTGAAATGTCGCCAGGCCCTCGTGGAAATCACTGATTTTCCAGTACGTTGGCTTGAGAATAGTTTTGCCGTTTCTGCCTATGAATCCATAGCGCGCTTCGTAGCAGACAGTGAATTTTCCTTCTTGGCTGGTGTAGCTATCGGCTGCTTGTGCTGCTGCGGGCGATATAGAGCTGACCATAGTAAATATGGTCAGTGAAATAATTGAAACCGCATTACCTTGTCGCATTTGCTGCTCCATTCATTAAGAGACAACTGCCTGATTTTGTACCCAATTGAGCTAAGCTTTCCCCATGTAGAAACTGGCAGAATTGAAGAACTGAGGAGCGAGAAAGAAGGACAAGCTAACTCATGAAGGACATCTTTAAACAACTAATAGATTTGAGCCTGACGAAATTTTGTGCACCATATTCATTGGCAGTGATGAGCAAGATTAGGAGGACTGGCCTGAGCACTGGACCTTACCATCATTCATAGACGTTCTTTTTCAATAGTCTTGCCGCGTACTGAGCTATTCTGTCAGCGCGAGCGAGTAGAGCTGGCCTTGAATTTTTATTTTGTAATTCTCTAAGTAGGCTAATAATAGTGTGTCAATTTCGCTTTGATTTAAGTCGTTTTTTTGATGGTGTATTTCTCTTCTAGTGCTTCATGCATACAACTAGATTTGAATTCCACAGAATGCGTTGAGGCCGATTTCTGATCATCGGTTATTTTCGTTAGTACAAAGCTTAGACGCTCAGGGGTCCAAACTTCGCTAGTTTGTTTGCTTCCTTCTCGGTTCAATGTAAATTCTTTTCTTGCTTCCATAGTACTTCTGAATGCATTTTTTAAAACTTCAGGCACAATGCAGTGATCTCTTTTGTCCTCCTCGCTCATCCAGAATTCGTTGCTGTCAAAGTCACCATAAATGTGTATTCTTTGATGATTGCCGAGGCTATCGGTTACATAGAAATAAGTCGAAGGTAAGTCGGTAATGGAAATCTCTGACCCATAGTCTTTTGTCTTTAGTGAGCACAGCTCGCTGCCGAGCTTTTGAATTCTTCCAGCTGAATAGGTTTCATGTGCCCACAGGTATAGCCTGTTGGACTCGCGTGGTCTGCGACAATTGCAGTTCCGTTGTCCGATAGCATTAGCATAGGCGAGTATTCAGAAAACGAACTAACGACGAGTGCATAGAGAAATTTAGTGGACTTGGAATTTGCGGGATTGCTTTTCGAGCTTTTGAGATTCGGTGGCAGGTTCAGTTGCCTAGCTAGGCAACTAGTGAAGAATCGAGGTCTAGGAATGTATTTAGTCTGCCGTTCATTAGCGCAGCTTTGCATCAAGACCACAGTTACACCCAGTATGAGCAGGTTGCGAAGTTTAGTTGACCAAAGCGATTTTGAACTCAAAGCGCACTCCAGTTGTGAAGCTCACCCTTAGCGACAGCATGAAGGCTAATTCAAACTATTCAAAAAATTGGCGCGACCTTAGCTAGAACTTCAGCCATTATGGCTTGAGGCAGAGTGTCCACTTTTTTTCCATTTCGCGCATCTAGATCGAGTACGCGGGGCTGATCGCAGCGAACTACGCCAGTTGTCTTGATACCCGAAATAGGGACCGCGAAACTAATGCGTCTGGCAAACTCACCGCCATTGGTGATAGGTAAAACTACCGGTAGTTTTGTCGCTGCATTGAATTCAGCTGGTGAGATAACGAGTACAGGACGATGGCCTCGCTGCTCTCGACCTTGCGTGGGATCGAGTGAGACCAGGTAGATATCTCCGCGCTTCATATAATTTCGCGACCAAGTGCTGGTGCATCTACCCACTCTCTTTCTTCTGGCGGCTGTGCCTGGGAGTAGTCTGATGTGGCTAGCAGCTCAGCAAGCGTATATCTTGGCCGAGGATATGGCTCAATAACAAGTCGTTCGCCGTCTACACTGATGCCAACTGTGGCTCCAGCTTGCAGGTGAAGCAATTCCAGAAGTGCCGGAGGTACGGTGAGCATGATCGAGCCCCTACCTTGCGGAGATTGGTTGTGTGTGACAGAAACTCCCTGTATTATACAAAAAATATAACACAGGGGCGATTTGTCAAGACATGTGCTAAAGCGCCACCCTAAAAAACCTTTTTGCTCATAATCTCAATTGTCTCTTCGATTTCTTCAACTGTGTGCACCGATGAAAGGCAGGCGGCGTCCACTGCTGAAGGAGGCAGGTAGATGCCATTGTCGAGCACAAAGTGGAAGAACTTAGAGAAAGCCTTGCAATCAATTGTCAGTGAATCTTGGAAGTTCAACACTGGTTTCTCGGCAAAGACGATGGAGAACATTGAACCCAGGCGAGGAAGTTGAATTGGCCAATTGTTTTTGGCGATCACCTTACCCAGTCCGGCAAAAAGCTGGGCTGTGCGGTCTTCCAGGGTTTGATAGACGGCTGGGTCTTTCAGTAAGGTGAGAGTGGCAATGCCACCGGCCATGGTGACGGGGTTGCCCGAGAAAGTTCCTGCTTGATAGACATCGCCGTCTGGTTGCAGTCTGTTCATTATTTCTTTGCTGCCGCCGTAGGCACCGATGGGCATGCCGCCACCGAGAGCTTTGCCAAAACAGGTGATGTCGGCTTTGGCGTTATAGTAATTCTGCGCGCCGCCAAATGCGACTCTAAATCCGGTTAGCACTTCATCGATAATCAGCAATACCCCAAAGCGATCGGCTAAGGCTCGTAGGCCTTCTAAGAAGCCTGGTACTGGTGTTATCACGCCCATAGAACCAGCTACAGGCTCTACAATTATGCCAGCCACCTTGCCCTTGTGTTGGTTGAGTAGAGCTTCAACTGATTGCAGATCGTTGAACTTAGCTAAGACAGTTGCTGCCTTAGCACCATCGGGAATACCACTAGATGATTGGTGACCGTTGCTGGCCAGGGTGGCATCGCAATGACCATGATAACAACCTTCAAACATAATGATAGTTTCTTGGCCGGTAAAGCCGCGGGCCAACCTAATTGCGCTCATCACTGCTTCGGTGCCAGAGTTGACGAAGCGAATTTTCTCTATTGAAGGAACGGCAGCAATAACTAGCTCTGCCATTTCCATTTCGTAGACATGGGGCGCACCGAACACCGGCCCTTTGGCTAGAGTTTCTTGACACTTGCGTACCACCTCATCGGGGCAGTGGCCGAGAATGGCTGGGCCCAGGCGCCGAGATAATCAATATAGCTGTTGCCATCCAGATCGTACAAGCGTGAGCCTTTGGCCCGATCAAAAAATACAGTATCGCCACCGACTTCGTGAAAAGCTCTAAAGGGGCTGTCTACTCCACCGGGAATGACCGTTTCAATTTTCTTGCCATAGGCAATTGACTGGGCGTAGCGTTTGGCTTTGTCCACACTCAAGTTGAGCTGTGCGTTAGCTGCCATTCTTGACTCCTCGATTCGGTTTTATTGTTTGCTTTATAGTTCTAGCCAGGCTTCGACTTTCATTGGCCCTTTTTTCAGCCGTTGAACAGAGACACTAGCTGTGTTGTCTGCGCCGCGCCACTACTCAACAGTTTGACGTCATCGCCTTTGTTCAATTTGATTAGATCAGGGGCTTAGATTTACTAGTTTGACGTTTACTTTAGTGGTGGTGCCTACGACTTTGACAGTGACTTTGCCTGAGGTATCTTTAGGGTTGTCTTTACCTTCGCAGACTACTTCTAATTGTGCTAGTTCAAAGCCAATTGGGTTGCTGCGCATGCCTTCGGTGCTGACACACAGTGAGTGTGGGCCTGGGCGCAACTCTTTTGGCAAGGTCACTTTTAGTTGCACTGGTGAAGCCGCGGCAATTGTACATTCGGTCATGCCATCGATGATGACGCGATTGTTTTGAGCCACTCCATCAAAGTTGTGACCATCAATAACGAGATTAGAGCGACGGCTGACTAGATGGCTGGCCTTGTCGACTTTGGGGCTTGTGGGCTGCGTGGAGTTGCCAGCGGCTGCACGACTTCTATCACTGCGGGCATTTCATAAGGGCGTGAGAGCAAGGCAATATTGAGTGAGCGGCCAGGAGTTTCATCTTCTGGAATCATGTATTGAGTTTGGGAAGAAAACAAAAAAAGCAATCAACTTTTACAAAAAAATGGATTTACAGCGTTTGACAAACATCAATTTGTATTAGGAAATGAAACTCAAACAGATATTATGATGAAATTAATATTAAATTATGATTAATTTTTTGCATATTTAAGAAATTATTAGACCATTCAAATAAAAATATTAATACCAAAAAATAGCGTAAAAAGTGAATTTAATTATTTTAAAATTTATGCTCATTTTGCTCTAACACAATTTTATTGTATTGATTATTTGACACTTAAGTAGTATAATTATATTTAGAAAAATATTAAAGATAACTAGCATCCAAAAAATATAAATACTTATTATTTTGCAATTCTTCAATATTAAATTTTTCAAAATCTTCACAATCCGCAATTTTTATCTAAACTTATTCGTTATTTAATCATAAAAACATTATCTTTAGTTTATAAAGTAGTAAGTCAATACAGGCAGTTTGAAGATTTTCCAAGTAAGAATCCATTTCATATTCAACAAAAACATAAAGCTTTTTAATTTTTTTAGATCTTTTGAATTGATATCCAAAAATGATATCAAAAAACTATTACACCCCCAAATTTTTATTTCAAATTAACTAAAAGAAATTTACTTATGATAAAAAAAATAAAAATAGGACTTATTGGATTTGGCAAAACAGGTAAGGCTGTTGCAAATGTTATTTTGCAAAATCAAGAATTTTCACTTGAATGGGTTTTTAGAAAGTCCAATCTTCTTGAAAAAAGAAGTGTATCTGAGTTTTTAGGTATAGAATCGGATGAATCTGGGATAATATTCTCGGCACATTCTATTAGTATTGGCGAAATTTTGGATGAACATCCAGTCGCTTTTATTATAGATTTTCGTCTGCTCAGGGCATCTATACTGATGGTCAGGCAGCTAGTGACAGAAATGTTAAAATTATTTCTGCAATTTCACATTATTCAAAAAAAGAACTTGATTTATTAAAAAAGTTGTCAAAAACAACAACAGTCTTTTGGTCGCCTAATATCACATTGGGGATCAATTATTTATTGTTTGCATCCAGGTATTTAAAAAAGATAGCTCCCTGGGTCGATATTGAAATAACGGAAGAACACTTCAAAGGGAAAGAGGGTACTTCTGGAACGGCTGTAAAAATTGCTCATGCATTGGATATTCATGTTGATTCCATAAATTCAATAAGAGCAGGAGGAATAGTTGGAAAACACGAAATAATTTTCGGATTTCCGTATCAAACTGTAAGACTAATTCACGAAAGTATTGCTAGAGAAGCATTTGGAAATGGCGCAATGTTCATTGCAAAAAATCTAGTTTCGAAAGAAAAAGGTTTATACAATTTTGAAGATATTTTATTGCCTTACTTTTCAACTTAAATTTTATGACTTATACTATTATTATAACATTATCTATATTATTGCTATTAGCATATGTTTTTGATATTTCTTCCTCAAAAACAAAAATCCCTTCTGTCATTTTATTGCTTTTATTGGGCTTTTTTGTAAAACAAATCAGTCAATCCTTCAATATTCTCATTCCTGATCTCAACCCAATTTTACCAACAATTGGTACAGTTGGATTGATATTGATTGTACTGGAAGGAGCATTAGAACTTGAGTTTAATAAAGAGAAAAAATCATTAATCTTAAAGTCTTCTATCGTCGCTCTTTTGCCGATACTTTTTATTAGTTTCGGATTGGCATATTATCTGTTTTACTATGAATCAATAGATTTGAAAATTGCACTAGCAAATGCAATTCCATTCGCAATAATAAGTAGTTCTATTGCTATACCAAGTGCAAAATATTTGATGAAATCGGATAGAGAATTTGTAACATATGAAAGTAGTATGTCAGATATTTTTGGCGTAATATTTTTCAATTTCATTACTTTAAATGATGATATTAGCTCACAAGCAGTTGGTCTTTTCGGTTTTCAATTTGTCTTAATGTTGATAATATCTTTTGTCGCAACCCTATTACTTGCTGGATTTTTGAACAAAATAAAGCATCATATTAAGTTTGTGCCGATGATAATAATTTTGCTTTTGATTTATGCGACATCAAAAATATTTCACCTACCTGCTTTATTATTTATTTTAATATTTGGCTTATTTGTAGGAAATATTGATGAACTAAGACATATAAAATTCATTCAACAATTTCATCCAGATAATTTCACAAAAGAAGTGGTGAAGTTTAGAGAAATTACAACTGAATTAGCCTTTTTAATCAGAGCAATATTTTTTATTTTATTTGGTTTCCTAATTAATATTGATGAGTTATTTAACCCAAAAACGATTTATTATTCATTATCAATATTTGCAGGGATTCTAATAATTCGCTATTTAGTCTTAAAATTATTTAGAATTCCATCAAATCCATTACTATATATTGCTCCAAGAGGTTTGATTACTATTTTGTTGTTTTTATCCATACCAGAATCTCAACAACTTCCTTTTATTGATAAATCAATGATTACTCAAGTAATTATTTTGTCAGCATTTGTTATGATGTTTGGTTTAATGAATAACAAAAATAAAGTTGAAAAAACTGAAGAAGTCGAAGAAGCAAATTAATTTTAATTATAAAATACTGAATATTAATACATTGGAATAATTAAAAATAAATAGTGACAATCAAGCATCGTTTGAAATTTCATTGGTATCTAATTATAAATTCTTCACAACAAAATTAAATTAAATGAAAATCAATTTTAAACTTTTTTGCTTTTTTTCGTTCATGTTCATTTCTAATTTCAATTATGGACAATGGACCATCAGTAATTCGAATGCAATATTAAATACAACTGGAAAAATTGGGGTTGGAACCAATGTACCAGATGGAAAACTCGATGTAAGGACAAATAGCGGCATCGGAATTTATACAGAATCTTTTGGAAAAACACCTTCAGAGGCAGCCATTTACGCCAGAGGAAAGACCAAAAGTGTAGCTGTTTATGCAGAATCAAATTTGAATTATGGTATTTACGGATTTTCCTTCTATTCAAATGGCGTTGTTGGGAACATCATTGATAGAAAAAATAATTATGCTGGTTATTTCATGGGACCAGTTTTCAGTACTGCTTCATTCACTGTTTCTGATAGAAAATTGAAAACAAATATTGTGGAAATGCAAAATGCTTTAGACTACATACATGCATTAAAACCAATGAGTTATACTTTCAATACAGCTAAATATCCAAAAATGAATTTGCCAACTGGACAGCATTTTGGTTTAATAGCTGATGAATTAGAAAGCATATTCCCTACCCTAGTTCGTGAAAATCAAACTTTAGATTTGGATGAAAATGCTGAAAAAGTGCAATTTAAATCTGTTAATTATGAAGAATTAATTCCTGTATTGATTAAGGGAATGCAAGAACAAAGTGAAATCATCAAATCGCTGAATGAAAGAATTGCTAAATTGGAAAATAAAAATTCTCCATCAAATGATAAAGCATCAATAAAATACATTATTTCACCTAATCCAACAAATGTTGATATTAAAATATCAAAAGAGAATGGAAACTTATTTGAAAAATCAACAATCATATTAACAAATGTTAATGGTGCGATTCTCAAGAAAATTGAAGTAGCTGGTGGTGAATCAGAATTGAAAATAGACGTTTCCAATTTTGCAGTTGGTGTTTACAACTGCACTATACAATCTGAAAATGAACAAGTTACGAATACTTTTATTATTATGAAGTGATATTATTTTATTATAAATTGGTAAGTAGGAATTGTATTCAAAAGAAACAATTCCTTTTTTTTTGTTTTAATATTTCAAAATTCGTTTTTTTTCATCCTTAATATTTTCAATTAAAATCAAAAAATTGACTTTAATATTCTACTAATAAATTAATGAGAATATTTTTATTTGACAATGTATTGTTTAAAATGTTATTTTCGTCCCTAATATGAAATTTATAATTTTTCAAGGCAATATTTGAATTTAGAAACGATATATCAAGAGTATAAAAACATGGTGTTTAATCTTGCATTACATTATGTTCAGAACCATGAGGATGCACAAGAAATCACTCAAGATGTATTTGTTGCCATTCACCAATCTTTAGGTGAATTTAAAGGGAATTCCAAAATTTCGACTTGGATTTATAGAATTACAATTCATAAATCATTGGATTTTATCAAATCAAAACAATCCAAAAAAAGGTTTGTTTTCCTAACTTCTATTTTCAAAAATGATAGTAATGAAATTCTTCACGACAAACCTAGTTTTAATCATCCAGGGGTGATAATGGAGCAAAAGGAAGCAATAGAAAAGATCTTTCTAGCAATAAATCAACTCCCTGAAAATCAAAAAACAGCAATTATTTTAAGCAAAATTGAAAATAAATCACAAAATGAGATAGCAGAAATCATGAATTTATCTACTAAAGCAATTGAATCTTTGATTTCTAGGGGAAAAGAAAATTTATCAAAAAAATTATTGAGGTATCCGAAGGATTAATTAATTAATTTCGACAAATATTTATGTTATGAAAAATGATGATATTGAAAATATTTTAGGTGAACTAAAAAAAATAGAGCAAGTGGAGACTCCACCTTTTCTATTTACTAGAATTCAGCAAAAAATCACTGCCAAGCCTTCATTGAATTTTAGTAAAAAAGTAGTTTGGGCTTACGGATTTGCATTTCTATTCATACTTACAGTAAATATTTTTGTCATCTTTACAAAGATTAATGAAAAAACAAATGAAGTAAATATTGCTCAGGTAATGAATTTAGTACCCAATAATTCAATTTACAATGAATAAGACAAGATTTTTGACCCTATTAAGTATAGGTTTGTTGATCATCAATTTGGTTTTGCTTGGTTTTATTTTTTTGAGAAAACCAAAACAAAGACCGCCAGATGCTTTAAAAAAGACTATAATTAGCAAATTGGCTTTGGACGAAAAACAAATTTCAGTTTATGATTCCATGGTAAAACAGCATGTGAAAGCTGTAAACGCAGCGAACGATAGTATTGTTGAGTTAAAAAAAATACTTTATAATTCATTGAAAAATGAGGAAAACACATTACAAAATGACTCATTAATTTCAAAAATCAATCAAATCCAAACGAATATAGAACATATTCATTTAGCACATTTTCAAGCCATTAAGACAATTTGTACGCCAGATCAATTGCCAAAATATTATGAATTAACAGAGGATATTATCCAACATCTTTCACCACCTAAAAGACCAGAAAGAAAATAATGATTCGATTCTGTGCAATTATTTTTATTTTGATTGGTTTTTCAGTCTATTTGAAAGCTCAAAATCATAATCTAGTTCTACAATTTAACCCAAAATTTCATCAGGAAATCGTACAATTCGATGAGGAATATTATTCCATAACAGAAAAAGATAGTGTTCAATTTGATATTTTTAGATGCTACATCTCTAATATTCAATTACTTAAGAATGGCAAATCTGTTTACAAAGAAAAAGATAGTTACCATTTATTGAGCTTTGGAGAAAACCCAAAGAATGAAATCAAAATTCCTATAGATATAGCTTTTGATCAGATAGAAATGCAAATTGGTATTGATAGTTTAACCAATGTTTCGGGTGCTTTTGGTGGAGCATTAGACCCCACAAATGGGATGTACTGGACTTGGCAAAATGGTTATATAAATTTTAAATTGGAGGGCAAATCAACCCTTTGCAATACCAGAAACCATGAATTTCAATATCATATTGGCGGTTACCAATTTCCGTTCTCAACGATACAAACTTTAAAATTTCACACATCAAATCCTTCCATATCCATTGATATTTTGTTAGATAAATTCATGGAAAATTTGAATTTGAGCACTACAAATCACATTATGTCACCTTCCACCAATGCTGTGGAAATTGCTAAAAGTTTTGCCAACTCATTTATTTTAGAAACAAATGAGAAATAGCATCCTATTACTTTTGATATTAAGTGCATTCTCATTCATCATTGAGGAAGAAGAATTGATGCAAAAACCAAAGAATTTTCCGAAACCAACCTATAATTTCAAGAAAAACCCTTTAAAAAAAGAAACAATCGAATTGGGAAGAACCCTCTTTTATGACCCAATTTTATCCAGAAATAATACCATTGCTTGCTCTAATTGCCATTTGCAATACACTGCCTTTACTCATGTTGATCATGCTTTGAGTCACGGAATTGAGGACAAAATTGGTATCCGCAACTCCCCTGCTCTCATGAATTTAGCTTGGCAAAATACTTTTATGTGGGACGGTGCCATCAATCATTTGGATATGCAATCATTAGCGCCCATCAGCAATCCATTAGAGATGGACGAAAAAATCGAAAATGTAGTTGCCAAATTGCAAAAAGATTCAAAATACCGTAAATTATTCTATGCAGCATACCAAGATAGTATTGTAACTGGAGAGCATCTTTTGAAATCCATTTCCCAATTTATGCTCACTTTGGTAAGTGCCAATTCCAAATATGACAAAATGAAAAGGAAGGAGTTGGAATTTTCTGATCAAGAAAAAAATGGTTATAAATTATTTAAAAAACATTGTAATAATTGTCATACTGAGCCACTTTTTACCAATTTCCAGTTTGAAAATAATGGTATTGGAATGGATACTTCACTAAAGGATTTTGGGAGGTTGCGGATAACATTAAATCCTTCAGATTCCTTAAAGTTCAAAGTTCCTACCTTGCGAAATATAGAATTCTCATCCCCATATATGCATGATGGAAGATTCAAGAGGCTCAACGAAGTTTTGAAACATTATACCACTGGTATCAAATCTTCAAAAACTTTAGCAAATAAACTAAAACAACCTATTAATTTAACCCCAAATGAAAAAGTTGACCTAATAACTTTCCTTTTAACCCTATCTGATAAAGAATTTTTATTCAACCCAAAATTCGGGTATCCAAAATAAATAAGTAACTACCGAATGATTTCAATATATCTATCGTCTTATAAGAAAATTTAATACATGTTTCATATAAAAATTAAAGCGACTTTTCTATTTTCATTGTTTATCATAATGAATTTATCTGCTCAATACAATACACTTTGGATACCAGATACCATTTCTGGAACAACTTTCAATCTTACTTTGAGAGATACTTTCACCCAATTAAAAACTGGAAATCAAACGATTACAGCAGGGATTAATCACAATATTTGGGGACCTACTTTATTTTTCAACAAAGGAGATATCGTTCATTTGAATGTTAAAAACAATTTGAATGATTCGACTACTTTACACTGGCATGGGATGCATTTACCAGCTGTGATGGACGGTGGACCTCATCAAATAATACCTCCAGGCACCTTATGGCAACCATTTTGGAAAGTAAGCAACAATGCAGCAACTTATTGGTATCATCCGCATTTGCATGAAATGACGCAAGAGCAAATGACGAAAGGTCTTGGAGGTTTTATTATTGTCAGAGATGCTGAAGAAAAAGCATTAGCATTACCTAGAACTTATGGTGTAGATGATATTCCAATTGCTTTGACTAGCCGAAGATATACCACAAATAATGCTTTTGTCACATCAAAATCTTCCTATGGGGATGAAATGTTGGTAAATGGAACACCAAAACCAGAAGTAAGCCTCCCAAAACAATTGGTTCGGATTAGAATTTTAAATGCAGAAATGGAAAGATCTTATAATCTTGGATTTAGCGATGGAAGAACCTATTATATTATTGCAAATGATGGTGGCTTATTGAATGCCCCAGTTGCAGCGACCAAAACTTTGTTAGCTGTGGGAGAAAGAATTGAAATTCTAGTAGATTTGAGCAATGATGCTGTTGGGGCTACTTTGGATTTGAATGCCTATAATGGTGGATTTCCACTTGGTTTTCCAGGTGGTGAGCCTGGAAAAACTGGAGAATTTGGCAGCTTATTGAATAATACTACCTTTAATGTTTTACACATTAAAATTGCTGCAACAACATCTAACCCAATTAAAACGGTACCAACTTCTTTAGTAAACAACAAATATTGGACAGAATCGGATGCTACTTTTAGTAGAACTATCAAAGTTACAAATGGCAATCCTGGAGGAGCACCGTTTGATTTAGATAATGCACCTTTTAGTTTCACAAAAATCAATCATACTGTTCCTTTAAACAATATTGAAAAGTGGACTATTACGAATAATGGTGTTTTTGGCCATGCTTTTCATATTCATGATGTAGAATTCAAATTGGTTTCTCGGAGTAATGGTGCAGTGGGTGTTCATGAAAGTGGATGGAAAGATGTTTTGTATTTGCCTGTCAATACTTCAGCGACCTTTGTAGCTAAATTTGATGATTATGCTGATGCAATTCATCCATTTATGTACCATTGCCATTTTGCACCACATGAAGATGGCGGAATGATGGGACAATTTGTTGTTACTGATCCGACTAATTTCAGTCAAATTGATAATTATTCTACAAAATTTACTGTATTTCCCAATCCAGCTACCAATAGAGTCTATGTAAATTTTGAAGATTCAAATGCTTCTGCATATTATATAAAAATTGTGAATGCTCTTGGAAAAACAATGATGATGCTGCCAAAACCGGATTTACAAAATGGTATTGACATCAGTAATTTGAGTAGTGGAATCTATTTTATGCAGTTGATGGATAATAAATACAAAAAAGAGAGTACTCAAAAATTTATTGTAAAATAAATGAGATTTCTAATTGTAATTTTAATTTTTATTGGGGTTTCCAATGTTCTAATTGGTCAAAAATTGAAAGTACTTCGTTTTGATCAATTAGAACAATTAATTGAAAAACAGACAGATAGCCTGCTTGTTTTTAATTTTTTTGCCACATGGTGTAAGCCTTGTATGCAAGAAATTCCTGATTTTTTAAAATTGCAAAAAGAAGTTAGCGACAAACCTATCCAATTCTATTTAATAAGTTTGGATATTGAAAAAGATAGCAATAAAATCTTTGTAAGTTTTATTGAAAAATATCAAACTGGGGATTTTACCTATTTATTGAAAGTACCAAAAGGAGACTGGATTAGTAAAATTGACCAAAATTGGCAAGGAAATATTCCAGCAACTTTAGTTATTAACAACAAAAAGAAGATTAGAAAATTCATTGCTAAACCCTTGGATTATCAATCATTATCAAAATTAATCAAATGAAAAAATATATCGTTTTATCTTTTTTAATGGTTTTCAACCTATGTTTTTCATTTGGACAAAATAAAGTTGTAAAGGATTTCAAATTAAGGAATGTAGATGGAAAATATATTTCCTTAAGTGATTATAAATCTGCAAAAGGATTTATAATTATCTTCACCTGCAACCATTGCCCTTTTGCAAAATTATATCCACCACGATTCAATGAGCTCCATTCAAAATTTTTACCAAAAGGTGTTCCTTTAATCGCCATCAGCTCGACAGATACAGTTCAATATGAAGAAGATACCTATCCATTGATGGTTGAAAAAGCAAAAAATGAACATTTTATGTTTCCATATTTAATGGATGGAAATCAAAAAGTTGCTAAAAATTTTAATGCTCAAAAAACGCCACATGCCTATGTGATCTGGAAGGAAAATGGGCAATGGGTCGTAAAATACGATGGTGCTTTTGATGACAATGGTCAAGAACCAGAAAAAGTTGAAAACAAATATGTAGAAGCAGCAGTAGAAGCACTTTTGGAAAATAAGAAAATCGAAATAACACAAACGAAATCAATAGGTTGTCAAATTTATTTTAGAAAAAAATAATATGTATAAAAATTTACTTATACTGATTTTTTCAACAATTACAATAGTTTGCTCTAGTCAAAGAAATATAGTTTTGATCATTGCAGATGATTTAGGAACTGATTATTTCGGATTTTATGCTGATTATAAAGATACTGTGGATGTTCCGAATATCAGAAAATTGCTTCAAAAGGAGTAAAATTCAATCAAGCAACAGCAAATCCAGTTTGTTCCGCAACCCGATCGACTATTTTGACAGGAAGGTATAGTTTCAGGACTGGAGTGGGTGGCATAGTTGGAGGAGCTGGTGGGTCAAATCCTTTGGATACTGCAGAAGTGACCATACCTAAGTTATTGAAAAAGAACAATTCCAATATTAGATGTGCTAATATTGGGAAATGGCATTTACAACAGCCAGCACCAGTTTGGAATTTATTGAATCCGCTACGAATGGGCTACGACCATTTTGAAGGCTGTTTTATTGGGCAATTAACCAATTTTACCAATTGGACAAAACACACAAATGGCGTCCAGAGTACCTGTACAAATTATGCCACCTCTGAAAATGTAAATAATGCGATTGCTTGGCTTAAAAACCAAAATTCAAAACCATTTTTCCTATGGTTGGCATTTAATGCTCCACATGCCCCATACCATCTTCCACCTTTAAATTTGCATAACTACAAAACACTTTCTGGAACACAGCAAGATATCAATCAAAACCCAAAAAAGTATTTCAAAGCTGCCCTTCAGGCAATGGATACAGAAATCGGAAGATTTATGGATTCCTTGAAAACATTAAATCAGCTCGATAGTACTGATTTTATCTTTATTGGAGACAACGGAAATACGACACAAACTGCCCAAATTGCAAATATTAACCGCTCAAAAGGAACTGTTTATGAAAATGGAGTTCATGTACCTATGATAATTTCTGGACCATCAGTAGTGAATCAAAACAGAAGTACGGATGCTTTAGTAAATGTAGCAGATATTTTTGCTACAGTTTTAGAATTAAATGGCGTTAATAACTGGCAATCTCAAATTCCTGTAAATAAACCAGTTGATTCAAAAAGCTTATTGCCAATTCTAAAAAATGAAAATATCAAAATTAGAAATTGGTCTTTTTGTGAAAATTTCAAATTGATGCCAGATTCTTCTGACGGAAAAGCAATACGAAATGAAAAATACAAACTAATCCGATTTGATAATCAAATTCAAGAATTTTACAATTTGAGTTTGGATAAAGACGAAGCTATTAATTTACTAAAAACAAACCTATCAACCGAAGATATTTCCAATTATCAATATCTCTGTAATGAAATGAGCAATTTAGTTGGCAAAGGAGATTGGTGCATAAAAACTGTAGATAATAATGACCTTTCTTCAGAAACATTTGATATTTCGCCAAATCCTTTTCAAGATTATATTCATATTTTTCCCAAAAATGATAGCGATGAATTTATACTTACTAATGTATTAGGTAAAATAATTTATAGTGGAAATGATATTGAAAATCAAAATTTTAGCACATTAGAAGAAGGAATTTATTTTATCAGAAATAAAAATAATATTTGGCAATCAAAAAAATTGATAAAAATTAAATAAAATAACATGCTAAACCGAAGGATATTGTATTTAAAATTCGACAAAGTTTAAAATCATAAAATATTTTAAACAATACATTATGCAATTTAGAAAGCTTAAAATTTTAGTAATAATTTTATTACTTTCAAAAAACATATTTTCCCAATCTAACCCAATTATTACTACGTGGATACAAAATACATCTGGACAATCAAATCCAAGTTATCCATCATTGGAGTGTAATGTTCAAAGTGTTTATTATACATCTACCAATTCTTATATTAGTGCATCTAGTATTCCTGGATATGTGATCGGTCCTTGGCAAAATAATCCAAATGCTCCTGCTGACCAAAATTATGTTTGTAAGTTCCCATTAACACCTGTTGTTAATAATGGAACAAAAACTAATACTGGACTTGGTGTTGTAGGACTTTGGAAAAATGGTGTGGGTATTTTTAATGCAAAAGATGGTAGATATTGGAATAATACCACCCAGCAATTTGTGAATGGTATCACTAATAGTGGATGGAATCGAAATGCAAAATATTTTGAAGGAGTTAGTTTCGATAGTTGTAAAGGGCATCCTGCTCCAGGAGGTGCCTATCACCACCATATTTCTCCAAAATGCTTATATAATCAAGATGAAACCGCTTATCATTCCCCAATTTTAGGTTTTGCATGGGATGGTTATCCAATTTATGGACCATATGCCTATACCAATACAAATGGAACAGGTGCAATCAAAAGAATGGTTAGTAGCTATGTGCTGACATCCTCAGGTTCGAGAACTAATGGACCACCAGTAAATACTTATCCATGGGGCAGTATGTGTGAAGATTATGTTTATACAGCTGGATCAGGTGATTTGGATGCATATAATGGTAGGACATGTGTTACTCCCGAATATCCATCAGGAACCTATGCTTATTTTGTAACAATTGAAGCCGATGGCACTCCAGCTTATCCATTTGTTTTAGCCGCTCAATATTATGGAATTGTGCCTTCAACAAGTACAAATAACCAAATCCCATCTGGTGCAACCCAATATTTACCGCCACCATTACCAGTAGTTTTGTTCAACTTTACGGTGCAACTTTCTGGTAATGATGCAATTATATCTTGGAGAGCAGAAGCTGAGGTAAATTTATCCAATTATGTCATTGAAAGATCAAATGATGCTGTCAATTTTGAAAAAATATTCAATCAACCAGCATTAGGTAAAAGTTTATATTCACAAAAAGATCAAAATTTAAGCAAAGGAAGTTATTATTATAGAATAAAATCAGTAAATTTAGATGAGACTTTTGAGTATTCCAAAATTGTAACTATTGCAGTAAATGATCAGTCTTCTATGATGGTTCATAACAATCCAGCAGGGGATGTTTTGACAATACAGCATTTTGATGCTATAAATGAAAGAACCATAAAAATAATAGACATACAAGGGAAAGAAGTTAAATCTGAAATTATGCCAGTTGGTACTACGATGATTTCAATAGATGTTCAGACCTTATATGCTGGAATTTATTTTATCAATATTTCGGATAATTTTAATAGAACCAGTTCTAAATTAGTAATATCAAGATAAAAAATATGAAAAAAAGTTCAATTGTTGTTTTAACTATTTTGATTAGCTGTCAATTGTTTGCACAGACTAATCCTGTGATAACGAAATGGTTACAGAACACAACAAATATCATGGGAAGACATTATGTGAAAGGAAATTCAACACCTATTCAAGATAATGTTTTAGCAAATGTATTGTCTGTAAAATATTCAACATCATCTGTTTATGTATCCACAAATGGAATTCCAGCCTATATCACAGGTCCTTTTCAAGATGGAAATCCTTCATTGGCAACTAGCCAAAATGCTATTTTTAAATTTCCATTAAATCCTGTAAAAAATACTGGAACTTCATCCCCAACTACTGGTGGAAATATTGGAATTTTCATAAACGGTGTAGCACTTTTTGATTATAGAGATGGCGTTTCTTGGAGTTTTGCATCTAATACTATAAAGGTGGACCTTCTGGAGGGATGGGTGATAATATTTGGAACAGAGATGCGGTTGTTGCAGAAAGGGTTGGATTCGATTGTTCGAAAGGACATCCAGCAATGGGAAATTACCACCATCACCAAAATCCAAGTGCTTTCAAGTTAGATAGTAAAGTAATTTATGATGTCTGTAACTTATATGATGCAGATGGATTGTATATCATTGATGCTACTAAACACTCTCCACTTATTGGTTTTGCATATGATGGCTTTCCTATTTATGGTGCTTTTGGTTACAAAAACTTAGATGGCACTGGAGGTATCGTAAGAATGAAATCTAGTTTTAAACTAAGGAATATTACAACCAGAACAGTTTATGCAGATGGAACAGATGTGACCGACGGTCCAGCTGTCAGCACAACTTATCCATTAGGTTATTTTAGAGAAGATTATGAATTTATTGCTCCGAGCTCTGGACAAACTGATTATTTGGATGCTCATAATGGAAGATTTTGTGAGACTCCAGAATATCCGAATGGGATTTATCCTATTTTGTACTGTGGATGAAAACTTAAATTCTGCCTATCCATATGTTGTAGGACCAACATTTTATGGCGTAAAGAATGCTTCAAAAGTGAATTCTATAAATGAAACTGTCACAACTTATAATCCCTCTACTTCCAATAAAGAATTGAATAACAACACAATAGATGCTTCAGTTTTTCCAAATCCAAGCCAAGAATTTATTGCGATACAGATTAGTGAAATGGCTGAGCAAAATTATGAGGTGAAATTATATGATTTGAAAGGTACTTTATTACAAAAAGTTACTATTTTACAAGGTAGTACTGTCGCCTATTTTGATGTAAGGTCATTATATAATGGTGTTTACCTTGTAAGTATCGAAATTGGAAAAGAGAAAATCCTTAAAAAAGTTTCGATTTTAAAATAAATTTAGGGTCAATACAAATATCAATAGCCATCTACTTTCGGTAGAGGCTATTTTTTTTAGTTCATAAATTAAAAAAATAATATTTAGCAAAGCCTTAAATCAATCTGAATATCAACAGAAATATTACTTTAGTATATTGAATAAATATCATTCGTCTATAAATTTATACAGTTTGGAAATTGTAATTTATTTTTTTAATAATTAATTGATTTAAAGGCATATAATGTATTTAGTAGTAGATGAATCTGGACGTAAAAGTAATATTAATAAAAATCAAACTGAAAATATAGTAATGTATTCGGCAGTTAAGACTTTAGATAAAGTTCTATCGTTTAATAATTTTTCTATTAAATATGTTACTAAAGGAGAAGAAACTTATACTATTAACAATCAAAAATTCGATATTCAAAAAAATGATTATTTGTTATGTAATCATCATTGTGAAGGCAAAATTACCAGATTTAAATCTTGGAAATTATTTTAATTCAAATGATTTCATGGAACAAAAGTTTAACTCAGCAAATACTAATTTAGGTGAAAAATTACATAAATTATATAATAATATTGAAAAAGACCCTTATAGTAATTATCAATTTGATTTAGATTTTTTTTACTTTCTAACTGAAAGTATCATATCAGATTATATTCCAATTGTTAAACAATTTAATTCTGTAAGAAGTGTTAAATCTGCTACGAAAAAAGACCTTATCAGAAGATTGGAAAAAGGTAAAAAATATATTGATGAAAATTTTCAGAGAGATATTGAAATCATTAATGTTGCAAATGAAGCACATATATCTCAATACCATTTTTTTAGACTGTTTAGAAATGTTTATAATATTAGTCCTCTACAATACATAAAACAGAAAAAAATGGAAAAAGCAAAAGGACTAATACATAAAATGCCAATCAATCAAATTGCTAATGAAGTAGGATATAACGATATTTTTTCTTTTAGTAAGGCTTATAAAAAGCACTTTGGATATGCTCCTTCAGAAACTTTAAAATAAGCCTTACTAAAAAATTATTAGTTTAATTTTTCATGCAACCATTGTCCAAAAGTATATCCATTTTTAATTAAATAAAATATAGAAATTAATATTATAAAAATAAATAGGATTTTCACTACTTTCGATTTTAAATAATCTTCTTTTAACATTTTTAGAAATATTTTAATTGTTATTTAATTTTTTTAATTACAAATTATTATCTTCTCTGTTGACAAAGTACCATTTTCAGTAAATATTTTAATATAGTAAACACCTGTCAACAGATGGTTTCGATCATTTATTTTAAATGAGCTTATATGATCATTATGTGTTAAACTATCAAACGATTCTATTAATTTTCCATCTGTATTATACAGATTTGCAAAGTATCTAATTTTATCATTAGAATTTATTTCAATTTTAATTTCTCCATTAAATGTAGGATTTGGATATATTTTAATAATTGGAGATTCTATTTCATTGATAGAATTTAAATTTTCATCATTTATATTAATTTCATCAATATAAAAATTATTTGCATCAACTTGTTTCGAATCCACTTTAAACAGAAACCTCAATTTTAAACTTGGCTGTTTCGTAGCAACATTACTAAAAGAATTAATAATTACCTTTTTCCAATTATTATTTTGAGGAATATAATAATCATTAAAAACGCCTCCAGTATTATTTGCCATGATTTGAGTTTGAGGGACATTAAACAGATTTTCCAAGTCTGCCCACAGTCTAAACTATATTGTATTCTAAATGAATCAATTGGTTTGCATTTTTCTTAGCATAAGAATAATAATATGATAAAACTGGTTTTTCAATATTTGATAAATCGAAAAATGGAGTTTCAAAATAATCATAGTTTCCACTTAGATTATTATTCCCAAAATTTTCTAAATAAAATGATCCTTTTGTATTATTTGCACCAACATTATTGTTAATAGCCCATTTTACAGTATCATTATTTGTATTAAAAATATTTAAATCTTTATCAGAATTTAAATCATCAAATCCATATGATATTGGAATTTTTTTACCATTTGAACCATCAACTACATTTATTTTTTGAATAATACTATCAACTCCATTCTGATTAGATACAATTAATTTAATATCATATTCTCCAATTTCTAGAAATTGAATATCAATAATTGGATCTTTCGAAGTACTTGGATTACCTCCGTTAAATTGCCAAATGATTTGACTACCATTTTTCCTGCTTGACTCGTATTAATAAATTTTGCACTTTCTCCTTTGCAAATAACATTTTTTGAGCTACTAAAACTAGCTTTTGGTTGACAATTTACATTTCCAAGTAATCCAGTTGAAACTAGATTGCTATCACTTACTAGGATATTCCGAAAATTAATACCAGATAATATTGTATTGTGCATAAAATCCTTTTGTCCATTCGTAAACATTAATTTACAAGGTGTATAATCCATATAATTTTGCCAATTCTCCGAAATATTACTATTACAAACTTTTGCATTTATTGGAGAACAAACTGTAAAACCTTTTGTAATTGGGGTGTCATCTACAAAATCATCACCACATGCAACCCCTGGTGCATTTGTAACTCCCCAAATATGAGGTATGCCAAACCAATGACCAACTTCATGAGTTAATACTCTAGAATTTGCAATTGTTGCAGTCCCAATAGAACCAACTAAATTGGATTGACAAACAATAGCATCAGCATTTTGAGGAATACTAGTTCCTGGAAGAAAAGTGTAAGCAGGAGCAATATTTATCGATTTAACTACATATATATTCAAATATTTTTCTGGGGGCCAAGTATATATGAAATAATCTAAATCATTTGCATCCCAATTAGTCTTTTCAGAAAAATATCTTATTATTCCGTTTGTACATTTTCCAAAAGGGTCTATTGAAGCTAATTCAAACTCAAAACCTATATCAGCAATATTGTTTTTATAATCTGAAATTACCATGGTAGTGTCATTATTTTTCTTTTGATAATCACGATTCAAAATTCTAATCTGATCTATAATTTGAGCATCACTTATATTTTCAGTTCCTCCTAAATGTAAAATATGGAAAACAACTGGAATTCTAAATGAGATAGGAGATCTATTCAAATCATGTTTTATTTGTTTAATATTTGGTTCTCTTTTAAAATTTTCAATAAATTTATTGTATTTGTCAAATAGATCTGGATTTTTATCAAACCATTGTTTTGTTACAATATGTTGACCACAAAAATCTAAATTTTGAGAATTAATTTTTGTATTAGAATTAATAATCAAGATGAAAAAAAATGCTATAAATAATTTAAGATTCATAATTAATTAGATTATAAAAAATTGATAAATAAAATATTTGAAAATTTATATAAATATGTTAATTCTTGAAAAGTCAATACTTATAGAAAAAAGTTATAAATAATTCTACCTTAAATTTTCACTCTACTTTTCTCCAGATCAGCTCCGCCAACTTTTCTTGTTTTCAGTTTTTCTCCTTTATTGAATTGATATGAAAAAGAAATTGTTGCTATTCTTGAATCTAGAAAACTAAACCAATTTGCTGTTGCATTCTTTATATTTCTGATTTCTCCAGCAACTTGGTTAGTGTAAAAAATATCTGAAATATTTAATTTAAGCGTCCCTTTTTGATTTAATACTTTTTTTGCAATTCCCAATCTTACACTCCAGATAGGGTCTATTGTAAATTGTCCAGAAAGAATTTTAGACTGGAAACTTCCTGCCAATTCACCACTCCAATTTTTACCAAAATTAAAAAGATTTGTAGGTGTTATTATAGTGTACCATCTGCTTGCATCCAGATTTTCAGAATAAATCTTACTTTTAAATGATACATTATTTATAGCCCCATAAAATTGAATATTCCATCCTTTCATTATTAATTGAGTACCACTTATTGAAAATCCAAAATCTTTTTGTTCTTCAAAATTACCTGGACGACTATACCAAGTGCTTCCTTTTTTGTTCATTAGTTTCATTTATAACATCCTTTATTATAGTTATACTCTAAAGCAAAATTCCAATTGTTATAAAGTATATGAAAATTCAGTATGATATGAAAATGTAGGTCTAAGAAAAGGATTACCTCCATATAATGTATAATTATCTAATGGATAGGTAAATGGATTCATATCTTTATATGCAGGTCTATCTATTCTTCTTCCAAATGTGAAGCCCAAAAACATGCTGTTTTAGTGAATCTAAATTATATTGAAGAAATAATGTTGGAAATAAATTTGTATAATTTCTCTTAATAGTTGAATCTTTGAAAATGGATTTCCAAACTGAAAACCATCAATAATAGTATTTTCTACTCTTAACTCAATTTGATATGAAAACTTTGAAAACTCTCTAGAATGATTGACATATGCAGCATTGATATTTTCATTATAATTAAAATTATTTGAAAAAATATAATTTGGAACTAATTGTCCATTTACAACATCTGAAAAATCAGCTATATTTTTTGCCTTTATTCCACTAATTTTAGTACCAACCTCAATTTTACCTCCATTATTCAAAAAATGATTATAATCTAACTTAATACTTTGAATATTTATATTAGATGGCAAATTTGATGTTAATGTTGTATAATTATTCATCAAAGTATCCAAAATATTGTATATTTTATTATCAAGTACTTGATGTATTTGCATTTTGTAGTTTAAAATATCAAAATTCAAGTTCAATTCATTTCCCGATTTACCAAATTTTCTGGA
>JADJVK010000038.1 GCA_016710625.1 Saprospiraceae bacterium
TAGAAATCCCTAATTCTGGCATATATACTCCGTAAATAATATCCACCGCAGCCATAGTCGCTTTATTGTGGGTTACAATTACAAATTGAGAATCTTTTGAAAACTCTTTAATGATATTATTGAATTTTTCAATATTTGCATCATCTAAAGGAGCATCTACTTCGTCAAAAATACAGAAAGGAGCTGGCTTTAATAAATACAATGCAAATAATAAAGCTGTAGCCGTCAATGTTTTCTCACCACCAGATAATTGATTAATAGATTGAGGCCTTTTACCTTTTGGTTTTGCAATGATTTGGATATTAGATTCCAAAGGGTTACTTGGATCATCTAAAACCAAATCACAATTATCATCTTGTGAAAATAAACTTCTAAAAACTTTTGTAAAATTATCCCTAATCATTGTAAATGATTCTAGAAATTTTGTGGATGCAGAAAATTCTATCTCTTTAATGGTGTTTTCTAAAGACACTCTAGCTGTTTCAATATCATTTTTTTGTGCAGAAATTATATCATACCTTGATTTCATTTCATCATAAGCCTGAACCGCTAAAGTATTGATTTCTCCAAAATTATCAATCCTGTTTTTCAGTTTTAAAGAAGTTTCTAGTAAAGATTCTTTACTTTGATTAGAAGTTGCAGTTTGATTGATGATATCATTAATTGAAATTCCAAACTCAATTTTCAATCTTTCACTTATAGAGGTTATGTCATATTTTATCGCATTGAATTTGTCCTTTAAATTATTTACTAAGGATTGTAAATCTGCTCTGACCCTATTCAATTGCTTTACTTGAACTTCAAATTCATTGATTCTTGACCTTTCTTTATAATAGTTTTCTTCAACTGAGCCGAGATTTTGTTCTTTCAATTTTCGTTCTTGAATAAAACCAATGATATTATTTGAAATTTCTTCTAAATTTCGATCTATTAGCTTTAATTCTTCAGATAATGTTTGAATCAATTTTTCATCATTGAGTCTTGATAATTCAAGTTCTTCAAGTTGCTTTTCCTTATTTCCGCAATCCTTCAAATACATGTTCACTTTATTCTGTTGCTGAATAAACCTCACATTTTTTTCATTATATGCAGTATTGAAAGTTACTAACTCATCAGAAAGTAATTTGTTCTCTGAGCTTGATTTGTCTAAATCGGTCCTAATTAAATTCAATTTGGATTGAGCTGTAGTATGATTGACTTCAATCTCTGACAATTTTGTATTTAATTCATTTATAAGTTGGTTATATTCTGTTTCTTTAGCAAAAAATTGCTTTTGAGCAAAAAGGGAACTTTCAATCTTTGTTTTAAAAGTCGCATTTTCGATTTGCAATTTTCTAATATGATCATCAACTTTTACTATTTCATGCTGAAAAGTATTTTGTTTCACAATAAGTAATTGAGCTTCGTGATTTTTTACCTCAGCATCCAAAACCTTTTCATTTTTTTCAATTTCAAGTATCTGTGAATTTAGCAAATCCAATTTCTTTTTTCTACCCAATTTATTTCCATCAAATAAACCTAGTGAGCCACCTTGAATTTGAGTAGCTTGAATAATAGATTTTCCATCTTTGGTCAGATATATTAAATCGTCATTGAAATTTTGGTGATTATCCTCAACTATCACCACATTTTTAAAAAGATAATCAATTAAATATTCATATTTACTATCATATTCGACAATCGATTTTCCTGTTATATAAGATTTATCTAATTCATTATCAGCAGATTGCTTTATTTTATCTAAAATAAAAAAATTAGCTTTCCCTTTTTGGTCTGCTTGCAAATATCGAATTGCTTCTATTGCCTGCTCTATATTTTCTACAATAAAATAATTGAGATAAGGTTCCAAAAAGTTCTCAATCGCAACTTTATATTCATCTTTACAATACAAAATATCAGATAATAATGGCGTTTGGTTATGCCACTTTGAGTGTTTTTTTAGATATTTAATGGATTCTGGATAGCCTTCCAAAGAATCTACTAAGCTTTTTAGCAATTTGTATTCGTGTTTTTTGGAATCCAAACTTCGATGCTCAATTACTAATTCCTTTTTTAAACTATTTATTTTTTCTTCTAATAATAATATATTATTCTTTCGCTCATTTTCTCTTTCAATCAAATTGTTTTTATCAAGGCTTTTATATTCAATTTCCGCCTCAAGCTCTTTTTGTTTTGTAGTCCAATTGTTGATTTCGATGGTAGTATTTTCAAAGATTAATTTATTCTCATTCACTTCATTACTAACACTTTGTAATCTATTTTGTACAATTGCTTTCTCCTTTTCTAATTCAAATACAGATTTATTTAAATGCTGGATTTGTTGTTGAATATCATCTATTGAAGATTTTGTTTTTGCATATTTTTCTCTAGCTTCAGTTACTTTTATTTCTAATTCCGCAAGTTCTTTCTCATAAATTTTCTCAATTTGTCGCTCATTTGTTAAAGTTTCTTTGATCAATTCAATATCATTCTTCAAAAAATTGATTTTTACACTTGCATTTTTAACAGATTCTTCTTTTGTTTTAAAAGTCTGATTTTGAAAACTATATTCTTGTTCTTTTAGTTTTTTATCTTGTTCCATTTGACGTAGACGACCAACAGTATGATGAAGTTCTTTTTGTTTCTCAGATACCAATTTTTCTTTTTCTAGTATCACGAACTTACATTTTTCGATATCTGCATCCAATTGATTGATTTTTACATCAACCTCACGATATGCATTTTCTTCTTTATTGATTTGATCTTGAACCGTTTGATATTGAGTTTTGAGACCTTGAGATTGCAATATTGCTAATTCAATAGATAGCGTTTTATATTGTTCCTTTAAATCAAAATATTTTTGAGTTTGTCTTGCTTGTTTTTCTAAAGTCTTTAAATTTCCTTCTATTTCAAACAATAAGTCTTGCACCCTTTCCAAATCTTGTTGGGTCGTTTCCAATTTGGATAAAGTTTCTTGTTTTCTTACTTTAAATTTAGATATCCCTGCAGCTTGCTCAAACATCCTTCTTCTTGCTTTCTCTTTATCCTGCAAAATATCTTCCACCATCCCTAAAGCAATAATGGCATAGGAATTTGAGCCAATTCCAGTATCCATTAAAAGTGAAGTGATATCTTTCAGCCTACATGTAACACCATTCAAACGATACTCACTTTCCCCTGTCCTATATAAAAATCTTGAAATTGTAATATTTTGATATTCAGAGTCTAATATATTTTTTGTATTATCAAAAGTAATTGAAACTTGTGCTATTCCTGATTCTTTCACTTTTTTAGAGCCATTAAAAAGCACATTTGACATTTGTTCCAACCTCAAATCTTTACTTTTTTGCTCTCCCAAAACCCATCTAATGGCATCTACAATATTTGATTTGCCAGAACCATTGGGTCCAACAATACCAATAACATTCTCATTAAAATTAATAACAGTTTCGTGGGCGAAACTTTTAAAACCTTTAATTTCTAAACTCTTTAATCTCATAAGTGCAAAAATAAAATTTATTACACAACTACCCTATTCATTTGTAATTGTTATTTTTTATTAATTTCAAACCGACTGATTGACAGGCAATTAAGTTTTCATATATTTTTTTGTGAAATATTTTATAAAAAAAATCTTTAAATAATTTGTGAATTAAGAATCGAACTTTATCTTTGCCAAAGAATTTTACAAAACCTGATAAGTAAGTATTTTTTAATAAAAAAAAATATTTATCCCTTTCCGATTTTTCCCAAACCTTATAAGTGTTAAGACCATTAATATGAAGTATTTTTATATACTTCCGAATTATATTCCCGTATTTTAATGAAATTAGAACTATTTAAGGTAAATAGGGAGATGTCAGTTCATCGCCCTTTTTTCATTTATACAAACTCGATTAAACATGAAGATGCACTATTGAAACTTTCGTAAAATTTATTCTTCCTTTTTCCTAAAATCCAAATAACTTCACTACCATTTGCTAATAAAATGGTTTCGTTTTTTTCCTTTTCTGAATATTTATTATTGATGAAATATGATTTCAATTTTTGTTTTTTTGTTTTTCCTTCCAAGAAAAAATAATCCCCATCCTTTCTATTTCTAAGTAACAATTTTCCTTTAATTTTTTCAGGATCAATTAAAAATTGGTTATTAGAATAGTTTGTTCCTAAATTAGGATTGGTTGATATTTTGAATCTTTTATATTGAAAATCAAACGTTATATTAGAAAATTCCAATTCAACTTCATCAGATTTTCTATCTTCCAAAGTTTGAATCTGTATTCCTTCTCTTTCTTGAATAATTTTATATTCACTGCTTAACCAAATCCTCTTTTTATAGGATTCCAAATTGACTTTGGCAATTATATCTTTAATTTGTGAAATATTTATTTGAAATTTATTTAGATACAAATAAAGTGGGTAAATGTTATTTAAGATCAATAGCTCATTCCTAATTAATTGATAATCTGAATATTGAATTACATTTTCCTTTTCCCAAGAATTGCCCATTTGCATGATCCAATCATTTGCAAGAGAAAGATTTTCAATATTTTCAATCCATCTACTTTTGTAATTTGGTTGAATTTCTTTAAAAACAGGCAACACTTGGTGCCTAATTTTATTTCTCACATAATCATCTTTTTTATTGCTAACATCTTCTCTCCAATCTAAACCCTTTTTTATTGCATAATCAAGCAATTCGTTTTTTTCGAATGATAAAAGTGGTCTTAATAGATTTCCACTTTTTTCTTTAAGTGCCGTAAGCCCATCTAACCCACTGCCTCTCAACATATTAATCAGAAACGTTTCTATTTTGTCATCTTTATGATGGGCGGTTAGAATGAATTTGTATTTTCCTGTGAGATATAATTCATTAAAAAAATCATACCTAAAATTTCGGGCTGATAATTGAATATTTTTTGTGGGAGAAGAATTTTTTAAATCAATTTTCTTTAAAAAAAACGCCGCAGTATATTTTGTTGCTAAAGATTTTACAAAGGATTCGTCTAATTCTGAGTCTTCTCCTCTCAACTGATAATTACAATGAGCAATATCAAATTGGACATCATGAATACAACATAAATGAGTTAAAACTACCGAATCAACCCCACCACTTACTGCTAGTAAGACTTTCTCATTCTTACCAATATATTTTGTAATAATTCTTCCAAAATCGTATTCTACTCTCATTACAAACAAATCTATAATGTTCTAACTTATTTTATGTATTTTAATGATTATTGTTTTTATTTTTGCCACAAACTTATAGAAATTTATGAAACAAGCTTTTGTTTTTCCTGGTCAAGCTGCCCAATTTGAGGGAATGGGGAAGGAAATGTATGAAAATAATGCTTTTGCAAGAAAATTATTCGAAACTGCCGATAGAATTTTAGGTTATAAACTTTCAGATGTCATGTTTTATGGTAGCATGGAAGATCTAAAACAAACTAAAATCACACAACCAGCAGTTTTTGTTCATTCTATTGCAAAAAAGATTTCAGCAGCTAATGAGACAAATCCTTATGCCGTTGCAGGGCATTCATTAGGTGAATTCTCAGCTCTCGTTTCTGCAGGTGTATTAAGTTTTGAAGATGGGCTTTCTTTAGTCAATAAAAGAGCTCTGGCAATGCAAAAAGCCTGTGAATTGAATCCAGGTACGATGGCTGCTGTCTTAGGATTAGCGGATGCAATAGTGGAGGAAGTTTGTGAGAATATAAAAGATGAAGTAGTAATTGCTGCAAATTATAATTGTCCTGGGCAATTAGTGATTTCGGGATCCATTGCAGGAGTGGAGAAAGCCTGTGAAATATTAAAAGAGAAAGGGGCAAAAAGAGCTTTGATTTTGCAAGTAGGTGGTGCATTCCATTCGCCTTTAATGCTTCCAGCTCAAGAAGATTTGGCAAATGCAATAGAGAAAACTGAATTCAAAGATGCACAATCAATTGTATATCAGAATTTTGACGCAAAACCATATACAGATGCTTCTTTGATTAAGCAGAATTTAATAAAACAATTAACTTCTCCTGTGAAATGGACCCAAACGATTCAAAATATGATTAATGATGAAATCAACTCTTTTACTGAATGTGGTGGTACTGGAAAAGTTTTATTAGGAATGATAAAACAAATTAACAAAGACGTTGAAATGTTAACTTTATAAATCAATTTCTTTGTTTCAATTTAGAAAACACAAAAAGGGTTTCGAGCAATATTTGTTTAAACCTATTTTTATATGTTTCACTTGAATAAGGAGTATTATCTGATTCTTTGGGATCGGAATAAGGTGTTGAAAATCGGTGACTTGAACCTGAAATAATTGGGCAATTTTCGTCTGCATCACTACAGGTCATTATCGCTATATAATTTGTTTTAGGATTAGCTGAATGATTATATTTTTTCGAAAAGCAAATGGAAAATTGGTTACCTCCAAAAAATACAAAATAAGTTGGGTTTGGATCTCTTCCATCTCCAATTACATCCATACCAAAAGACTCTAATGCTTGAATAGCGTTTTGATTAAATGCAGTTTCTTCTGTTCCACCAGAATATGTATTTACATTTGATATAGAGCAAGTTGCAGCAGCAATTGAAGCTGCAACTTGCCCAAAATGGCTCCGCCTCGAATTATGAGTACATATATAAACCAAATCGATTGGTTCGTTATTATCAATTTTCAATTGTATTGCCTTAGAAATCTCAAATAAAATGATTTTCCTATTTTCATCAATGATTTCAAACTGAGAACTTAAATCTTTAACTAACTCATTTATAACTGCAAACATATCGAAAAATTATTTATTAGCAACATCCGCTACCAGGCACACAACAAGAATCATTTTTCTTTAAATCGACTAAATTAACTTTCTTTTTATAGCTTCAAATCCACATAGTTCTGAAGCTAAACAATTTGTAAATTTGTTTTTAAGATAGAAAGTACCATTCTTAAATTCAAGTCCATACTTTCCAATCGTATTGGATTGATATTCAACTTCTAATTCTAAATCTTCTGAGCCAATTACGTTTTTCGATTTTTCAATTATTTTCTGCAACTTTTCAGATTTCAATTTATGGTCTGTATCTGTTGCTACCCATAATTGGAAATTTATTACTTTTTCAAGCCTTTCTGTTCCTCCACAATCAATAAAATGTTTTGTAATCAATCCAGCTTCAGTGATATGAAAATGGGCTGGAATCATTTTTCCATTAGTATCTACAAAATTTAGCTCTTCAATTGTGTTTAGAGCTTCTTTAAATTCAGATAATTTCATATTAAATTATTTTAAATTAACAACATTTATTTTTAATCTCTAACTTCTCAGATATGTTTTGTATATAATTCAAAAGCATTTGCAATACTTTTTCATCGATACAATAACAAATGGAATTTCCTTCTATATTACCTTTTATCAAACCAACAGCCTTCATTTCCTTTAAGTGTTGAGAAACAGTAGGCTGAGCCAGAGGCAATTCATCAACTATATCCCCACAAATACATTTCTGTTTTTGGATAAGAAATTCAAGAATCGCAATCCTTGCAGGATGACCCAATACTTTTGCCAACTTCGAAAGTTCTAGTTGTTCAAAAGTGTAATTCTCAGTTTTCGAAATTCCCATATCGCAATATTAATTTATTGCAATATTGCGATAAAGATTTTAGATTTAAAAAATTTTGTTTAAAAAATTTATTTTTTGGCAAATTAATTAATGTTCTATGTTGGGAAAATAAACTATACCATTGGGGATTAATCCCTAATGGTATAGTTTAATATACAAATAAATTCTAGTGTTGAACTACAAATTTAATTGTTTTCGTTCCTTCTTTTGTTCCGATTCTCATTAAATAAGCACCAGATGTAAAGTCAGATGTATTGATAGTTAATTTATCATTTGTTAATCCATCATAATCTTTCATTGAGATTATTTTTCCTGTGTAATCAGCAATCAATAAAGTTGCCTCAGTAGCTTTATCAAAATTAACCTCTGCAGTTATTTCTTTATCAGCAGGAGTTGGATATAATTTCAACACATTGTCTGCCAATGCGATATCATCATTTGCTGACTCTAAATCTACATTTACTCTAATAACTGGTTGTCTAGCTGAACCGAATCCAACTGTTGACCAAGTACCATTATATAAGAAGTGATTTCCAACACTGTAATTCTTATATGAAGTACTAAATCCTTGATAAGTTAAATTATCAGCATATTTTACAAATACTAAATATCTAGTTCCTTCTTTTGCAACTACTTTAGATACACCATCATCAATATCTGTAGGATTTATTATTAAAGTATCAGAAAATTTAGCTTTGAAAGTAATTTCATTTAAACCTCTTGCATATAAATCAGCAGTTGGATCAAATGAAACCTCATCCGTTGTATTTAAATTTGCAAAATTAGATTCAACATTTGAGTTGATTTCAGCAATATATAGTGATGCAGAAGTTGAAGCTAAATTTCCGTCAGCAGTTGCTCTACTACAATTAAATAGAACATCTCTAAATGATATTTTTCCAGCATATTTACCCATTGTATAAACAGCGCCAACAGACCAGTGATCACCTGCAGGAGATGCTAATCTAATCGTGCCACCATTTTTACCATCATCTTTAGAAAATGAGAAAGTTGAAACTTTGAAAGGTAAAGATTTAACATTATCAGCTGGCTTTTCATCAACTTGATTAGCAGCATTAACTGAATATCTGATGCTATAAGTAGCTGTATCTGCTTTTAAAGCATTACCTGGTGCCCATAATCTAGATAATACAAACGATGAATCACTATTAGGCTCTAAAAATGAACCATTTGTAATTGTAGATTGTAAACCTGGAGCAATTGAATCAACAGTTATACTATCAGTATAAATTACTGAACTACCTTTCATAACTTCAGCTTTAACCACAACATTCTTTTGTGTTTTAAAACCAATATTTTGAATATCAGCTATAAATTGGAAAGTATCAGTCTTTATTGAAAATTCAGGAGTCTGATAATTTGCTGCTGACATATAAGCATTTCTTAATGATAAATTATTATCAGGCATTGACCATAATTGTACATCATCCACTACCCAATAGTAATAACCAGATTGGTTGCTGGTCTGATATCATAAACAAATCTAATTTTCACATTTGCTTGATTAGCAGCAGTTTTAGAAATATTCACAGCAACTTGAGTATTTAAATGTGCACTGTTTGCTCCAATTTCAGTATTGATAGGATATCCAACCCAAGTTGCACCACCGTCATTTGATACATCAATTCTTTGATCAGCATAGAACTCTCTGATTGCTTGATAGAATCTTAATTCAACAGAAGGTTGTCCCGAACAATTTAAAGAAGGAGACTCAATAAAAGCAGCATGAGGAGTAGGACAAATTCCTTTACCAAAAGCTCCAGCAACACCACCATTATCTAAAAAGTCTGAGTTGAAACCCATTGCACCATCTGCTTTTGAAGGAGAATTGATTACTCCACCAGCTCCTTGATATGCTCCTTTATTTGGCAATGTACCATTTGGACAAAAATACCATTTAGCACTATCCTTTGAAACTGATCCACCACAAGTAATACCACTAGCAGTCCATCCATTTAATCCACCATTAAAAGTAGAGTTTGGCTCACTAGCACCTCCCCAAAACAACTTAGCTTGGGCAGAAATGTTAGTTGAAAAAAATAAGGTCATAAAAAATAACCCTAATAAATTTGTAAATTTAGACATAATAGAATAAAATTTTAAATTAAAATAAATAACAAACAATCGAATAATAAACCATTTAAAATACTAAAAGTTTATTGTGCAAATCTAAATAAAATTGTACATTAATTTCTTCATTTAAAGTAGAAATGTAAAATAGCCGACAAATTTAACAAATTATTAAGATATATAATGTAACTTTTATATAATTTCACATCTAACCAAAAGCATATAAATTAGTATTATGAAATTTAAATTATCTGTATTTTTATTATTTCTTGTTCAAATACTTCTTGCTCAAGATGATAGAAACATATATTTAACCATTCAAAAAAAATTACATTCAAATGACAATGTAAATTGTATTTCTATAGGCAATTTATTTTTAGGGAAGCCTTATAAAAAAAATATTTTAAATCAATGCTACCCAAATGAACAGTTGAATACTTGTCTTTCTGCATTTGATTGTGTAACTTTTGTTGAAACTGTACTTTCCTTAAATTCAGATTTTCATCAAAAAAATCCATCTTTTGATAATTTTAAAGAAAATCTAGCTCATTGGCGTTATAAAAATGGAATAGTTGACTGTAAAAATAGATTGCATTATTTTAGTGATTGGGTTCAATATCATGAAAACAATCATGAAATTCAAAACATCACTAAAGAATTAAATGGTGAAATTGTAGAAAAAAACTTAAATTTCATGACTACAAATAGGAACAAATATAATTTTTTGAAAAATGATGAAATTTTTAATATCGTTGAACAATCTGAAAACAATTTAAATAAATTACCTTTTTACTCTATTCCGAAGGAAAAAATCCCACAAATTGAATCAAAAATAAAAACTGGAGATATCATTGGAATTACATCTACAAGAACTAGCATTGATATTGATCATGTTGGTTTTGCAGTCGTTCACAATAACGAAGTATATTTAATGCATGCCTCTCATCATTTTAAAAGAGTGGTCAGCAAAGTGGAAACATTAAAAAAATATATCAATAGACATAAACATCATAGTGGAATTATCGTTTTAAGAGTTCTAAAATCATAAAATGAAACAGAAAACTGAAAATTTCGATACTGCTTGGCAGGAAATTCAACAGATACATCAAACACTTCAAAACAATACGGATCTAAGTGTGGTAGAACTTACGAAACTTCATAAAAAAGCTACTGAGTTGGTTGAGTTTTGTAGAAATGAACTTAGAAAGCTTCAAGAATCCTTGAATATAGATTAACTTAAAGTTATATTTATTTTTCTGTTAACCAATTGCTAAATACATCCGAATTTAGCATTTTCTCGTATATTATTAATACTTTTGCCGCTTAAATCAACTTAAAACTGGGAACTGAACAAAAAATAGAAAACAAAGAAAAAAATAGAAAAATTCTGTTTCGAATAGGTAGGATTCTGTATGCAAGCAGAAGGTACCTTGGTGTTGTATTGCTATTTTTTATATTTTTATATTTCTTGTTAAATAACCCTTGGGTGCAAAAAAAGCTTATTGAAAAAACGATGGCTTTTTTACATGATAAATTAAAAACTGAAATAAGAATTGGAAATACAAAAATTGATATATTAAATAGAGTTGTTTTAGAAGATGTATATATTGAAGATTTACAGAAAGATACCATTCTAAATGCTTCAAAAATCAAATTGAATTTCAACCTCTCCCCTTTCAAATTATTATTGGGTAAATATGAAATTGAAGAGATTTCTTTGGAAGATGTCTATTTTAAAATGCAGAAAAATGAAGGAAATGAAAAATATAATTTTCAATTTATTTTAGATGCATTTAAAAGTAAAAGTCAATCTACTAAAAAGAATGATATTGATTTCAATATCAATGACATTTATCTTTCTCGATTTCATTTTATTAAAAATTCAATAGTTGGTGGACAAAAAATAGATGCTTATATCGAAGACGGTGTCGTTCATATTAACAAATTAGATTTCGATAAAGAAATTATTGATATTCGAAGTGTGGATTTGAGAAGACCTTTTATTGGATTTGACGATTTCACTGCGAAACCTTTACCATTTGTAAAAAAGGATACTATAAAACCTTCATTGAAAGATACCAATAGTTTAAAAATTATTGTAAGAAACTTTAACATGAAAGATGGTCATTTTATTTATAATGATTACCATCGATCTCCTGTAAAAACTACTCCTAAAGATGAAATTGATTACCAGCATCTCGATATTTACAAAATACAAATTGATATAGATGATTTTGTTGTTCAAGATCAAAATTATTCTGGAAAATTAAATAAATTAGCTTTTCAAAATAGTACTGGTTTCGTACTCAATAAATTAGAGTCGAACCAAGTCATCGTAAATTCTAGAAGTGCTAGTTTAAATAATTGTAAATTAGTAACATCGACTAGTGAAATTGGGGATACACTCAATTTTAAATACAAATCTTATGTAGATTTTTTGCATTTCAATGATAATGTAATCATGAATGGAAAATTCAAAAACAGCAAAGTTTCAGTAAAAGATGTTGTAGAATTTGCCCCTCATTTGAGAACAGTTTCTCTTTTCAATAATAATTTAGATAAAATTTTCTTTTTCAATGGAAATCTATTCGGAAAAGTAAATAATCTTTCTGGAAAGAATCTCGATATTTCTATGTTGCATGAGAATTTTAAATTTCAAGGAGAATTTTACTCCCGAAATTTTGCAGAGAAAGATCAAGAAGTTTTGAATTTGAAGATCAATCAATTGAGCACCAGTTCAGATTTTTTACAAAAAATTGTACCAGATTTGAAAAACAACCCAACAATTGGCAGGTTGGGTAAAATCAATTTAAATGGTCGATTTGATGGATTCTTTGCAGATTTTGTAGCACAATGCAATTTAAACACGGACCTTGGTAAAGCAGCTTTAGATGTCAGAATGGATTTGCTCGAAGGTGCAAAGAATGCAAAATATAGTGGAAATATTGAATTTGACAATTTTGAATTAGGCAAGTTGCTGAATGACAACAAAATAGGCAAAATAAGCACTAAAGTTAAAATTAGTGATGGGGCAGGTTTTGCAACACCAAATGGGACTAGTAACCTAAATGGAGTTGTAAAAAGTCTAGAATTTAATAATTTCATTTATGAAAATATTAATTTGAATGGTCAATTAAAAAACAAGCAATTCGTCGGCAAATTTGATATAAAAAATGATATTGCAGATGTTGTATTTAATGGAAATGTCAACTTTGAAAATAAAATTCCAACATTAGATTTCGTAGCTGATATCAACAAATTAGATTTACTGAAAACAAAATTCACTAATGAGAACTTTGAGATTTCCACAAAACTGAAAGTAAATTTTACAGGTGATAAATTATCAAATATTGATGGAAATTTATTGGCTAAAAATATTCAATTAACGGACAAAACCTCTGGGAATGTTTATAAAATTGATTCCTTAAGTTATGTTTCTAGTTTGGGAAACAATAATCAAATATCCAAAATATTACTCAATTCAGATCTCATAAATGCTAGTTTTAAAGGAGATTTCAATCCTGATAAAATCATCAACTCCTTATTGATTGTTTTACAAAAAAATTACCCTGGATTTTACAATAGATTAAAACTCAATGCACCAGATACCACCACCAAAATAGTGCAAAATTTTGATTATCAAATAGAAATGAAGGACTCCAAAAATTTCATGAAATTATTGAAATTGGATTTGGATAGTGTAACAAATTTCAAAATGTCAGGATATTTTGATTCTGAAACGGAGATTTTCTTAGCAAATGTTGATTTGGAAAAAATAAAATACCAAAATTTTTTATTTGATGATTGTGCATTGAAATTTAGTAACAAAGAAAAGTTGGGAGATGCATTATTCATTTTAAGGCATTTGCAAGTTGGCAATATTCACTTCGCCCCAATATTTTCCAATTTTTACTTTGACAAAGACAGTATCAATTTCGCATTAAATTCTGCTAATTTCAATAGTATTTTGGATAATTTGAATTTGAATGGAAAGATGTATTTAGTGGATACCTCCAGTTATTTATTGAGTTTTTCTCCTTCAGATTTAAGAATTTTGGAAAAAAACTGGGAAATAAAAGATGGTAATTTTATTAAATTTAACAAAGAAGAAATTGATACCAGAAATTTTGTCTTAACTTATTTGGATAGAACGATAACATTAACTTCAATTAATAAAGGTAAAGGATTAGAACTCTATTTGAAAAATCTAGATATTCACTATTTAGATGATGTCTGGAAATATGATGAGCTTGAATTTGCTGGTAAATACAATTTGAAAATCACGGCTAAAAACCTGTTTGATCTGAACCAATTGTCTTTAGTTGGGGATATGGATACTTTTAAAATTAACAAAAGAAATTTTGGTAAGATTTCGCTGAGTGCAACAATGAAAGACCTTTCTCAACCAGTTTTTGCGAATTTAAAAATCCAAAATGAGAATAACGAATATTTGCTTCTGAATGGATTTTATGTTCCTGATTCAAAATCAGTGAAACCAAATGTACTCTCAAAATATGAGCCTAACTCCTATAAAGCAGATTTTGAAATAAGTAATTATCCTCTTGCTGCACTGGAATATTTTATTCCGACAGGAATTCATAATACAGTTGGAAATGTAAGTGGAAATCTAAGTCTTTTTGGCAAAGCTAGTGACCAACCTAACATAAATGGTAAAGTTAAAATAGATAAAGCATCAACTGTAATCACTTACATTAATACAAAATACACAATTGACAATCAATATGTTACAATAGACAATTTCAATATTGATGCTTCAAATGCAATTTTGAAAGATACATTAGGAAATATTGGAAAAGTATATGGCGGCATCAAACACGACCATTTAAGAGATTTCAAGTTAGAAGTGAACCTTCAAAGTCCAAAAATCATTGCTTTGAACACTACCAAAAAAGAGAATCCACAATATTATGGATATGGTATCGGAAATATTGAAGCGACATTTAGTGGTCCATTTAATAAAACGGATATTGGTATTGTAGCAAAAGCAACAAAAGGTACAAAAATGTATATCCCAATTGGAACCAACGTAGATGCATCTATATCAAATTTTGTGAAATTCAAACAAAAACCAAGTGTATTTAATATAGAGCCAGACAGTCCTAAAAGGTCAAAATCAAATGAACAAAAAGGGATTAGTTTGGATATGGAGTTAAGTATTGATACTGATTCTGAGATTCAGTTGCTCTTTGATGAAGAAAAAGGTGACATCATCAAAGGTAGAGGAAGGGCTGATATTCAGATACTTATACCTCGTTCAGGCAGATTGAGTATGTATGGCAATTACAATATAGAATCTGGCGATTATTTATTTACTTTATATAATTTTTTCAATAAACCATTTAATATCAAAAAGGGTGGCTCCATTCAATGGACAGGTGATCCTTTTGAAGCAAATATCAGTATAGATGCAGATTATAAGTCTATTAGCACAGCTCCTTACAATTTGATTTCTAATTATCTAATTTCTGATGATGGATTAGCTGAAGCAAGAAGGTCAACACAAGTTGAATTAATCTTATTTTTAAAAGGAAAGTTGTTAAAACCAGATATTCAATTTGATATAAAATTACCCAATTTACCTATTGGAAATTTAAAAACCATTGTTGATCAACAATTAAACCTCTTGAAACAAGATCAAAATGAAATGAATCGTCAGGTATTTGGGTTGATTATTGCCGGTACTTTTTTGACGACCAATGAAAACAATCCTATACAAGTTTCTACTGTAACAAACACAGGATTCAACACCGTTTCCGAAATGGTTTCAAATCAATTATCGAGGTTTATATCTGATATATTATCTGGGTCAATAACGGATAATTCCTTTATTTCAGGTATTGATTTTAATATGAAATATATATATGACACCGGAGTTTTCAATACAACTGCCACTCGAAAATCAGACGAATTTGAAATCAGGCCCAAAGTCAACTTTTTCAATGATAGAGTTACATTGAACTATGGTTTTGTAACGGGTAGCAATATCGTTAATACAGGAAGTTACAACAATCATGATGTTTCCCTTGATTTTCAGATTACCAATGATAATAAGTTGAGATTGAGAGTTTATTACAAAGGGGATCAATATTTAAATGGTGTTCCTCGAAAAAGAGCTGGTGTAGGTTTTACTTACCGTGAAGAATTTGATAAATTTGGAAAAACTGAAAAAACAAATGGTACCAAAAATTAAATTTGGCATTTTATTATTAGTTAGCATACTTTTTTTTAGTAATTGTGCTTCAAAAAAAACTATTACCAATTGTAAAACAATAGGGAAAGTTGTTGATTTAAAGGGAAAAGATGGCTGTAATCTATTAATTGAAATAGGCAACAAAAGATATAAACCAATTTTTCAAGTGCCAAAACCAGAATTAGAAAATGAAGCTTTGATTTCATTAGATTTCAATCAAGCAAATGGAGTGATGTCCACTTGTCCCTCTGAAAGTGGCAGTATTTTGGTTAACTGTATTAAAATTATTAAAAATCCATGTCCTAAATTTATATCAATCAATGACTTACCTTGGCTAAGTGATTTAAAACAAAAAATGAGACCACAAAAAATTACTTATTATCAGAATGAAATGGATGAAGATATTTTTGTGTTGGATATGGGAAAATATAAATATCTCTATAACTGTAAAGGAATCCTAGATTGTACTGCTGCCACTGATGATGTAAAAAGTGACTGTTATGTAAAGTTTGCTTCAATGAAAAATGGTGCAACACTTTTTAATCAATAATGAATATTTTTGACATAAAATATATTGCATTTGAATGGCAAAACTACCAAATGAGTTGGTTAGAATTGCTAGGTACGATATTTGGATTTTGGGCAGTTTGGCTTTCAGGTAAAGAAAAAATCAGTAGTTGGCTTTTAGGAATTATCAATGTTATACTGTTTTTTCTATTATTTTATCAATTGCAGCTCTATTCAGATATGCTTTTGCAAATCTTTTTTTTCATCACTAATATTTATGGATATTTTGCATGGTCGAAGAAAAAAGAGAACCACTCCTTTGATTTACCCATTACCAATATTTCAAATCGGCAAATGCTACTTTATTCAATAATTATAGTATGCGGAACAATTTTCGGAGGGAAATTTATTGTATTGCTTCCAGAAATACTTCCTTCAATATTTAAATTACCATCAGCATTTCCATTTGCAGATACTTTTGTATTATTTGGAAGTATAATAGCTCAATTATTATTGACAAGAAAAAAAATAGAAAATTGGCTTTTGTGGATTTTAGTAGATATTACAGCCTGTATTATCTATTACCAAAAAGGGGCAATTTTATTAACTCTTGAGTTTTTTATCTTTATCGTCATTGCAACTTTTGGCTATATAAATTGGAGAAATAGGATGAAAATACAATAATTATTTCCCTTTTGTGATGATTTTTGCACAGAATCCACCACCTGGAGCCATATATAACTTTGAAATTTTCTTATTATTTATTGGTAAAACTTCCTTTTTGTAATCAGTTGCATTTTTGTAAGCATTTACTCCATCTTTAAATATTGTCATTTCAAAACTTCCTTTTGGTAAAAATGAAAAATCAATATTAACTTCTCTTGGTGTCCAGTCATTCAAACCACCGATAAACCATTGGTCTTTATATTTTTTAGCTTCAATGATATAATTCCCCACTTTCGCTGCTAAAACAATTGTTGTATCCCATTGAACAGGAATTGTATTGATAAATTCTAATGTTTCGATTTCTAATTCATAGCTAGATGGGCTATCAGAAAGGCTTTGCATCCCAGTTTCATAGATAATGTACATACCTAGTTGCTGGCATCTTGTACCCAAACTCATTGGTTTTATTGAGTTAACACGATAATCATCCTTTGTGGCATTATTTAAAGCACCTGGAGCATAATCCATTGGTCCACATAACATTCTGCTATATGGCAAAATGACCGCTTGCTCAGGGTCTGCAAATTGACCATCCACTTTATCATAGGCTAATCCTGCAACACTTTCCATACTCAATAAATTGGGATAGGTCCTTTCTAAACCAGCTGGTTTGGGGAAATCATGAAGAACAACCAATAATTTCAAATCAGCACAAGTTGAAATGATGCTTTCAATCATGTTATTAGCCGTCTGATCTTCTCTTAATATTTGGTCAATTTTAATTCCAACTACACCCCACTCTTTTAATGTTTTCAATTTTCCATGAAAATCATCAATTAAATCAGGAAAACTAACATTTACAAATAAACCAATTTTTTTCTCTTGCGAATATCTACAAAGATCAGCTATATCAAGAGATTCAATAGCTTTTAATGGGTTATTATTCTGATACCATCCCGAATCAATTGTTATATAATCGAATCCAAAATTTTCTGCAAAATCAATATAATATAAATAAGTATTCGTATTTCTCCCAACTTTGAAATTCACGCCAATCAAATTCAAATTGTGCCATTTATCCCAAATGTATTTTCCAGGTTTTATCCAACTACAATCTTTTATCTTTTTATCTTCAGCCAACAAATACACCAATTGATTGCTTATCAAATCTTTATCAGTGTTAGATACACCAAATATTCTCCAAGGCAATTCTCTACTACCTTTGGTAGCTGCAATAAAATTTTCATTTTTTGTTGGAAAATACAAACTATAATCTTGTAGTTCATTTTTTTCAGGTTCATTAATATTTCTTACAACCTTTGGAAAAACAGCATTAAACTTCCCCTTACCTAAATGATCCAAACTCATTCCTGGATAATCATGAACATTGGATTCTGTAATAAAAAACTTTTGCTCAGAAGTGTCATTTGTGAAAAATAATGCTGGGCAATTAATTAATAAATGTTTAGGCAAAATATTATTTGGATAATAATCAAAAGTGCTTTCATTTCCACTAAAAAAGTCATTAGATGATTTTGCAAAAACACTTCCCTTCTTATTGACAGTAAAATTTAGCAACTCATCTTTTATAAGAATGTTGTCCTTAAAATTTAGTAAAAATCTGTAAGCTAATCCATTATTGAATAATCGAAATTCAATACTCAAATTTTCTTCAAAATCAAGAATAACTTGCTGATAATTGTTGGGAATTAGTTTATTTTTGTAGGAGAAAACTGGTGTAATCTTTTCATTTACAGCCGAATAAGATGCATTTATGAAATGCAAATTTTTATGTAACAAGCCATAATCCTTAATATTCATGCCAATTTCCACATTGGAAACGATCAATTCCCCTTCATTAAATATATCAAAAGTTAAATTAGGTTGAGTATTGATAATAGCCTCCAAATTTCCATTGGGGGATACAATTCTTATCTCCTTGCTATTGGCTGTCAGACTAAAAGATAGTAAAAACAGACTAAAAAAATACTTATAAATCATCGGTTCAGGTAAAATCCTAATGCTGAACAATTACCTTTTTGGTTTTCACATTTCCATTTTCTGATAATCTAATATAATGCATTCCATTATTTAAATCATAAGTATCAATTGGAATTTCCAAAACGTACATATTCGGTTCTTGCTCTAAATTATTGACTAAGGTATGAATAATTTTTCCATCTTCACTCATTAATTCCACATTTACTTTTGTT
>JADJVK010000039.1 GCA_016710625.1 Saprospiraceae bacterium
AAACTACAAATTTTCAATGAATAATTTGCTGTATTCGTTAAGGTTAAACCATAAATACGACTACCAGAAGAAGTCCCTGCCGCTGAACTAAATATATAATTACCACTAGCATCAGTTACTGCAGAGCTAATTTGAGTTCCTGTATTATCTAATAAACAAACCGTCACTCCGACTAAAACTGGTTCATTAGGGTCTTGGATACCATTGCTATTTGAATCTTTCCATACTAAATTACCAATTTCAACAGGACTTGCATCACAAACAGCTTCTATTCCAGTTAATGCAAATGTTTTGTCATCAGTTAAATTCGTACCATAAACTCGAGTTCCATTATTTGCTTTAAAATATCTAGCTCCACTTGAATTATAGTAGATTGGGTCAGCATGTCCAGCTAGAACTTCACCAGAACCTGGCAAAACATATACACCACCAGAAAAGGTATAAATATGCTCTAACATACTTTGATGAAAAAACCAATTGGTACCAGGTCCATCAGAACTTGATTGAGATGCAATCGAGTTAGGAACTGCAGTTGTTTCAGTACCAGCAACACCATTACTTTCTAATGTATATGTGCCATTGCTATTTAAGGAAGCTTTTATTATGTACCCAGCCATGCTTAAATCTGATCCAATTTCATACATCGTTCTGTTAGCAATACCCATTATTAAATTTCCTTTATCATCAAAATCAAAATCTGACATATAAGGTTGTATTTCTTTTCTATATCCATAATTTCCAAACAAAACGTGCTCACTATAATTAATATTGGACCATCTAACTTGGTTATTTCCATCATTAAAAATATCTCCACAAGTGAAGTTAGTTCCACTTGAAAAAACTTTTGCAAAAGTACCAGTTTTCGTATCGTAAGATAATACAACCAATTGCAAATCAGCAGGATTGTTATCAATATTTGAAGTAACATTCATAGCATCATTTACTCCGCCAATATATAAAATATCACCTTTCATATTTAATGAATTTGGACGGAACCTTCCGTTTGTTGCATTTGGTATGCTACTGGGAATCACTATTTCTGAAACATCAGCAGTTGTTGGCGCAGTTGTAGGTAATGATGCATAATTTACATTTGAAATATTTAATTTTATTAATTTTCCATTACCTGCATTAATGGCATATAGTGTATTTCCATCAGTCGTCACTTGAATTCCGCATAATCCTGAGATTCCAAGATATTTGTTGATATTTGATTTATCATTTGTACCCAAAGGTGGAAATGGATAGGTATTATTGGTGCTTATTGAAAGTGTAGCTAAATCCACTAAGAGTTTACTGCTAGTATATGAAAAATTCGCTCCAGAATAACTAGCGACATAAATGCCAGTTAAAGTTTGTGGAGTTTGTGGGAATACCGATGTTAAATCACTATTTATTGTAGTGAAATAGATTAATTTCTTTTTAGAATCTGAAGTTAAAGCCACAGGGACACCTTTGTCGTTAAAATCATTCACCACACCAGTTGTTATAGATGAACTATTACTTGCAATTGTACTTCTATCCTGATATCTCCATGACATAACTTTAAAGTTATTCGTAACTACCCCTAATCCTGCTACCATTCTTGGATTATTTGATAATAAACACTTGTTAGGTATTTGAACCCCAAAATCAACATTTGTTGATCCTGATACAGTAAACTGCACTGAAGATTTTGAACTAGACCCAAAAGGTGCAGGATAAAGCCCTGGAAAGTTAGAAAACTCAATTCTATAAGTTACTCCAGAGGTTAAACCAGTCAGTGTATAAGTACCTAATGTAGTTGCAGAAGTAGTTGTAGTTGCAACTGGAGTTGAATTATTTGGAGCATAGGCATTTACAACTACAAATGGATATCCATTTTCTGTCGCATCTTTAATTCCATTACGATTGACATCATTAAAAACAGTTCCAGAAATTTGGGCATTTGCACCAATTGAAATTCCCAAAATGAATAGATATAGTAATTTAATCTTCTTTAAAGATGCATTTTTATTTGAAATCAAAGTAGTACTAAAAGTTAAAAGGAGTAAAACAATATTTATTTTGTGCAATAAATAGTTCAGCATAATCCAATGATGTATAAGTTTTAAATAAATTAATTCAAATCAGTGTGAATCAAAAATATAACCGAAGATGTAGTTTTATGATGCCAAATAAGTAAATTAGTGATAAAAGTATTATAAAGGTTACGAAATATGTATGTATGATTTATTGTATTAATTATTTTTGATGAATTTCTAAATATCATAGAAGTTGTTCTATATCAACATATTATAGTATTTTATAATATAAAATGGATGTAAGAAATTAAAAAGGTTTTTCATAAAATTGAATTGGATTTGAATATCGGTCATTAATTATAATAAAGTTACTTTTAGAATAGCGATTGAAATTATGATTCATTGATTTTCAGATGCAATAAATTGTTCAATTTTGGCATTATATAAATCGAATCATGGAGTTGCTAATTAAAATTGTAAAAAGAATATTTTGGGGAATCTGTTTAGTTCTTTCCATATTAGTAATTTGTATAAATATTCAATTGCATTCGGATAATTTTAATAAATCAGAAACTGAAAAAGATATCCTAAAACAGTTGAATTATCTAAAGTATGAGTTGAATGAAAATAATCTCGGTAATAAAATGCAAGCTATTTTTCCTGAAGGTTATCTTTTTTCAAATGCATTATATGGATTAGCTTGGTGTGAACTTGGTATTTCTGACACATCGAAAGCAGTTAAAACAATTGCACTTCGAGAAGCAATAAACGCCTATCAATCAATCAATTCCGATGAAGCAAAATCAGTATTCAACCCTTCCATGACACCACAATATGGTATATTTTACCTAGGGTGGAATAATTATTTATTGTCAAAAATATTATTATTAAATCCAGATTTTAAAAACAATGATAAGTATAAAAAAATATTTATAGAACAATGTTATGTAATAACTGATGAACTAAAGAAAAACAAATCTCCTTTTCTGGAGTCCTACCCCACCCAATCCTGGCCAGCTGATATGTGTGTAGCAATGGCATCTATTCGAAATCATGATAAGCTTTTTTATCCTAAATATGATACAATTATTTCAGATTGGGTAGCTAAAGTCAAAACAAAATTGGACCCAAAAACGAAGTTGATACCACATAAAGTTAATCCCGATAGTGGAGAAGCAATTGAAGGCACAAGGGGTAGTTCAATTAGTTTGATTTTGAGATTTCTTTCAGAAATAGATACGAGTTTTGCAAATGAACAATATCAGCTTTATAAAGAAAATTTTATTTCCACTACTTTCGGTTTGCCTTCAATAAATGAATATCCAAATGGTAATTCTGGAAATGGCGACATAGATTCTGGTCCCGTACTATTTGGTGTTGGATTTGCAGGAACAATCGTTTCCATCGGAACATTATCAGTTTTTGGAGATTGTGAACAGGCTGATAAACAATACAAAACGGTAAATGCATTTGGGTTTTGTACTAAAACACAAAACTCTAAAAAATACCTTTTGGGTCAATTACCAATTACAGATGCTTTTATTGCTTGGAGCAGAAGCTCAGGATTAAACTATAGACCAGATGAAAAATTCAACTATTCCATTCTTTGGCCGATTAAATTTCATCTAATTTCATTGTTTACTCTCATAATAATTTGGTCATTTTATTATTGGAAAAATATATATAAAAAAATTAAATGGAGCCAATAATCTAATTAGCTAAACCCTTTATTTACATTTTATTATTCCAATAATTCATTAAATAAAAATAATAAAAAAAGTGCTATCAAAAACAGTTTTATTTAGTAATTTCGTATATAATCTCATTGTAGGTATACTAATTTTAAAATAAAATGATTAAATCAAAATAATAATTCTATTATGCTTCAAAATAAAAGACGTGTTGGAATTTTTGGGGTAGCCTTATTGATTTTGCTCTTGCCTTTAATTGCAATGCAATTCACCAATGAAGTAAATTGGTCATTATTTGATTTCATTATTGCAGGTGTGTTGTTATTTGGAATGGGTATATTACTTGATTTAATTTTAAGTAAAGTTAACAAAATTGGGTATCGCATTGCACTAGTAATAGCTTTGTTCATATTGCTAATACTTATTTGGGCTGAATTGGCAGTTGGAATTTTTGGAACGCCATTTAGTGGAAATTAGAATAAAAGGTATATAATTATTTTAAATAATTGGACTAAAATTTCCCAATAATTTCACTCAACTATGAAAAAAAAATTAGTTTGATATTCCACTTTAAAATTTCACTATTACAGATTTAAAATTTCTGGTTTTAAAAAAATCAAATAGTAATAAATCTTATTAATAATTGAAAAAAATTTATTTTAAAATTTTTCATAATATTAACTTTCTATATTATTTCGAGAGTTTTTATTAAATCAATAAAATTGAAAATTGAAGTATCGAATAATAGACCTTTAATTAGAATAAAATTTAAAGATTAAAATAAAATAATAAAGGTATAACCTATAAAGTAACTAACTATTATGAAAAAATATATCTATATTATTCTATTTATCAATTTCCTATATAACAATATAATTATTGCACAAGGCAATCAATCTTTTACAGAAAATGATTTAGTAGGAACATGGAATGCAAAAAATCTTGAAACTGGTGATGCTTTTCAATTTTCACTTTTTGCTAACCATAAAGCTGAAACCAACACAAGAAATGGAATTTCAAAAACCAATTGGTATCTTGAAGGTGGTGATTGTGTTTTTTATGATGAGTATGATAAATTACTTTATTATTCTGTAATCACTTATTTTGATGGCAAAAATATAAAATATCGTACTTCATTAGGTGGAAGATATAGTGCTGAGAGAACTTCAAAATCTCCTAAAAAAACACAATCACAAAATGCAAATAACAATAAAAAAGGCAATAGCAATCATTATATATGTGTTGGGTGTATAAATACTGGTGAGACCACTTGCACAACTTGTTTTGGAAGAGGCGGTGGCGTTTCTATTGGTTATTGTACAGTTTTAAGTTGTGGAAATGGTAAAAGGCTATGTGAGTACTGTTATCAAAGAGCTTGCACTTCTGAAGAAATGTTATTTACGACAAAAGTAAATACACCAAATACTTCAATGCTATATGGAAAATGGAAATGCTCTAATGGAGATACATATGAGTTTTTAAATTCAACTTTGGGTAAGAGCTATGATGTCGGAACTCAAACTTTAGTGATATACTCTAATGGGGAAAAATTTCTAGCATCTTGGATTATTGAAGACAATTTATTGAAAATCAGGGTTCTTTCTTTTTACAATTCCCATTTTGTAAAATATTGGTTTAAAAGTGGTTGGAGTAATAAACGAATCCAACTAGAAAGCCTTGATGATTTTAAAACTATAACATTTTCTAGATAGACAAATTTTGTATATCATTGTAAAAATATAAATTATGGCAATAAATATTTCAACATTGAACTTAAATGCTTCTTTGGAAAAGGTGTGGGAAGCATTGACGAATCCAGAAAAAGTTAAACTTTGGCAATTTGGAAGCGACCTAATTACAACTTGGGAAGTTGGAAGTGAAATCAAATTTGTTACTGAATGGGAAGGGCAAATTTTTCAGCAATGGGGGAAAATCCTTGAAATTGATTATCTAAAGAAAATTTCCTATAGCTTGTTTGCTCCAAGGCCAGACTTGGAAGACAAACCAGAAAATTACTTTATCATGAATTATATTTTAACAGACAAAAAAGGGTTCACATTTTTAGAAATCATCCAAGTAGATAACCGACCAAATGCCTTACAAGAACCACCACAAGGAGAAGAAAATCCCGTATTACAAATGCTTAAAAACTTAATTGAAGGTTAATTAAAAGGAATTAAGCCTACATTTTAAATAAAAAAATTAGAATGATTATATTTTAAAAATGAAAGAGTAATTTTATTTCAAAAAGAAATAAAATTACTCATTCATTTTAAATATTATTTACTCACTAAAATATTTTTTGCATAAGAAGTTTTCGAGTTATTGATCATTAATAAATATGCACCATTTGCAATATTGGATGGTAATTCAAAATTTACTTTTTGCTCTCCTACTATTTTTCCTAATCGCTTTTCACTAATTAAATTTCCTGAAAGTGTATATATTTGGATATTGTAATTATCTAAACTAAGAGCTTTAAAAGATATATTAAATTTATTATCAATACTAGGATTTGGAAATACTTCAAATTCAAAATCTTCTTTTTCAAGATTTGAAATACCCACTTTTGTTGAAATAGGATCTTTCGTTGCATTTAAAACCTCACCAGTTCTTGCATCAATCGCTAAAGTCACTACTTGTGCATTTATTGGATTTATTTTGGTTGGTAATGTATAATTAAAAGTATAAGAAACATTATTTCCATTATCAACACTACTTGGCATTGATGATGCTAAACCGTAATATCCACCAATTAAAACTCGTCCTACATGATTGTAAACGAATCCAGGAATGGAACTTGGTAATTTTTCGTAACCAAACATGGGTCCTAATGAACCATCACTATATGCATTGGCTTGGTTCCAATTTTGTCCAACTCCTTTCAAACTATCTTCAATTATTATAGATGCAAATCTCAAATCTTCATTAGATATTTTTGTTCTAAAATCCGCATTGGCAACAATAGTAACATTTCTTGTTGCACTATTATATGAAATATTTTGTGTTACTTCTGTTGGAGTTGCTGCAAATTGTCTAGAATAATAATAATTGCTTACTTGAAATGGATTACTCGGAATATCTAACTCATGCATATCAGGTAATCTATCTACATTGCATGTTGGTTTCCCTGCATTATTCATTCCAGTTTCATATTCAGCAATTGTCATAGGATCATTCGACTGAGTGTGTACAGATATTCCTATAAATGTATGATCCTTTATTAATGTGTCCATATGTTGCATTGCAACTTCCCCTCTTGGACAATTGCCACACCAAGTTCCAGTTGCTTCTTCAAAAAGTACCTTTCTAACAGGGTTGTTTTGAATTGTACTTATTTTAAGCGTTTTAGAATTATTATTTGGATTCACATCTGTCGAAGTTGTATTAATATTTTTGCTGTAACTTTTATGTTATACTCATCAGCAACATTTTTAGTAAATGGAATTTTGTGTTCAAATGAGTATGGTTTAAATGGAGGAATATTCAATCCTGATAATACCATATCATTTGGAGTTCCACCATCATTCCATTCTAAAGTAATACTTTTGATATTTTCATTTCCTTCATTCATTAATGTTCCAGAAATAGTAACATCTGTATTTGTCTTTTCATATCGTTTAGCAGAAATATCCAACAAATTCACATCTGCTCCATTAGCAACTCTTGTTTGAATATCATCTATTAATAAAAAATAACCAACAGATTTATGAACAAAAGCAATATAGACTTGCTGACCTTGATATGTCGTTAGATCAACTGAATGTAATTGCCATTTTTCTCCTGGTTCAGCATTTGTAGAAAATAATTTAGTGGCAAATGCATTTGTATCTGTATTATTAGTAGTACTAATTCTTAATTCATAAGCTTCAGGATCCCATTGACTTTCAGATAACCCATACCAAGTAAAATATATTTTATCTGTAGAATTAATTTTTGCCGGCACCAAAAATTGTTTAGTAAACATCCAATTATTGGCGGGTTCTTCATTATCATAAAATGATAAACTAGAAGCAACAGTATCAATAGGCGAAGAAGGATTTAATTTAAACTCTTTGGTTATCCAACCATGATTCGAATTGAATCCAAAAAAAGGTACGATTACTGGATTATTATGATATGGATGCTCTGACCAACCTACAGGCATACCTCCTACATTGAAAATATTAACTGTTGTATTAAAAGGTTTTATATCTACATTTGAAAAACTTTCATTAATCTGAGCAAATGTTGTTTTACAAATAATAAGTAAAATTGCGATAAATAGTTTTCTAAACATAATTCGAAAAATTTGTGATAAAATAAATATTATTAAATTAATTTATGTTGAATTTATAATTGATAATTTATAAATAGAGAAAAAGCAATTAATTGGATTATAAATAAAATTACAATTTGTAAAGAAAATAAAAAATACCATTTTTGATAAGATTTTTAAAATTATTTTGAATTTGAACAAATAATATGATTATTTATAAAATCACTAAATTAAAAATAAAAATTGTAGAACTTTTATTGATAAATATTAGATAATTTTTTAGACTGGATTAAATTGTAAAGAATACTTCAAATTAGTTTGTTCTCAACAGCAATACGTATCAATGCAGCAGTATTACTTACATTAAATTTGAGAAGAAGATTATTTCTATGGCTATTTACTGTTGTGATGCTAATAAAAGTTGATTCGCTATTTCTTGATTTTTCATACCTTTAGAAATGAGCTCAAGTACTTCTTTTTCTCGGCTTGTGATGAATGGAACATTTTTGTTAACTTTACTTGACATAAAATCTGAGTCAACTGTACCTAATTGGCGATCAATGTAAGTTCCACCAGACATTACAACTTTGATTGCATCTTGAATATCTTCAATATTTGCAGATTTAAGCAAGTATCCATTTGCTCCATTTTTAATCATTTGGGTTAGAAACCCCATGTCATTATAAGTTGTAACAGCCATTATTTTTAGCCTTGGATATTCTTTATGAATACGTTTCACCAAATCTAAACCATTTACATCTGGTAAAACTAATATCACTAAAAACTAAGTCAACTTCATTATTTTTTAAATATTCCATTGCCTGAAATGAATCATTAACTGAAGCAACAATCTTAATATTATCAAATGTTTCCACCAATGCTTTCATCCCCTTCAGTACCATTGGGTGGTCATCAACATGAAGTATAGTTATTACTTTTTCTGACATTTTTAATAAATTTTAGATTGAAATTAGTTAAAAATTATGTTAACTTTCACCCAAAGTTAATGGAATCTCTATTAGAAAAGAGGTACCATTGGAATTGGAGTTAATATCCATTTTTCCATTAAGATAATTAACTCTTGACTCAATGTTTTGAAGACCACTACTTTCCTTAATATTGATTTTACTATATTCAAATCCTTTACCATTGTCTTCAATTGTAATTTGTAACAACTCATTTTGTCGAGTGACTTGAACTAAAATTTGTGTCGCATCAGCATGTTTAATGGCATTATTAATCAGTTCTTGTATGATTCTGTAGCAAATAAGCTCAGTAGTACTATCTATTCGAGATTCTAAGCCATAAAATTGATGTATGATTGTTAAATTGTCCGAATTTAGAAAACCATTACAAAAATTTTCAGTAGCAATTTGTAGACCAAATTTGTGCAATGATTCAGGAATCATATTATGAGATACTCTTCTAAGTTCTAAAATAGATTCATCTAATTTTTCAATTGCATACTGAAACATTTTATATCCTGTTTCATTCAAGGTTTGATTCCCAACCGCTCCTAAGTTAAGTTTCACACCAGATAGTAGTCCACCCAAACCGTCATGCAAATCTCGACCTAATCTTGTTCGTTCTTCCTCTTGTCCTTGGATAATAGAATTAGCAGCTATTAGTTGTTTTTCCTTTTCCAAAAGGATAATTTTTTCTAGCTGAAGTGCCTTTTCCTGATTTGCAAGTTGTTTCTCCTTTTCAGAATTTTTGTAATAAAAGAAAGTAGCTAAACTTATTAAGGCAAGAAATAACAATAATGCTAATATCAACCATAGTCGCTTTTGAGCAATTGCCTGCTGTGCTTTTTGTTGTTGTTGTAAGACATCTATTTTAGCTTCTTTCTCTTTCGTTTCGAATTTTACATTATATTTCTGTAGTAAATCTTCTTTAGTATGGATAATAAAACTATCATTGGCTATTTTATAAAGTTGCATTTGTTCATAAGCTTTTTTGTAATTTCCTAAATTAAATAATGCTAATGAATTTAAATAATATATTGAGGAGACAAATTCCTTCGAGTTATATTTTTCAACATCTCTCTGTAAAGAATTAGATGCAATTAACAGCTCTTTCCACATCTTCAGTTCTTTCAAAATTTCACATTTTTCAAAATTGGATTCTACAATCATATTTGGGGCATCCAAAATATTAGCATAGTATATTGAAGAGTCTATTTCAAAAAGAGCATTTTTATAATTTTTATATTTAATTTTTTGGAGTGCTGCACTAAAATTAAAATAATCTGATAATGTAGTAGGATCTTTAACTTGAGTTGCTTTACTATAATATATTGGTAAGATTTTCTCACATTCATCGAACTTTTCATTATTGAGCTTAGTCCATAACCAATCACTATGCAGATCTAACCAAAAAATCAAATCTTCTCCATTTTTATTAATTATTTTCTCGGCAAGTATTTTCCCTCTGTCAATATAATTTTCAGCCTCTTTCCAATTATCTAATGATTGGTTAATTTGGCACAATCTCCTCAGTACATGAATCATTGAACTAGTATCTTGATTCATTTTAGCTAGTTCTAAAGTAGAATCTGCCAATCCAATAGCTTGAATCTGCCTTCCACTAAAATTATATAAATGAATCATTTGTAATTGTACTTCACAATTCCAAATATTTTTTTTCTTAGTATTAGAATTTTTTGGGTTATAAAATTTAAACAATGTATAGCTAGCCTCTACTTCATTTTGTTCTCCATACTGGTTCAACAATTGAATTAAAAAATTGTAATAAAGTGCATATAGTTTATTACTATTATCTTTTTTTGCAAAATCTAATAAAACAGATAAAATACATCGTTGATAGGTTGAATCTTGATATGAATTTTGAATTAATATGGATTCCAAAAACAGTACCTCTAGCATCATCTGATGAAGCTCCTGTAATTCGCAATTTATCTTTTCATTAAGACAATTATTTTGAGCTAAGACAGCGATAGAATATACCGCAAAGCAAAATACTAAAGTCCATTTATAAAACCAATTATTCTGAATTTTCATCCTTTGATGTTTATTAAAGCTATTGTAATAAAAAAGTAAATAATCAAAAAAATAAAAGATTAGATTTTAATACAATTTTAATTATTTTGGGGTGGTTGCCCAAACAAAATGCATTTTTTTTTCATTTGGTTTTTTCCTTCAGTCCATTTTAATTCAAAAATTCTTTAAAATTTGGATTTGGGACAGAGTTTTCAAGATGTCCAGGCAACCTTTTTTATACTATATTTTTGTTTTATCTATTAATAAATTAATAATACAAATCATTATCTTTGGGGTCTATTTTATCATTTCCGGGATTTGGGTCTTCTTTTTTCCCTAAATTTTTTCTTAGCAAATCTTCAAGTACTTTCGTTAGACTTTTATTTGGGTCATTTTGACCATTATTTGATTGTGGGGCAAGTAAGTTGTCCATCTTTTTTAATGTATTTTTTCCAACTATTCCATCAGGAGAGAGTCCATGATTTAATTGAAATCGCACAACAGCAGCATGTGTTTCATGCAGGAATATCCCATCAGCCCCATATTTAGGCAATACTGTATCATGAACAATATCTACTACTCCATTCGTATTTTTAGGTGCTGGAGAAAGTAACTTAATCAAGCATTTTTGTATTTTAGTAACACTATTTCCTCTGCTACCTTTTTTGAAAAATTTACCACCTAATAAACAAAGTTCAAGATCAGAGTCCCCAGATAGTTCTTCAGAATGTAGTATTGGTAATTTATCATCATCAAATAAAACACCGCCTTTACCTGGTCCATCTGGTATCAAATTAGGTATTGGTAAAATATCATCTAAAACACCAGGTGGGTTATTTCCACTATAAGATCCATGGAAAATTCCTTCTCCAATTGGGGTTAATTTCTATATTACTAACGTTTTCATCATCTCTACTACTTTTCATTTGCAATGGTACAGACTTCATTGAAATACCAAAAAGAATTTGCAATATCATCTTGACTATTAGCCTTTGAATCATGCTTTTGGATTTTTCAGAGAAAAACCTTCTAGACATATTATTTTTTTAGTTTTATTATAATTCAAATTACAAAAAAAGATACTAATCAATGGTTTATTGCTTTACAATAATGTGACTGGAAGTTGAATTTGGTAATTCTACAACTAAAATATAAACCCCATCAATCAATCCTCTAAAGAGATACATTCGTTTTCGATTCTGATTTTCTAATTAATTTTCCATCAGTACTATATAAAACGACTTGTTTGATTGGCTCAACAGCTTGAATTTCAACAATATCTGATGTAGGGTTAGGATAAATTAACAAATTGATTGATTGATTAATATCAATACTCGAAGTAGTTCCATTCTTGTTACCTGTACCAATTGTACCATTTGGCGGAGGAATAGACAGTTCAGCTCCATTTGCAAATTCGTCTGCACCAATATCTATTGTGCTAGTTCTATTTTCTCCGTCATAATCTAACATATTTACAAAAGTTGCTTTCCCTGCATTTATTGCCTTACTTGATAGAGTCAAATGCAAATTGTTATTCAAATTTGGGTTTGTTTCCAAACTATTATTATCATAACCATACTGTGTTTCCAAGAGGAAAACTGAAGAGCAGGCCACCCATTATCATCGAAAGTACAACTGCTGCCATTGCTTTTGAAATAAATATTATAATTTTATAAGATTTGTTCCCTCAAGTGCATTTTCACGGAGTAAGAAAATATGTCTATACATCATTAGTAGGGCTTTGATCAATAAAAATATTATTAAAACATTTTATATCTTTAGAAATAGGATAAACAGTTAATTGGTCATCAACACCAACTTCACCTGAAAGAAATGTAAGTGGTGAATGGTATTTTGGGCTTGATGTAATCACTGTATTATTATATGCTTCGCATTGATAAGCCCCCACAAAAAAAGTAATCCAGCCCCACCTGAATTAATGATGAAATTATTTCGAACAATTGTCTGAATACTTTCATAATATTTGGGATTAGAAACGGGATCAAACCATTCTCCATCAGTATAAAAACCAATGCCAATTCCTGCATCTCCAACATTTCTAATTAAATTATTTTCAATTATTGACCCCTTAGATCCACCTTTTGCATAAAGTCCGTTGGTTGAAATATCATGAAAATAACAGTTTCGAACTATCATTCTTGCTCCATTTACATTATCTATTCCTTCAGCATTTGGTCCACCATTGACAGGTAAATTTTCAGGTCCAACTCCAGAGTTATATATCTCACAATCAATTATTTGAATATCATTGCAACCTGGAGTTATTTTGATACAATCTCTTCCTGTATCATGTATTTTACATCCTTTTTTTATTGAAATACCACTAACACCAACTTCTTTGATTAACTGGTAAACCCCAATTCCAATTGGAATCAAAGAACAAACCGAAAAATGCACCTCCCACTATCTCAATTCTTTCCAATAATCCTCCGACTGTGTTTGGGTCACTATACCATAATACTGCAGCAATAGTTTCTCCTTTATCTACAGGAGCTTCTATTTTTGCCCACTCCCCCGGATAAGATCTTATGGTTAAATTGTTTATCTCTATTTTGATTTCATCTGATGTATAAGTACCATTTCTCATTTCTATAACATCCCCATCATTTGATGAGTTGACTGCTTTTCGGAGTGTTTTAAAAGGTTGGCTTAAAGTGCCAGAATTATTGTCATTACCTTTTGTCAACACTCATACTAAAGTAGCTTTGAGCAATACTACATTAAACAATAAACAGATGAAAATTAGAGTTCGCATAAGAAATTAATATTTGAATAAAATAATTAATAAATATATTTTTTAAGTATAAAACATTTACCAACAAATTTAATTGTAAATGCTATTTCTTTTATCCTCTAAAAATAGGATATTTATAAACCATTGATTTGTAGGATATACTTAAAATTCATTTAAATTCATGAATACTTAGTGATTTCTACTTATTTTGGTCAGCCTTTATCAATAAATATTTAATCATAAAATATCTATAATTAAATAACTGTCTTTTTACCAGAACAAAAATCCATTGAATTAGTAAATTCTCAATAAATTTGTTTGATTTTAAAAAGTCTTTTGAAAACTCAAAATGAAAAATGAAAGTGATGGAAATAAATTTTGAGGAATACACCATATCTACAGATAGAGCTATAATGGATATTGTTGCAATTCACGATTTTTTGTCAAATCACTCAAGTTGGAGCAAAAATATCCCCTTCGAAAAAGTCCAATTATCAATAGATAACTCCTTGAATTTTGGGGTTTTTCACAATGAAAAGCAAATTGGTTTTGCTAGAGTAATTTCCGATTTTTCAACCATCGCTTATTTGGGAGATATTTATATTTTACAAGAATATAGAGGGAAAGGTTTGTCTAAAAAATTGATGGATGCTATCTTTGTAACACCCTAATTTACAAAGCTGAGAAGATGGATTTTATTGGATCTCCTGTTGGTTGGCTTTATGAAAAATATGGGTTCACTCAATTACCCAATCCTGAAATTTATATGGAGCTTTACGACCCAAATTTTTACAAGAACGTTTAAATAAAATAGGAAAAATTTAGAAAGTATGATGAATACCAAAGTATATAAAATGTCTTTTGCCAGTGTTTATCCACTCTATATCAACAAAGTGGAAAGAAAAGGGAAAACAAAAACAGAGTTAGATACCATCATCTATTGGCTAACTGGTTATGACGAAGCTGCTTTTCAACAAATATTAGACAATAAAACTGATTTCGAAACTTTTTTTGCCCAAGCTCCCCTACTCAATCCGAATGTTTCAAAAATTACTGGTGTTATTTGTGGTTATCGAGTGGAAG
>JADJVK010000040.1 GCA_016710625.1 Saprospiraceae bacterium
GTTGTCCAAATCCAGCAAAAGATACAGTAACAGTTACTGTGACTGATATTCCAGTGGCAATTGCAGGAAATGATGCAAACGGTAAAATATGTGCAGCAGGACCAGTTCAATTATTTGCAAATTATATTGACAATGCTACTTATGAGTGGAGATTACAAGGTTCTACAACTATTATTTCTACTCAACAAAATCCTGTTGTTTTTGTAAATGCAACTTCAGTTTATGAATTAACTATCAAATTGGATGGATGTGTTTCTAATATTGCAACTACAAGAATTGATATTACAACAAAACCTCAAATTTCTAGTGTTGTTGGTAATTTCAATGTTTGTGAAGGAGATTCTGTAAAAGTTACTATAAACTTTTTGAATAATGTTGATGGTGAATATTCCATTTCAGGTGGAGATTTATCGACTGGAAATTCAAATATCAATGGAAAAACAATCGTATTTATTATTGCTAAGTCTAAATTGACAAATAGTGGCTATTATAAATTACGTATTACAACTACTGATAATTGTGATTTTGATTATGATTCAATTTTCAATTTGGCAGTAAATCCTATCCCAGTTGCAGTAGCATCAAATGGAGGAAGAGTTTGTAAAGGTGATACTGGAATGTTATTTGCAAATACAATTTCTAATGCAATTTACGAATGGAGAATAAATGGTTTAACTAATATTATTAGCATTGACCAAAATCCAAAAGTATTTAATGTTGACACTACTACAACATTTGAATTAACAATAAAAACGAATGGCTGTGTTTCTCAGCCTTCTTATACAACGATAGAAGTTTATCCAATTCCTTTAATCACGATTACTTCAGATACATTGAAGGTTTGTGAAGGAGACCCAATTGATTTGAAAGCGGTGATTACAGCGCCAACCTATTTAGGTAATATCAGATTCAACTGGACAGGACCTAATAATTATGTATTTAATGGTTTGACTAAGTCTGGTTTACAAACTTCTACCTTAATTACAAATTCTAACTTTGGTCATAAAGGAACTTATACTATTAATGCTGAATTTGAAGATGTTCCAAATTGTGGAGCAAGTCCTAAAACAATATATGTAGATGTTATTCCTAAATTGAAATTACAAATTTTAGGAAATGATCAATGTTGTTATGGTGATACATTTAAATTGAGAGTTGTTCCTGATAATTTGAAAAATTATGTTTGGACAAATGGGAATGGAGTTGTTATTGCAACCAATGTTATCAATATTAATTTACCTTCTAATTCTCCATTAGCAGTTTCACCAATAAAAGTAACTGCTGACAATCAAGGATGTAAGAGTGATGGCGAAATAAATATTATAATAAATAAATTGCCAGTCATTTCAGCAAGTAACAATGGACCAATTTGTTCAGGTGATACAGTTACTTTAACCACTGATTTAATTGCAAATGCAACATATGAATGGAGAATTGTTGGAAACAATACGGTTATTTCCACAAAGAATACCTTCAAATATCCAGGTTTAACACAAACAACAACCTTTACAGTAACAGTAAGATTACCAAATTGTAATCAACAAGTTGTTGCTTCTACAACTGTAATTGTTAATCAAGGTCCAGAAGTTAAGAATTTAACTGGTGATGGGTCTTATTGTCTTGGTTCTGATGTAACATTAAATGCATCGGGTGTTGCTGGAGCTGGTAATGTAACTTATATTTGGGTATTCTTACCTACTCAGCAACCTGTATTCATTGCAGTTGCACCTAAAGGAGGACCATTCCCATTAGAAATCAAAAATATTCAGTTGTCTGATGCTGGAACATACCTTTTGGTTGTTCAGGATCTATTAACGGGATGTACTACAATTGCTGGTACCGTTAATATTCAAGTGAAAGATTTACCAATCAAACCAGTTATTTCAGCAATTGATGATACTTTATGTGTTGGTCAATCTTTGGTTTTAAATTGTAATAATTATACTGGAAATGTAAAATATCAGTGGTTTAGAAATGACACATTAATTGGAACAACTTCGGTTAATTCGTTTACTTTACCAAATATCACTGTTGCACAAAGAGGCTTATATTCAGTAATTGTTATGGTGGACGGTTGTACATCTGAAAAATCAGATGCAATCTTTATAGAAGTTTTTGGTCAAGGAATGCCATTTACAATAACGAATCCTACTTCTGCTGATAAACCAGCTTGTCAAGGTAGCTCACTTACTGTGAATGCAATGGTAATGAATGGAGCAACTTATATGTGGTTCGGACCGAATGGTATGATTCCAAATGCAACAGGTCCATTATTGATATTATCTCCGGTTACAAAAGCAACTGAAGGGTTGTATTATGTGAAGATTACTAAAAATGAATGTGCTACTGTTATTTCAGACACCATCTTTTTACATGTTGCGGATAAACCAATAGCAAATACTGATAATTACACTGTTGATTATAATACACCACATACAGGTACTGTACTTTCAAATGATATTTTAGGTAATAATAAAAATGTGAGTATAAAATTGTTACAGCACCTAAAAATGGTACAGCAACAGTTTCTTCACCAAATATTCTTTATACACCTAAAAGTAATTTCATCGGTACAGATTATTTGGTATATGAGATATGTTCTCAAGTTTGTCCAAATGATTGTGATACTGCTTTGGTTAATTATATTATAAATGGTCCATTAGATTGTGATCCAATACCAAATATAATTACTCCTGATGAAGATGGTTTCAATGATAATTGGGAAATACCATGTTTGGTAAATTATCCTAAAAATACATTAACTGTATTTAATAGATGGGGTGATAAAGTGTTTGAACAAACTGGTTATGCTGGAAAATGGAAAGGTACTTATAATGATACTCCATTACCTGCTGGTACTTATTTCTATATTATTAAGTTGAACCCAGAAGATTCTAAATTATATTCTGGTTATATATCAATTGTTCGATAATTTTATAAACTGATAAACGAAGCAAATAATGAAAAAAATATATCAAATTATATTAATATTTGTGGTTGCAAGTCCTTTATTCGGACAATATGAGCCACATTATACCATGAATTTTGTATTCAATAAATTGCCTTACAATCCTGCATATGCTGGAAGTAAGGAATGTACAGATATCATGGCGATCTACAGAAAGCAGTGGTCAGGTTTGGACGGTGCGCCAACTACCATAAATGCTACTTTCCATACTCCATTTGCAAATAATAAATGTGGTATAGGATTGAGCTTGACCAATGACCAAATTGGGATGTTGAATAATACTTATGCTCAATTGGCATATGCTTATCGAATCCCTGTTGGTAATGGAACTTTAAGTGCTGGAATTCAAGCAGAGTTAGAATTTGCAAGAATCGATTGGACAAAAGCAATTGCTTTAGATCCAAACGATCCAAATATTCAAGCAACAGCATCTAATTCAACTAAGCCAAATTTTGGTGTGGGGTTGTATTATACAAATCCTAGATTTTTTGCAGGAATTTCTGCACCTAGGTTTTTGAAAACTTCTTACTATCAAAAAGGTGGAGTATCTGCTGGAAATGGTCAAAAAGATCAAAGAACATATTATGGTATGGCTGGATTTATTTTTCCAATCACCAAAAATGTAATGTTTAGACCGATGGCATTATTGAGCTATAATCCAAGTGCACCTTTTGAGTGGGAAGTAAATGGAAGTTTGATTTTTGCTAGAAAACTATGGGTTGGTGCATCTTATAGATCATATGATTCATTTGATGTATTTGTACAATATGAGTTAACGAAATCATTAAGATTGGGAGCTGGTTACGATTTTACTACTTCTACTTTGAAAAAAGTGTCTAATGGTAGTTATGAGTTTATGCTTGGTTATTTATTTGACTGCTGTAGTAAGGCTCAAATAGATCATATCAGATTTTTCTAATTTTTTTTGATGTTCTTAAAAATAAAATATTAATCAATGAAAAAATATTTTTTACTATATAGTATTTGTTTTTTGAATTTCTTAAATTCACAAATACTTCATGCTCAAAATCAAATTCCAAAGCATGATGAAGTGGAGATAAAAAATGTGGAAGCATTAAATTCTACTGCTTATGATTTTGCTCCAATAAAATATGGAAATAGCGTTATTATAACTTCTGATAGGGGTGGTGCAGAAAAGTACAATCCAGAAAGTAATCGTTTTGGAAATTGTAAATGCAGATGTGGAGATTCAAGAGCGATTCAAAGTAGTTGTACTGATTTGTTTATTTCAGACAAAATAGGTGACACTTATGCTACTCCTTCACCTTTAAAAGGCAATTTGAATGGTAGCTATCATGATGGGGTTATCACTTTTTCTCCTGACAAAAATACCATGTATTTTACAAGAAATGATAGCAGAGCGAAAGATAGATTGAACTTAAAGCTATATTCTGCCGAGAAAGATGGCGATAGATGGGGAATGGTGAAAATGTTACCTTTTAATAGTGACACTTTCAATACTGCTCATCCTTCCTTATCTGCGGATGGTAAGACTTTGTATTTTTCTTCAAATAGACCAGGTACTACAGGTGGTATGGACATTTGGAAAATAGAAAGAAATGGCGATGATTGGGGTACTCCAATGAATCTTGGTTCTAGTATCAATACTGATAAAAACGAAATATTTCCATATATCAATGATGAAAATGTTTTATATTTCTCATCTGAAGGTCATACTGGATTAGGTGGTTTGGATATATTTTATGCAAAGCAAGGTGCAGAAGGATGGATGATGGCTAAAAACTTAGGCACTCCATTCAATTCTGATGCAGATGATTTATGTTTTACTTCTAGCCCTGGTGATGTTGATGGATTTTTTGTATCAAATAGAGCTGGTGGACAAGGTGGTGATGATATTTATTCCTTCAAATGGGATAAAAAGAAAGCTAAATTTGATAAAAAGATTTTGGTGTATGATGCTGCAACAAACCAAATTATACCAGATGCAACTGTATCGATAAATGGAAATTTTGGGGATGAAGTGGTGGATACCAGAAAAATGTTGACGAATGATAAGGGAATTATTATTCACAATGTGTCACCTGAAATGCCTTACAACTATTTGGCTACCAAATCAGGATATTTACCTAACTCTTTGAAGGTGAATTATGATGATTTGATGAAAAATCCAGATGAGCCATATCGTATTCCATTGACGAAAGCACCAAGTATGCCATTTGAAGGAATTGTGAAAAACAAGGATAATGGAGAAATCATTCCAAATGCATTGGTAACAATGAGAAATTTGAAAACTGGTGAAATCAGAAATATTACTGCTGGTCCAGATGGCAAATTCAATACAAATATTGATTGCGATACTGAATATGAGTTAGTTACAACTAAAGATGGATTTGAAATTGATAAGTCTAATATTTTGCCGATTCCTTGTGATAAAGTAGCACCACAGAAAAAGGAAATATTGTTGAAACCTAAATATTACATTGGTCAAATCATAGCTTTAAAGAATATTTATTATGATTTTGACAAATTCAATATTAGAAGAGATGCAGCTATTGAATTAGACTATGTGGTGAATTTGTTGAAGACTTATCCAAGTATGGAACTGGAGTTAGGATCACATACTGACTGTCGAGGTTCATTCAAATACAACGATAGATTATCAGATAATAGAGCAAAATCTGCTGTGAAATACATTTTAGAAAAAGGGCAATTTGCACCAAGTAGAATTACAGCAAGAGGTTATGGAGAATATCAATTGATGAATAGATGTAAGGATAGAGTGAGATGCTCTGAAGTGGAACATCAATTGAATAGAAGAACAGAGATAAAAATTACTAAATTCAATGAAGCTGGAGTAACGGTAGATCCGAATTCTAGAAAGTAATATGATTTAGAAAACTAATAATAGAAATGGCTGGCATTCAATAGAAAGTCAGCCATTTTTTATTGTTATTGCTACTTTAAAATCGGTCCCCAATCCAAAAGTAATTCTGGACGATATTCGAAGTGCATGGTGTCGAAATTGTGCCAACGACCGCCCCAGATGAAACCATGTTTTTCGAATATTTGGACAATTTCTATTGGGATTTCATTTTGATATTCAAATTTTCCATCCATATCTTTTACCCAATCCCAATATTTTCCATGTTTGGTGCTAATATCTATAGCTATGGCAAAGCTATGCAAACTCATCCTTGTACCATTCGTATTTTTGATTGGTCTCCAATTAAAGGTTCCTCCAATGTTTTTCAAATACTTATGAAATTCTTTTGGCAATTTTTGTAGTTCGTTGCTGACTTTCTGCAGCTTTTTATGGATATTATTTACTTTAGTAATGTAGATATTTTGAACATATATTTTGGGCACCCATGCCATTTTATGCAACTTTCCTAGCACCTCTTCTTTGGTATTCCCATACATTTTTCTGAAGAAAGGTTCATATCTTACTCTTCCAGCTATACAATTGGAGTCTGGGGTGTAGAACATTCCTGCATCATATTCATAAGTCATCATATCATCCAAATCAGGATACACTAACATTGTATCTTTAATCTTTTCACAAAAGGTATCTCGATAGAGCATTATCGTATTATCTTTCCAAATGAGGGCGTCTTCTCTTACTCCCTTAATAAATTCGGGATAGGCAAACCATAATTTCAATAGACCATCTTCAACTTTCCCTCTAAGTGAGAAAATACTATCTCTGTTAAAATATGATTTTATTCTAAAATCTTCTGAATCAGTTGTTTGCGAAGATAATTTAAAAAATGAAAAACAAATGATAAAAATATAAAAAATACGGCTCAATCTATTCGGTTTTGTTTTCAGTAAAAAAGCTATCGTAACTCCATAATAATTTACCGATAACTACTTGTTGGAGCAAGTAAAATTCTCCATTACTACAATTTCCAAAATATCTTTCTATTGACTTTCCGATATTTTTTTCCCTTTCTTCTGCTGTCATTTCTTCTTTTTCAATAGGATAGAGACTAATGCTCGTTTCTTTATTTTGGATATTTGTCATTTTGATGGTGGCAAAAGGTCTTAAATTTGCAATAATAGAATCTTTTTCAACCATAGAAGTCCTAAAAGCTTCTGCACCAATTCCCTTGAATTGATCTAGATATTTTTCAGCAATTCCTCTCTTGATAGGATTTGCACTTTTCGGCATATTACTCATCAAAGGTTGGATGGTGAAATTTGAACCATCATGAATTAATTTAAACGATTTTGATTGTAAGGAAGGATATTCTACCACCACTTGTTTTATATTTTCTATTGGCTCTTTAAAGAATCTTCTATCTTTCCAATCATCCTCATTAACCATATATCTTGTTCTTAATCCGCCTGGCAACATTTCAATATAAGTCAAATATGGTTGTTCAGCTCCATCCATTATCATATAAGTTCCTGATTCATCTTTGTTTGCACCTCCTACAATGTAAGATTTTATCAACTCATTCTTTTGATTATAGGCTTCTACTTTTATGCCTTGAGTAGCTAAATCGCTAATTATTCCACTCATTGCACTATTTGTAGGTACAGTTTTAATGGAAACATAAGTCATTACTTGACGCATCATCAACATTGCATCTGGTCTAACGTCAAATTTGCCATTTAAAGTCCAGTTATCTTTGTCTTTTCTTTCTAATAGAATCTTATGTCCTTTTCTATCTGCAAGAAATATTTTGAATACTTCATCAAAATTTTTTATCGCAAAATCTTTATCCGTACTTGTTAATGAAGTGGCTGCACCTTTATTATTTTTCAAAAGATACATACTTGCAATTCCTAATATGGAAGCAATAAGGATTAAAATATAAGTTTTTTTCATTTTTTAATTATTAAGTTTTTTTGAATTAAGCATATTTCTTTTTTCTTCTCCATAAATAATAAAAAGCAAATAGTGCTAATAAAATCAAGGGAGTCACTATATTAATTAATTGCCATTTTGTTTCTTCATTTTTTGCTTTTACAACATCCAGCATTCTTAATTTCACTTCTCTGGTTCGAGCATCAATGATGCCGTTATTATCCAACATATATTCTATTGAATTCAAGAGGAAGTCTTTATTGGAGCTATAAACTCTATTTTCAAAACGACTTAATCCCAAAGGTTTAGGGACGCCATCTTTTCCAACTAAATTTCTAGCTATATCTCCATCAGCAACAACTATCATTTTTGTTTCAGAACTGAATTCTTTATATGGTAAACCTATACTTGCTAATGAATTTTGCATTTCAGAAGAAACCCTGTTTTCGAAACTAGATGCAAAATTGCCCTCCAAAAGTACTGCTAATGGTTGGTAAGGTTTGTTGAATTTTGTTTTATCAGCATCGTATCTTAAAATTTCAAAATTTATAGTTGCTGGAGTGAATTGTGCTCTACTATATTTTGAGGAAGCTAAAAGTACAGTTTTTTTGACATCAGATTTCGTCCGAATGGTGTCGATACTACTTGGGAATTGAAGAAATATTCTATCCAAATTCTTTACAACAGGATGGCTACTATATGGGGAAACCAATGGATAATAGTACCAAGGAAATAAATCGAACTGCGAGGCATTCCCCATTGTGCCAACTCTAAGAGGGATTTTAGCACATTCCATATCAAGTACTAAATTCGGCTGAATCCTTACGCCATATTTAAACAACATATCTTCAATATTCAAAGGATAGTCGTAAGGAACCAAATCGCCCAATTTATTTTGCATACTATCTAATTCAGCATTCATTCTGTCAATTAACCAAATGACTTTACCGCCATTCATTATATATTGGTCAATCTTGAATTTCTTTTTATCGTCGAAAGGTTGAGTTGGCTTTGCAATGACTAAGATGTCCACTTCTTTTTTTATCTGAACGATACTATCTAAGTTCAGCCTTCCAGTTTCATAAAATTGGCTCAAAGTTTTTTCTAAATCTTGAGTTTGAATGGGTAACAATTCTCCTTGCCCTTCAGTAAATAAAATATTTGCTCTTTTAGTAGATTTTAATTTTTCAATTGCATTTGCAAATTTATATTCCAAAAGCCCAATTGAATTATTCAAAACAACATCTGGAGAAACTCCGGGTATCTCATTTTCTAATAGATTCACCACTACTTTCCTATCTGCAAAATTGAAAACGGCATAAGGGTAAATCATTTTTTCGGTGGTCTCATTATTGTCTTTCACCCTTAAATTTACTGGCACAATACCATCTTTTGCCATTTCTTTTCTCCTTGCATTGATATCATTGGTCGTGCCACTATTCGGGTCTTCGAACATATATTCTATGTAAGGGCAGTTGTTTCTGAAATCATCCAACATTTCTTTAGTTGACTTTTGAAGCCTTTTGAAACCTGCTGGAAACTCACCTTCCAATAGCACTTTTACATATACTATATCTTTTTGGTTTGCCAATAACTTTTTAGTCGCAGAAGTTAATGTGAATTTTTTTTCTTGAGATAAATCGATTCTCCCAAAAAAGTAATTACCTAAAATATTGATAAAAATCAAAATAATGGTAATTAGAACTAAATTTATTATGGACTGACGTTTATTCATTTTTAATGCTGCTTAACTTTTTACCAATTTCTTTTTTCTAACATCAATTTTGTCAAAACACAAAAAAAGATGGTTACTGTTAAAAAATAAATTACATCTCTACTATCTAAGATGCCCCTGCTGATGGATTCGTAGTGATATTGTATTCCAAATTGGCTGATCAAATCGTCGATTTTGCCTACGAAAACAGGGACTTTACTAATGAATTCAAAACCTGTATAAACACAAAAAGAAATAAAAAGGCTCAATAAAAATGATACAATTTGGTTATTTGAAATGGAGCTTGCAAAAACGCCAATTGCCACAAAAACAGCACTTAGCAAAAACAAACCAATATAGGAACCAAAGATAGAGCCCTGATCCAAATTCCCTTTTGGAGAACCTAATTGATAGACTGAAAAGTAGAAAATAAGTGTCGGTAAAAGTGCCAACAAAACCAAAAATAAACAGGCAAAAAATTTACCCATTATCACATTGAGCTCTGTTAAAGGCTTGGTTATCAATAACTCAATTGTTCCGTTTTGATTCTCTTCAGAGAAAGTTCTCATAGTGATAGCAGGAATCAAAAACAAGAAAATGATAGGTGCAATTTCAAACAATTGATCCAATGAGGCGTAGTTATAAGATAAAATTGAAGTGTCTGGAAATACCCAAAGCATCAAACCTAACATCAACAAAAAAATCCCTATTACAACATAACCTATAAGTGAACTAAAAAAAGAATTAACTTCTTTCCAAAATATACTAATCATAAATAATTTTTAATATTATTGCAAAATTAATTAAGTTAATCAACTCGTCCATGTTTTCTTTTGACAAATAGCCGACAGATTTACTTATTTTTCTGCTAATACTTTGTAAATACTTGATTCTGATGCCATTAAATTTGCCTTTGGATTTTAAAAAAGAAATGGAAATTCAATTAAATGATGAATTTTCATCATTTGAAGCTGCATTGAATCAAATTCCACCAACTTCAATACGAATAAACCGATTTAAAAATAAAAATATTGATATTGATTTGGAAAAAATCGATTGGTGTGAAGATGGATTTTATTTAGCAGATAGACCTGTTTTTACTTTAGATCCCGTTTTTCATGGTGGTGGTTATTATGTTCAAGAAGCATCCTCCATGTGGATTGCTCAACTGATAAAAGATAATTTGGATTTGTCGAAGCCATTAAGAGTTTTGGATATGTGTGCAGCTCCTGGTGGCAAGAGTACTCTAGTAGCTAGTATGATATCTGCAGATAGCTTATTGATTAGTAATGAAGTCATTAAGAGCAGAAGTCAGATATTAAAAGATAATTTAGCGAAATGGGGAAACCCAAATATAATAATTTCAAACCACGACCCAGAAGATTTTGTTGGTTTCCAAAATTATTTTGACCTCATATTAGTCGATGCACCTTGTTCTGGCGAAGGAATGTTCAGAAAAGATCCCAATGTAATGAATGAATGGTCGATGGAAAATATTCAGATTTGTGGGAAAAGGCAACATCGTATTTTGGAAAATGCTGTTTCATTATTGAAGCAAGGGGGCTATTTGATTTATAGTACTTGCACCTACAATGCTACTGAAAATGAGCAATCTGTGCAGTTTTTAATGGATTCAAATATGTTTGATGAAATAGCTGTTGATGATGACAGATTAGTTAAAAGAAAATTTGGCTATCAATGTTTTCCACATAAAATCAAAGGAGAAGGATTTTATTTTTCTATGTTAAAAAAGAAAGGTAATGAAATAAATTCATTCACATTACTTTCTAATAAAAGCAATAAATGGTTGGAGCTGACAAAAGGGGAGATGCAAATCGTTTCAGAATGGGTTGATAATGATACAAATTTGAGTATTAAAAAAAATTATGATGGTTTGATTTTTGCTTGGCAAAAATGTTTTGATGAAGATTATGCATTAGTGGAAACTTCTTTAAAGAAATGGACAACAGTTTTGGAGATAGGAACTATAAAAGGTAAAGATTTGATTCCATCACATACTTTAGCCCTATCCAATGTATTGTCCCCTAAAATTAAAAATATTGATTTGGATTTAAAAAGTGCATTATATTTTTGAAAAAGGAGAATTTTGAAATTGAAAATCTAGAAAAGGGTTGGATGACGGTTTCTTATCAAAATATAAAATTGGGTTGGATAAAAAATATTGGAAACAGATTTAATAATTATTTACCAAATTTTTTCAGGATTCAAATGCCTATTGATTTTGAATCGATTATGAAAAAGTAATTTACTTTTATTTTTAAAACTTGTTAATGTTTAGTTATTGATATTAAACAATTGAATTAATTAATTGGTTATATCGTCATAATAAAAAAAAAAATAATTTGAAAAAAAAATATTAAAAACTTTAATTTAAAGAAGATGTAAATGTGAAAATTAGATTAGTTTTGCCCTAAATACGAAAAATAAATTAAATTATTTAAATAAATCAATCGGATGACCATGAAAGCCGTTCGTTTCATAATCGCTAAATCACTTGTTTTATTTTCTATGAGTTTTGCTGCTGCACAAACTCTCGAAGAAGGTGTATCTCTTTTAGAATCTGAGAAATTTGCTGAGTCAAGAGCAATTTTCAAAAGTCTAATTGCAAAAAATCCTGCTGCTTCTGAGCCATATTATTACTTAGGTGAGTCATTTTATGTGAATGATAATATTGATTCTGCAAAGTATTATTTCAATAAAGGAATTGAAATGAATTCCAAAAATGGATTTTGCTATGCTGGTTTGGGAAAAATCCAATTGGATAGAAAGGAAAAAGAATCTGACAGAACTTTAGAGAAAGCTTATAATTATTCTAAAAAGAATGCTAAATCATATGTGGCTACTGCTAGGGCCTATATTGATGGCGATTTCAAAAATCCAAATAGAGCGATTGAGATTCTTTCTCCATTAACTGCTGATTACAAAGATCCAGCTATTTTTGAGACTTTAGCCGATGCTTATGTTATTCTAAATGATGGCGGTAAAGCAATGACTCAGTATCAATTTGCCTCTGATAAAGATAAAAATAATCCAAAATATTATCTTAAAAGAGCTCAGATTTGGATGAATGCAAAAGTTTATGAAGAAGCTATCAAAGAATTGGATAATGTAATTGCATTAAAACCAAATTATGCTCCTGCATACAAGAAATTGATTGATATTTACAATATTCAAGGCAAATATGCAAAGGTTACTCCATTATTAGAAAAATATACTAATCTAGTTGGAAGCGACTTAGATGCTAAAGAAAGCTTTGCAAAATTCTTATGGTTTCAAGCTAAAAACTATGATAAATCAATAGAAGAAGCTAAAAAGGTGCTTGCACAAGATACAAATAGAGTACAAATGTATCGATTTTTATCTATGTCTTATTTTGAAAAAGGAGATTTTCAAAATGCTTATGACAACATGAAGAAATTCTTAGATAATGCTGGTGACAGAAAGATATATTCTTCAGATTATGAATATCTTGCGAAGGCAGCTGAAAAATTAAATATGAAAGATGTTTCAGCAACATATTATTTGAAAGTTGTAGAAATGGATTCAACTAGAACTGATATTTATGATTCTATTGCAAAATCTTATAGAGAAAGTAAAAATTATAAAAAAGCTTTAGACATCTATAATTTAAAATTATCAAAAGTTGCTAAACCTGTAGCGAATGATTATTATTATATCGGTTTAAATAACTATTATTTAGATCAATATATTCAGGCAGACTCTGCTTTTGCAAAATATTGTGAATTATATCCAAATACTTCGGGTTATAATTTTAGAGCAAGAATTGCAAAAATATTAGACCCAGAGTCAAAAGAATGGAAAGCTTTACCTTTCTACGAAAAGATTGTTGAATTAGGAGAAAAAGATAAAGACAAAAACAAAAAGAATTTGATTGAGTCTTATAACTATATCGCTGCTTATACTTACAATGTAGTGAAAGATGTTACTAAAGCTAAAGAAATTGTTCAGAAATCTTTGGACTTAGATCCTGAAAATGCTCTTGCAAAAGAGATGATGTCAAATATGAAATAATTTTTTAAATTTCAATATAAAAGCCTTAATGATTCGTCATTAAGGCTTTTTTTATATTTATATTTTAGTAATTTATAGTATTTCAAATATAAATTCTTTTTCATTAAATGGCGATTATTTTTATTGATTAAAAATAACAATTTCACTTCATTTTTTAAGTCAAAAATGTTATAACAGTTTGTAAACAAAACGTACATTTGCAATGCAAAAAAAATAAATTATGCAAGTTCAGAACTCTTTATCGGACTATTTGCCAATTTTTTTTATGTTTGTTGTTGCGGTTGGTTTTATTGTAGTTACAATGCTGGCAACTCATTGGATTGGTCCAAAGAAAAAGACAGAAAAAAAGTTGGAATCATTTGAATGTGGAATCGAATCGCAAGGGAATGCTCGAATACCATTTAGTGTTAAATATTTCCTTGTTGCTATTTTATTTGTTTTGTTCGATGTGGAAGTGATTTTTATGTATCCATGGGCTGTAAATTTTAAAGAATTAGGACTTACTGGATTAATAGAAATGTTTTCATTTATGGCAATTTTATTGACAGGTTTCTTTTACATCATCAAGAAAGGTGCCCTTAATTGGGAATAATTTATACTTTCTTAAATTTTGGAAATGAAAAAAAATATAGATATAAACGCTGCATATAAACCTGATGGAATAGAAGGAGAAGGTTATTTTCTTACCACTTTAGACAAAGTTGTTGGTTTGGGGAGGAAAAACTCTTTATGGCCATTGCCTTTCGCTACTTCTTGTTGTGGTATCGAATTTATGGCGACAATGGCAGCAGGTTATGATTTATCCAGATTTGGTTCTGAAAGACTTAGCTTTTCACCTCGTCAGGCTGATTTGCTGATGGTGATGGGAACAATATCTAAAAAAATGGGTCCTATTTTGAGACAAGTTTACGAACAAATGGCTGAACCTAAATGGGTTTTGTCAGTTGGAGCTTGTGCCTGTTCAGGTGGGATTTTCGATAGTTATAGTGTTTTGCAAGGTATTGATAGGGTGATCCCTGTGGACGTTTACGTTCCAGGTTGTCCGCCAAGACCTGAGCAAATAATTGAAGGATTTATGAAAATTCAACATTTGGTTGAAACTGAATCTTTGAGAAGAAGAGAATCGGAAGAATATAAAAAGTTGTTGGGAACCTATGGTATCCAATAAATAAAATTCATGTATTTGTATGATAGTTAGTGAATTAGGACAATATATTCAAGATAAAATAGTAGCTAAGTTTGGTGAGGGAACCTCAAAATTAGAAATTCATTATGATTTTCCAGTTTTAATCGTTTCCAAGTCATTAGTATATGATTTATTAGATTTTCTAAAAAATGATGAATCATTAGCATTTAATTATCTTACGACTATGTGTGGAGCACATTATCCAAATGCTCATACTGAAATGGAATTTGGATTGATGTATCAATTGCATAATTTTGAAAACAATAATAGAGTTCGAATCAAGGTTTTCATGCCAAAGTCAGATTTGAATATGAAAAGTATGACACCATTATGGCCCGCAGCGAATTGGATGGAAAGAGAAGCCTATGACTTTTATGGATTTATTTTTTCAGGACATCCAAATTTGAAAAGGATTTTAAATATGGATGACATGAATTACCATCCAATGAGAAAAGAATATCCTTTAGAGGATGCGACCAGACACGATAAAGAAGATAAATATTTTGGAAGATAAGGTCAAAAAATAATTATGGATATTAAACAATCAGAAATATTAGAAGCTGCTGAAAAGAATTTTTCAGTTTTAAATCTAGGACCTACTCATCCTGCTACTCATGGTATCTTCCAAAATATCTTAAAAATGGATGGTGAGATTGTCATGGAAGCAGAATCAACTATTGGATATATTCACCGTGCTTTTGAAAAAATTGCCGAAAGAAGACCATACAATCAAATTACTACATTAACAGATAGATTAAATTATTGTTCTTCACCAATAAATAATATGGCTTGGCATATGACAGTTGAAAAACTGATAAATGCTGAGATTCCTAAAAGAGCTCAATATTTGAGAGTCATTATTATGGAATTGGCTAGAATAGCAGATCACATTATTTGTGATACAGTTATTGCTGTTGATACGGGTGCTGCTACTGGTTATTTTCACCTTTTCCAGTATCGTGAAATGATCTACGAAATTTATGAAGAGGTTTGCGGGGCAAGACTAACAACGAATATTGGAAGAATTGGGGGATTAGAAAGAGATTTTTCACCTAAAGCTTGGGAGAAATTGAGGAAATTTATGAGCACATTTCCAGCTGCTTTGAAAGAATTCGACAAATTAGTTACTAGAAATAGAATCTTTATGGATAGAACTATTGGTGTTGGATGTGTGAGCAAAGAAATGGCGATGAAATACAGCTTTAGTGGTCCGAATATGAGAGCAGCGGGGATTGATTATGATGTGAGAGCAATGAATCCATATAGTTCTTATGAAGATTTCGAATTTGATATTCCTGTAGGTCTGGCAGAGTTATAGAATCATAGAACAAGCTGTAGCAAAAATGCCTGATGGCAACTTTTATGGTAATGTTCCTTCTTTCTATTTGCCTCAGAAAGATGAAGTATATAATAGTATGGAGGCTTTGATTTACCATTTCAAAATAGTAATGGGCGAAAATGATGTGCCGAAAGGAGAAGTTTATCATTCAGTAGAAGGTGGAAATGGCGAATTAGGATTTTATCTGATATCTGATGGAGGTAGAACTCCTTTCAGATTACATATGAGAAGACCTTGTTTTATTTATTATCAATCATATCCAGAAATTATTAAAGGTGGAATGCTCTCAGATGCCATTATCACCATGAGTAGTATGAATGTGATTGCAGGAGAATTAGATGCTTAATAAGTAATAAATGTATGAATGTGAAAATACAATTTAGTGAAAAAGCACTAGCAAGTGTAAATGAAATCATTGCAAGATATCCGGCAGACAAGAAAAAATCTGCTTTGATACCTGTATTACACATAGCACAAGCTGAATTTGATGGGTGGTTGAGTGCAGAAACAATGGATTATGTTGCTTCAATATTGGAAATCAAGCCAATAGAAGTTTACGAAGTTGCTTCATTTTACTCCATGTTCAATCTAAAGCCTGTTGGAAAGTGCCTATTAGAAGTTTGTAGAACTAGTTCATGCTGGCTGATGGGTGCTGAAGATGTTGTTAGATTTATTGAAAATAAGCTAAATATTAAAGAAGGAGAAACTACGGCAGATGGCAAATTTACTTTGAAAACTGTAGAATGCCTTGGTGCCTGTGGTTATGCTCCTATGTTACAAGTAGGTGATAAATTTTACGAATTTTTAACCCTTGAGAAGACCGAAAAAATTATTGATAATTTAGATTCCACTGGTAAAAGATCGACTTATAATGGTTGGCAAACTGGTAAAGAATCTGAGATAATAATGAATAGAGTAGATTAATCATGAGTAAAAAACTCTTATTACAACATATCGATGTTCCTGGGATAAATACTTACGAAGTTTATAGAAAACAAGGTGGGTATAAAGCAGTTGAGAAAGCACTAAAGGAAATGACTGCTGATCAGATTCTAGAAGAGGTGAAAACTTCTGGTTTGAGAGGAAGAGGAGGTGCTGGATTCCCAACAGGGATGAAATGGTCATTTTTGGCTAAACCTGAAGGTGTTGCAAGATATTTAGTTTGTAATGCTGACGAATCTGAACCGGGCACTTTTAAAGATAGATATTTGATGGAGAAAATCCCTCATTTATTAATTGAAGGGATGATTGCTTCTTCATTTGCTTTAGGTGCAAATACTGCTTACATTTATATAAGAGGAGAATATTTCTATGTTCATAGAATTTTAGAAAATGCGATTAAGGAAGCTTATGCTAATGGTTGGTTAGGGAAAAATATTTTAGGTACTGGTTATGATCTTGATTTGTATATGCAAATTGGTGCAGGTGCCTATATTTGTGGAGAAGAAACAGCATTATTAGAATCATTAGAAGGTAAAAGAGGAAACCCAAGAATAAAACCACCATTCCCTGCTGTTGCAGGTTTGTGGGGACGCCCAACTGTGGTAAATAATGTTGAAACTATAGCAGCAGTTGTGCCAATTATCAATGAAGGAGGTGCAAATTATGCAAATATAGGTGTTGGAAAATCTACAGGTACAAAGTTGATTTCTGCATCTGGTCACATTAACAAACCAGGTGTTTATGAAATTGAATTAGGCCTTCCTGTTGAAGAATTTATCTATTCTGATCAATATTGTGGTGGAATTCGAAATGGAAAAGAACTAAAAGCAGTTGTTGCTGGAGGCTCCTCTGTTCCAATTTTACCTAAAGAGCTTATATTGAAAACTGCAGCTGGAGAACCAAGATTGATGAGCTATGAATCCTTAGGTGATGGAGGCTTCCAAACTGGAACAATGCTAGGATCAGGTGGATTTATAGTCATGGATGAAGATACCAGTATCGTGAAAAACCTATACACATTTAGCCGATTTTACCACCATGAGAGTTGTGGACAATGTTCTCCTTGTAGAGAAGGAACTGGTTGGATGGAAAAAATATTGAAAAAGATTATTTCTGGAAATGGAACATTGAGTGATGTTGATTTATTATGGGATATCCAATCCAAAATAGAAGGCAAGACTATTTGTCCATTGGGTGAAGCAGCAGCTTGGCCCGTTGCAGCAGCAATCAGACATTTCAGAAAAGAATTTGAAGAATATGTAACAAACCCACAAAATATTGTAGATGTAAAACACTATTATAGAGTTAATAATTTAGCAGCAGTATAGATTATGCCTAAAGTAACAATAGACGATATTGAAATAGAAGTACCTGACGGAACAACCATTCTTCAGGCTGCTAGAATGATTGGTGGCGAAGTAGTGCCTCCAGCAATGTGTTACCATTCAAAATTAAAAACTTCGGGTGGCTATTGCCGTACTTGTATTGTCAAAGTGGAAAAAGGTTCTGAAAAAGACCCTAGACCAATGCCAAAACCAGTACCTTCTTGCAGAACAACAGTTATGGATGGAATGGTCGTTCGAAATAAAACTGCTCCTGATATTGTTGAAGCAAGAGCTGGAATAGTTGAGTTTTTGTTGATTAATCACCCATTGGATTGTCCAGTTTGTGATCAGGCAGGGGAATGCGATTTGCAGGATTTAGCTTACGAACATGGAAAAAGTCATAGTCGTTACGATTTTCAAAGAAGAACATTTGAGAAAATAGACATTGGAGAACATATTAAATTACATATGACTCGATGTATTTTGTGTTATAGATGTGTCAAAACAGCGGAGCAAATTACAGATGGTAGAGTTCATGGGGTAATTTATCGTGGCGATGCAGCAGAGATTTCTACTTATATTCAAAATGTAATTGATAATGACTTTTCTGGAAATGTGATTGATGTATGCCCAGTAGGTGCATTGACTGATAGAACATTCAGATTCAAAAGCAGGGTTTGGTTTACAAAGCCTGTTGATGCTCATAGAGATTGCCCGAAATGCTCTGGTCAAGTTAGATTGTGGGAAAAAGGAGGTGAAGTTCTAAGAGTTACAGCAAGAAAAGATAAATACGGAGAAGTAGAATCATTCATTTGTAATGAATGTAGATATGATAAAAAAAATGCTTCAGATTGGGTAATCGAAGGACCAAGTAAAGTTGATAGACATTCAGTAATTGGAGCAAATCATTATGAAAATAGTGTTTTATCTGCTACAGATGATAGACAACAAACTGGATTACCGCATGGTAAGAAAGTTGAACTTGGTGAAGGTGCTTTAAATCCAAATAATATTTATTAATAAATCATGACAGGTTACATTATATATCAAATCATTTTAGTTGTTGCAATTTTTACAGTTTCATTAGTTGTTGCATTATATGCTACATATGGAGAACGAAAAATTGCTGCAATACTTCAAGATAGGGTAGGTCCAAATAGAGCAGGTCCATTTGGTATATTACAGCCATTTGCGGATGGTATAAAAATGTTTACTAAAGAGGAGATTATTCCAGAAACTGCCAATGGTTGGTTGTTTATAATAGGTCCTTGTATTGCTATGCTAACTGCCTGTATGACAGGTGTAATCATTCCTTGGGGCGGTACATTTGAGTTAGGTGGGACTGTTTATTCTTTACAAGTTACAGATATTAATATTGGGATTTTATATTTGTTTGCTGTGGTTTCTTTTGGAGTTTATGGAATTATGATTGGAGGATGGGCATCCAACAATAAATTTTCATTATTAGGTGCTTTAAGAGCTTCCTCACAGATGATTAGTTATGAAATAGCGATGGGAATGTCAATCATTGCTTTAGTTATGATGACAGGTACTTTAAGTTTAGGTGAAATAGTAAAGCAACAAGATGATGGATATTGTAATTTTGTCTATCAACCACTTGGATTCTTAATATTCTTGATATGTGCCTTTGCTGAAACAAATAGAGCTCCTTTTGATATGGCAGAATGTGAAACTGAACTTGTTGGGGGGTATCACACTGAATATTCTTCGATGAAACTTGGATTCTATTTATTTGCTGAATATATTAATATGTTTATTTCTTCAGCAGTCATTGTATCCTTTTATTTTGGTGGTTATAATTTCCCATTCCAACATGAATTAGGTTTAAGTGGAAACTTACTTACAGTAATTCAAACGATAGTTTTCTTTGGTAAAATCTTTTTCTTCATCTTTTTCTTCATGTGGATTCGATGGACTATACCGAGGTTCAGATACGATCAATTAATGAAATTAGGTTGGAAAGTTTTATTGCCTTTGTCAATGGCTAATATTGTGATTACAGGATTAGTGATGTGGTTAACTGGAAAAATAAATTAACATTTAGTTCAAAAAAGATATGTTAACAAATAGATCAAAAGTTGTATCGAAAAAAGAAATGAGCTTGTCTGAAAGATTATATCTTCCAGCTATAGCTAGTGGATTATCGATTACATTCAAACATATATTCAAAAAAGTTCCTACCATCCGGTATCCAGAACAGAAAAGAGAAATTGCCTCAGTTTATAGAGGACAACATGTTTTGAAAAGAGATGAAAATGGAGCGGAAAGATGTACAGCTTGTGGATTATGTGCAGTTGCATGCCCTGCAGAAGCCATTACAATGGATGCTGCTGAAAGAAAAAAAGGAGAAGAAGGATTGTACAGAGAAGAAAAATATGCATCAGTATATGAAATTAATATGTTGAGATGTATTTTTTGTGGACTATGTGAAGAAGCTTGTCCTAAAGAGGCCATATTTTTAACGAATAGAATTGTTGATACTGAATATGGTAGAAACAGTTTTATTTATGGAAAGGACAAATTGGTTGAGAAAATTGATGCTAGAATAGATGTAAGTGAACGACAAACGGAAAAGACTATTGAATTCAAAAAAATAAGCTTAGCTATCATAATTTGTCTTTTGCTGAAATTGAGGATTTGAAAAAACATTCTAAATCTGGACATTAAACGAGAAAAATTATGATTACACAATATTTATTTTATTTTTTATCATTTGTAGCAATATTTAGTGCTTTATTAGTGGTGTTTTCTAAGAACCCAGTACATAGTGTGCTATACTTGATAATTACTTTTTTCTCCATTGCAGGTCATTATTTTTTATTGAATGCTCAGTTTTTAGCAGCTGTTCATATAATCGTTTATGCAGGAGCAATCATGGTTTTGTTTTTATATGTGATTATGATGCTCAATTTGAATAAAGAGACTGAACCTCATAAATCAACGATGTCGAAGTTTGCAGCTATTATTGCTGGTGGATTGATGATGTTATCGTTAGTTGCAGTTTTGAGAGGAGCAGAAGTAAATCAGATGAAAGCATCAGTGAATAATAATATTGGATTGACTCAAAATTTAGGTAAAGTATTATTTAATGAATACATTTTACCATTTGAAGTTTCAGCAATATTATTTTTAGCAGCAATGGTTGGTGCAGTTTATTTAGGTAAAAAACAATTAGATTAATTATGGAATTAATTGCTGGAATTACCATCGAAAGTTATATAATTTTATCTATTGCACTTTTTTCAATTGGTGTTATAGGTGTTTTATACAGAAGAAATGCAATTATTATGTTTATGTGTATTGAGTTGATGCTTAATGCGGTAAATCTATTATTAGTTTCATTTTCGAAATATTGGTCGGATAGTGGTAGACCAGGTTTTGTCTTTTTCATCATGGCA
>JADJVK010000041.1 GCA_016710625.1 Saprospiraceae bacterium
AATTAAAAGATGATAATTTCATACCTTCATTGTAGAAATATGATTGAGAGTGATTTCCAATAAGATTGGCGATTGGTATTTTTTAAATTTCCTTTGTATTGGGCAAATTATTAAAGTATCATTTATGGATAAACATTTTATAACTTTTATCATTGTTTTATTATTATTTGGTTGTAAGTCAGATAAGATACATGACCTTGCAATAAAAAATGTAAAGGTATTGAATGTGTTGACGGGAGAAATTCAATCCAACAAGACAATTCTTATTGACAATGGCAAGATAAATCAAATAATAAACGCCGACCAATCTTTTAAAGCAAAAGAAAATATAGAAGGTAGGAATAGTTTAGTTACGCCTTCATTTATTGATACCCATATTCACCCAACAGACATATTGGGAGATTATGATAATGCACCAAAATCTTTACAAACGGACAGTTTGGGAATTTACCAAAAAAGAATATCAGACGACTATCTTCCATTTGGGTGACAACTGTATTAACAATGGGACAACCTGACAATTGGTTGGATTCTATGATGCAATGGCAAATTAATCCAACTGATCGTTTAGTTGATTTCTATTTGTCGGGAGGAGCAATGATTTCTAAAGATAACAGAGTGCCTTACATCGGGCATGTTGAAGTTACTACCCCTCAATTAGCAAGGCAAAAAATAATAGATTACCATCGTAAAGGTGTTAAGTATGTGAAAATTTACTATAGAATGAAAGAGCCAGAATTTTCTACTGTTGTCAAAGTGGCAGACAGTTTGAAGATGCCGGTTTTTGGACATATTGGCGATATGAGTCTTGAATATCCATCAATTAGTTATGCATTAAATAAGGGTGTAAAGAATATTGAACATATTACAGTATTAGGTAATAATTTTTTTACCACACAAAATGAAAGAAATGATTTTACAGACAATTTTGTAAACACATATGGAGCGTTAAATTCTGAACCAAAAATCATTGAATACTTTTTGGAACAATTTCGATACCTGAAGAAAATAAACAAAAAGAAAAAGCCGAGTTTATAAATTTAATGGTAAACAAAAAGGCTACATTATCCACTACTATATTTCGAGTGTACAACCAAGTAATGAATACTGACACCAGCATTTCCAAAATTCAGTTAGAAAGAAATTTAGCAAATTTTAAGCTAATGATGAACTTTGCAAAAGAACTTCACGACCTAGGAATTGAATTGAGAATTGCAACTGATATGCCTAATGGAGGGCAGGTTCTACTATCAGAGTTGGTAATTTTAGCAAAATACGGATTTAGCATAGCAGATATTTTTAAAATAGCAACAATTAATGGAGCAAAAGCAATGCAGTTAGAAAAAGAAATAGGTAGTATTGAAGTTGGTAAAAAAGCGAATCTTTTGATTTGGAGTAAAAATCCTTTTGACAATCCAGAAAACTTTGAACAGCCCAAAATTGTAATAAAGAATGGGATACAAATTAAATAATAACAATGCCAAGTAACCAATTTTTGTTGTGGTCGAAAGCTTTCCCAAAATCAATAGGGTCGAAGATACCGACCAATTGGGACACAATTGAACTGTACTATTGGTAACAGAAAACAATTGATTCGTTGGTCAATATTCCATTTAAAATTACTTCATAGTTTGCACTTAATAAATCTATCACTTATTTTTAATCTTTAATGATAATTTTAAACCAACACATAAGAAATTAGAATGATATAGATTTTTTTTAGACTGGAGTTTGGAATAAAAAAGAAATATTGTTTTCCCGACAGAAACATATTTGTTAGCCGAAATACAAAAAAAGGGTTTTAGATTATATTTATGCCGTAGAAAAATTACGGTAAAGTTTTTTTTATTACCTTTGTAAAATAATTTGATTTTATATGCTTAGAAAATTTAAAGTTTCAAATTTCAAAAGTTTTGAAAATGTCTTTGAACTTGATTTGACTAATACTAATAATTATGAATTTAGTAAAAGCTCAATTAAAAATGGAATTATAAATAATGCAATAATATATGGACAAAATGGTGTTGGGAAATCTAATTTAGCTTTTGCAATTTTTGATATTATTCAACATTTGACGGATAATGAACGAAATGAAAAGAACTATAGGAATTATTTAAATGCATTTAGCAAAGAAGATCTAGCACATTTCTATTATGAGTTTATTATTAATTCAAAGGTTGTTATTTATGAATATAAGAAATTGGACTACAAGACTATTCTTTTTGAAAGATTTGTAATAGATGGCGATGAACTTATTTTTTTTGACAGAATAAATGAATCTAAAGCAACTGTTCGACTAAAAGGCACAGAAACGCTTAAAACTGAAATTGATAACAACGAATTATCTATTTTAAAATATGTTAAAAATAATAGTGACCTTGCTGTTGATGAGAAAAACAAAACATTTTTATCCTTTTTTGCTTTTATTGAAAAAATGTTGCATTTTCGGTCATTAACTGAAAATATGTATCAAGGAACAGATGTAGGCAGTGTAGATATTTTAGAGAATATAATAGATAGAAATAATGTTCAAGACTTTGAGGCGTTTTTAAATAAAGCAGGTATCGAATGTAAATTGGGAATTACTACTGAAAGAGGAAGAAATACGATTTCTATGAATTTTGGAAGTAAGCAGTTTCCATTTATTCAATTTGCTTCAACAGGTACACTAGCATTAACTCTTTTTTATTTTTGGTATCAAACTATTAAAGAAAAGCAAAAAGTTTCTTTTCTATTTATTGATGAGTTTGATGCATTTTATCATCATTCTTTATCGGCTTTAATTGTAGAAAAAATAAAAGAAACAGGCGTACAATTTATTCTTACAACTCATAATACTTCAATTATGACAAATGATTTATTAAGACCTGATTGTTATTTTACAATGACAAAAAAGCAAATTCGTTCATTTTCTAAAAGCACTCAAAAAGAGTTAAGAGAAGCACATAATTTAGAAAAAATGTATAAAGCAGGATCATTTTATGTCGAATAATATTCTTTTCATTTTAGAAGGTCTAAAAACTGAAAAGTCAATTATAGATAATTTGACCAAATTTTTGTAAACGAAAATACAATTGTTACCTGTGCATATTGCACAACAATTTATAAAATGTATTCAGAAATTTCACAAGATCAATTTATTGATACATTTAGTTTATTGAAAGATATCAAAGAGAATAAAGAGACTTTGAAAAATTTTAAAAGATCTGATTTTTCTCAAATTTATATGTTTTTCGACTATGATGGTCAAGTAACAAATGCAGGAGATAATAAACTTAGTGAATTGTTAAAATTTTTCAATGAAGAAACTGAAATGGGGAAATTATACATTAGTTATCCAATGGTAGAAGCTTTGAAACACATTGAAAGTTTTGATTTGTCTAAATCATTAAAAAATTCCTTTTAGCGACTTTCAAAATTACAAAAAAATAGTAAGTGACAATTGTATTGAAACAATAAAGCATTTTCACCTTTATGATTCAGAAATTTGGAAGAAAGTAATTTTATTTCATTTGAAAAAAATGAATGAAATAGTCCATAATATTTTTGAGCTCCCATCATTAATAATTGATCAGTTTACAATTTTCAATTCACAATTAGATAGGCATATAAATATAGACAAAACTGTAGCAATTTTAAGTGCTTTTCCAGTTTTCTTACTCGACTATTACGGAATTGAAGAAATAAGAAAAGATTAGAATAAAAGTTTATGCTGCCAATTGTTATAGTTACAGGTTGTAATCAAACTTGATATGAATAGACTGATGAAATAACTTTAGGAATCATCTATACATTTCTTTACTAATGAGAATTAAAATGATTGGAAAATTAAATTAGTAATAAATATACATATTACAATTTTACTTTTTTTAAATCTCACCTTATTAGATTATACATTTCAAATCAACCACATTTTTTATAATTTGATAATAAATCATTCATTAAAAGTATAAATTAGGATGATAATGAATCCCAATAAATGACAACTGGATTCATTCAATTTTCATTAGTAATTTCTAAAGTTTGATGCAGACCAACAAATAATCAACACCTATCTAATTTTAATTACCACCTTCCCTTTTGCTCTCCCAGACTCAACATACGAAATAGCCTCATTGGTTTGTTCAAAAGGGAAAACTTTGTCAATTACAGGATGAATTTTTCCATCTTCTATTATCGATGAAATTTTGGATAATTGAGTTCCGTTGGCTTGCATAAATAGAAATGAATAATGAACATTTAATTTCTTAGCCAATGATTTTGCTTTTTTACTTAAAAAGAAAAAAATGATTTTAAAAAACCAAGGTAATCGGAAATCTTTTGCATAAGCTACATCTGGCGGACCTGAAATAGAAATGACTTGACCATTTGGTTTTAAAATTCGCAACGATTTTTCAAGTGTTTTTTCATCTTGGCTATTTAATACAACATCATAATTATTTAGCAATGTTTCAAAATCTTGCGTTTTATAGTCTAATACTACGTCAGCACCCAAACTTTTTACTAAATCAAAATTAGAAGTACTTGTTGTAGTTGCTACAAATGCACCTAATTGTTTTGCTAACTGAATGGCAAAAGTACCAACACCACCAGAACCTGCTTGAATAAACACTTTTTGCCCTTTTTGAACCTTTGCTTTTTCAACAAAAGCTTGCCAAACAGTAAGACCAACTAAAGGAATTGAAGCAGCCTCTTCCATCGAAATATTTTTTGGTTTTAGAGCCAAATCACTTTCATTAATGGCAATATATTCTGCGAAAGCCCCAATAGAAAAGTCAGCAGGTCGGGCGAATATCTCATCGCCAACTTTGAAATGAGAAACCTTTGCACCCACTTTTGTTATGACACCAGCCACATCATGACCTAGAATCAAAGGAAATTTATAGGGCATAAATAATTTGAATTCGCCCGCTTTTATTTTTGAATCTAATTGATTGATACTTGCTGCATAAATTTGAACCAAAACTTGATTTTCATTTATGCTTGGTTCTTGTATATCTACCAATTGTAATTTATCTGTTTTGCTATAACGATTTATTGTAAATGCTTTCATAATTATTAAATTAAATTAATAAATTTGCTTTCAAAATGCAAGTGCAAATATACAAACTACTTTCATTTTGAAAGTAAAATTTAAAAAAAAATTATGGATCAAAAAAAAAGGTCGAATTGTCCGGTAAGCTGTTCTTTGGATATTTGGGGGGACAAATGGTCGTTGTTAATTGTGAGAGATCTGTTGGAAAGTCAGCCTTGTACTTATGGCGATTTTTTAAAAGCTGAAGAAAAAATAGCTACCAATATCTTGGCAACTCGTTTGCAAATGCTAGAAGAAAACGGCATTATAACAAAATCTGAACACCCAGATAGTAAAGCTAAAGTACTTTACCAACTCACTTCCAAAGGCATTGACTTATTGCCAATAATTGTAGAAATTGGTTTTTGGGCAGATAAATATTATGAAATTGATAAAAGCAAAAAGGCAGTTTTAAAAGAAATAAAAAAAGGCAAAGAATTGTTTGTAAAGACAACAATACAGAGATTAAATAAAGAAATAGTGAAAAATAAGTAGGTACAAAAACTTAGTTTCGTCTTTGCAAATAGACAGCTATGTGAAGATATTTAACTTGAATTTGAAGGGTTGAGCCTTTTGTAAAGCATTAAAATTGAAGACGTTATATATTGGGTTGATAGTAAGAAATCATTAGATTTAAGAAATACAAATCTTACAAAAATTTTAACAAATTTTCAAAATTGTTGAATTATAAAGTAATTACATAACTTATTCACCATCCTCTAGCTGGTCTACTCTTCTATAGCAAAGGTAGGAATAATCATTAACAAGTATAGTCGTGTAAACTGAAGCCTAAATCGACCAATAATCTTTCAAATTCTCTGAATTTTTATTCAAAATTTTAAAAATTTAATCAAATAAAAGATTTAATTTTATCAATTTTAGTTGTTATTTGACAATACAAAATAGAAAAAGATTTTAGTGTTCAAAAATTTGGTTCAATAAGGGACAAGCAACCTCCTTTGAAGCAGATAAATCCAAACATTTGGAAGACTATTTTGTTATTCATTCAAATGGGTTAAGGCTAAAGTTAGCATTAATATATGGTGCTGTGCTGAACCACACCTTAAAACGAAAAGGCTTTTTAAGAGAACTTGTTTTAGAACCTGCTGAAAAAAATAGAAAGTCTCGATTTTAGTACGTTTTATCGACGATGAAACCACAAATCAAATCTGACTTTATTCAAATGACATTAGATATTATTATGAAATAGATTAAGCTATTTCAAAAGAGGAACTTAATTTTTAATCCTATAAGGCGATGTATTTAAGCGAACTACTGATGTCGAAAAACAATTACTAAATTACTTTGAAGAAAATAAAAAAGCAAACTTGAAAAACATTAGAATCAAATACACTTTGGAACAATACCGTATAGGTGATTTCAACAAATATTGAATTAAAAGAGCTAAAAGAGACCTGATTGGTTTAAGGAATTTTGAAACCATTATTCTCGTACAGAACTGAGTTATGTAACATCACGATTAAAAACGAAGTGAAAATAGTAGTTAGTAATTAAAATGCTTTTTTTCCGTTGGGTGCTCCTTCACTGAGAAAAATGGCCATCCTTTTAACTCCCCACTCAGACACAAAATTTTGAATTTTTTGAATAACAAAAACAAAAACTAGTAAGACTGCAATTCCTTTAGAGTATAAAGACATTGCGAACAAACATTGTTGTAATTGTAAATAACCCTTCTTGCATCTAAATACAATCCTTTTGTAAAAATAGTTAAGGGTTAATAGAAAGAAATCATTATAATAGGCACTTTCAAATCAACCAATTAATTCGATTGTTTTAATCGTTTTTAAAACACAACTTTTAAGTATACTCATTTCAAATCTATCACTTATTTTAAAATTTTATTATTTTTTATACCTTCATTTTAGAAAAATATATGATATTGTTATTATGAACTCTGGCATTTGAAATTAATCAAGTTTTCTTATTTGTTTTGGGCAATTTTATAAATAACATCAAATAATTTTAATATGAAAAGACAAAATATATTAATATCGAGCAAAATAATTTTTGCATTTCTATTATTATTTTCGGTAAGAGTTAATGCACAATGGGCTACTGTTTGCAATACAGGTAATGGGTTTGTAGATAACTTTGAAAACTACAATAACGAACTATATGCGACTGGTTTTTTTACTACTATTTGCGGAGTTTCTTGTAACTATGTTGCAAAATATAATGGAACAAATTGGCAACCAGTTGGTAATGGATTTCCAAATGCAGGACATCATTTAGCTAATATTGACAATGAACTTTATGGAGTTGCTTACCAACCCAAAAAAGATTCTAATTGGGTATATAAATTTGATGGAACAAACTTTATCAAACTTGGAGAAGGTACTTATTTGACGAATGCAGTGGTGGGTTTTTCACAAACTAATAATTTGTATAACTTGATTAAGTATAATGGAAAAATAATTGCATGTGGTGAGTTTGATAGAGTTGGGAAAAAAGTCATAAAAGGTATTATGCAATGGAATGGAACTCAATGGGATTCGTTAGGTTCTGGGTTGTCGGGAAATATATCAGGAACTGCACCTGTAATGTATCCACATGATTTATGCATCTATGGAAATGATTTGATTGTATCTGGAAATTTTAAAAATGCAGGAGGGCAATTAGTTAATGGAATTGCTCGATGGGATGGATCACAATGGCATTCTATGGGTCAAGGTTTTAATAGCACCGTTTATAGCATATGTACTTTCAATGGTGAGCTTTATGCTGGAGGCGACTTTACGATGACTGGCACAACAACATTAAATTATATAGCTAAATGGAATGGAACAAATTGGGTAAGTCCAGGATTTTCTTTGTATTACAACAGTAATTCTAGCTACACTTTTATTCATACTTTAAAAGTTATTAATAATCAACTTTAATAAGTGGTGGGTTTGATAAAGCTGTAATCGGAACTGACACAATGAATTGTCAAAGTATTGTAGCATTTAATGGTACAAATTTAAATATATTAGGTGGTGGATTAACTGGAAATGAAGTGGAGGCAATAGCACTTTATAATGGAATATTATTTGCTGGTGGTGGACCTAATAATACAAAAAGTTATATAGCAAGTTATAATGCCCCATTAGCTATAAATGAATTAAGTAACCTGAAAAAAGAATTAATAGTTTATCCAAATCCAACAAGTAATCGATTTAAAATTCTATTGCCAACTGAGAATGCAGAAATTTTTATTTTAAATAGCCTTGGGCAAACTATATTATCCAATAAATCCTATCAAAAAGAAACAGAAATCAGCATTGAAGAAAGTGGTATTTATTTTATTCATGTTAGTACAAAAGATAAAATATGGAATGAGAAAATAATGGTTGAAAAAAACTGTAGATAATTAAAAGTTTTCGCTGTGGCGGTAAGACTGTAAAAATAATTTTTTACTTTTTTTAGATTTTTTTCCCAATAAACTTGCTTAAGGATTCGCTAAATTTGATAAATGTAAGATTGTATTGTACCATACTTTTTAAATATATGAAAACATCAATTTCTTTAAAGGTTATATCAGTAGCCCTACCCATAAAGACAAAAATTAAATGAAAAATAATACATTTACGAATTAATAATTTAAAATATTAGAATAATGATTAATGCAATAAATTGGTTTGAAATACCAGTATCAGATTTTGAAAGAGCTAAGAAATTTTACGAAATATTGTTTAATGCAGAAATTATGGAAATGCCTTTTCCTGGTGGAAGATATGGAATGTTGCCAAGTGATATGCAAAACGGAGTAGGTGGAGGACTAGCACAAGGCGAAGGATTTGAACCTTCTGACAAAGGGACTATCGTATATTTAAATGGTGGAGAAGATTTGGCAGAACCTCTTTCAAGGGTTGAAAATGCTGGTGGTAAAATAATATTTCCTAAAACTTCAATTGGTGCAAATGGATATATGGCACATTTTATTGATACAGAAGGAAATAGAGTTGCTTTGCACTCAATGAAATAATTTTTTTTTTTGGATAGAGAATCACTTAATTAGACCTGATTTATTTGCTTCATTTTCAAATGAAGAGTCTATGTATTGTATAGCAATTTTGAACAAATTCATTATGTGATTTGGTCTTTTTATAGATGATTTAATGTGCCGAATTGACCCAAATTTATCTTGTATTTGTGTAATTAATTTGTCCAACTTTGGTTTTAATATATGACCCTACAACACAAAAATGAATATTACAAAATGGACTGTTATAATACAAGATTTAAAAAATAATTCTGCTGGTAACAACTAAGTTTTCGTCTTGGATGCCTATCTCCCAACTTCGATCGGGATGAAAATCCCCGATATATTGGGACATTATGAATTGAACTTTTGCTTGAAACATTATTGATGTATAATGAGTGAAAAACAACACTATCCTTGAATTACATTGTGTTTCCATATCTAAAAATTATAGAAAACATGTCAATCATTTGAAATAATAAAGATTTGGCTTTCTGTGATATTTTATAGCAATTCTTATTGCGATTTTAATTATTGTATATCAATAGTTTATTGTAAAATTGTGGAGAATTAATATTTGTAATTTATTAATGATTAATAATATGAATGGAAATATAAATTGGAAATATGTAGTTGTCTTTTATTGTCTTGCTCTTATACTTGCTTTCCCTTTCAATAGTTTCATGACTGAGGATTTTCATCATAGATTGACAGATGGGACAATATTTTATAAAAGCTCTTTTATGCCAGCTGGAATTGCAACTTTAATTGCTGGGCTTTTAGCTTTTAAATTTGATAAGACATTTATAAAAAAAGTTACTTTTTTGGGACAAAATAGAATTAAGAACTTAATTATTTCAATAGTTCCAATGGTTGTTTTTTCAATCTCAGGTCTTCAAAATGACTTAAATATTAATCCCAATTTGTTTGGTTTTATAATTTCACTTACATTCCTAATTTATGCTTTGACCGAAGAAATTTTTTGGAGAGGTTATTTAATAAATGCTTTCATCCCATTAGGCCGTTTTAAAAACTACTTGATACTAGGACTTCTTTGGTGGATTTGGCACATTCCTTTTGGTAATAATTTGGATAATAAGTTGTTTTTTTTAATGATAGTTGGTGGTTCATTTCTTATAGGACAATTTGTAGAAGCGACAAAGTCTTTTTTAACAACGGCAGGTATTCATTCAATTATGAATATCGGTAGTAATACCAATTGGACAAAGTTGTTTTTAATTGACTTGACAATTATTATTGTTACTATTTTTATAATTGACAAAGCTTGGAAGAATGATACGAAAACAACAGAAAATAGCATCATTGAATCTAAATTCAATTAGAAAAATTCAATAATCAAAATTTTTGTAATCTCAAAGAGTATTGAATACTAAAAAATTAGAGAATTGAATTTACTAAAGAAACTGTTCTTGATGATATTTATAGCTAAATAGTTGAAATTATAGAAACAAATGAATAGTTATGTCAGAAATGCAACCAAAGAATTCTGACTTTATTTTATATACTACTCTAGATGGTTTAGTTAGATTAGAAGTATTTGTATATGAATATACTGTGTGGCTTAATCATAAATCAATGCAGAAAATATTAGTAATGTTTTTAGGAAGGTGAATTAGATGAAAATCTTGTTGTTTGGAAATTCCGAACAACTGCCGATGATGGTAAAGTTTTGAAGTTTCCTGTTTTGATAAAATTCTATTCAAAACCAATTTAAAATTTGTTGACATTTAGTCGTACACACAGCCAACGCCGAACAGGGGGTAGGAAATAAATTTTTGGCAATCCTTCCTTTTGTTTTTTGTAGGGAAAGAAATCAGACATTAATTTTACTATTCAAGTTGACCTTCCTGTTTTAAAAGATGATATTACCAACACCAAAATCATTATGAGGATTTATATTTTTAGTTTTCTGTGGGATAAAAATACATAAATATTTTTAATCCAAAACTATTTTGAACTATGTCACTAATTATTTATCTTTGTAGTGAATGTAAAAATAGATGCATTATTGCGTCTATTTGGATGTTAAAATCAATTAAAATGTTAAAAATGACACGAATAATTTCAATTTTCATTTTTCGCTTTGCACACTTATTAATAATTGCTTATATGCTCAACAATGCAATTTTATACAATTTTTCTTCAAAGTCATCTCACTCATTTGGTATTACTAATGATGGAAAACTATACGGATGGGGAAGCAACAGTCAAGGGCAATTAGGGTTGGGGACAACTACTTTGTCTGAGCCTTCACCCCAACTGGTAAATCAGGACAATGACTGGAAAAAGGTTGAAACTGGACAAAGCAGTTTTTATTCGGTAGGCTTGAAAAATAATGGTAGCCTCTGGTTGTGGGGTGGAAATTTTAATAAGGCATTAGGTAACTATACAAATCACTTGTTGCCAGTTCAAATCGCAACGAATTTCAATTGCAAAGATTTTTCTACCGGATACTGGAGTGTTATGGCTATCCGTGACGACAATACATTGTGGGGTTGGGGAGATAACGAAGGCGGCTGTTTAGGAGTTGGAAGCACAACTAACATTATTAGCACACCCACTCAAGTTGGGAGTGATAATAACTGGTCAAAAGTTTCATGTGGGTTATTCCACACTTTAGCACTCAAATCAAATGGAACAATTTGGGCATGTGGATATAATAATACTGGACAACTTGGAAATGGGACAAGTGGCAACGGAATATTTTCAGAAGTGTTTGTTCAAGTAGGAAGCGAAAATAACTGGAGTGATATTTTGTCATGTGCAGGCTATAACTTAGCATTAAAGATAGATGGAACTTTATGGGCTTGGGGAATTAACAACGCCAGCCAAATTGGAGATGGAACCACTATCAACAAATTAGTGCCAACACAAATAGGTACTGATACAGATTGGAAATCAATCGGATATAGTGGTTTTTCTTCCGCTGCAATTAAAATGAACGGAACACTATGGACATGGGGACTTGGTGCACAAGGTCAATTAGGTAACAGTTCGACTTTGAGTGCTTCAGTACCAACCCAAATAGGTACTGATATGGATTGGAAAATTGTTACCGGGGGCGGAGGATATGGATTTGTAGGTACGACTGGCGACCATTATCTTGCTTTAAAGCAAAACAATAAATTATATAGTTGGGGAGATAATCAAAGCGGTGCTTTAGGTAACAATACTACAAATAATGTTAACGTACCAACGAGTATTTGCAATACAGTAAGCAGTGTTGAGCTTTTAAAGAGGAGGATATAAGCATTTTCCTAACCCAACAAACAATATTATCCATGTGGAGAGTGAATCCCAAATAAAAAATCTGACTGTACTTAATATTTTGGACAAGGAAATCAAAAACAGGCTAACTCAAAACAGGTAGATATTCTGAATTCGAGAACGGAACATATCTTTAAAAATTGAAATGTTTGACAGTGGCTACGTCACAAAGATTGTTTCAATAATAAGATGATTTTAATATTGACAAAGCTTGGAATAATAAAAAAGCAACAGAAAATAGCATCTATGAATCTTAATTCAATTAGAAAAATTCAATAATCAAAATTTTTATTATCTTCAATTTTAAATATCTAACAATTCAAATAGATTAATTAATTTAAATAAAATTATTGTTTTTAATCAGATAAATTAATGTATCTATCTGACTATCAATGAATTTTTGTATTTATTTTTTATAATAATTTTTGAATATCAATAAATTTTTGAAAATTTAGATGTTAAAAAACCATTTTAGACACAATCTAGAATAAATTATGGTACTTCAAGAATACAAACCAAATTTATTGCTGTCAGAATATATTCGGACAATTCGACTCATTAATTTCGAATGTTCGGGCATAGATGTGCTGCCTCCCAAACATTATCCACCCAGACCTGAGCATTGCTTGAGTTTTTATGTGAGAGGTACTGAAAATGTTGAATATCAGAAAAGTGGAATAAAAAATGGAAATCTTTCAACTGTTCTTTTTGGTCAACAAACTGAGGTGACAAACCGTTATAATAGTAATAATTTCTTATTGATTCAGGTAGTTTTTAAGCCTGGCGGACTATATAGACTTACAAATATTCCATCAAATTATTTGACAAACCAATACATTGATGCTCAATCAATTTTCTCAAACGAAATAAAGTTTGTCAATGAAAAGATAGACGAATGCAAGTCATATTTTCAAATGATAGAAGTCGTGGAAACGTTTTTATTAAATGAAATCAAACTGAATTCTTGCGAAATTCATCCATTAGATATTGCAACAACAAAACTTTTTCATGTCAATTGTATTCCAAATGTTGATGATTTAGCTAAAATGGCATTTCAATCAACCCGAAATTTTGAACGGCATTTTAAACAGCGGATGGGAATTTCTCCAAAATATTATCTGAAAGTAATGCGATTTGAGAATGCATTTAGATCGAAAAATAAAAACCCACATTTAGATTGGCTAACGATTGCTTTCAATTGTGGCTATTACGATTATCAGCATTTAGTCAGAGATTATAAAGATTTGACTGGACTTACACCAAACCAATTTCATGAAATCGACTCAAAAGCTCCTGAACGTTTATTTGGGCAAGCAGATACTTATTGATATTTGTCGCATTTTTACCACTAAATAATTTTGAATAGCTCTTTTCTTTGCATTTAACTTTAAAAATTAAATTAAATGAAAAGAAGAAATTTTATTGCAACCACGGTTGCTGCTTTACCAGCCCTTGCATTTGGACAAGAACTATCTGCAAAAGAAAAAAGAACAAAGAAAGGCTTCGTTGTGAAAGCAACTGAAAGTAGGTTTGGTGAAAAAACAATGTTATTTGGGAATTGCCCCAATGACATTAAAG
>JADJVK010000042.1 GCA_016710625.1 Saprospiraceae bacterium
GAGTTAGAAGTTACTTGGTCGATAAAGCAACTCAAAAAGTTTTGCGTTATTTTTTGAGACAGTTGCAAACGAAATAATTAAAATAGAAAAAAAGAAGAAAACTAATTAACCTTCAACGATTTTGTTTAATAGAATATTGACTTATGTTCTTATTTGACTACGCTGACAAAGATGTTTGGAACAAAAGACGAAAATTGCTGGACGAAGAATTGGAGAAAGCTGAAATAGGTTTAGTATATACTGTAAGTGACTATTCAACAACATTATTTATGGATATGCAAATTTCATTTTGTTCTGGGGCTTGGCTTTCAATAGTAATTATGTCGGTATCAGTAATTGACTCCCACTTAAGAGAAACAGAAGCAATGGACACTTCTATAATGACAGCAAAACTTTTGAAAGAGTATTATGAAGGAGAAGAAATAGATTGGTTGAGACATATGAGAAATAAATATGTCTATCACAACCTTGACAAACCTTTTTTTGAAATGAACAACTGGTTTAAAAATCAAGAGCAATTAGAAAAAGATGCTACGAAAGCAATGAGAATGACTATTTCAGCTTTGTTTCAAAATCCAGGAATATGAAGAATGAAAGAAAGGCAGAAGCTAACATGGGTAACTGTTGCACAACCAAAATAACTAGCTTAACGGATAATTTTTATATTTCAAAAGGTTATAATTTATTTAATATACATATATAATATTTTGTATATCAGCTAAATAGACTTGAATATTACTTTATAGTTTGTACATTGCTAATCTTTCATTTATTTTTATGCTTTATACCTTCACAATAGACATTTGCATGATTGCGTTTCCCAATAGTCTGGCAGCAGGATTCGTTCAACTTGTAAAGTTGGCGATTGCTTTCGGCTTTAAGGATTCTTTCCTTTTTTGGGTAGGGGTAATTTTCAACTTTCCTTTGTGTTATTGACTATTAAGGAAACAATAAAATTAATAATATATAATTTTATATGAAATTTAATATAAAATTTATTACAACTTACGAAAAATTGATTAAGCCAATTCTTAGTGGCTATTCAAATTGTTCGATAGATTATGCATTAGCTTTCTATAAGTTTTGCTTTATCAATTACAAGATAACGAATTCAAATTCTAATATCAATGCAATATTAGGTATTACTAAAATTGAGGACGATATTAAATTCAAAAAAATTGAAAACTCAATATTTTCAAATACTGTATCACGTTTAATAGAAATTTTTACTGACAATGAAATAAAACTTATGCAGTACTATATTTCAAATATTGAATATACAGACCAATCGAGGAAAAAAATCCATATGGAATCAATAATTCCGTATAATGATTTCGTCGCAATAGAAGCGATTTTGCAAAAATTTGTTTTTTCTACTTTAGAAGATGAAGATGATTATTGTGGTGTTAATGATAATTATTATATTGATGATGAGGAACGAAACTTAGCACACAAATTTACTTTTATGGAATACATAGAGTCTAAATTAAAAGGGTTACTTGTGGAAAATACAAACTTTATTTTGGACGTGATGAATGAATGTATAAGAATTGAAGATCAGGAAGAAGCTTACGGTATAACAAGTGAAGAAATGATACCTGAAATAAATAATACATTTTGTAAAGCAATCAATAATGAAATAACAATTAGACAAACTAACTCTTATCATTATAGATCCAACATAGAATTTCTAAAACAGGAGAAATATATATCAATTAAATCTAGAAATATATTAAATTTTATTAATTCTGATGCTTTTAATATACTCTCAGAATCCCTTCAAAAATCTTATAAAGAAACATTTTATTACCTTCGCCATAAGAGTAACTTATATCAAAAATCTAATGAGGATGATGATGACGACTTGTTTTCAGAATATTATAAAATGGTAAAAATTTATGATGACAACAATTGCATGGGCTCTTCAAAATTAGATTTTGGAAAATTTAATGGGTGTGAAATTCAAACAATTTTAAAAAACGAGGAAGGTTTACAATATCTTGTTTGGATCTTTATAAATTCGTATTTTTTAATATTTTTGGATCAAGATGAAGATTTTCAATATTATTTAAAAAGTATTTTAATAATGAAAAACTTGCAGCAGGTATTGTAGAACTTAACTATATGAAATTGTTAATATATTTATTACCTAAAAAGGAGGTGAACGAAGAGTCAGTTAATATTCCAATTAGTGATGCATTTGATACTGATGAACAATATTATGATTGGTTAAATGATTAAATTAAAAAATTTAATGAAAAACTTTAGATAGAAATACTTTATGAATCGATTTGAAAGAAGTTAACTCTTTGATAATAAACATTTTTTTAAATAATTTTAGGCAAGATCGACCTAGTAGAGTTCAAATTACTCAAAATTCGCAGTTTCCATTTGAGATTACAACAGTTAGATTCAAAAATATATTATATAATGACACCAAAACATCTCAAACAAATCACTCCTGCCTATTTGCATTAAAACCCAATTAGTATCACAATGCAGACGCAAACAGCAAAAGTATGCACATTAGACAATCATTAATCATATTTGTCTATCAACCTGTTAGTTATGTAATTTTTGGCAAGGCAATTCTAATATATTTGTATTATTACTTATAAGCTTAATAAGTAATAAAGATGACACAATTAGATAAAGATGAAGGAGGCTTGTTGAAGAATTTCAATCATTTATGATCCTTAAAAACTTCACAAAATTGATAAATAAATAATATTATACCTAGGTAGATATTTCCTTCTAATTTTTCAATTCTTGTTGAAACTATACAAATTATATTTATATTTAATTGAAATTTTAAACTTTCACAATTGACAGTTGAATGATAGCGTTTCCCAATAGCCATTCGTTCAACTTTCATTAGTGTTTAATCTTAAAAAAATAAACAGATTTGTTTACTATAATCTAATTCCATAACTTTGGATTAAAATATTAGATTATGTTACCTGAATTATCTAAAATAAAAGGGATACATCCTGGTGCAATTTTAAAAAGAGAAATAAAATCAAGAGGGTTAAAGAATAATGAATTAGCCAATTCATTAAATGAGCATGCACAAACTATTAGTTCTATTTTAAACGAAAAAAGAGGAATAAACCCTAGCCTTATAGATTAATAGTCAAAATTAATTTTGACTATCAAATTGTTTGGATAAGATTTATAGGAACTCATAGCGAATATGACAAAATTGACGCTAATAATATATAAAAAATGGAAGTGAAATTAATAAAGTCAAAAAAAGATTATAAAGTAGCCCTAGAAAGACTAGAATTAATATTTGATTCAAAAAAAGGAACAAAAGAAGGAGATGAATTAGAACTGCTTAGTATAATTATAAATGATTATGAATCAAGAGTATTTCCAATTTTTAATCCCGATCCAATAGAAGCTATTAAATTCAGAATGGAACAAATGGGATTTGAGCAAAATGACTTAGCAAATATAATTGGACTTAAAAGTAGAGCAAGTGAAATATTGAATAGAAAACGAAAATTAACGTTGGAGATGATACGGAAAATTAGTTCAGTTATGAATATTCCAACCGAAATATTAATACAAAATTACTAGAAACAAAAAACTTCACTCAATAACTAAGTTTTCATTATAGCTGCAAGCTTCCCGAAATTGATTGGGAATAAGATCCCGACCAATCGGGACACTGTAAAACTGAACGTTAGTTAACGATGAATAATCATAGTCGATAGTTATGGGATAAATGGTAATGAATAGTATAAGTAAAATTTTATGATTCATTAGTTGATTCATTAACTTTTAAGATTACTTTTTTTTTTCATCATCAATAGATTAATTCTTATCAATTACTTATTTTTATACTCTAAACCATCACAATTGACAGCTGAATGATAGTTTTTCCTTATTGTCTGGCTGCAGGATTCGTTCAACTTTTAAAGGTAACGATTGCTTACGATTTTAAGGTTTTTTTTCTTTTTATTTAGTGGGGTCATTGTTTAGTGTATCATTCTAAAAACGGCAATTTAACGACATATATATTAAAAAATAAATTTTGAATTTGTTGTCTAAACAGTTAACTTTGTACTGTGAATTTTGAACGACAAATATCAGCATACAAAAGATACTTTTTAGATTTTTATGAAGACCTTGACGACAATGTACAGAAAAAAATAGAATGGACTTTGAACTTTATACGAGTTACAAAACAAATTCCAGAGAAATATTTTAAACACATTGAAGGCACAAAAGGACTTTATGAAATTAGAGTGGAAGTAGGAAATAATATATTTCGTATTTTTTCATTTTTTGACAAAGGGAATTTAATAATTCTTGGAAACGGTTTTCAAAAAAAAGCTTATAAGACACCAAAACAAGAAATTGAAAAAGCATTAAAAATTAAAGAAGAGTATGAAACAGAAAAATAATAATTTGACTTCATTAGATACCATACTTGATAATAAATATGGAAAACGTGGTGCTTCAAAAAGAGAAAATTGGGAACAAGAGTTTGAAGCTTTCCGACTTGGAGTTTTATTAGAAGAAGCAAGAATTAAAATGGGTATGACACAAGAACAACTTGCTGAAAAATGTGGTACAAATAAATCATACATTTCAAGAATAGAAAATAATGCAAGTGATATTCGACTTTCAACACTTATGAAAATTATCCAAACAGGTTTTGGAGGACATTTGAAATTGACTTTGAAATTATAATAGTACAAGGAACGAAGATGATCGAATACATTACAACTAAGTTTTCGTTGTAGCTGCAAGCTTCCAAAATATTCTCGGGAAGATATCCCGACCAATTGGGATACTAATAGACCAAAAGCATTCGGGTAGAAACCAAATAGCTCGTAATAAACGAAGACGATAGTTATGGGGTTAACGGTGAGTAAAGTACGGGATAGTATATGTAAAATTTTATGCTTGACAAGTTGATTCATTATCTTTTAGTATTACTATTTTTTTCATCATCAATAGATTTATTCATGTCAATTACTTATTTTTATACTTTAAACCATCACAATTGACAGCTGAATGATAGTTTTTCCTTATTGTCTGGCAGCAGGATTCGTTCAACTTTTAAAGTTGACGATTGTCTTTGACTTTAAGGTTACTTTCCTTTTTTGGGTAGGGGCAATCATTAACTTTCATTTGTGTTTTAAATAATTTTTCACCACCCTTTTTAAACAAAATATTCATGAAATACTTATTTTCTTTAATATTTATTTTTTCATTAAATTCTCTAGATGCTCAAGAACAAGAAGAAATTAAAATGGTTGATAAGATAACTTACAACTATTTATTTGAGATTAAAAGTACAAAAAAGGAATGTCACAAAAAGATCCCACAAACAAACATTTACCTTTGTCCTGATAAAAATTCTATTTTAGAGCCAAAAATTATTAAAACAGAACGATATTCAATAAGTATTTTAAATTTTGATAGTATTCAATGTAATAATACAGTAGAAGACTTTACAAGTCAAAGATTTGAGAAAAAGGGAATTAGAATATTTAGGAACGAACATATAAAAGTTAACAACTTTGAAGGAAAGTATATAGAAATGCAAGCTGACATTGACAAAAAAGCTATTATTATTTTTATAGACGGGATTACCTTCAAGTCAATTTTTACAATTTCATATAATCCTGATGATAAAACTTTTACAAACGAAATTAGAGAATTATTAAGTACACTATATTTTGACACAAATCAATTAACAAAGGAAAAAGGTTATAATGTTGAAATATCGAAAACAAAGTACAAACAGATCAATTCAAATTCAAGTATTGATTTATATACCTTGGATGGTAAAAATCAATCATTAGACGAACCAAATTTTACAATAACGGAACTACCATTAGACAATAAACTTGGCTTAGACAATATTGGAAATTATTTTATAGGAGAAATGCAGAAGTATGGTTTACAGAATGTTAAAACAACAAACGAAAGTATTTCAAAAAATTCTTACTCGATAGAAATTTCAGGTAAAATTGAAAACAGGAGCAAAAGTATTTATATTTATATTGTAAGACTATCTGATAAAACTATTGCCATTTTTCAAGGCAACTATAATAATGATTCGAGAGATGAGATGCAAACTTTTATTGATATTGCAAAAACGATTAAATCTAAATAACAACAAAGTATAATAAATATGTTTTGTCTTAGCTTCAAGCCTCCCGAATATTAGGTAGATAATCCCGATCAAACTGGACACTGATAGACCCAAAGCATTCGGTTGAAACCTTAGGCAGTCAAAGACGATAGTTATGGGGTTAATGGAAATGAATAGTATATGTAAAATTTTATGCTATTTATTTCTTTTAATTTACTAATTTAATTCATGTTGCATATTGATACATTTTTAGTGGATCGCAATTTCAGAGTTAGTCGGCACTGAAAATAAGTGATTCTTAATTGATTCACCTCTTTTTTAAAAATATCCTAAATTGGGAAATCAAATTTTTAAAAAAACTTGAATATATAAATAAAATATTTTAAGTTTACATACAAATATACCAAGGAACTCCCCAGAAAAAGGTCTTCTAAGGAGCTCTTTCATAATTTGATTATATTTAAATTTTCAAATATTTAAGGTATAAATTATTAATGAATTTTAATAAATTATAAGTTACCAATGTTTCATTGTTTAACATGGATTCATTAATTTCATAATATTTAAGAACCCTTATGATATAGTATTTATATTAGTAAGATGAAAAATTAAATTTTCTATTGAAAATTTATTTAAGAATTGCAATAAATGATATAAAACTTAATTAGTATTAAAAACACATTGATAGTCAATAATATATATCTTATAAAACTTTAAAAAATGAATAAAACATCAGACCTAAAGTTAATATTCTCCTTTATAATTTCAATTTTAATCATTTCAAAATTAAATAGCCAAATAACAAATAAATATGAAATTTATGGAAAAATTGTTGATAATAAATTTATTTCAATTGATTTTTCAATTGTCAATTTATACAAATATTCAGATAGTACTAAGGTTGATGAAGTTGTAAACCGATGAAGATGGAAATTTTAAATTTTCAAATTTAATGGATGGGCTATATTTCATAAATGTAAAGACTTCTAAAAAAGATACTATTATTTTTTCAAAAATACATATTAATAAAAATATTGATTTAGGTACTATAAAAATTGATAATTATTCCATTAAACTTGATGAAGTTACGATAAAGGCTTATAAGCCAGCATTGAAAAGAAGTGCAGATCACATTGATTTGAATGTAAAAAATAGTTACTTGTCAAAAAGTGGTTTTGATATAATTGAGTTGTTAAATTTAATTCCGAATGTAAATTCATCACTTGAGGGAGTTAAAATAAAAAATTCAACAGGAATTCTATATCTTATAGATGGAAAAGGGAATAAGCATATTAATGAGCATAATTATCAAAGAATAATAAACCTGAATATACAAGAGATAGAAAAAATTGAAGTATATTCAAACCCACCTGCAAGATTTGATGCAGATGGTTCATCAGTGTTGAATGTAATTACTGTAAAAGATTTAAAACAAAGTAGTTTTAAATCAACCGCTAACTTAGGGTTGTTTCAAAATATAAAAAATAAAGAAACATATAATCTGTATAATTATATTAATCTTAATTATAAAATTGGAAAATTAGGACTCTATTGTTATTTAGATTATTCAACTGCTGAGGAATTTCAAATTAATCAAAATAATATTTATTATAAAAATCTGAATTATGATCTAAATAATCGAAAAGAAGATTATAATAAATCTAATGGCATTGGTGTAAAATCTGGTGGAGTTTATAAACTAAATGATAAAAGCGAAATTATTATTGACGCTTCATTAAATTTATCTGGATTAAATGATTTTAATAAATTAACTTCTAATAATATAATCATTTTTAAAAAAAATATGATCATAGATTCAATAAAAAATATTTCATTAACTAATAATAGCAATTCTACTTTTAGCAATTTAAATTTAGGATACTGGAGAAAACATAAAAAAAATAGTTTTGATATACAGTTCTATTATGACGGTTATAATCATAAGAATTCATCAATTGGATATTTAGAAAATTATGTAGCTAATTATAATAAAAGTAATGAAAACAATTATAGTGCATTATGTAACTATCAAGATACAATATTTAAAAAATTTGAGATAAGATTTGGTTTAAAATATGCTAATACTCAAACTCTTGAGAACATTTCAAATATTTTAAATACTGGTAATTTTAGATATTCAGAGAATATAAAATCAGCTTATCTTCAATTTTCAGGTGATTTTCTAAAAATAAAATGGCAATCTGGTCTTAGAGGAGAAGCTACAAATTGGAATATTGATATTCCATATATAAAGAATAACAATTATATCAATTTTTTCCCTTCTATATTTTTAACAAAAGAGTTTAAAAAAATCACTATTAATACATCCTATACTAAAAGAGTTCAAAGACAGAATTTATCTGAAATAAATCCATTTTTAAACATTAGAAATGATATTTTAAGTACCTATTCTGGAAATATTGATTTACTAAAACCACTTTTTATCGATTCTTATGAACTAAATTTTGACTTACAGAAAGGTTCAATTTCAACTTATTTTAATAGAACAAAAAATTCAAGAATCTATTATCAAAATAGTAATGATACCTTAATAATCAACTCAGTGGCACAGAGTGTAGAATTCGAGAATACCTATGGTTTAAGTTTGAAATATCCAATTAATTATAAAAAAATTAGAATGAATCTATCATGGAATAGTAATTTAATTAATACCACCTTATTAGATAAGTCTATTAATATTGGGTATTCCAATAGTTTTGCTCTTAACCTGAATGTTGAATTAAACAAAAATTTAAATTTAAGTAGCTTCATAATTCATTACTTTAAAGAAAATAATGCATATTTTTCTAGTAATGGTTATTGGAAAGCGAATTTAGGATTCAGTTATCAAAATAAAAATTCGCCTTTATCCTTTAAATTAAGAATTAATGATTTATTTGGTAGAATTTACTTTGTTAAATTTAATTATCCATCAGTAAATCAATCATTAACAAATATTAGCAATGAAAGAGCTATTTCATTATCTGTAAATTACAATTTTAAATTGGGAAAAGAATTTAATGTTAAAAGTTTTGAAGGGAAAAGTAGATAAAATAGATTTTTTTTCAAAATATAATTGGAGTGTTTTTTTAAAAAAGAAAAACTTAATAATTTAATTAAAAAATTTTCGAAAAAAACCATCTAAACATTCTCTAATAATTTTCGTTTAAATCTCCATAAATTCAGTGCTTTATGAAAAAATTAATTTTACCTTTTTTCTTGTTTTTTACTATTATTTTAAATGGGCAATCCTACAAAAAATATGTTTTTTTGGAACATGTAACCAACTCAAGATGTGGTATTTGCGGTAGTAAAAACCCAGGATTTTATTCAGTTATCAACAATTATCCTAAGGATATTGTACATATTAGTTATCATCCTTCTTTCCCATATAGCAGTTGCGAATTTTATAAAGCCAACCCTAATGAAAATAACAGTAGAGTTGGTTTTTATACGGATGTTTTTGGCACCCCATCTGTTTTGATGAATGGAAAATTATTGGCTTCTTCATCCACTTTAATCACTGATAGTCAGATCAATACAGAAAAAGCATTGACATCTCCAGTTGAAATAAACGTAACGGAAACTGGTACAACTACTCGTTCTTTCAAAGTAAAAATCAACAAAGCTAGTAATGCAGTCTTACCATCAGGTAACTATGTTTTTTATGCCTATATGGCGGAAAAATTAGTCCCTATCGCAACTTCAAATGGAGAAAAAGAGCATCATGATGTGTTTAGAAAAGCGATAACGTCAATTTCTGGAATTGATATTACTAATACAATTAAAACTTCGAATTCAATTGAAATTCCGCTTTCTGATTATGTAGTTCCATCAGCTTATAATGAAAAAGAAATGTACTTGATTGCTTTTATCCAAAATACAACGACAAAACAAATCTTAAATGTAGGGACAAAATTTACCACCACCACAAACACAGAGACCATTGTAAATCCTGAAGAATGGTTCTCTAGTTATCCAAATCCAGTAAAAAATAACTTGACACTTGAATTGAAAGACGGAGTTCAAATAGATGAAATTTCAATTGTGGATATGAATGGAAAACAAATTTTCACTAAAAATATATTTGAGCAAAAGCAACTTCTAATTGACTTTAGCCCCTATCCTTCAGGCAATTATATACTAAAAGTAAAAAATGGAAATAAAACTGCGATTCAAAAAATCGCTAAAGTAGATTAGCTTTTTAAGTATTATTAATTTTAAAAAACTCCCTATGACACATCATAGGGAGTTTTTTTATAAAATGCCTTTTGCAATCAAATAAGGAATCAGCAACCACATTAATCCTTTGATAAGGAAAAACAAAAACCCTACTATCCCAACCTTCTTTAACCAAAGAATGACGCTATTTTTATTTAAACTCATATTTATTCAGCAATAACTTGATATGTCTTGAACGTAGAAGTCATCGGAGGGTTTTGTCCAGCCTCCTTTGCTTTTCGAATATCTTCAAATCCTCGTTTGTGTCCTTCCAAAAAATTAGGAGAATTTGTCCATTCTTTGAAGTGTTTTTCACTTTCCCAATAACTCACTATTAAAAATGGGTCGTTGTCTGTTTTGGGTTTCAGTACATGCATATTTTTGAAACCAGGCATTAAGTCAATAGCCTTTGCTCTTGATCCAAAAAGTGCTTCAAACCTAGGTTTGTAAGCTTCTTCACACTGAATGTAATTGATTGCTACAAAATGATTTTCCATAATAATAAATTAGATTAATTCTAAATAAGCCTCAAAGGTAATCCTTGGCTTTCATATTAAGAAACATTATTTAGATTAATTATAAATAAAAATCAATCCTCCATTTTATACTTAACATTATTTTAAAATTAAAGTTGAAATCCTTGAAATTCAACTGCATTGCATTGAGCTCAATAATTTTATTAAATAAATAAAATTGAAAACAATTTCAAATACTATCTTTGTACATAAAAAATGCGATATTTTCTTGAAATAGCTTATAATGGAACTCGATTCTGTGGATGGCAAAGGCAACCCAATGCTATTTCAGTACAAGAGGTGATTGAAAACTCGATTCAAACCTTATTGCAAGAAAAAATTGAAACGATTGGTTGTGGAAGGACTGATACTGGCGTTCATGCCTCAAAATATTATTTGCATTTCGACACAGAAAATAAATCAATAGAAAATTATATTCCGAGATTAAATAAATTAGTTGGGAATGATATTGCGATAAAATCCATTATCCCTGTTGCTGAATCAGCTCATGCAAGATTTGATGCAGAGCGAAGAGCTTATAAATATTTTATTACAGGACAAAAGGATCCTTTCAGCCAAGAAACAAAATATTATTTGTTTAATTCAAAATTGTTAGACACTGATTTATTACAAAAAACGGCTGCCTTATTTCTTTCTTACCAATCCTTTTTCCCATTTTGTAAAACAGGTAGTAATAATTTATCTGTGGATTGCACTTTATTTGAAAGTAAATGGGAAATTGATGAAATGAATCAACAATTTGTTTACATGGTTAGTGCCAATAGATTTCTGAGAGGAATGGTTCGGCTTTTAGTGGGAGCATGTCTTTCTGTAGCCAGTGGTTTATTGACTTTCGAGGAGGTGAAATATGCATTGGATCAACAAATTAGATTGAAAAAAAGTCAAAGTGTTCCGCCACAAGGATTATATTTGTGTGAAATCGTTTATCCATATTTATAAAATCATTTTTTATGAAAACAGTCATTACTTTTCTAGCCCTATTACATTTTACTTTTTTGATAAATGCTCAAAATGCTGTCCCAAAAATTAAAAATTTTGAGGCTACATTCCTAAATATTAAGGAGACTCAATTTGGATTGGAAGTAAGTGATGCAGAAAATGATACCTTGAATATTGGATTGAAATTTTCAATCGACAATGGCTTGAATTATCAAAAAGTTTATGATTTCTCCGATTATGTTATTGGAAAAAGTGCACTCCCCAATTGGAAAATTCCAGATACTTTAGTTTCACAAGTAAATAATCTTATTTTTAAAGTAACTGTTTCAGATAACAAAAAAATAGATATTCAGCAAATTGTAAATCAAGTAGATACGAATAGATTAAGAAAGGAACTCACTTATATTCAAGGGATTCGACATCGAACAGCTGGGAAAGTGCATTTAGCAGAAGTGCAGGATAGTTTGTCTCACCAATTCGTCAATTTAGGGTTGGATACTGCCATTCAAAGATTTACCTATTCTGGATATGATGCTAAAAATATAATGGGTGCCACCAAATCCATTGGGAACGAAGATTCACTTTATATACTTTGTGCCCATTATGACTCCGTAAATAATGGTCCAGGAGCAGATGATAATGGAAGTGGAGTGGTAGGGATGAATGAAATTGCTAGAATTTTTGCACCTTATTCATTCAAGAAAAAAATAAAATTTATTGGTTTCGATTTGGAAGAAGCTGGCTTGATTGGAAGTACTAAATTCATAACCAACAAAGGAGTGAATGTTGGCGAAAAACTAATGGGAGCTATTGATTATGAAATGATTGGATTTTATTCTGACCAAGCTAATACTCAACTATTTCCAACTGGTTTCAATTTATTGTTTCCAGCAGCTTATGCTCAGTCAGCAGCAGACAATTTCAAAGGAAACTTCATCACAAATGTTGCAAATGTTGCATCAGATTCCTTAAAAAAGCGATTTGACAATGCTGCCAGCACTTATGTGAAAGATTTGAAAGTAATTAGTATTGCTGTTCCTGGTAATGGATCAATTGCTCCTGACTTAAGAAGAAGCGACCATGCTCCATTTTGGGATGCAGGATATCCAGCTTTGATGTTGACGGATGGTGCCAATTTCAGAAATTTGAATTATCACACAGCAAAAGATAGTATTCAGCTTTTGAATTTTACTTTTATGGGCAATGTTGTGAAAGCAACCATTGGTATGTTAGCAGAAGCTGCTGGCATCGAACATACCGCTACGGCAACTACGAAGTGGGTTTTAGAAGTGAATAATGACATTATTTTACAGGAAAATCATATAAAATTGTTTCCAAACCCAACTCAATCCATTTTAAATATTGAATTGGCAGATGATCGGTTGGTGAATGGAAATTTAATAATCAATGAAGTTGGTGGCAAGTTGGTAATGAAAACCAAAGTAAATTCCATTTCACAACAAATCAATATTGCTCAACTTCCGAATGGCATCTATCAAATGACGATAGAAAAGGATGGTATTCAGGCGATTACAAAATTTATTAAGCAATAGAATAATTCCAAAAAACACTATTCTAATCTATTCGATGTTTCGAATTGCTGATTACATTTTTTAGATTCCATTCTATTTTTTGTTGAAATTCATGTTTTCTGACTGGGCAATCCTTTTTTGTACAAATTTTACAGGAATAATCCATACAACCATCTGTATGTACAAATAGCTCTACATTGTCCTCAAAGTGATTTTTTACAAACTTTTCTAGCTTATCTATTTCGTTATGTGCTTCATGTACATTCAAATAATAAGGAACTGTGAGATGGCAATCGATATGCATAATGCTGCCATACTTGATGATTCTAAAGTTGTGAAGGTCTATCCAATTTTCATTTTTTTCCCCATCCAAAAGGGAAATAATCTGTGTCAATAAGGTCTTGTCAGCTTCATCCATGATGCCAGCAATGGATGCTCTTAATATTTTGTAACCAGAAATAATGATGATAATTGAAAATACAATCGCAATGACGCTATCTATCCAACTAAGTTTGAAAAAATAGATTAAAATCAATCCCAAAACTATCCCAATAGTTGCATAAGTATCTGATATAATATGTTTTCCACTAGCAATCAAAGCTAAAGAGTTGTTTTTCTTACCTTTTGCTATTGCATAAGTTCCCATGAAATAATTGATAAGACCTGTGAAAGCAACTAAATAAATTCCATAATCCAATTTTTGAAGCTCTTGTCGATTAGATAAGTGATAAATGGCTTCTACCAAAATAATTAAACTTGTAAAAATCATCAAGGTTCCTTCCAAAGTTGAGGATAAAAATTCAACCTTTCCATGACCATAAGGGTGATTTTCGTCTCTAGGCTTTGAGGATAACTTCAAGCTATACATTCCTACCAAACTTGCAATTACATTAATGCTATACTCCAAAGTGTCGGTAAGCACTGAGATAGATTGAGTAACATACCAAGCTGAAATTTTAATGATAAATAATACAATTGTAATATAGAAGATGGATTTCTGAAATTGATAATTTTCGATAGATTTATTCAAAATAGCTTTTTTTGATTTTTATGCCTCTAGTTTATTGATATTAAGTGCAAAATAAGGTTATATTACTTTGAAATAAAAAAATTAATATGAATAAATTAATAATAAATACTTCCATTACAATTCGAAAACCTATCCATGAAGTATTTGATGCAATTGTAAATCCCGAAAAAATGGTACATTATTTCATATCAGAGAGTTCAGGAAAAATGGAATCTGGTAAAGTTATTCAATGGAAATTCCCAGAATTTGAGATTGTATTTCCAATAAAAGTACTTCATGTAGTTGAAAATCAGCTCATTTCTTATTCTTGGGAAATTAACAATCAAGATTTAACCGTTGAAATCACATTGGAAGAAAAATCGAATCAACATACTTTAATCCAAATAAGTGAAGCTGAAATGGACAATAATGAACAGGGAATCAATTGGTTGAAAGGAAACACAGAAGGTTGGGCAAATTTTTTAGCTTGCCTAAAAGCCTATTTGGAATTTGGCATTAATTTGAGAACTGGCAGCTTTGAACACAAAAAAATCTAATATTGTTTCTTCAAAAATATTTATCGAAACATAATAATTTCTAATTTGTTGTTATTCAAAATTGATGTTCAATGCATTTAAATATTGATGACACTTTTACCACTGAACTAAAATCTGACCCTGAAATTCAAAATTCAAGACGACAGGTTTTGGATGCCTGCTATTCTTTTGTTCAACCTAGAAAACCATCTAACCCAGCTCTATTGCATGTTTCGGAAGATACAGCAAATTTGATTGGGTTTAAAAATGAGGATTTGGCGTCACCAGAATTCTTATCCATATTTTCTGGAAATTCAATTTATCCCAATACAAAACCTTTTGCGATGAATTATGGAGGACATCAGTTTGGGACTTGGGCAGGACAGTTGGGTGATGGTAGAGCCATCAATTTATTTGAAGTATTGCACGAAAATCAAAGATGGGCATTGCAGCTGAAAGGTGCTGGCGAAACGCCATATTCCAGAAATGCGGATGGGTTAGCAGTGTTAAGATCCTCGATTCGGGAGCATTTGTGCAGTGAAGCGATGTATTATTTAGGAGTTCCAACCACTCGATCTTTATCACTGATTAAAACAGGAGATTTGGTTTTGAGGGATGTCCTATACAATGGAAACCCAGCATATGAGCAAGGAGCAGTGGTTTGTAGAGTAGCACCAACCTTTATCCGATTTGGAAATTTTGAAATATTAGCGGCAAGAAATGACCTTAAAAACTTAACAGCACTTGCCGATTATACTATCAAACACTTTTTTCCAACTTTGGAAGTAGGAACTAAAAATGGTTATTTACAATTTCTTAAAACTGTTGTAGAAAGCACTTTTGAAATGATCCTTCATTGGCAAAGGGTCGGGTTTGTTCATGGGGTGATGAATACGGATAACATGTCCATTATTGGTTGCACTATCGATTATGGACCTTATGGATGGATGGATAATTACGACCCGAATTGGACGCCGAATACAACTGATAGTAGTCATAAAAGGTATCGATTTGGCAATCAGCCCAATATCGCATTATGGAATTTGAATCAATTGGCAAATGCAATTTTTCCCTTAATCAATGATATTGAGCCAATTGTGAAAATTTTAGAAGCTGCAAGGGACTTATTTCCTAGTCAGTATTTAAAAATGATGCAATCTAAAATAGGCTTATCAAATGAGTCAATTGATGATTCTAAATTGTTATCCAATCTAGAAAAATTATTATCTGACTCCAATATGGATATGACACTTTTTTATCGAAATTTATCTACAATTTCAAAAAATCAGATAATATTCCGTTGATAGTCAATTCCTTTGAAGCTTTTACATATGACCAAGCCACATTTAATTCTCAAAGGAAAAATTGGGAAAACTGGGTGGCAGACTATCTTCAAAGACTTCAAAAAGAGCCTCTAAGTGATAGTGAAAGAAAAGCAAAAATGGATAAAGTCAATCCAAAATATGTTTTGAGAAATTACATGGCACAATTAGTAATTGATGAAGCCGAAAAAGGCGACTATCAATTGCTTAATGAAATATTTGAACTGCTTAAAAATCCTTATGATGAACAGCCAAATATGGAAAAATGGTTTGCTAAAAGACCAGATTGGGCAATGAATAAAGTGGGTTGTTCGATGTTGTCCTGTAGTTCATAAGAAAAAGAGGCTAGAGATTTAATCCTCTACCCTCTTCTATTACAATAATTGAAATTTTATTAAGATATAGATAAAATCTTATACTCTACACTTCCTACTTTGAATTTATCCCCTACTTTCTTTCTAGAAATCACACCAAACATTGGTGCATTTTCAGAAATTCCAATAAAATTTTTACCATCAATGATAAATGGCAATGTTGCCAAACTAATATAAAAAGATAATTTATCAGTTACAATTAATGCACCAGATGTAGGTTTATCCATTGGTTCAGTGCTTAGTTTTTCTAAGCGACTCAACTCATATTCAGCTTCACCTAATTTGTTTTGCAATATTTTCTTAAAGTCTCTTGATTCATCGATATGTGAATAATCTTCTGGATCTTTTGCCTCTGTATCATCTAAATTTCCAGAACCACCCAAATCCTTCAATGAATCTTTCAAATCATTAATTAAATTCTGTTTGTAATCTATTACATACTTTTTCAATAATTCTTTATCCATAATACTTTAAATTATTTATCATAAAATCATCGTTACAAAAATAAGCAATAAAATACAAAAAACTCTTTTTTTCTTTTATTATTTTCAATTTCTATTAATTCTGCATCAACGTAATATCTCCTTTATACAGTTTCTTTTTCCCATTAATAAACTCAATTTCAACAACATACACAAATACAGCTGGATTCAATAGCTTTCCTTTAAATGAGCCATCCCAGCCTAAATACTCATCATTCGGTTGAAAATCTTTACGACTAAACACCATTTCTCCCCATCTATTGAAAACCTCTAATTTTGAAACTTTTGCTACTGTTCTATTATTTGCAAAGACTGTAAAAAAGTCATTGTAGGTATCATTATTCGGGCTGAAAGCATTTGGAATAAACACTTCGCTAATTTCTCGAATATACACCCAACTTGAAGTGGAATCTATACAACCATTAATATCTTTTACTTTCACATGATACAAAGATGATTGTTTTGGCTTCGCCCAAATACTTAAATTATCCACTCTTCTGAAGGTAGTATCTTTAGATGTCCAATATACAGTATCAATATCAAATTTTGAGTCAATTCTAGCAGTCATACTTGTAGAATCTAATTCAAATATTTCAATATCTTTCGGATCAAGTGTTACGGTTGGTTTAGACGGTGCCTTCACTTCTACCGAAGTACTTGTCTCACAATCATTTGAATCCTTTACTCTCACTATGTACTTCCCAATAGGTATATTCTCTGATGCAGGAATTTGAATTGAATAAGCCTTCCAATCTTTTAAAGTATAAAAATAAGGCGGCTTTCCTCCGCTAGCACCTAAAACTTCAATGGATCCAATTTCGCTATCGCATTTTGGTGTTTTTGTAATTACATCAATATGATCTGGTTTGGAGGATGAAACTGTCATAGCATCTGTTTCAGAGCAACCATTTCTTTGATTTATAACTAATAAATTATAATTCCCAACTGAACCAGCAGTTGCAATAATTTGATTGCCATTTGCTTTTATTTTTCCATTAACAGAACTCCATTTGTAAGTATAATCTACTCCTTTGCTCGATCCACTACCATCCAAGATTGCCTCGTTTGTTTTACAATTTAATTCTACATCTGATCCAGCATTCGCTATCGGTTTTTGTTTGTCTTCTTCTACCAAAATGCTACTATTTTGTGTGCAGCCGTTCGATAAATTCTTCAATGACAATTGATAAGTGCCTCCTTTGTCAACGATAGCAATGCTTTGGTTATTCCCAGATTGGACATTCCCATTAGTAGTAGTCCATTTGAAATCAAGCTCCGAAGGTGTTGAGCTACTAGCATTTAATGAAGCTGTTGGCAAATAACAATTGATAATATTTGGTAAAAGAATATTCGGTTTTGGAGCAAGAGTATCCGTTAAAACAATCACAGAAGCTGATGATTTACAACCATTTCTTTGATTGATGGCATCAACGATATACTTTCCACCAGCAGTAACTGTAGGACTTGGAATGTCAGTTGTTGTGCTAAATTTTCCATCAATCGTTGTCCAAACATATTTAGTTTGGTCCGTTATTCCTGAAGTCAACAATTTTATGGCTTTATTATCACAAGTGATATATGATGGTGGAGCAATCGCAATTTTTTGAACGATTGTATCAATTTCTACTTTGACAAAAGCACTATCTCGGCAACCATTCAAATTATTGGTTAACAATAGTTTATATGTTCCGCCTTGTATAACAGTTGGTTGCAAAGTAGATAAATCTTTACCAAATACATTTCCGTTCACTTTCGTCCAATCTATCAATAAATCTGGATTATTCACTAAAGTTTTTGCAATTATGAGGGCTTCACTTTTTATACAATTTAAGGAATCTGCTTTGATTGAGGCAATTGTAGGAACAACTTTATTATCCCCCACAATTACTGTATCTGAAGCAGTACAATAATTATTTTTATTTATAACTGTCAAAACATATTTTCCTACACTATTTATGATTGGGTCTAACTTCGTTGCATTCTGAATGCCTTTTCCAGTTGTTTCAGTCCATTGATACCCATAATCTACCCCACTGGAGGATTGAGAGCCATTCAATAAGATGGTTGGATTATAACAGCTTAAAACTGTATCTAATCCAGCATTTGCAAATGGATAGGACTTGTCAGATGTGATGTTAATTGATGTGGAATCTTCGCAACCACTTGAAGTGACAATTGCTTTTAGTAAGTAATTTCCGGCAATATTCACTGTTGGTGTCAATGTATTTAAATTCCCATTTTTGCCATCAATTTTCCATAAATACTGGTAAGGTGTCAATGTTAGAACTGAGCCATTTATTACAATATTGGTATCTTTACAATTCAAAATTGTATTGGATTGAATTTTAACCGATGGCTTTTCAAAATTATCATAAACCGTTATTAAAGTAGAATCAATACACCCATTCTTTTGATTTTCAATGATTAATCTATAAAATCCTTTTTTATTTACATTTATTGAAATGGTTTTATCAGGAAAAAAAGAATTATCTGATACATCTTTCCATTTCAAATCTATATTGGTTCCATTAAAAATAGAAGTAGAACCATCTAAAATGGTGGTTTGCTTTTTTACAACTAATCGTATCCAATACATTCACTAATGCAACAGGCTTTTTATTGTCTTGCTCAACTTTAGTGTAGGATGTATCCTTACATCCATTTTGTTGATTTTCAATAATTAATTGGTAATTCCCGTTTTTATCAACTGTTGGATTCAATGTGTTTTGACCACTCAAAATATTGCCATTCGTCGTACTCCAATTGTAAATAAAGTCTGCTCCTATGGAAGACTTACTGCCGTCAATTTGAATACTCGTTTTTGCACAAGTCAATGTATCTGGTGTGGATATCACATTCAATGGCAATGTTTTATCTACTTTTACTTCAACTGAATCTGTCGTTTTACATTTTGTCGATTGGTCTTCCACAACAAAAATATAATTGCCTGAGCTACCAACAGTTGGGTTAAATGTAGTGGCTCCACTGATAATATTTCCATTAGTTGTTGACCAATTATAAATGATATTATTACCCGTTGTCGTTCCAGCTCCGTTAATCGTTATTGTAGGGTTTTTACAAGTGACCACTGCATTTTTATCCAACACTATGGTAGGTATAACCACGTTTAAAAAAACTTCTACTTGGTCAATCGTCTCACAACCATTAATAGTATCTATTACAGAAAGATTATAAATTCCTGGTTTATAAACATTTGTAGAAATATTATTTGGTGAATCAATTATTGCATTTGCAGGACCAGTCCAACTATAAATAAATTTTGTTCCACTGCTAGAATTTCCCCCATTAATGGTAACGAAGTTAGGTACACAAACTAAATTTTGATCCAAACCAGCATTGGCAGATGGCTTGACTTTATCTTCATTTACAGTTGTCTTTATAGAATCAACACATTGATTTATTATATTTTTAAGCACAAAAACATAATCACCAATCGTATTGACACTTACAAAATGTAAATCATTCAATTTATTATTATTTGAATACCAACTAGGTGCGAAATTAATTCCATTATCTGATGCAGAAGCATCTAATGTAATGGTAGGATTTTTACAAGTTAACAAATTAGGTGGAGGCAATAGAATTTTGGGTTTCACTTTGTCTTCCACCACATTTACAGTTGCAGTATCTTTACAATTACTTGCAGTATTTGTCATTACCAAAGTATAATCACCGCCTTTATCAATGGATGGAGTTAAGGTATTTGTTGGTCCAGCAAAATTTCCATTGCTAGTAAACCAAGAATAGGTAAAGATGGCACCAGTGCTAGATAAACTTCCATCCAAAATCATAGTAGTTTTATTACAACCCAATAAAGATGGTTTGATAATTAATGCTTTAGGCAAATCCACTGATTGTTTTACAACCACATTTGCAGAATCCGAGCAATTATTACTACTATTTTTAATCACCAACCAATAAGTTCCACTATTATTTACAAGTGGGCTATAACTATTGGTTCCAGATAGGAAACTTCCATCTGAGGTTTTCCATTCAAAAGTAAAATTAGCTCCATTGCTAGAACTTGTAGCATCAATTGTAACTGTTGGCGTAGTACAATTCAATTCTGCAGGTGGATTTATCGTAACAGTAGGTTTTGATAAATCTTTAATAATTTTTATGGTAGTGTCATTTTTACAACCATTTAAAGTATTTAATATATGAAACACATAATCTCCTTGGTCATTGACAGTCAATATATTAGTGGTTTCTCCCGACACAATCGAACCATTTGTTGTTGTCCAATTGTAGGTATATTGACTTCCATTACTCCCTGCTGAAGCATCGATTTTTACTTTGTCGGATTTGCAATCAATCTGTGCAGGAGTTTGTATAACTATTTTTGGCAAATCTGCATTTAAGTTAATTTGAACAGTATCAAATGATTCACAATTGTTTAAAGAATTGGTAACCTTGATAATATATAATCCTTGCTTCGTTACTGTTGGGTTTATGGCGGTTGGATTTATGATTGGTTGGTTGGTCGGACTCGTCCAATTATACGAATAAATTGCACCTTGACTACTTCCAGAGCCATCCAAATTGGTTGAAGATTTGATACAATCCAAATCCATATCATTTCCAGCAGAAGCAATTGGGTTGTTTTTACTACCCAGCACTACTAAAGTATCTCTTCCTTCACATTTGCTAATCGTATCTTTAACCAAAATATAATAGGTTCCTGTTTCATTTAGTTGGATAGTCGGAGAACCATTTCCATTCAAAATATTCCCATTTTGAGTGGTCCATTGGTAAGTATAATTCAAACTCGAAGGAGCAATATTTGCTGAAATCGAAAGAATGGTATCTTTACAAGTCAACAATGTATCATTTCCTAAGTTTACTGAAATAGTTACTTGATTATTCTTAACCAAAACAGTATCAATACCTTTGCAGCCATTTTCTGGACCGGTTACTTCCAAAATGTAAGTTCCACCCTTCCCAATCAAAGGCTGATAGGTGTTTCCACCACTTATGATTAATCCATTTTTGGTAGTCCATTTTGGATTTGTATTGGGCGGTCCACTTCCAATTAAAGTAATTTGAGTGGAATCGCAGTTGAGTTCCCGATCTGGTCCCCCATCAATTATTGGTGTTTTCGTATTTTCAAGTACATCATATTGATAGTTCTTGGTACAAATAACTTTTCCAAATTTATAAGTAACCTTCAAATAATATCTTCCAGCTTTGCTGACGGTCACTTTTTTTGTATTACTTCCACTTTCTATCACTCCATTGCTCGTTGTCCATAAAAAAGTAAAATTTAAAGTGTCAAATCCAATATAATTTTGGGCATAAATTGAAATTAATTCTATATTTGGTTTAGGATTTTTACAAGTTAAAGTAT
>JADJVK010000043.1 GCA_016710625.1 Saprospiraceae bacterium
TTCAATTGTATAAAAAAATAATAACTATTTGAATTTTACCTAATAAGAGCTTATTTTTCTATTACACAGTATTTGAAAATTTTCAAAATTTATTTATAAGTGGATGATTTACAAATGTTTATTTATTCATATTAAAATATCAAACATTTTTTTAAATATGAATCTTAGTTAATTAATAAACAAAATTAACAAAACTATTCTCTTATAAGAGCTCTATTATGTAAATTTTTATTTTTGGATATTATGAAAATCAAGTAATTTGATAATTCTGATGATTTTGAAATTATATTTTTCTTTAATTGTTAGAATATTTTTATAAATTTTATTTGTTTTTTAATAAATAGTAGTTTTTTTTGATAATATCTATAAAATGTATTTTTTCTTTATCATCCAAATATTTAACATTTTCCAAATTTAAAAAATCATCAATACTTTCATCAAGTGTTTTTTCTGTATCTAAAAAATAATTAAAATTTATATCAATAACTGATTCAATTTTATGAATATTTATTTGATCTAGAAATTTCTTTAATTCTTCACTAGGTGGGAAATAAGACCTAAGATAATAGTCTCTTGAATCATCTTGATTGTTGAAATGTGAAAATGTATATTTGCCAACATATTTTGCGAAAATAAAGTATTTAAATACACTATAAATAATAGTTGAAAAAAGTAGAAAAATTAAAATAGTGATTGGATTTAAAAATTTATGATTAGCAAAATAGATGAAACTATAAATGGTAATTATTAATATTGTGATGGTTTCTAAAATTGGATATTCATATTTATAATTGTAAATTGTTCTTATATTTTCATAATCATAGTATAAGTATTTTTCAGATAAAAAACTTTTTTCATGGACTTTTATACCATTCTTTTCCAGAATTGATGTTCTAGTATAAAAACAATATTTTTCTATAAATCTTTGGTTTTCAATGTTATTCATTTATTTTTTAGTTGTTTAAAAATTTAATTAATGCATTAAAATCATTTTCTTTAATCGTTAAATATTTATTATAATTTTCATTTTCTAGAAAGTGTACTTGACCAAATTTTCTCAAATGTAAATGGTAATAGATGGTAAAAAGAATTGTTAAACAGAATGTTACAATACCAAACTTTAGCTTCCAATGAAAATCTCCCCAGAAAACAATAATTAATTGAATTGATTGTATCAATAGGTATGATAATCCTATTAAAAAGCCAAGTTGATAATCATCATTGAATTTTAATTTTTCTCTTATATTGAAAGTCCTAAAATTGATGACTTCGTGTTTGTATATTCCTTTTTCTTCAATAAAAAGTATGTCTTGAATTTTTGAAATTTTATATTTATTAAAAAGATATTTAAACTCAATTGATTCTTCTGGATTTATCATTGCACTTAAATTTATTATTTACCAAACATTCACCTCCATCTCTAATTTGATGCCCATTTTTTCGTAACAGTCAGATTGGATTTTTTGTGCTAAATGGTGGATGGATTTGCCAGAGGCTCCGCCGTAGTTGACTAAAACGAGGGCTTGATTGGGATGGACACCAAAATTGGACTCTCTAAATCCTTTCCAACCACATTTTTCGATTATCCAACCAGCTGGGATTTTAATGGATTCATTATCAATAGGGTAGGAGGGGATATTGTCGAATTTTTGCTTCAAATTATCAAACAAATCAATTGGAATAATGGGGTTTTTAAAAAAACTTCCTGCATTTCCTACCTCTTTTGGGTCTGGTAATTTGGATTGGCGAATTGAAATGATTGCATTGCTCACATCTGAAGGCGTCGGATTTGATATTCCATTTTCGGCTAAAATTTTTTGCACATCACCATAGCCGATTTTGATATTTGGCTTTTTACTTAGCTTAAAAATAACGGAGGTAATAAGGTATTTTCCTTTGTATTTCGATTTGAAAATGGAATCTCTATAACCGAATTCGCAATCCTGATTTGCAAATGTAAGTGTCTTACCAGTCTCTAAATCAATCGCTTCTACATTTTCTATTACAGATTTCACCTCCACTCCGTATGCTCCAATATTCTGAATGGGGCAAGCCCCCACAGTGCCTGGAATCAAAGAAAGATTTTCAAGCCCATAGAGTTTGTTTTCTAATGACCAAAGTACGAATTGGTGCCAATTTTCACCAGCTGCAACCTTCACAATTGCTTCATTATCATTTTCTTGAAGAATGTTTTTCCCTTTGGTTTCTATTTTTAGAATCGTGTCAGATTGTGGTTGGGTTAAAAGAATATTACTACCTCCGCCCCAAATTTTAATATTTTTTAATGGAAATTTTAAATTATTTTCAAAATCATCCATTGATTCGATTACAAAAATTTCAGCAGCTATAGAATTTATATTAAATGTATTAAATGGCTGTAAATCAGTATTATGTAAAATTTTCATGTATTTTTATTGAAATAGAATTGTGTACAATATCATAATTATTTATGAATGAACGTTAATTCCCTTATTTTTGCAACGAAAATCAAAATTAATATTTTATTTCGAAAATGTTGATTTCAAATTTTGAATATAATCATGAATTCTAAATTTTTATTTGTTAGTTTTTTTATTGTTATTCTTTTTTCCTCCAATTTGTTTTCTCAGAAAATGGAGCAAAATCCTCTCATTTATCATCTCCGATTTGTAAATGAGACCAACCATGGAATGTTGATAATTCATAGATTGTTAGAGATTTACAACCAAGAATTGAACAAACATGTCGATTTGGAAAATTATGCATTGAACAACTTTGGCAATGATGATTTTAAAGAAAATATCTTTGAAGATAAGAGTAGAGCTTATTACGAAATTGCACCATTTACACTTTATGAAAAAGCAATTGAGAATGAAAAATTGATCCATCCAAGTTTGGCAACTGACTTGAGAATGGATATTACGGAAATAAAAAATATCGCAGCTCAGTTAGAAAGTAAACGATATTCTATTGCAAAGTTGTTTTCTACTGCAGATTTGGATAAGATGGAAGGTTTGAAAATGGTGTATAGTGGGTTGGAAGATTGTGTGAGTTTATATAAGAATTTTCACGAAGTGAGAGATCGTATTCAAGCAAAACTGAACAACTATAATAACGAAAAAATCAAGGAGAAGAATTTGAAATCTATTAATAATGAGGTGTTTGTGAGTTTTAAGAATTGGACAGATATTGCAAATACAATTATTTTAGATTTGAAAAATGAGCAAATGAGTGCCGTGAAAGCAAATTTTCCACTTCTAAAAACGAATGCTTCAAAATTAATAACAGCCATTGGCAAAAATAGTAAATCTCCCAACTTCAATATTTTGAAAGAAGTGGAGGCGAAAATTACAAAATTTAACACTGAATTGAATGCTTATATTAATGGTGGAAAAGCTTCTCAAAACTATAATTTGTATGGAGATGCTTATTATTATTACAACAATAAATTGACTGGGATTTGTGATAAATTTGGTTTGGGAGCGACTTTTAAATTTAATGAATGGCTGACTAATAGTGACTTACCTTATGTAGGATTTACTGAAATGCCTCATTTTTATAAAGTTATCTATCCTAAAAAGAAAGATGTAAAAGTAGAAGCTTTGGCTAAAACGAATTTTACTGTTTTGCCAAATCAGGTAATTGAAATGCCCAAAATTGTTGAAAAAAGAAAAATTGTGGAAAGGAATGACAAAAGTATAGTTATCGATAGTGATACATTATATATTGAAGTCTATGATAATCAAGAATATGATAAAGATACAATTTCATTGAATTTTAATGGCACATGGGTATTGAAAAACAGGGAGTTAACGAAATCACCTATTCAATTAGCTTTGCCAATTATTCCTGATAAAGACAATTTTTTGGTATTACATGCCGAAAATTTAGGGATTAAACCACCTAATACAGCGGCAATAAAATATTACCAGCAATCTAAAACTAAACCTCAAATCGTAGTGCTTAATTCAAATTTACAAGAAAGCGAAGCAATTTTAATTCGAAAAGACTCAAATAATGATGCAAAAAAAAATAAATAAGTACCTTATTTTTAGTTTATTAATTTTTTGTTTTTGCATAAAAGTAAATGGACAAGTTACTTTAGTATCGAAATTGCCGATTTTTAATATTACTACATCTGGTCAGATTATCAAAGAAGAAGACAAGATTGTTGCCGATATGAAAGTAATCGACAATATTGGTAAATCGAATGATATCAATGACTTGCCCACTTTTGAATCCAAAATCGGTATTGAAATCAGAGGTCAAACTTCTATTATATTTTCAGCAAGGTTGCCCTTTTCGGTGGAAACTAGAAAAAGTGATGGTTTTACCAGTGATGATGTCAAACTTTTGGGTTTACCCAAAGAAAATGATTGGGCATTTATTGCTCCTTATAGCGATAAAACATTGATAAGAGATGCATTTACCTACAAATTGGCAAAACAAATAATGCCTTGGGCTCCTAGTTTTAAATTTGCAGAATTAGTGCTCAATAATGAATATGAAGGGGTGTATATGATAACTGAAAAGATTAAAAAATCTAAGAATCGTGTCAATATCGACCCAATGAATCCTAACGAAAATCAGGGAGATTCGCTCACTGGAGGCTATATTTTTGCTTTGGATAAACTATCAAAAGGAGATAATTATTTTTATTCAAATATCAGTTTTACTGGTATTTCTCAAAAGCCATATTATGTAATAAATTACCCAAAACCTGAATTGATTACAACATCTCAAAATAATTATATCTCAAAGTATATTAAAGATTTTGAGACGATGATGAACTCGGCTCAATATAATAACTCAACGACTGGTTATCCTAGTGCAATCGAAGTTGATACCTTTGTCAATTTTTTCTTAATCAATGAATTAACTAAAAATGTAGATGGCTATCGACTCAGTACATTTTTCAAAAAAGATAGAAATTCAATCAACCCAAAACTTTCAATTGCAAGTGTTTGGGATTTCAATATTGCCTTAGGAAATGCAGATTATTGTGAAGGATCCTCTACTAGTGGGTGGGCTTATAATTTTAATAACTATTGCCTAAGTGGTTTATATTCCATCCCAAGTTGGTTAGTGAAGTTGTCAAAAGACCCTAGTTTTAATAGCAAAATGAAAAGTAGGTGGATAGAATTAAGAAAAAAAGAGTTTAAGCTGGACAGAATGTTCTCTTTGATTGATAGCTTAAAGAATGAAATTGGATACGAGGCAATTGCTAGAAATTATAAAAGATACGATATTTTAAATACTCATGTTTGGCCCAATCCACAAGTTGCAGGGTCTTATGAAGGCGAAATAACCTATTTGAAAAATTGGTTGGGTGATAGAGTTAAATGGATAGATGGTCAATTTGGGTATGTTGAAACAGGGATAGAAAGTATTGATAATGATGATAATTGCTTCATTTTTCCCAACCCAGTTAAAGATATTATTCATTTGAAAACTACAATGAATATCCAAAAAATAGAAATTTTGGATCAAATAGGCAGGTTGGTGCAAAATGAAATAGTGATGGCACCGTCCCAATCTGATATTCCAATCGACGAGTTAATAAATGGAATATATTTCATAAAAATTTATACACCAAAAGGCATTTTTGTTGAAAAGTTTGTTAAAAATTGAGAAACAGATTTTTAAATTGTATATTTGAATAAAATTATTGAAATGAAGCCATTTTTACTATTTTCCTTATTGTTTTTATTTGCATTTCAAAGTTCATTTGCTCAAAGTAATTATAAATTGAATATCAACCATTTAATGAATGGAAATAAGTTGATTTTTAAACAAAATAATACAAGCTGGGAGGGGGTGAATTACAATGTAACTAGGCTTCAATATTATTTTTCTAATTTTTCTTTTACTACAGAATCCAATAAAAAAACTTCAAGAAAAGACATCGTTTTATTAACTAACGGTAGTACAGACTATTACGATTTAGCTCAAATGAGTTTGGACGGCAAAGTAAAAGAAATCGAATTTTATTTTGGTTTGGATTCATTGACGAACCACAGCGATCCGTCATTATATCCTGTTGGAAGCCCATTGGGTTTTCAGGATCCTGAAATGAATTGGGGTTGGTCAGCTGGGTATCGTTTTTTGGCAGTGGAAGGTGTTTTTGATTATGATAAAGATGGAAGCCCTGAGAGAGGTTTTGAATATCATATGGTATCGGATAGATATTATTCTAAATTGACTTTGCCAGTTAAAGAAATTGAAGATAGTAATGGCAATAAAATATTATCGATTAATTGTAATGTAGATAAATTATTCCAAACTTTGAAATTTAGTCAAAAAGCAATTTTACATGGTGCTGGTGGACAATGCGATATCATTTCTAGTAATATTAATACTGGATTAGTCTTTACTCCGAACCTTACAATTGACAATAAAGAAGTTGATTCAAAGAATATCATTGAAGTAAAAATAACTTAACTAGTGGTTTTATTCAAGTAAATTATAATTTTGATCAAATCTCATCTCTTCAAGTTTTTAATTTAGAGGGAAAAATGGTGGCTTCAAAAAATGGTTTAACCAACTCAGGAGTTGCAGATTTTCAATTGGATACAAACTCTAGTTATGTAATAGTTGCAAATGTAAATGGAAAAATTGTGGCTACAAAAAGGGTGGTGATTGCAAATTAAAAAATAGACATCTGAGTTTCTGTTGTCAAAAATTCTAAGGCTTTCATGCCTAACACAGAATTCCCTTTCTCATTTAATTTGGGACCCCAAGTGGCAACTGAATAATTTTTTGGGTGAATGGCAATAATTCCACCACCAATACCGCTTTTCCCTGGTAACCCAACTTTATAAGCAAATTCACCTGATTCATCATAAAAACCACAGGTTTGCATGAGTGCATTGAGTCGTTTGGTCTGACTTTGTGTTAATATTTTAATTCTTTCTTTTGTAAAACCTTCATTTGCAAAATAGTAAAAACTATGAGCTAATTCTTTACAAGTCATTTCGAGAGAGCATTGGTGAAAGTAAAAATCTAACACAATATCCACCTCATTATAAATGCTTCCAAATGATTTCAAAAAATTGGCTAATGCAGCGTTTCTGAACCCGACTTTTTTCTCGGATAATGCAACTGACTCATTATAATGGATATTTTCAGTGTGTGCTAGTTTTCTCACAAAATTCAAAAAATCTTCTTTAGGATTTTCCAAATTGGATATTAAAATATCCGCAATAACCATTGCTCCTGCATTGATAAAAGGGTTTCTAGGTTTCCCTTTTTCATATTCCAACTGAACTAGAGAATTAAACGGATTTCCAGAGGGTTCCACTCCAACTCTTTGCCAAATTTGCTCACCCATAAATTGGAAAGCCAATGAAAGTGAAAAAACTTTAGAGATACTTTGGATTGAAAATTTTTCATCACTATTGCCAAAGGCATAATCATTTCCCCTATTATCCAACAAATGAATGCCAAACTTGGTAGGATCCACCATCGCTAATTCAGGAATTGATGCTGAAATTTTACCATCAGAAACAAAAGGTTTTAGGGCATCATCTATCTTTTCAAAAATCTGATTGTAGTTCATCAACAAATTTAGAAATTATTTATTTTAATTTCATAAATAAGTAAGCATATTGTAAAGCAACTGCTCTTGCTCTTTGGTCATTTGTGGAGGAGCCAGCATGTCCACCCTCCGTATTTTCAAAATAATATACTTTGTAGCCCATATCGGTCATCTTTGCCACCATCTTTCTGGCATGTCCTGGATGTACTCTATCGTCTCTGGTAGAAGTTGTAAAGAATACCTCTGGATAATTTTCATTTTCTTTTAAATTATGATATGGTGAGTATTTTTGAATAAATGCCCATTCCTCTGGCTTGTCTGGGTCACCATATTCGCCCATCCAACTTGCTCCAGCCAATAATTTATTGTATCTTTTCATGTCCAATAATGGGACTGCACAAACAACTGCATTATAGAGATCGGGTCGCTGAGTGAAGGCAACACCTACTAACAATCCACCATTACTTCCTCCCATAATCCCAAGATGTTGGCTAGAAGTGATTTTTTTATGGATTAAATCTTCAGCAACTGCATGGAAATCATCATAAATATCTTGCCTTTTCTCTTTCAATCCAGCTTGGTGCCATTTTGGACCGTATTCGCCACCTCCACGGATATTTGCTAATACATAGATTCCGCCATTATCTAACCAATTAGTGCCAGTTACACCAGAATAATAGGGTAGTGATGAGGCTTCAAAACCACCATAAGCATATAATAATGTTGGGTTTTTGCTGTTTTTTACCAATTTTTTTGGTGCTACCACGAAATAAGGAATCATCGTGCCATCTTTCGATTTTGCTTTATATTGGTTTACTGTATATTTTTTGCTATCAAAAAAAGCAGGAAGTGATTTTACAACTGAAATTTTATTTGTTGTGGCATCTCCAATGTACAAAGTAGATGGAGTTAGGAAATTTTGAAAATAAAAGAAATATTGATCAGAAAATTCATCAATCGACCCAATGTTTAAAGTGCCAAAATCTGGAGCTGGCACCTTAGTTTTCTCCCATTTTCCATTCTTAAAACCAAAAACGTAGAGTTCACTCTTTACATTCTTCAAAACATTCACCAATAATTTGTTTTTAGTAACACTTGCTCCTTCTATATTGCTAAACTGGTCTGGTACGTAAATGGATTGAATTTCTTTTTTCCCATCAATTAGTTGTGTGAAATTTAAGCTAATCAAAGTTCCTTGTTTGTAAAGGGTATTATTGACTTTCCAATCTGATTTCAAATGTACAATTAACTGATTGTTCAATAAGTTATTGATGTTTGCATCATCAGGTATATCTAGTTTGATTAATTTATTGTTTAACCAAATGAAATTTTTGTTGGAATAAAATGTAACTCCTTGGTTAATAAAAAGATAGGAGTTTTCTCCGTCTTTCACCCTATATCCTCCAACACTTACATCAGAAGTGGCGCCATCTATTAACAAAGTCGCTTCTTTTTAAGTCTGTACCTCTTTTCCACAACTTCACCTGCTTCGGATAACCAGAGGTTGTCATTGTTCCTTCTCCAAAATTAGTGGAAACAATCAATGTGTTTTCATCCCAGAAACTTGCCGAGCCTTTAGATTCAGGAAGTGAAAATCCATTAGGGATGAATTCTTTTTTATTTGCATCAAACTCTTTGTAAATCACTGCATCACCACCACCTTTCGATAAACTTATCATATATTTATCATAATTGGGATAGAGTCCAGAAGCACCTTTGAAAACCCATTTAATATCATCTTTTTTGGATAAAGCATCTATATCTAATAAAACATCCCATTTGGGTTTGCCATTAATGTAATCTTTTACTGCAGTTCTTCTCCAAATACCTCTTACATGCTCCTTGTCCTGCCAAAAATTATAAATATATTGACCATGAAATGAAGGATTAATGATTCTGTCAGAAGAATTTAGAATTGATAAGCTTTTATCATATATATTTTTGTAATTGCCTTCTTTGGTTAGCTTTTCAAGTGTTTCTTTGTTATGTTGATCTACCCAATCTAAAGATTTTTTACTATCGACTTCTTCAAGCCATTGGAATTTGTCTGTTTCTTGGGAATATAAATTTTGAAGGACCATAATTATTGCGATTATAAGGAAATTTTTCTTACACATAGTTTTTGATTAACGGCATTGTTAATTTTTCGTAAATATAGAAACTTATTCACAATTCACATAGATTAGGAAGCGAAAAAACATGAATATGTTGACAAAAGGTTTATAAAAGTGTTAAAAATTTCTTTTTCTTATAGTTTTATACTTGTTTTAAACATTATACCAACATTTATATTATTTTCTGAATATAATTGTGTATAGGCTTTAACTCCAAAATTCGAAGTAGGGGATAATTTAAAATCATTTTCAAAAATGACATTTAAGCCAAATGGAAATATAAAAGTATTGGTAGTTGTTTCTGATTTTACACCTCCGATAACTGTATGATTTTTAATTCGTTCTAATAAATTCAGTTGAGAAAGTCCAGCTCCAATTCTGAATTCCGATAATTTTGGTTGTTTAAATGGATAGTAAAATAGATTTAGATTGTTTTGTATAAAATATGTTTTGTCGAAAATAGCAATTGTAAATCCAAAATTCATTGTATAAGCTGCTGTAAATAATTTATTTATTCTCCAATTAAACTCGTTTTCAAAATTAATAGCGATGCCATCATAATTGAAATTTCTGGAAGCTCCTATACCAATTTTAAAATCTAAATGTTTGGAAGTTTGAGCTGTGGAACTTAGACTAATTAATAAAAGAATAAATAGAATTGCATTTTTCATGATTATAATTTTTAAAGATTAATTATTTACTTTCTAATTGCATAAATAAGTTCGTCAACAAACTCCCCATTTTTATACAAATTATTTTTAATATGAGCTTCTAATACAAACCCATTTTTCTCTAATATTTTCTGAGAAGCAATATTGTGCCCGTATGGTCGGGCATAAATTCTGCTGATATCATAAGTTCTGAACCCAAACTCAACCATTTGGGGTATGGCTTTACTCATAATTCCTTTGCCCCAAAATGGTTCAGCTATCCAGTAACCCAATTCTGCATTTTTTCGCATCACATCACTTTGAGGGTGAATACCAATGCCCCCAACTGCCTCGCCATTAATATCTATGGCGAAAATATGAATTGGATTACCAGATGTAGCCATTTCTATAAACCACTTTCCTTTTTCTTCTGTATAAGGATATGGAAAAGCATCTGTTAAATTCTTAGAGATGTTGAAATTATTTGCATATTTCACAAGATTCTCCAAATCATCTATGTGCCAAGGTCTTAGTTTGAATTCCATTTACCAAAATTAGAAAATTATCCTTATTTTTCAAATCTTTCAAACGTTTCTTTTTCCAACCATTCTCGATGGGTTGGGTGAGCAAGGTTGATCAAAGCTTTTGCTCTTTGTTCCATATTCATTCCAAATAAGTTTACAGCTCCATATTCTGTCACGACCCAGTGAATATGCCCTCTGGTCGTCACTACACCAGCTCCCTTTTTAAGGTAAGGAACAATTCTTGATTCTCCTCTAGAAGTAATGGATGGAATAGCGATTATTGGTTTACCTCCCTTTGATAAGGCTGCACCTCGAATAAAGTCCATTTGCCCTCCGATACCAGAGTATTGGTAAGAACCTATAGAGTCTGAACAAACTTGACCTGTCAAATCCACCTCTATTGCACTATTGATAGCCACTACTTTATTATTTTGACTTATTACCCTTGGGTCATTTACATAGCTGATATCCAATGATTTAATGATAGGGTTGTCATTCACAAAATCATATAATTTTCTAGTGCCTAAGATAAAGGAGGTTACACAATAACCCGGTACGATCTTTTTCTTCCGATTGTTGATAGTTCCATTTTTAATCAATTCTATCACTTGATCTGAAAACATTTCTGTATGGATGCCCAAATTTTTGTGGTTGGTTAAGTTGGTCAGTACAGAATCAGGAATGGTGCCAATACCCATTTGTAAAGTCGATCCATCCTCTATTAACTCCGCTACATATTTTCCAATTTGATTGGTGATATCATTGGCTCCTTCCGAATAACTCACCTCTGGAAGATGTTGCTCCACCCAAACAGCGGCATCAAATCTACTAAATGGAATAAAAGTATCACCATGAACTCTTGGCATGAATGGGTTCACTTGGGCAATGACAACTTTTGCATTATTAACTGCTGCTAGAGCTATATCCACAGAAGTTCCTAAAGAACAATATCCATGTCTGTCGGGAGGAGAAACATGAACGATGGCAACATCTAGCGGAAGAATTTGTAGATTGAATAAGGAAGGGATTTCGCTTAAAAATACGGGAATATAATCGCCCATTCCGCTATTTACTGCCTTACGATTACTTTCAGAAACAAATAAGGAATTAATATGGAAATGACCTTCTAAATCCTTATTATTGAAGTCAACACCAATATGAGTGATTCCAACAATTTCCACATTTTTCAATCTCTCTTTTTCCGCCAAAAGCTTATTAATCATTACGATAGGAGTTGCTGCACTGCCATGAATAAACACTCTTTGATTTGATTGGATCATCTTCAAAGCCTCCTCAGCCATCGTATAATTATACTCTATAACCATTTTTTATATTTTTGCCCGCAAAATTAAGGGATTTTGTGCAAAAAGCTATTTGAAATTGTCAAATTACGTTCACATTTATTTAAATGGCATTTGGTGAAAATTATTTGAAATAGGAATGGATGGGTTGATTGTCGAGATAAATATCTTTCATTACCCCTTTGCCATCTTTTACGGTTACTATCGCATAATTCTTAGTATTAAGGTTTTGCAAAGTCGTTTGGAAGATTTTTGCTAAGGTATCTGATTTGGATTCTTCAAAAAAGTATTTGGAAAAAGGAAATTCGAAGTAAACGATATTTGTGTCCTCAATCCTTTTGATTTTTACATAAATATAATCTTGAGTAGATACAGGTGGTGTTTTTTGCAAATCAATTACTTTGGCAAATAAATCGTCTTGCTTTAAAACAGCAACAACCGTTTCACCCACTTGAAAATCATTTGCATTATCAACATAATTGAGATGATCTTCCGAAAAACGGATATTTAAATACTTCCCTCTGAATGGGTCTGAAGGGTCAAATGGTTCTATTTTGAAATTGAAATCTTTTCCTTTTTTCAATATTTGTTCCTGATCCCAAACAAATTTGAAAAGAACAGCTAATAATCCCAAAGCAAGGACTCCAAAGAGTATTTTTCTAATATTATCGGTGATCATCGAGATTTATTTTTTTGTATCATTTTATAATTTGCAAAAAAGAACCCAACCCCAATGCCTATAAAGACCAGCCCTCTATTTACGAAAGACATTTCTGTATCAAAAAATCGACAAATAATGAGGATGGAGAGGATGATCAAACCAAAATTCATGGTGGATAATTGTATGGATTGAATTCCTTTATAAATAAAAAAGATGCCTATTCCTAAAATCAATAAATTTGTAAGGACTAAAGGCAATAAAATGTAGTGGAATCCTAGGGTAAATAATGCTATAAATAGGATAAAAATGCTGCCAAAAAAGTCTATCGAAACAATAGATTTTGATTTGTTTTGATAGAAAAACAAAAAAGCTGCTACAAAAGACAAAAGTAGGGCGGTCAGATATTCTGGAATACTTAATTTGAATTCCAAATTACTTTTACCAATCATCTCCCAAAAGTATTTAAAACTACTTATGAATAAGATGACTAAAGTACCTATTGTTCCAATAAATCTAAAACCATTATTGATGGGTTTGTTTTGAGCAAAACATCCAATTTGCCGATTAAATAAAACAAACTGAATAAACTCATATAACCGATAAATAGCCATTCTTCATTATGATGGGCAAATCCTCCCAAACTAATCGTAATGGAAATAGGGAGTAGCCAATTAAATGCACTAACGGCATTCGATGTCGGCTGCTTTAGGATTAAATAATAATAATATGGGATTAATGTCAATAGGAAAATCCAGTAATATAAATCTTCTTGCTTTGGATAATTATAGACAGTCGTTATTTGATAAGCGGTAATGCCTATTAAAAATAGGATGGCAGCAATTACGGAATCTAACACATAAAAAACGGGTAAGGAAAGCAAAAGCCATGTGAAAAGGAAGGAGCTCAAGGTCCCAGAAACCTGATAAGTTTGACTAATGAGCGATATGCAAGCTCCGATGGACAACACCAAAAATACGGCACTTCCTTCTATCCAGCCAATATTTCCCTTTTTCTTGAAAACAGCTATGCCTGAGAAAAGTAGCCCCAACAAAACAGGTAGAAATGCAATACCGATTTTAACTGTTCGAGGAAAATAATCCCAGTTGTGTGCCACAATCAAAATAATCCCCAACCCCACCAAGACCGCACCAATAATGCCAAAAGCGATGACCAACTTATTAGGTGATTCATTTTCCTTTTTTTGATAATATTCTTGAATATTTTGTGCAGTGGTTTCATCAATTATCCCTGCGGCTATCAAGTCTGGAAGGTCTTTTTTTAGATTCATGAATAAAAGATTGAATTTCAAAGTTATAATTATTTAATGTGATTTTATACTCAAAATTATCAATATAAATATTGCTTCTTAATCTTAACTTCTGGCTTGACATAGAAAGGTTAAGAGCAATTAAAATCCCCATTCTAAGGGCTTCATCAATAGATAAGTAATATTAGAGTAGAGTTTTACCCAAAAATCGCACTAAAGCCAACTGTTATTCCAATTGGCTTTAGTGCAATTCTTAATTTACCAAATTTTAATCATCTGTTCTTTTGATTTGTACATCGGATCTCCAGCTTGAATATTCCAAGCCTTTTGGAATGCTTCCATATTTACTAATGGTCCGTTTACACGATATTTTGCAGGTGAATGGACATCACTCAACAATTGTTGTGTCAATTTCTCCTTTCTAAACTGCATCATCCAAGCAAATCCATAGCCTAAGAAAAATCGTTGATCTCCAGTATATCCAGCAATTTTTTCATTGCTTTTACCTTGATTCGTATTTTTGAATGCTTCGTATCCCATCACTATTCCACCTAAATCAGCAATGTTTTCACCCTGAGTTGCAGCACCATTCACATGAATGCCTTTGATGGGCTCATATTGATTGAATAGATCTACGATCATTTTGGTTTTGGTGAAGAACTTTATACTATCTTCTTTTGTCCACCAATTGTGTAGGTTTCCTTCTGCGTCATATTGAGCTCCTTGGTCGTCAAACCCATGTGTAATTTCATGACCAATCGTTGAACCGCCGATAATGCTGTACAAAATGGCATCATCTGGCAACTGGCGTTCATATCTTAGGCACAATGATATTGCAACCGGCACCACAATCTCATTTTTGGTTGGGTCATAATAGGCATTATAAGTTTGTGGCGTCATGCCCCATTCTGTTTTGTCCACTGGCTTACCATATTTGTTCAGCATGTATTGAAATTCCCATTTGTTCACGGCTACCACATTGGATAAGTAATTGTTCCTATTGATTTTCAGATTGGACATGTCCTTCCATTTATCTGGATAGCCAAACTTCATATTGATTTTGTTCAATTTGTCCAAAGCCTTTGTTTTGGTGGCTTCTGACATCCAATCCAATTGTTTGATATGGGTGGCATAGACGGCTTTTATAGAGTTGCCCATTTCAAATAACTTCTCTTTTGTGCCTTTTGGCAAGTATTTTCCACATAAATTTGTCCAATCAATTCGCCTAAACTTTCGTCCGTATTTTCCACCATTTTCTTCCAACGTGGCTTTTGTTCTTGAATTCCATTCAATTTTTTGCCATAGAAATCAAAATGTTCATCTCTATAGTTTGCTGGTAAAGTGGTTGCAAAATCATTTAAAATCTGCCAGTGCATATAACTTTTTAGGGTTTGGATTGGATATTTTTTCAATAATGGAACTAAGGCACTAAAAAAATCTGGTTGACCCACCACAATGGAATCTACTTTGCTCAATCCATATTGATTCAAACCATTTGCCAAACCCAAAACCGAAGTTTTAGAGTCATAATCTTTTGTAGCTACCTTATTGTAATTCTTTACGGGGTCTCTCAAATCCTCAATTTTTCGACTTATTTTCGCCAAATCAGTTTCTAAATTCAAAATCGCTTTTCCATCAACATTTAAGTTGGTATAATCTTTTTTCGCAAAAGATAAAATATTATTGATGTGTGCAACGAATTGATTTCTAATCGTTTTGAAATCATCTTCTTGCTTCATATAATATTCTCTTTCAGGAAGACTCAGCCCACCTTGCCCTAAGAAAACAGCATAATCCGTACTCTTTTTATCATCTTGAGCTATCCAAAAACTATAGAATGGATGGACGCCATTTTCTCTAAAGTATGAGCATAAGCAAGCAATTCTTCAACGGATTTAGCATCATCTACAGCTTTTAAAAAGGGAATTATTCCTTGAATACCAGCTTTTTCGATACTTATTGTATCCATCCCAGAGGCGTAATAATCCCCAATTTTCTGTTCATTTGTCCCTTCTTTTGCTTGGCTAACCATTGCATTTTCACAGATACTTTTAATCTGATTATTTATAGTATCTTGAATAATTTTGAAAATACCATACACTGATTCTGATGCAGGGATTGGGTTGTTTTTGAGCCAATTTCCATTAGCATATTCGAAGAAATCAACTTGTGGTTTCACCGTTGTGTCAATATGACTGGCAAGAGGATCCATTTGTTTTTCAGCAGAAGGGGATTGGTTGTTTTTGCAAAAAATAAAAGAAGAGCAAATGCTCAAAAAAATCAACAGTTTTTTCATGAATTTTTTTTGTAAAAGTAGCGAATTCTTAAAATTAAGAGATAGTAATTATTTGAAATTAGACTAAAAATATAAAGTAAAATAAATATTATTAATAACCTAGGTTCTCATTGCAAACGCCCAATTTTTCGGTTTTAAAAAAAGCCATTTTCCATTTGTATTAACTCCCAACAATCGCCATAAATGGAGGAATAATTTATTTTTATCGACTTTAGATTTTTATCAATATATTGATTAAAATGATCAATTTCTGCTTTATGCTTAAAAGTAACTAAGTCAATGCTCTGTCCTGCTTGAAGGATTTTGCCTTTCCAGAGGTCTGTGTATAAACCATTGTTAATCAAGTTTTTCTCAAATAAATCCGAAAAGTCAAAAATGGTATCCTTTACAAAAATAAATTTTGAATCATTAATAATTGCTGGACCCACACCTTGATTGACTAAAATCATGGAGTAAGAGTTAGAATCTGGGTGGGTATTATAGGTTTCGAGGTGGGGCCACATGGAAGATTTTTGCTGTTCTCTTGCAATTTTGGTTTGTTGGATGGAAACGATAACAGCCAGTAAGGACATAAATACTGCCGAAACACTAATTATTAGTTCGTAATTTATTTTTCTAGATTGCTTGTTTACAGACATATTATTTTAGTGGTTTTTAATTTTTTAAAAAAAAGAAATGAAGATATAAATAAAGTTGAAAATTATGATTTTGTAGTAGGATATTGTTGGAAAAGCTAATAATTAAAAGTAATTGTAAATAAAAAAAACAATTAAATCAGCTTGGTAAAGTTACCAATATTTGGTAACTTTACCAGTAAATTTATAAAATTATGGGACGAAATACTTCAGTATCATTAGGAGATTATTTTGAACAATTTGTTGATAATCGGGTCTCAGAGGGTAGGTATAAAAATGCAAGTGAAGTTATTCGAGCTGGTTTAAGGTTACTTGAAACTGAAGAGAATAAATTAATTGCTTTGAAAAATGCAATTGATGATGGAATTGATAGTGGGATTTTTGAGAATTTCAATCCAGAACAGCAGCTTTTATCCTTAAAAGCAAAGAAGAAAAATGGCTAAATATTTAATTACAAATAAAGCTGTTGAAGATTTATCTAAAATTTGGGAATATACTTTTGATAATTGGTCTGAAGATCAAGCTGATAAATATTATTCAAAGTTGATAAATGATTTTCAAGAGTTAGCAGAAAACAACTCATTAGGAAAAAAATATACTTTAATAAATAGTGATATTATTGGTTACAAATCGGGGCAACATATTATTTTTTATCGTATTTTAAATATAAATGAAATTGAAATAATTAGAGTATTACATTCTAAAATGGATTTGAAAAATAGACTAAAAGACTAGTAAATTATGGATAAATGGAATAAATTATGTTTTTATATGTCTGAAAAAGTTGGGTCAGAAATTTCAGAAAGAGAATATGAAAAAATCGTTGAAAGAGGATTAGAAATTTTAGGTTGGAGTGAATATTCTGGTGATTTTGAAATTCGTCCAAAATTTCAACTCGGATCAGTGAAAAATAAAATGATTCCTGATTTTGTTGTTAAATCAAATATAACAAATAATAAATTATTTATAATTGAAATAAAGTCACCTAAATTAGATTTAAATGATATTCACAAAAGACAGTTATTAACTTACATGAGACAATTTAAATTGGATTTTGGATTGTTAATAGCAAAAAATATTCAAATTTATTACGATGGAAAATTGAATAATAGTGATGAACCAATTCTTTTAGAAAAAATAGAATTTATAAGAGATAGTGAAAATGGTAAAAAATTTACTGAACTTTTTTCGAAAGATAATTTCAATTTTGAGCAATTAAATGAATTTGCTCATAATTCAATTAAATTATTGACTGATTATGAGATTGAAAATCAAGTAATTAAAATATTAAAATCAGAAAATTTTAAAAATGAAATTATAAATTCAATTTCAAATATTTTATCAAATAATTTTGATAGAAGTATCATAATTAAAGCTTTGGAAAAGATTACTATTGAAATAAAAGAAAATAGTAATGAGATTGATTATTCTGTAAATCCAAAATCTTATTTTAATAAAAATGATTATAATGTTAATATTAAAAACTCAAAACCAATTTCAAAGGATTATTCAAAGTATATCATAAATAGCAATGGAATAAAACTTCCGAAAAATAGACTCGTTTTGGAATTAGTTAAAGATTTTATTACCAAAAATCCGATGAATTACAATGATTTAAAGAAATTGTTCAAAGATGAATATCAAGGATCTATTGGAGTTATAAACAGATTAGATGAAGTTAATCAAAAATATTATAATACAGATAAGAAAAGGCACTTCACTAAAACAAATGAAATACTTATAAGCAAAGATTATATTGAATTTGTAGTATGTAATCAATGGGCGAATTCATTAAATATTGATAATATCTTAAAATTAGCAAAGAATCTTGGATATAAAATCGAGACTTTAGAATCTTGAAAATTTTAAATATAAAAAAAGCCCCATCTAAATAAGTTGGAGCTTTTACATATATTGTCAAATCGCATTTTAAAAAGACTATTCTGGTTTTGCCCAAAAGACAGCAGGTTATTTGTAATGTAATTGATGAAAGTTACATTATTCGTTTTGTTAGTTACTTCCTTTTTTATGGGTGTTTGACCCAAACCATCAAGGGGGAGTAGCTCAACATAAACTGCTTTTTTACCTGCTAATCTTGTTTCCACATCATATTCACTATTCAATGGGCATTCAATTCTGTGCAAATTTTCGCCATATAATTGTATAAATATTCCTTTTTGGTAGTAGTTGATTTTATTCCAATTAGCTGTTGATTCAGGATTAA
>JADJVK010000044.1 GCA_016710625.1 Saprospiraceae bacterium
AACTTGACGAATACAATATCAAGCTACTAAACGGTGAGAAATGTAAACGGCCTACTTGAAGCAATTATACCACGATTATCGAATATTTTCCGTGAATTTGTCCGAATTGACAATGCCAATAAAACTCGAAAAGTATCACCTGTTTATATCCTTACAGCAACTGCCGGAACAATTTCAGAAACATTAGGCAAAGAGATATATGATCGTCTTAAACCGCCTTTGCAGTATAAAAGCGACTACAACGAGTGGTTGCCTTTTTCGGAAAGTCAGGAATCCATTGGAGATATACTGATGGAACTCTCTAATAATGGATTTGAATTTAAGGCGATATATATTCCTCATAAGCCTGAGAAAAAGAAAAAGGTAGAGATAATGACCGAAATTAATAACAATGTGAGCGATGTGATTGCAATTATTGACCTCCTCGCAATACATGAAGGCAATGAAGATATCGCACGAAAATTCTCAGATACAAAAATCAAACAAGTGATGACTCCCGTTGATACGAATTTGGATGACATTGTAAGGCAATATGTGATTAGCATAGGGGGAAAAATTTTTGAGATTTTCGAGAGCCAATTATTCGGCAACGACTCTGACATGTATGCGCCAAGGCTTCCTGCTAAATTTAATGTGGTCAAAACTTTAAGCAAGGTATTGCCTCCAAGAAATGTCACAAATAAACTAGGTACAGATCAAATAATAAATTTAAAGGACTTGTCGGTTTTAATTATGATAGTTTCATTTTATTCATATAAAGGAGGTGTCTTATAGAATACAACTATGCGCTAATGTAGCAGCATATCTCTGTAATTACAAGGGGGAAACGTGTATTATTATGGGACTGGGACTATGAAGCACCTGGCCTGCATTATTTCTTTGAAAAAAAGAACAGTGATATAACACGTCCAGGCACTCTCGAACTCATGGAGTCTTATATGGCTTTGATGCGGAAGAGCAAAGAAAAAGTGCAGACTGCCGACCTGAAATTTATAACAGAGGAAAATATCACATCATTAGTTACGGCTGAAACGGGATGTATAGATTTGATGGCTGCCGGTATATACAACAATGATTTCAGTTTCCGAGCAACAAACTTTGATTGGTTCGAGTTCTACAATATGTTTGACGGCGTTAATTATATTGAACAGTTGAAAGAGCACCTTAAGCACCTTAATTATGATTATATACTAATTGATAGCCGAACCGGTATCAGCGATTATTCAGGCATCTGCACTATTCAACTGCCAGATGTAAATGTAATGGTAATCGCAGCTACAATGCAGAACTTTGAAGGCTGCAAATCGATTATTGAGAAAATACAAAATGCGGAATATCTAAAATTGTAGGCCGGCAAGCCAAATATTCCCGGTGCTTTCACGAGTAGATACCGGCAATGAAATATACAATGTATGGGCTCAAAAATTTAAAGAATATTTTTCTCATGTTATTAGAAATTTAGATAACGAATTCGATGACATGTTTCTGAGTGAAATATTCACACTGATGTGTACTATAACGATACCCTTATTTCTTACAATCAAGCCATCGCGCTCGGCGAAAAACAGTCTTTTCAAGGAGTCTTCAAATAGAAAAACGGATTCAGATATAATCAGCCGGCCGTTTAGGAATATTGCAGAATATCTTGATATTATCAATCGTGATAAAACAATCAGCTTTTATAAAGCTGTAGGTGAGAGAGATTGGTTGAGATATGCTGAAAAAGTGAAATACCGCGTAAAATAGCAATAGCCTATACTCAGGTAGCCATCAGACAAAGTAATCCAGATAATATTCTTAAGTATTGTGAAAAGGCTATAAATAAAGACAAAACTTATTATTTACCTTTTTATCAGGGCGCAATTGCATTATCTACACAAGGTGAAACTACAAAAGCCATAAAATACCTGGAAGAATCAATAGCCCTAAATCCTGATTTTGGGGAAGCTTATTACCATTTGGGATCAGAATACCTGAATATCGGACGTAACGAGTTAGGAAAAGATTATTTAAAAAAAGCACTTGCGCTTAATCCAGAACATTTGGAAGCACGCAATAAACTGGTAAACTTAAGATCCGCAATATTAACATTAGTGAGCAAAAAATAAAAGAAGATGATTTTTTTAATGAGTATGTTAACAAAAAAAATCGAATAATCAAAAACAGGAAAATGAAACTTATGTCCAGAAAAAGATCAAAAGAAGCAATGCAGTAGCATATCTTTCGGTTATTATTTCGATTATTTTCCTTCTTATTGTGACCATGCTTTATTACAAAAACAAGAATAATAAAAATGATCAGGCCAATGATCCACCAGTAACATCAGAAAGCATTAATGTGTATCAAAAACTGTCAGACTCAATCATGAATCTGATCAAAGTTAATGGACCTGGTGACACTTCCTTTCAGAAAAACACTGCGGATGATGTAAGAAAACTAAACCAGATATATGATTCCCTGACCAAATCTAATAGCAACAATTATTTTTGGGTGTACCTCGGGCAAAGAACTAATAAGGGCTGGAATTCACAGAATTTTGAGTTCGATGATATCAGTTCAATTGGAAATAACATTACCGCAACAACTGACGTATATAAAAGAGATAATGAACTAAGCCGCGAACCAGATAAAACATGGAAACTTGGTAAAGTCATTGGGGTTATTACAGAAGGCCAGACAGTAAGTGTAGAAAAAATAGATAGTGTTCAGTCTGCAAATTACAGGCATTGGTAAAAGAAACCAGTCAGACTTTTGGGTTGTGCAGCTTACAACACATCTTTTACCTGGATACTGCGATTGATTTACGCATGCGTTATAATAAGAGATTACGGTTACGAAACCTGCGAATACTGCATGATAATAAATATTCCTATATCATTTCCTAGAATTTTAATTCACAGGACGAGGCAGAACAATATAAATTGAAATACAGAAAATACCTGCGGAAGGATGTGTTGGTTGTAAAACTATCCAGTATCTGCACTAGAATGATCTATACAAAACCTTATTTTCAGTGCAAATAGAGACATTATTTTTTCATAAAGTGGGTGTATTTATACAAAAATCATGAAAATGCATATCCTCGGATTTTTTGCACGTATTTTATTGTTATGCCTGTTTTCAAAATGTAAGGAACAAGATTCCCGGAACAATAATCAATTGCCTGTTGATACTGTTCTTAACAACAAACCGCCAGGTTATTAAAAAAGAAAATGATTGTATTACCACACAACAATTGTTGTTGCACCTTACTCAAGACTCGATTACAGAAAAGTGGCCTACCCGTAACAGGCAGGTCCGAAGCGATGCTCTTCTTCCACATTATAGGATCATTGCTTATTACGGTAATTTTTCTTCAAAAAAAATGGGTATTCTGGGGGCATTACCACCAGATTCCATGTTGCAAGGACTACTCACAGAAGTAAAAATGGAGTGCTGCAGATACACTAATACCTCCATTACCGGCATTACACCTTGTTTCAGTAATTGCACAGTTAGATCCCGGAAAAGATGGTAAATACAGAAGCAGGATATCTTATGCGCAAATTGATAAAGCATTGTTACTTGCACGAAAGATTCATGGAATTGTTATTCTGGATCTACAACTCGGATGGAGTTCAGTTTCTGCTGAACTCCCATACCTAATTCATTATTTAAAATTGCCTGATGTGCACCTGGCCATTGATCCTGAATTCTCAATGTATGATACTCTTATTCCCGGGTCAGCAATAGGTAAGATTAGTGCAGTTGATATCAATCATGCGATTAGATATTTATCTGTTCTTGTTCAAAAATATCATGTACCACCTAAACTTCTAATTCTTCATTCATTCAGAGAACGAATGATTGCTAATTACAAATCAATAAAACTTACACCGGAAGTGCAGGTTGTCATGAATATGGATGCTTGGGGAACATCTGATGCTAAAATAAAAACATACAACATGATTCAGTCAAAATGTGCTGTAGATTTTACAGGATTCAAATTATTCTATAAACACGATGTAAGGGCGTCTTATGGAAAATCAATTATGCAACCTTTAGAGATACTAAAATTATATCCTAGCCCCATATATATTCAATATCAATAATACATTTCTTTGATACTTGGAGTTAATTCACTAAGGGTGTACCCTAACAAAAGTATTTTAGCAATTGCGGCTGGACGATGAAGCAATCAGCAGTAGTTCTTTACTCTTCATCATCTGGGCAGGACAAACATCGTTAGGGCTTTTGTTGGGTAACATTTATCTTTATTCTGCAGCGGTTCTAGGCATGATCAACCTTTTGCCCCAACTGCTTAAACACTCAAAACATTGAATAAACCGTAATCATTTCACAACAACAAAATTGCTAAACATTAAAATTTATTTATGAAAGCATTTTATTTTTGGAATATTATTTCATTCCAATAATAGATCCTTATGAATTTAAAAGAAAGTATCGAATAAAACAAATTAACTACTTAAAAACTTTTGGAAGCCATATTTCAAATATTACAACATATGTTTCCCTTTTAACTTTCAAAATTAAGATGGTATGACTTAAACAATTCCAGTACAAAAATACAAAAACAAATACCATCAAAGTTGAGACAAAATGGTATAACAATCAGAACCATATTTGAAACTGTTATACACCTACTTCAATTAGATTCTTTAAAGTGTGAGCTAAGTGGTTCATTAGAATTTGTAAATCAAGATTTTAAACCAGATTATAATTACATATTAAAGTTTAAATCTCCTTGCAGCCTTAAATCTCCACCACAATCAGTCCATATCCCCACATTTCATCTCATACTGTACAAACAGTACATGCCAATGTATTGTCCAGAATCATCCCTTGTCTCCGCTAATCGCCTAAAAAATGGTTGTCAAAAGTATTTTTACATTTAAATATTGAAAATTTAACTACCTAAATATTATTTTTAGGCTTTCCAAAGAATATTACTTTAAAAATAACCATCAATTGGAAATAATAAATGACAGTCTTTCCCTATATACCATTTTCATGCACTGTCTTTCTCGCCTGGCGGACGAGACAAACTGTTCAAATTGACATCGAAGATTCGCCGATGCAAAAAATAAAGAAATATCGACAAAAGTTGATGCCTGCAAATTTATGTTTCAGAATCTTAGCCTGTTGGGTCGTCATCAACTTTCCTTTGTGTTATACGCCACTCTCTATTTTATAGTAGCTTTTAATATAAGTTAGTCACAAGATAAAAAAATTAAGGAAAGCTATCTTTATTTTTAGCATAATAAATTCATTATAAATGAAAAGCCATCAGGAACATTTGTTCAAAATTATTGCTCTGTTAACTATTGTTCTTGGGTTATTGATTATCCCCTTTTTTTTTATATATAATTTCTGGAGATTACCAAATTGGAAGGAAAGGAGTTGAAATGGATGTTGTTGGCCAGGTAGGAGATTTTATCGCCGGAGCAGTAGGCACTTTATTTTCACTATCTAGTGTTATTTTAATTTACATTACCTATCACTCACAGAAAAATGAACTAAATGAAACACGCAAACTTTTACTTGAACAAGAAGTAAGCAATAATTTTAATTATTGGGTAACACTTTATAGAAATTTTGTTATTGATTCAAAAGTGGAAATAAAGGGTACTCCTTTTTATGGAACATCTAAAATAATTCAAGAAATTAATCGCCGCTTACAAGATCCTATAGTGTATGCAGAAATTGGCATAATAACAAAAGATGAACTTTTTGGAATTGGAATTAGTAATTTGAATTCGATGAAGGAGATTCATCCTTTTCTTAAGAGCTGGATCTACTTACTAAATGTAGCAATTTCAGATTTATATTGGAGAATTCATAAATTGAGAGTCGAAAATAAATTTTACTATTATGTTCTTTGATTACATGGGACGAAATGAAACTAATTGAGAATTTTGCTAAAGTAAATGTAACATCGCATGAAGCATATATTTTAGATGAAGTAAGAAAGAATTTTGCCAAATTTTCGCTTTTCTACAATTCACAAACAAGGCCAAGTTTATTTATTTCTGGATAAAACATAAAACATGAGAGGTCCTTTTATCTTTATTTCACAATCCTTGCAGTTAATATATTTTTGTTGTACTTACCTGGATCAATTTACTGAAATAATGTTGGTCCTAGTTAAACTTTAGCTCAGCTTGATTCAGAACATACACAACAATTTTAGCTATCAAATTCATCCAAAATTAATTGTTAATTAATTAAATTAATGTCAAAATAAATTATTTTTATTATTAAAATTAAACTTTGTATATTTGCTTTTCAGATAAATAGTAATTAAATATAGTGTTTAAAAGTTAATATCAAGAAATTTAATTTTAAGATACATTCGAAAAACCTAAAACTTAATTTTATGCCTCTTTCAAGCCTTCATCATGCAAAATCTAGTGGATCAAGTTTATTTGCTGTTTTATCACTTACTGCATTAGAAACACTAGACGATGATAAAATTGTAGCTCTAAAATCACTAAATATCAACACTGTAGGTGACTTACTACACTACAAACCTATAATTTATTCACAAAATATAATGGCTGTGGCTCGTAGGGAGATTGGCCATGATATTAATTTATCCATTTTTTTAGAAAATGCCTTTATAAACAAATTTCTTCTGAACTTCCGGATCTAAAAATAAAGGCAATTTTAGGCATGGGAGGGTCCAGTGAACAAATATTTAATGATAAGTTTGGAATTTCGACTATTAGAGAATTAGCAATTTTTCCACCATTTATTGAAGCACAGGCATATTTATCGCCAGATGATGAAGTATTTAATGAGCCGGCATCTGCACCTGAAGATTTGATGCCAAAAATTCTGGGAAGTACAAGCTCAATAGCAAGATTTAGCAACTTTTGTAATGGACGAAGAAATCAGACTTGAGGAGAGACTTTACATTCCAAAAGAAACAATTGTTAATTTGCCCAATTTTGAATTAGCAAATTTATTTAATTCTAATCGTTTCGAAAGTTATTTGGGTTATATCGTTGGATTTAAACAGTCCTGGATTAATATGGGCACTCACTTAGGCGAAATAATTAATAGTTTAGCCTTAGCACCTGGTGAATCAAGGAATGTTTTATTTGTTGAGTGGCGTAGAAAGTTAAATAGTAGAAGTGAAGATACAACAGCAAATGAACAATTAACTAATAGTCTGACCCATAATAGGGCATTAGATGAGGTTACTAGAATAACAGCAAAAGAACATCAGTCTGGGTTGACAAGCACAGCAAATAATACTGTAAGCACAGCATCCAGTGATAGTAAAGGTTTTAATATTGGAAATGCAATGAGTCTTGTTGCAGATTTAACTGGAGTTGTTGGATTCCCATTAACCGTTGGTTCTCAATCAGCTGCCAATTATAATTCTGGTAGTTCATCCGTTTTAAGCAATAATACCCAAATTGGTACAATACAACCAGTAGCAGCGGAAACCGCGATATTGTGGGTGGATGTCACAAAATATCACTGAATCAACTTACAAAACTCATCAAATATTCGGTCACTTTGGTCAACGGTAGTTGTAACAGACGAACAATCAGAGAGAGAAGATATTCAAACCAGAAACGTAACAAATTATAATCATTCCCACGCACTAACAGTGCAATATTATGAAGTACTTCAAAAATATTGTGTCAAATTGCAATTAAACAATTGACTCTATTTTATATTTGCCTTTACAAACCATTAAATTTTAGTTTAGACATCATTTCAAAATATTGGCATCTTTTAAAATTACCTTTACAGCGATTTTTCCCTGAAAAGTTTGAAAAAATTTAATCCTGTAATTTCGAGCCTTTTAAGTTTTGGGTAATATAGGACTTGAAGAAAAAGATTATAAAGTTACCCAAATCAAAGTAATTATTGTAAATAGTTTTCGTGATTGGTATGAATATTTAACCCCAATTCTAGGATTTGGAGGCCGCACTGATCGTCAGCCTCCTTGGAGTATTATGCTTCATATTTTTGACTTAGCAGGTACTACAGCCATACATTCAACGCCAAGTACAGCATCAGTTTCAGTAATTGACCTGAATATAGACCTAGCTACATTAGGCACATGGTATTATTCCATATGGCAATCAATACTCAACTTCTCCTACAAACCCTACAAGTGAATTGAATTTAAACATTACAATTACTTATACACTAAAAGATGAAGATAACAATATTCAAATTGTCACTAAACTTTATGACCATAAAGTAAACTATTTTGCATTACACCAAGCAAAATCTTTGGGTGAACCAATAATAATTTCTCAAAATATTGGTGAAGCCCTTTCTATTCCAAGTTCAGAACCACCTCAAAGCAATTTTAGTTTAATTCAGGAAATTGAAGCTCATTTAACCAAACTAAATATGGCTATACACGTTTTCTTATATCAGCAATTGAAAAGGAGCAGTTATATAGATATTGTAGAGAATTTATGGATTGGTACTCTGGTGATGGTGCACAGAAAAGACTTATCGATTATATTTATCCTGCATCCATAGCCATCACCGATAATTATCTTATTTTTAAGTTTAAGAAAAGTCCAAAAACACGATCTGAAGATAGGTTTTGGACCTATATTGCACAGTTAAATAAAGACTTAGAAAATAAAAGATTAGAGCCATCTTCATGTGAAGATGCATATTTGCCTACATCAGGCGTTTTTGCTGAAGCGATTTTAGGAAGATCAAATGCATCAGAATTTGTAAAACCCAAGAAGATTCTGGAATTGGCAGGATTCGCCCATACCTTTAGTTCTCCACAAATTTCTCCGGTTCAAGCTGGAAATCATGTAGTCACTGATCAAACATCTGCATTGGCTCCTAATATACCAACAAGTAACCTGAATATTATAAACCCACCACAATATGCACTACCTACAAGTTTGAATTCAGCATTTCAAGCAATACAAAATGGCAATATGTTTAGGGATATGTCAAAATCAGGAGAAATGGTGAGTATTTTAAGTTCGTTAGCTGATTTAGCAAATAATACAGCAAAATTGTTCGAGATTTAACTGGGCAAGCCGCTGAAAATGCCTTTGAATGGTGCTATTGCATTAGGTCAACAAGTAGCTGGCATGATGAATAATGCATCTAACATATTAGGCAGGGATTAAGCAATTCAAATGTAGCACCATCACCACTAACACCAACGGATAAAGCGGCAGCCTTGAATGCAGTTGGAGAGTTTTTATCCATCTGGTAGCAATAACGAAGATGTAAATCAAAAAAGAATCAATTTTTGGTGTTGCAGAATCGAAACTGATTAGTAATCCGTCAACAAACAAAAATAGTTTTTCATTAAGGTATATGATTGTTGACAGTGTTGGAGAAAATGGTATTAACAAAAGTGCTGATGTAAATACAGTTAAGAATAGACTCGTTCAACTCGGTTTTTTGCAGAAATCTACAGATTCATCAACAGTGGATGTAGAGCTTATAGAAAGAATCAAACTTTTTCAATCAATTATTCGTGGAAACAGCAGCATTAGCGGTGACGGAAAGGTTGATTCGATGGGTTACACCCACCAATGGCTAAATGCTAACAATGCTCCAGTTTGGACACAATTAGGTGACGGAAGTACTGTAAATAAAGTTTTAGGCTATTATAATTCAACTAAGGATGAAATGGATTATTATGGAACGGATTGGTTAATCTCAACAATTGTGAAAGCAGCAGCAATTTACAGTCAGAATTATTTAAATTCCAATGTAGATGCTTCCGTTATGTGGGTTAATGATTTGTCTTTATCCACAGGCGGAAGTTACCCTCCACATGGAACTCATCAAACTGGATTGGATGTTGATGTTAGATTGCCAAAGACTAATGGGGAATCAGGAGGGATAACAATTGCAAGCGATGAATACGACAGAGAAGCTACTAGAGAAATGTTAAAAGCATTTAAATCCTGTGAACTAGTAAAATCAATTTTATTTAATGACTCAGTGTTAATAGGTGAGTCGTTGTGTAGTTATTATACAGGACATGACAATCATTTTCATGTAAAAATTGAACCACCATCAATGGGTGAACTTCTTAGTATAATAATTCCCATTTCTTCATCATTAGATGATTCTAAATATACATAAAATGTGGCCATCAATTGTATTACGTTTACTGTTGTCAAAGCCCTACTCTGAACTAAGATGTAGGGTAGTATGCGAGAGTAGTCAAGTTAATCATACATCTTATAATAAAAACAAAGTCATTTCAGAAAATTTAACCTTATCGATGTATGTTTAGTCAAGCCACGAAACAAAGTGGTTCTGTTTCTACTTGAGTAGGTGATTAGGCTTTACCAGATTATATATTTTATAATTGAAGAATGGGATTTTCTACAATACAAGAGTAAATAAATTTATTTTTCAAATTAAGTTATAATAATAATCCTGAATTCAGATGGATGTGAAATTCAAATTGGATTTGATCCCATAAAGTCTAATGCTTGTGCCAAAAATACCAATATTATATTCGAAGGAAAAATTAGCAAGATGGACTTTGAACACTTTAAAAATAGTGGTAATTGTCCACCTATAACTATAGAAAAAAATAATTTTATTTTAACGATAACTTATAAATTAATTAAACAAAACCAATAGTGATTCCTTCTTTGCATCTTAACGAACTCCTCAAAAACGTTTGAATCATGTAATCGCTTGCCTTATTTGCAAAACGAAAACGATTTAACTCTTTAAGCTATGCCAAACATTGTAAACTTAGATGTGATGATGGCCAATAGAAAAATTTCTCTGAATGAACTTTCTGTAAGAGTTGATTTAACAATATCCAATCTTTCGATCTTAAAGAACGGAAAAGCAAATGCACAAGTTCAAGATTAATATTCAAAAATAGTGCAATATTCAAAAACAATGCATTATTTTTAGGCTTGATAATACCCATTAGATCAAAAAATAACACTCCTAGAAATAAATATGAAAGCCTACCCTCTTATACCAGAATCAGATAAGGAATCTGCCTCCATAATGGCTGTTACGTGTGATAAACTAAACCTTGCTGATAAACTTATGCCAAGGTTAAAACTCCTTCGGCCAAAGATTATATTTTTAATTGGATTAATACAAAGTATAGTTTCAGGAATTGACTTCAACTTTCATTTATGTCTTAGGCCAATTAAAAGTACTACAAATGCCATCTTAATATTTTGCCTTATCCTTACTTCATTAGGCGCTCAAGAAAATAAGAATAATTTTGATTTGATTATTCGTCCTGGCATTGGAGTCAATAAACTTATTGCGCATAAGGACGGACAAAATACTTCCATTCCAACGAGTTCAAGTGCAGGATTGAATGTATCCATTAGCACATTGGTTGAATATAAGGCATCTTATAGAATTCAAATAACTACAGGGATAGGTTATAAACTTAATCAATTCCATACTGAAATAAACAATATTCTTTCTAATGGAAATATAAACAATGGTTTAAATCCAACGCAGATTAAAGAAACATACACCAATAGTTATATGACCATTCCCTATTATTAGCTTATAGGATAAATGATAAAATGTATGTCGGCACTGGTATTTCCTATGATTATTTATTCAATTCCGACTTTAGAAAAAAGATCATCAATAATACAGATCCAATATTTGATAAATACGGCAACATATATTATTTCGGAAAATATAGTGTAATGCTATACTATAAATACACTATCATTCGTAAACTGTCTGTAGGACCAAATATATCGATAAGCCCTAACAGAACAATTTCACAGTTCTTGAGTAATTCAACCGGGCCTACTATAAGTGTGGATCTGCATTTTGAATTAAGGATATGAATGGACTTTATATTGGTATTTTAGCAATATCGTAAAAACAATTTGTTGTGGCTTATTGATAAGCTATTAATTCCCACTGTTAATTGATCATCTATCATTTCAATTGTCAAGTTTTTCACACCAAAAACTTGACAATTAGGTGTAATGGACATTTGTGGTGTTTTTTAGGAGAACCTTTAGTCAAGTGGACAAAAGCGGTCTCCTCCTTTAAATCGCTTGCCACAACTTGCACATTTGTAACGTTGAATTCCCCTGTGATTACCGTCCTTAGTAACAATTTTACTCTTGCAATAAAAGCATATTTTTATTCATGACCTTTCAAATGACTTAAAGCAAATTCCATTAGGCATTTTCACACATTTTAACACCATAAATGTCTATTATCCCGAAATTGATTTGATTTTTAGTTTACAAGGAGTGCAAACAAGTAAACTAATAGAATATATAGTTTACATTTGTGGCGCCAATGTTAACCAATTTATAAACAAGAAATGAAAATAGGCAATTATATTAAACAAGCCGAAGGTTATACTGCATTTATACCTGTTCCTTTCCCTCCGCCAGATTTGTTGATTTGTCCGCCAGAAATTCTTACAAAAGCTGCTACTGCTGAACGACTTATCGGCAAACTAGATGGCATTACCCATATTTTGCCCGATGCCAATTTTTTTCTGAGCATGTATGTGGTAAAGGATGCCACCAGTTCAGCACAAATAGAAGGCACAAGAGCTACAATGTTGGATGCACTTGAAATGAATGCAGGTGTAAATACCAAAGACACCGATGCCGATGACATACTATTTTATATCAAAGCACTCAATTATGGCATTGAAAGGCTTAAGGACTTCCCATTTTCTCTGAGATTTGTTAGGGAATTGCACAAAGAATTAATGACAAGTGCCAGATCTACACACTTTGCAGACCCGGGAGAATTTAGAAAATCACAAAACTGGATTGGTGGAGTATCTCCAAGTACTGCTTCATTTGTTCCACCGCCTGTGTTAGAGATGAATAAGGCACTGGCAGATTTGGAACGATTTATACATAATAAAACATTGATGCCCATTGTGCAATCTGGCATTTTGCATGCACAATTTGAAACTATTCACCCATTTCTAGATGGAAATGGAAGAACTGGAAGGCTATTGGTTACCTTGTTTTTGTATGAAAGAGAAGTTCTAGAGATGCCAGTTTTATTTTTAAGCAGCTTTTTCAAAAAACACCAACAACTTTATTATCACAAATTAAATGCCTATCATTATAACAAACCTTGGGAATGGCTACATTTTTACCTTGATGGAGTAATTGAAACTGCTAATCAAAGTATAAATACTTCTAAAAGAATTACAGAATTGCGAGAAATAGATATGCGAAAAATACAGTCTCTGGGTAAAAGAGAAGCAAGTAGTGGTGTTTTGTTTTTGCAGCAATTATTTAAAAATCCAATTACCAGTAACTCCATGGCAGTTAGTACCATGAAATTTAGTCGACCAGGTGCAGCCAAACTTATAGACCGGTTTGTAGAAATGAGCATACTTAAGCAATTAAATGAATCCGCTACTTATGGCAAAACATATAGCTATGATAAATATATCAAAATTTTTAATTCTTAAAAAGTATGTCAACTAACAGTATAGTATCTAAAGTATGGAGGTTCTGTAATCCCCTGCGTGATGTAGGTGTAAGAATGGTTAATGATAAATGGTTAATGATAAATCTTTATGAAAGGATGCATTCAAAATAATAACATTAGAGATTGACATAAAGTTACCAGTTAGTTTCATTGACTAACTAGCCTCAGCTAGCGCATTTGGTGATCAGGATATTATCTGATTCAATAATTAGATTTTACAATCACGCCGCTTAGTGTTTTGAAGTGAGATAAATCGCATCATTTAATTGTAATTTTATTACACAGTAATAATAGTTTTTTCAAAAATATTAAAAAAACATATAAAATTCTTACTAGTTTTAAGCAAATATTTACTTTAATTTAAAACTAATTCAGTTAACAAAATTGGCACAAACAGAAAACCAAATTCAGCAAACCCAATAATACAAAAAAGGGTTGTTACAAAATAGGTTTGTTTAAGATGGAAAAATTCAAAGATAAATATCGTATACCTTCGTCCCGTTTACAAACCTGGGATTACGGCAGCAATGGTTCTTATTTTATTACCATCTGCACCAAAAACAGGGAACATTTTTTTGGGGAAATTGTGGATGGGGAAATGCAATTAAATGACATTGGAAAAATTGCAGAACAATATTGGTTGGAAATTTCCAATCATTTTTCGTTTATAGAATTAGGAAATTTTGTGGTGATGCCAAATCATGTTCATGGTATTTTGATTATTGACAAACCGGATACGGTTGATGGTAACGGGAATACCGTGGTTGCGTTGGTAGAGACGTTGCAATGCAACGTCTCTACCAACGCAACCCACGCAACCAATGCAACCAACCCAACCACCGCCAACAAAAACGAACAAATGGCAAAAATTTCTCCAAAATCAGGGACAATTTCAACCATTGTAAGGTCATATAAATCTGCCGTTTCAAAAAATGCCCATTTAATCCATGCCGATTTTGAATGGCAACCCCGATTTCATGACCATATTATTCGTGATGCACGATCATTTGAAACCATACAAAATTACATTGCCAATAACCCATTGAATTGGCAAAAAGATAAATTTTATGTCTAAACAACCCGAACAAATATTAGAAGAACTATTGGTGGCACAACTGCAAAGGTTGGACATGGTCTGATTCAATTAAAAGACTAAAAAGAATTAATTTCCAACCTCAAACAACAATTATAGAAACACTACAAAATACAATTCAGCAAAGCAGAACCCCATAAAGTGAGTAAAAAATAAATGTTGAAGTATTTCTAGCCTTAAATCCAAATACTCATGTCAGCAAAATGAAAGTACATGCATCAGATTAAATTTATTGTTTTAAAATATTTAACAAAAACCCATACATTAGAAAGCAGACTTTCCTTAATTCAATTCTAGATATTGGAACCTGCTCCAATGAATCTCCTTGTTACGATTTTGAAATATTTTATTTATTCAATGCCTAGAACAAAACCGCCCCATCTTCCAGAAAAAATTCATTCGGAAAAATGGGGCGGAAATAGAATGCCAGATTAATTAGAATGCAGACTACTTCATAATTTTTATTAATTAAACAACTTATTGAAATGCATTCATTATTCGAGTCCTATAATCACCCATGGGGAATTACATCCGGACGACCATCAAAATTTTTTTGAATTAATTTGATGAGATTTCCATCTAACGTTTTTAATATTTTCGTTATCAGTAGATATTACTGCAAAGCCACTCCGTCGATCTCTTACAGTATTAAGCCAATTACTCCTCAAACTTACTTTGCTTGGACTATCATCCATACCAGGCATTCTTCGAACCTCCATAATCATATCAAGCTCTTCAGAAGCTTGTATGGACCACCTGCCTATCTGGTACGAGGTTTTGTGCCATTACACTGTGATCAGCATACCTTACTTCTCCACCTGGAGCTACAGTTGGCTTTAAAATATAATAGTCCTGGTTGACAGGGTTTCCAGGTAGGTTAGGTTCACCATAGTCCATAACACCCGTAAAACCAGTTCCATCTGCCCAATCTGATATTTGCCCTGCATATTGCCTAATGTCAGCGGGTATTTGGTCTAAGGGCATGTTTGTAACAAAACGTGCTCTATTATTAAAACCTTGTGCTACTGGTGCTATGTCATGTTCTACTTCCTCTCCAGCTCTTAATACACCCCTTATCCTAATCATCCCAGTGGGATCAACAAAATTGGTTGGGTTATTAGTAACATAGGCGTAGGGAGTTCCAGGGGTTTGCATGGCTGGGTCGGGCGACAAAAACTGGGTTAGTGTGGGTTCGTAAATTCGGGCTTTGTAGTTATAGACACTTAGTTCAGGGTCGTACTCTTGCCCAGTAAATAGATAGGGGTAAAAGGTGGAATTGCGTTGTAGGTCGGGTAATTGTTGTCCATATTCATTATAAGCCCATGCCGAAGCTATCGAATTATTGCTGCGGTCAATGAGTTGCCTTGCTGAGCCTAAATGGTCTTTTAGCACCCACCAAGACGAAAGGTTAGTGCCGTTAGTGGTGGTATACATCGCCTCGATACTTTCTTCCGGACCCCATACATAGTATCGCATGGTATCGTTCCCGCCACCTGTATTGTGGTGTACTTTATCAACTAAAATATGGTTGTTGAATGCGTGTATATATGTTTTGCGGTAGTCACTTAGGGATTGCTGGTTATTTAGAATGGTAGTGTTTTTGGTTAAACGCAACCCCTTGTGCATCGTAAGGAAGCTACAATTACTGGCATATTGGTTGGTGCTGCTAAAACTTCCTGTTTGCAATAAATTGAAATTGTTATAGGTAAAATTACGGATAGTTTGCTCAGCTAAACTGCCTTTTTTATTAATATCCTTGGTGGTATTATGACGATTGTAAGTAATGGATTTCATATTTCCAACAGCATCGTACTTCATAAAGCTGGTGTCGTAGTTGTAGGTATTACCACTACCATACCAATGCCAATCAATCGCCTGGAGGTAAAAATCCATTTCTTTAGGTTGGTTTTTGCCATTGTATTTGAACTTTGATTGTCGGGCACCTTTTGGTGCTAAAGTCTCCTTTTCCGCGTTCTTGTTTGTATCCACGGTCTTTGATGTTGCCATTAACATCGTATTCCATGGTTTCAGAAACATAACTATTCACACCATCGAAAATTTCTGCATTTATATAATTGCTATAATAGCTGTCTAATGCATTGTATGGATTGTAAGTATAACCATCTTTTAAAGTTTCGAGATTGGTGTTTGGTCCGGGGGTATAGTTAGTGCTGGCCACATTGCCATTGTAATAGCTTTGACCCCAAAGGTTAGACCACCAATCTTCCAATAAATTGTAGCCAATAGTATAGGTAAAGAAGCGAGGTTTGTTACTCACGGTATCACCTACGGCAATGGTTGTTAACCACCCCGGAGCATTGTATAAGCGATATTCCGGAAACCGGATTCCATTGCTTAGGTATCTATCTTTTTTCTGAAGACCGCCATCAGGATTATAGCTATAATTGGCAAAATTAGCATCGCTTGAGGTACTTATTTTAGTGCATTGTCCTAAAGCATTATACTGATATTGAACCCAAAAATTATGGTTATTAATCGCTGGATAGTCGATTTTTGTCGTTTGCCCAAGTAAATTGTAGGAATAGTTGATCTGGAATGTATCGGCAGTACTTGGAGTATAATTTACTGTTTGGGTTTCAGTCATGACTTGCCCTAAGTTGTTATATTGTAAGTCCTTGCGTTGATTTTGTAGCCCATTGTTATAACTCAACAGGGTGGTAGTTCTGCCTCGGGTTGTAGCCGAACCGTAGGTCAAATTAGTTCCATTTAGACCGTCGTAGTATAATTTGCGCTCTGGTTGTGCGCCTTGCGGAACATCAGGATAATTGGGGTTTAAACAGTTTTGTTCTAAATCTTCAATATTCCATTGTGTAAGTGGAAATATTCCTTGCTCTGTTAATCGACCCATTTTGTCATACTTAAAGTATTGGGCTTGGTTATTGGCTTTTTGAAGTTCATTTTGCGTAATTCGTGTGCGGTTTAAATAATCGTAGGCCGTATGGTGAATACCACTCTCTGGAGTAATAATCCGACTTGGATTGCCTTGATCATCGTAGTCAATGGAAATAATTTGTGATTTATCCGAATTGTTTTTTAAATTAGATTTTGGGAGCTTAATTTTTGATAACTGCAAATCATTGTTGTACAAGTATTTAGTGACTGGATATTCCGCATCTGTATTATCCTTGGAGCCAGCCATGAATCCTGCAATAATATTAGCAGCGTCCATAATAATAATTTCCGGTGCAGCTGCAGGATCTAAAATGATAGTAACAGCATCATTGGTATAACCAATAATGGTAACTGCATCTCCGATATAGGTCATGAGATTCTCGTAAGACCAACGCTTGGCTTTTTCCCATGTGCTGTAAGTACGTAAAGCAAAATCTTTTCCAGCCTGAAACTGTGCTGACAGGGATGTTTCTGGCGAACCTTCAAACACTGTTCTATAATAGAAATAGCCATTGTCTTGGTTCCCAATATCATTGTATGAATTTGCATTATCAACTAAACCTTGCATAACACCCGTATACCAATTAAAATTGGTTATAAAACCCGTATTATAAGTTAAAGTAGCCGTATTGTTAAGGCGCACTTTTTTAGTATTAATGGCGGGGCGTTGCATATCGTCATAAAGGGTTGCCGATATGATTATATTACTACCTTCAGTTACTTGGGTTTGTATGATATTTTCTATGCCGTCGAAATAATTAGCTGCTATTACCGGGTTATACAATAAACTTACATTATCGATATAATTAATTGTGCCCGATGAACCTATGTTGCTAATAGACAAGCCAAGCCCGCTGGCACCTTGGTAAGACTGTGTAAGCAGGGAGTAATTGCCATTAATCCATAACCACACATTGCTTCCATTAAATACTAACATAACTTCAACCGGGTTTGGTTGAGAAACACTACAATTCAACGGAAAATTAATAGTTGCTCCACTACTTCCCCACGCAGCTGTAATTTTGGCATTATTTCCAGAATAAGCAGTTAGAGTTAAACTATATCCAGCAAACTGTATTTTTATAAGCTTTGATGAGCTGTTAGTATTAAAATTGGCTGCCCACTGAAATGCTATGGCATAATGTGAAGCATCGGGTGGCAAATATGCTGTTTTTAGACTAGCTCCAGAATTCGGATTCAAAGTAAGTTGTCCATTCGAAAAATTAGATGAACTTCCTGTGAGCTGCCAGGCATTTAGTTGGCTTTGGCTATTAAACTCATAACAACTACCACCTGAATTGGTATTCATACTAACTTGCGAGTTGGGGTCGGCGGGGTTATAAGTATCTTTATTGTTAGCACCAAAACGCGAATAATATCTATTACCCACCATCGTGGTAGGTACATTGGAGCCATTTATTTGGCCAATTTGGTCACCAGTGGTGCTATAAAGATACTTTTGGTATTGTCCGTTATTGTTGAAGGTGCCAAGCATGACATTGGTAGGCTTCTGATACACTACAGCCGAAAAGTTCCCCTCCACAGGACTAAACCTAAAATCGTCAAAATAAGTATTGCTATTGGCGGTAATGGAAAAGACCAAACTGTCTGTTCTAGCAGTAATCGGAAATATGATCTCAAGATATACCCATTTGCCCAATAAAGAGTCGGGTATGGCAAATGTTTTACTGGCATAATTTGCGACCATGCTTCCAGTTATATTACACTGAATACTACTTACTTGCGGCATGGCCCACATTGAAAAAACATATTGGGATCCTATACTTTGATTCTTATTAAAGGCAAAACCTATCGTAGTGTTACCCTTACCCGCATTGCTTCCCATGCAAGTAAATGTCGAATTAGTAGTACTCGCTACATGTGCATTCGATTGCTCAGAGGCTTCGAATCCATAATAAAAAGCATTCTGAGGCGAGGCATTAGCAAACACCGCCACTGGCATTACCTGGGTTGGGTAAGTGATATTTTGTTGTATATAGCTACCATTGCTGTATTGTATAAAATTATAAATGGAGTCAGCACCCATACTGTAAATAGGTAAGCCCTTGCTGCTACGTTGCAAAACTTGGTTATCTAATAACCACAGTGGACTAGGTGGGGTATAAGTATTATTATTTTGGGTGTTTTGGAGAACTGTTGATACGGCAATTAGGGTGGTATCGGTTTGCAATTTAAAGGACCGCCAAGGCATCCAAAGAGGATTAGTACTATTGCTTGTGTAGTTTTGCCATTGCGTAAAATTACAACTATTAACTTCCCAATCGGGATCCATTAAATTCTTTACCAAAATAGTGGTTGCTATTGGTGTGGCATATAAACTTAAGCCATCTCGATTTAGTACAGGATATAAATCAGCAGCGTATGTTAATTGATTGTTGGTGAGCTGTACAAATGGTTTGTCATCATTGTCTGTTAATTCATGACAAGAAATGGCGTTAACGGGTAGCCCATTATTATTGTATTTTATAACCGTATATTTAACTGCAGTTCCTCTGTCAACCGATAAATTTGCATACAACTGTGGCGCTTTACTTCCCCATGACGTTAAGGTTGGCAGGTAAAGTTTTTCAGAATAACTTACTTCAGCAAAGGTATTTTTAAGCACTCGGTTACAGTACAATTTACCAATCAAAGTTTTGTCAGCAGCATTTGTGCTTGTTATTGTTGTGCTGCTCCTATTATTCTTATTGGCAAAACATGCAATTTGGAGATTGTCAATATAAAAACTATTTACTTTAGTGTTAGTACCTGAATTGACCACAGCTATCGACACACTTATATTGCTTAAGTTGTTTGGTATGTTAATCTCATCAAAATACAGTTTATAATCCGGGTCAATTAAATAGCTACCATCCAGGACGATGGTCGAATCTTTATAGCCACCACTCCACTCGATATGAACTTTGAATTGTAAGCCTTTGATTTGAGCTTTGCTATACCTAAAAGCAATTTTAGCGCGTGTTGTAGCAGATGGCACCGGTAAATCAGGCATTCTGATTTGTGAAAAATGTCCATTCGAGCAGGCTTGCATTTCAAGTGCGCCCGAACCTGCATAAGATATTTCAAAGTCGTTGGTGTTCATTGTTACTTCGGGATAACACGGGTCGTTGGTATTACCCAGTATTAACCAATCATTGGTAAAGCTTGTTTGCTCGAAACCAGTATACCAAATTTTCCGAATACTGTCGGATTGATATAATTCTCGATAGGCTTCTGGGAGATGCCTTAATGAGTCCGCAGGTGCTCCGGTATAAAAATAGTAATCCGTACGCCCTTGTGGTGCATACGCAGCCCCCGACACGGTAACTACATCTAAATAAAAATCGAAATAATAAACTGACGCCCCACCCTCAATGGTAAAATCAAACTGCACCGCCTTATCTGCAATGGGTAATCGTTGGACTACCTGTACCCATTGTCCATAATATTGGTTTGCAGTTTCCACATCTATTGTTTTATGGCTAACAATATTCTTTTTCGAGTCATAAAAATAGGTACGAAAACTTGTGTGTAACATCGTAAGTTTGATGGGTTTGGTTAATAAAATAACTAACAGTAATGGTATCAGGCAAAAATGCCATTTTTACTTTTGATTTCGCAAATGAAGAGTCTGAAGCCAAAATAGTTTGGGGCTTGGTTAAGGTAAAT
>JADJVK010000045.1 GCA_016710625.1 Saprospiraceae bacterium
AAAATATTTGAACGCATCAATATTAAATTTCAATAATGATACTTTAATTATTAAAGCAGATTCCATAAGAGTAAGTACTGCATTTGCAAATGCAGGAATCTGTGACAAAAATGGTAACTTATTGTGTTATACAGGTGGGTATTGGTTAGAAGATACTAATGCAGATGTGATTCCTGGCTCTATGAACTTAATCAATCATACGGATAGCAGTTTGATAAAGATAATAGATAAGGATGGGGTATTTGGTGGTATTCAATCCATATTGATGTTACCTACACCAGAAAAGGAAGATAAAGAGTTTTTTGTTTTTAATTTTGCTATAGATACTTTAAAATATCAATTAAAAGATTTTGCTTATACTAAAGTTAATTATGATTCCACTCAATTTAAGGTAGAGGAAAAATGTAGTGAAGTAACTAAAGGCAGAAGTTTTTATTCTGCATTTCTTTCAGCTTGTAGGCATGGAAATGGCAAAGATTGGTGGATATTTGCAATGGAGGTTGGATACAAAAAGGCACATCTATTTTTATTTACAAAAGATGGTATCATACAAGATAACGAGATTGATTTGAATGTAACAGTAGTGGATGAAATATCAGATGGTGTCACCTGCTTTACCAATGATGGAAAAAAATTAGCACTTTATAGCATATATAATGGACTTTGGATATATGATTTTGATCGTTGCAATGGTTCAATATCGAATTTGCAAGCAATTCCTATAAAAGGAGAACCCATAGATGTATTTCATAATTTAGGTAGAGGAATGGCAAATTCTCCAGATAGTAGATATTTATACATAAGTAAATCTTTTTATTTATATCAATTTGATTTATTTGCTAAAGATATTGCAGCAAGTAAGTTTTTATTAGCTGAAGTTGATAGTACTAAAGATACCTTTGGTATCAATACTGTTGGATTTAGTACAATCCAGTTAGCTCCCAACAACAAAATATATATGTGTAATTCTGGTGGTTTAGATTATTTACATTCTATAGAAAATCCGAATGAAAAAGGAGTAGCAGCTATCTTTACTAGAAGAAGTGTTAAGTTGCCAACATATCAGGCATGGTGTTTACCCAATTATCCCAACTTCCGATTAGGAGCAGCGAAAGGGAGCCTTTGTGATACGATAAATGGAATGCCTTATGAAAAAGAAGTAGTCCTGCTCTTTCCGAATCCTTATGTATCAGGTGATTATCTAAACTTGCAATACAATGGAAAAGCACCAGCAGAATTTATACTATATGATATCACTGGCAGATTGGTTTATAGAAAACAACTGCAACAAACCAGCGAAAGCCAATATCTTCAGCTACCGTCATTCCCTATCGGCAATTATGTGTGGAAAGTTGGAAGTACGGTTGGGAAATTGCAAATATATTAACGTAGGTTTATCCTAATAACTGCTCCAATTGGTTGCTTCTGGATCCTTTGATGAGCAATAAGTGGTTTTCCCAATTTTGAGCATCAAACCAAGGCTTCAGATCGGCAACGTTTTCAAAATAATGGAGCTTATCTGTAATATGGTTTTTATATTCATGTCCAACCAAAATTATTTGCTCCAATTCGGTTGCATTGGTTACCATCTGAACAAGGGCAGCATGTTCTTTGTCCGTTTCAGTTCCTAATTCTTTCATTGCACCTAAAATCACCACTTTTTGAGCTCCTTCCATCATCAAAAAACTTTCCAAAGCACTTTTCATGCTGCTAGGATTGGCATTGTAGGCATCCAAAATGATTTTATAATTTGCTCCCTCTACGATTTGAGAACGATTGTTGGAAGGAACATAATCCTCAATGGCATGTTTTATTTTGATTGCAGGCACTTTGAAATATTTTCCTAAAGCGATGGCAGTCATGATATTATTGAAATTATATACCCCAATCAATTTACTTTTTACTTTCTTTAGCTCTCTATTTTCAGATAAAAAAGCAACTTTAATAAAAGGTTGTGTTTTCAATAATTTGATTTCTAAAGGAATATTAGCTGGGCTAGGCTCTTCACTACTCATGTATTGAAGGTATCTCGTAAGCCCAACATCTTTGGCTACTTGCAGGAGATTCGGCTCATCCAGATTGATGAATGCCATTCCATTGTTTTTCGCTAAGTATTCAAAAAGCTCTCCTTTTCCTTTTTTTATGCCTTCTTCGCCACCAAAACCTTCAATATGTGCTTTCCCAATATTGGTGATGACACCATGAGTTGGTTCCGCTATGGTGCAAAGAAAAGCAATTTCTTTTTGGTGATTTGCACCCATTTCTACAATAGCCACTTCCGTAGAAGCAGGCATTGCTAACAAAGTCAAAGGAACACCGATATGATTGTTTAGATTTCCTTTTGTATAATGTGTTTGGTAATGGCTCGAAAGTACGGTGCTTACCAATTCTTTTGTGGTCGTTTTGCCATTGCTGCCAGTGATGGCAACCACGGTGATGCCCAATTGTCTTCTATGGTATCTTGCAAGTTGCTGAAGAGTAATTAAAGCATTTGGGACAACGATAAATTGGTCATTTTCTGCTACTTTAGGGTCATCGACAACGGCAAAAGCTGCCCCTTGCTCTAAAGCTTTTTTTGCAAAAGCATTGCCATCAAAATTGTCACCTCTAAGGGCAAAAAACAAACATCCTTCTGTTATTTTTCGACTATCTGTCGTAACAAAAGGATGTTGTAAATAAATTTCATATATTTTTTCTAATGAAATCATTTAGGCAGCAACTTGAAATTTTTGTAACTTTTGTTTGCTCAAATGAAACTCACAATATGCTTTATCTAAAGTAAACGATTTGATGGTTTCATCAGATGGAAGCTCGTACATAGCATCATTCATTATGCTTTCACACAAGGAACGAAGTCCTCTAGCACCCAGATTGTAGTCCAAAGCCTTTTGAGCAATGTATTCCACCGCATCATCCGTAAATTTCAAAGCAATACCTTCCAATTCAAATAATTTTTGATATTGTTTGATTAAAGCATTTTGTGGGGCTACCAATATCGACTTCATCGCTTCCAAATCCAATGGCTCCAAATAAGTCAAAACAGGCATTCTACCAATCAACTCTGGAATTAACCCAAAAGATTTCAAATCTTGGTGATTGATATATTGTAGCAATTGTTCTCTATCTACTTTATCTTTTGCCTCATTGCTATACCCAATTACTTGTGTATTTACCCTTCTAGCAATCAATTTTTCGATGCCATCAAAAGCACCACCGCAGATAAACAGAATCTTTTCAGTATTTATTTTTACTAGCTTTTGTTCAGGATGCTTTCTTCCACCTTGTGGCGGCACATTCACATCAGCACCTTCCAACATTTTCAATAAAGCTTGCTGAACGCCTTCTCCACTTACATCTCTTGTGATGCTTGGATTATCTTGTTTTCTTGCTATCTTATCAATTTCATCTATGTAAACGATACCTCTTTCAGCTGCTTCCACATCGTAATCACAAGCCTGAAGCAATCTGCTTAAAATGCTCTCTACATCTTCTCCCACATAACCTGCTTCAGTGAAAATAGTGGCATCTACGATAGCAAAAGGCACATTCAAAAGCTTGGAAATGCTTTTAGCTAATAATGTTTTTCCAGTTCCAGTCCTTCCCACCAAAAGAATATTGGATTTCTCAATCTCCACATCTCCAGTGTTGGGTTGCGACAATCTTTTGTAATGATTATAAACAGCTACTGCTAACACTTTCTTTGCATCATCCTGACCAATCACATATTTATCCAAATGCTCTTTGATTTGTTTTGGTCGCAGCTGCTGGAATTTGAAAGCGGAAGCTTTCTTCGTTTTAGAAACCTGTCCATGCAATTCTTCCTGAACAATTCTTTGGGCTTGTTCCACACAAGTTTCACAAATATGACCTTCTAAGCCTGAGACGAGCATCATTGCATCGGCATCACTTTTGCCACAGAAAGAACATCTATAACCTGTTTTATTTTTTTTCATGATCTATTGCTAGATGAATTAAGCTTTTTTACGAATTAAAACTTCATCGATCAATCCATAAGCTTTGGATTCATCAGAAGTCATCCAATTATCTCTATCGCAATCTTTTTCAATATTTTCATAAGGCTGACCAGTATGCTCACTCAATATATCATACAATTGCTTTTGCATTTGCTTGATTAATTTGTAAGAAATTTCCATATCGCTTACTTGTCCTTGCATGCCACCTAATGGTTGGTGAATCATCACTCTACTGTGGTGCAAACCCGTTCTTTTACCTTTGGTACCAGCACACAACAACACAGCACCCATCGATGCCGCCATACCTGTTACGATGGTAGCCACATCTGGAGCTACATATTGCATTGTGTCATAAATACCTAAACCATCAATTACAGAACCACCAGGGCTATTGACAAACATTTGGATATCTCTTTTTGGGTCTGTTGATTCCAAAAACAATAATTGAGCTTGCACTACATTGGCAACATAATCATTGATTGGAACCCCTAAAAAGATGATTCTATCCATCATTAATCTTGAAAACACGTCCATACCAACAATATTCATAGATCTTTCCTCAATAACTGTAGGAGTGAAAGCATGAATATTTGGAACTGTCGTATTCATATATTTTTCAAGATGCATACTATTCATCCCTAAATGTTTAGTAGCATATTTTTTAAACTCATCTTGATGAAACATAATTTATTATTTTTCTGATTAAAAAAATTTCATTTGGAACAGCTAAAATGGTAGATTGTTCAATATGAAATACGAGCTTTCAATGAAATATCGACCAAATATAACTAATTATCGTTTGAAATTTTTTGCTATTTCATAAAATTCATCCAACTCCACTCTTTTTTCTTCTGTATGAACATTCTTTCTCAACACATTGAAAATTTCTTCATTCATTAGTTTGTAATAAGTTTCGTTGATTGTTTTTTCATCTTCCAACATTTTATTAACGGTGGTAGCTAAATATTCTTCAGGAATTTGGAAACCAAAATAATTTCTTAAATTGGATTCTACTTCATAACGAATATCTTCAAATTCTATTTCAATATTTTCCTCTTTTGCGATACGATCTCTGATGATTGTCCAGTGTAAATCTTTGATAAATAATCCTAAATCGTGATCTACTTTGGCTTCTGTCATTTCCTCATTCGTTTCTAAAAGCCATCTTCTCAAGAAATTTTCAGGAAAAGACAAAGGATTTTTTTCAATGATTCTATATCTAATTTCATTATCTGTCAGATTACTAGCCTGTTCTGCAAGATAATTCTCTATTTGCAATTTGATTTGCTCTCTAGCATCTTCTTCTGTTTTCACAGCTTCGCCAAAGTTTTTACTCAAAAATTCCTCGTCCAAAGCTGGCATATCCAATCTAGTGATTTCTTGGATAGTTGCCTCGAAAGTATCGCTGATGGCTCTATCATCATTTTCTTCCAATCCTAAGAAATATCGCTTCACCAACTTCGTATCACTTCCTTGCTCTAAATTGAAAGCATCGAATTGGAAAGTATCGTTCACAGAAAGCTTTAATACTTTTTGCTTCACTGCTTCTTCCAAGCTTTTCACCAATACACTGAAATTATGTTGGATTCCACCAGCTTTTACCTTTCCATTTTCTAATTCAACGATATCAATTTTGATCATATCGTCTTCAATTACATTGCCTTCCGTAATAGTAGTTCTGTTAGCCGCTTTTCTTTGTAGATTTTCCAATTCCTTATCTACTTCTTTTGAGCCAACATTTATTTTGTAATTGGTGAAAATATCGTCTTTGTCTAATCTTTTCAACTCAAACTCAGGCATTAAACCCAAATCGAATTTAAAGGTGTAATCTGCATTACTATCTAAATTCAACATTTGTTTTTCTTGAGAAAGCGAAGATAAAGGCTGACCAAAATATTGGATATTATTATCTTTCAAATAATCATTTAAAGCATGTTGCACATCATGTTCGATGATTTCTCCTAAAACGGACTGACCATACATGCTTCTCAACATAGATGCTGGTACTTTTCCTGGACGAAACCCTTTAACAGAAGCAGTATTTTTTAATTTACTTAGCTTTTTTTCAACTTTGTCTTTGTAATCTTCTTTCGTAAAAGTTAAGCTAATGGTGGTGTGGAGTGCGTCAATATTTTCTCTTACTACCTGAGGCATAAAAAATATATTATTTTGTTTAATAATTGCAGATTTTCTAAAAATAAAAAAGGCAAAAGACAAGAGCAATATAAGCTGCAAAATGTCTATTGCCTTTTAAAGGTGCGGGTGGAGGGACTCGAACCCCCATGCCTCACGGCGCCAGATCCTAAGTCTGGTACGTCTACCAATTTCGCCACACCCGCCTATCAAAGTGCCATATTTTCATAAAGCGATGCAAATATAAATACTTTCTCAAAATTTACAACATATATCCATAAAAAAATCTATATTAACGTTTTTAATTGTTATAGTTTAAAAAAAAGAATATATTTGTCAAGATAGAAATGATTGGGATGGAAGAACTAATAGACATAGAAAAAGAAAGACAGCTGATACAAAGGGCATATCGTAATTTGTTGAAGACTTTGAAGAGTGATTTAACAAATGATGACCGAACTCAGATTCGTTTGGCATACGAATTAGCAGTAGATGCTCATAGCAAGCAAAGAAGAAAATCAGGGGAGCCTTATATTCTACATCCGATAGAAGTAGCTAGAATCTGTACTGAAGAAATTGGTTTGGGACCGACTGCCGTTATTTGTGCATTATTGCATGATGTGGTGGAAGACACCGACATTACTTTAGCTGAAATAAATGAAAAGTTTGGGTTAAGAGTTGCTACCATTGTAGATGGTTTAACGAAATTGGATGGGGTATATGATTCTGATAACCCTCAGGCTGAGAATTTCAAAAAAGTATTGAGTACTTTAGTGGATGATGTGAGGGTGGTTTTGATAAAAATGGCAGATCGTCTGCATAATATGCGAACTTTGGGGAGTATGCCTCGCCATAAACAACTCAAAATCGCTGCAGAAACTAGTGTGATTTATGCCCCATTAGCCCACCGTTTAGGATTGTATAATATTAAATCTGAGTTTCAAGATTTATCCCTAAAAATAAACGAGCCTGAATTATACAATGAAATAATAGAAAAACTAACAGTTACAAAAGCAGAAAGAGATAGATATATCAATGATTTCATCAAGCCTTTAACCTACGAACTAGATGAAATAGAAGTTCCTTATCGAATCACTGGAAGACCAAAATCAATTTCCTCCATAGCGAATAAAATCAAAACCAAACAAGTTCCTTTTGAAGAAATTTATGATTTGTTTGCCGTTCGAATTATCGTAGATACTGAAGAGGGAAGAAAGGAAAAATTAGCTTGTTGGCAGGTCTATTCCATTGTGACAGATGTGTACAAACCAATTCCTGAAAGGTTGAAAGATTGGGTAACTACTCCTAAATCAAATGGTTATGAGTCATTACATACCACAGTGATAGGGATTGGTGGTAAATATGTGGAAGTTCAAATCCGTAGTGAACGGATGGATGAAATAGCAGAAAGAGGATTTGCTGCCCACTGGAAATACAAAGGTGTTTCGAACCAACAAGATGTATATGATGCTTGGTTGGATAGTGTTAGAGAGTTATTGGAGGACCAAAATGGGGATGCAATAGAGTTTTTACAAGATTTCAAGACCAATTTATTTAATGAGGAGGTGTATGCTTACACTCCGAAAGGAGATATGATTATCTTGCCAAAAGGAGCTACTGCATTAGATTTTGCTTTTAGTATTCATACAGATGTGGGTTATCATTGCATGGCGATTAAGGTGGAGAACAAGTTGGTTCCCATGAGTTATAAGTTGCAAAATGGAGATCAAATTTCAATCATTACCAATAAAAATCAGAAGCCTAATGAAGATTGGCTGAAAATGGTGGTGACTGGAAAAGCAAGATCAAAGATTAGAAGTGCTTTGAAAGAGGATTTGAAGAAGCAAGGCTTGATTGGCAAAGAAATGTTGGAGCGAAAATTGGAGAACATGAAGATTGATTTTGATGAAAGTGTGGATACTCTTGTCAAATTTTATGGTTTCCAGAATAGATTGGATTTGTATTATGCCATCACAATCAATCAAGTTGATTTGTTATTGATCAAACAATTAAAAGTTGATAACAAGAAACTGATACTACCTGAACCAGAGCATGTTACAGATTTTAATATTCCTGTTTCTCCCAAAAATAATCTTGCAATTAGCAAAGCTGGTTTGTTAATTGGTGGCGACCCTGCCGAAAAATACCAATATAGCTTAGCGAACTGTTGTAATCCTGTTCAAGGAGATGACATTTTTGCCTATGTTTCTATGGGAGGTATGAAAATTCATAGAAATAATTGTCCGAATGCTGCAAATTTGATGTCGAGTTACAGCCATCGTATTTTGAAAGCAGAATGGGAAAATAAAACGAATAATAACTTTGTAACTGAATTGATGATTAGTGGAATAGATGATGGTCCTGGAGTTATCGAAAGGCTCACAACTACTATATCTTCCAACTTAGGATTGAATATCCGTTCCTTCAATATTAAAGGTGAAGGGGGATATTTTGAAGGAAAAATCAGTTTGATGGTACTCAATACCGACCAACTCCAAGTGGTGATTCGTACTTTAAAAGCTTTAAAGAATGTTTCGAATGTAACGAGAATGGAAGGATAGGGGAGTTGTTGGATTTATCTTAGTCAGTTATTGGTATTGTTTATCTATAAAATTATTCAAATGATATTCATAAAATAAATAATACCAATTTCCTATTTTTAAACTATAATTTCATTTTTTCGTTATTATTCCATTATGATTGGATTTCGGTTTTCAGCATTTTTTGAAGATGACAAAATTAAAGCGATTTATGACAATTTGTTGAAATTGTTTCAAGAGTTGTTGCTTTATACCAATGGAAATATTACCGAAACTTTGAGTTGGATGACTCAGATTGATCAGCAATATAAAATTACGGATGAGAGCTATGGTATGGCTGATTTTATCCAAGATTTGATTGATCAAGGAATGATAGAGCAAAATGAAAATAACCACTTTGTCCCTTCTCGAAAATCAGAAATTGCCCTCAGAAAGAAAGCTTTAAAAGATGTATTTGGTGAAATAAAGAAATCTAAAAAAGGCAATCACAATACTAAATTTAATGGACTGGGTGACGAACCTACCAGCAATGCAAAACCCTACGAATATGGCGACCCTGTTGACAAATTGGCAATGACCAATTCGTTGAAAAATGCACAAATCAATCACGGAATAGATGATTTTTATTTGCTCAATGAAGATTTGGAGGTGCAAGAAAGTTTGTTGCAAAGCCAAATGAGTACAGTTCTAATGATTGATATTTCGCATTCAATGATTTTGTATGGGGAGGACAGAATCACCCCAGCCAAGAGGGTGGCACTTGCTTTGGCAGAATATATTCGTTCTCGTTTTCCAAAAGACACCTTAGATATTATTGTTTTTGGGAATGATGCTTGGCAAATTGAATTGAAAGATTTGCCATATCTGGAAGTCGGTCCCTATCATACCAATACAGTGGCTGGACTAGAATTAGCTATGGATATTTTGAAAAAGAGTAGAAATCCGAATAAACAAATCTTTATGATTACAGATGGTAAACCAACATGCATCAAAAAAGGAAAAAAATATTATAAAAACAGCTATGGGTTAGATCGAAAAATCATTTCCAGAACATTGACTTTAGCTGCTATTTGTAAGAAAATCCATATTCCTATCACAACATTCATGATTACAGACGACCCTTATTTGGTGTCTTTTGTAGAAGAATTTACGAAAGTAAATCAAGGGAAAGCCTTTTATAGTTCCTTGCAAGGTTTGGGAGATTATGTTTTTAGGGATTATAAAAATAATAAAAACAGGAGAAAATAATATTTCACCAACTTCATTCACCAAAAGATGAAAAAGAAAATATTTGCAATATCTGGCAGTACTCGAAAAAATGCTTCTAGTAATTTATTAATTAACTATATTCGAGAAATCAATCAAGATAATTTTGATATAATTGAGTATCCATCCATTGAGCTGCTACCTCATTTCAATCCTGACTTAGAGCAAACAGCATTGCCCAGCGAAGTAGTTGAATTTAGAAAACTAATTGAGGAAGCAGATGGGGTGTTGATTTGCACACCTGAATACATTTTTAGTTTGCCTGGAAGTTTGAAAAATGCATTGGAATGGACTGTAGCAACAATTGTATTTGACTCAAAACCAACTGCTTTGATTGTAGCTTCTGCTTTAGGTGAGCATGCATTTCAGGAGTTATTGTTGATAATGAAGACGATGTCAGCAAATTATAAGGAGGATACAACCATGCTCATATCTGGTATACGTTCCAAATTTGATGAAAATTCGGAATTGAAGGATGCTGTTTTAAAAGAAAAATTAATGCTTTTGTCGAATAATTTCAAAAAATTAATGGATTAACTACAACTTTATCTTAAAATTAATCTGATGAGAATTTTATTTGTAATAGTTATTACCTTTTTGTGCCAATATGGATATAGCCAAAAAAAACTGAAAGATGGATTATATGTGGTGGATAAATTAGAAATTGAAGCTAATTATAAATCCAAATCGAAAACCAAACAAGTCGTTCATTTCAATAAACAATTTACTTTAGAAAATCCTGCTGAATATGGACCTATTGTAATCTTAAATAATGATTTTGTTCCGCTTGAATTGGCAGAAAACCCTGAGACACAGCAGCAAACCGATGAAAAGAAATTATTATTGCTCAAACTGACAAAGGCAGCTTCTGAAAAATTAAAAACTTTTTCAACTAAGAATTTGATGAAACATGTGGCGATCATAGTTAATGGCGAAGTCCTCACAGTTCATAAAATCAAAGAACCCCTTACCAGTGGAATGATGCAAATCACAAGATGCACCGACAATGCCTGTGAACAATTGTATAAAGTGCTGAAAGACAATGTGAAATAAGAATTTTACTTCTTTTGCATTTTTACAAAATTTATATATAATTGATTCAATTGATTTTTTCCCACAAATTTATTTTTATCCGAAATCTGAAAGTGTAATTTTATATAGTGAACACCTTTCGGTAGGTCTGCAATTGAAATAAAGGTAATAAATCCCAGTTCATTCGTTAAGTTATGCCTTTGAAAATACCATTTTTGATCCAATTTTGAACTGTCATCCAGAGAAACTGTAATGTATTTACCAAAGGCATTTAATCTATTTTCAGTTTCTATATTGACGAGTTGAGTACTATCACTCGGAACATCTTGAGGAGTATAAAAGTCCTTTAGATCAATATCGTGATAGGCTTGATAAACACAAAAAAGGGGTACTATATCATCCTTTATATATTTGCTTGGAATAGAAACAATACTAATCGGTTCATTTTCAGACCTTTGGTCATCGTAGAATCTATTGAAAAAAATGTATTTTCCAGTTTTATCATCAATTTTAAAACTTCTTTTATCAAATCCGTTACCAATATTTCTGGACATGCTTTCTGTTGTAATTAAGCCAATTGCGATATAAATTACAATAATTAAGCCTGTAAAGAATCTGCCTAAATTAGAATTTAATACATGAAGTTGTTTTCTGATTAGAAAGTTTAATGAGATATAATTGGTGATAATATAAAACGGATGAAATATTTTAGGGATGAATTTTACTTTTCTAAATAGAACTAAAAAAATATAATCAAATATACCTAGACTTGCCAGTATGGCAAATAATAAGGAAAAATTTAAAATAGAAGTATTTCTATCGGAAAATTCTACATCAAATAAATTTATACCTGCAAGATTAAATACTGAAATTATGGAAAAAAATATGAGAGCTAATCCAATAAATTTTATGATTAATATGATTGAAATCGAAAAAGAAAATCCTGCTAATTTTTCACTGAATTCTATTAAAGTATCCGATGTGGTATTTTTTATTAATTTCTTTTCCGTATATTCTGAATATTTTAATCGCTCTTTCCGAATGCCATTTGGGTAGATAAAATCAATTCCTAAATAGCACAAAGTCAAGACTCTAAAAAAGATATTCATGGAAAAACCAACAATCAAAGCATTGATTCCGGCAGAAATGAAAAAATAGCCAAGTTGCAAAAAAGCAACAAAAATGATGTCTAAACTTTCTGCTATTGTAAGAAAGTTTAACTTGATAATTGAAGGTAAATTTATTAAGGAAACTATCGCTCCTGTTGAAAATAGAAGCTCTATTTGTATTCTTTGATTAAATAATTCTGAAACAAAATCTTTTTTTAATTGGGGATTTTCACCATGTGATTCAGCTGTTAAATCTTCTTTTTGCTCAAGCATCTTTTTTTTTCAAAAATAATCCTTTCACCCAATCTATTACAACATATTTTAAGTTTTTTTTAAAGAAAAAAACATGACAAACTGTCAAGATGAATTTGTGTAATATCTAAGTCCTGTCAGAAAATGTCAGTTCGATTGTGAACTTTTGTCATAAAAATTGCATTGGCACTATTCCTGCAAGAAACGACTTGTTATTAATAAATTTTTTAATTCATTTATAAAAACAGAGCTTACTATGAAGCCAATAAATGACAGAGTAGTAGTCAAGCCGGCACCGGCTGAAGAAAAAACGAAAGGTGGTATCATTATTCCAGATACTGCGAAAGAAAAACCATTAAGAGGTGAAGTGATTGCTGTTGGTCCTGGAAAGGATGGTAGTTTAATGACTGTTCAAGTGGGTGATATCGTTTTATACGGAAAATATGCTGGACAAGAATTAAGCTACGAAGGTAATGATTACCTAATTATGAGAGAAGACGATATTTTAATCGTTCTGTAATTTTTCAAACACTATTTTTCATTATTAAATTTAAAACAAAAAGTCTAATATGGCTAAGGAAATAACTTTTAGCAATGACTCCAGAGAGAAATTAAAGTCTGGAATTGATGCTTTAGCAAACGCTGTGAAAGTAACATTAGGACCGAAAGGAAGAAATGTAGTTATTCAAAAAAGCTTCGGTACACCTATCATCACTAAAGATGGTGTGACTGTAGCGAAAGAAGTAGAATTGGAAGACCCAATTGCAAATATGGGTGCTCAAATGGTGAAAGAAGTGGCTTCTAAAACAGCAGATATTGCTGGTGATGGTACCACTACTGCTACTGTTTTAGCACAAGCTATTGTGACTGCAGGTATGAAAAACGTTGCTGCAGGAGCAAACCCAATGGATTTGAAAAGAGGTATAGATAAAGCGGTTATCGCTGCTATCGCTGACTTGAAAAAACAGTCAGAAGTAGTAGGGGATGATAACGAGAAAATCAAACAAGTAGCTACTATTTCTGCTAACAATGATGAAGCAATCGGTGCTTTGATTGCAGATGCAATGAAAAGAGTGACTAAGGATGGCGTTATCACAGTAGAAGAAGCTAAATCTACTGATACATATGTGGATGAAGTTATCGGAATGCAATTCGATAGAGGTTATTTATCTCCATATTTCATCACTGATGCTGACAATATGACTGCTGAATATGAGAATCCGTTAATTTTAATTACGGACAAAAAAATCAGCAATATGCAAGAATTATTGCCTGTGTTAGAAAAATCTCACCAATCTGGCAGACCATTATTAATTATTGCTGAGGATGTAGATTCTCAAGCATTAGGTGTTTTGGTGGTGAATAGATTAAGAGCTAGTTTGAAAGTTGTGGCTGTGAAAGCTCCAGGATTTGGTGACAGAAGAAAAGCAATGTTAGAAGATATTGCTATTTTGACTGGCGGAACTGTAATCTCTGAAGAAAAAGGCTACAAACTAGAAAATGCAACTTTGGAAGAGTTAGGTCAATGTGAGAAAATCACTATCGACAAAGACAATACGACCATTGTGAACGGAAAAGGATCTGACGAAGATATCAAATCAAGAATCAACCAAATCAAACAACAAATTTCTACGACTACTAGCGACTATGACAAAGAGAAATTGCAAGAAAGACTAGCTAAATTAGCTGGTGGTGTTGCAGTACTTTATGTTGGAGCTGCTTCTGAAGTGGAAATGAAAGAAAAGAAAGACAGAGTAGATGATGCTTTGCATGCTACAAGAGCTGCTGTGGAAGAAGGAATCGTTTGTGGTGGTGGAGTTGCATTAGTAAGAGCAATAGATGCTTTAGCGACTTTGAAAGGCTCGAACGAAGACGAAAACACAGGTATCGAAATCGTAAGAAAGGCATTAGAGGCTCCATTGAGAACAATTGCACAAAATGCAGGTCATGAAGGATCTGTAGTATTGATGCAAGTTCGAACTGGAAAAGCAGCTTATGGCTTCAATGCTAGAAGTGAGCAATACGAAGATTTGAAAAAAGCTGGTGTAATCGACCCAACTAAAGTAACAAGAGTTGCTTTAGAAAATGCAGCTTCAATTGCTGGTATGGTGTTGACAACTGAATGTGTGATCAACGACAAACCAAAAGCAGAAGCACCTCATAGTCATGGACATGACCCAATGGGTGGCATGGGTGGCATGATGTAAGAAAGCCAAATAAGTGATATATAGAAAGCTCTAACCCTTTTGGGTTAGGGCTTTTTTTATTCTTTTACAATTATATTATTGTAATTATTACTTTGGACTAAATTGTCATAATTTAAATTCAGAAATTTTCATTTAATAGTGTTCAAAGTAAGTCTCGAGTATTAATTTAAATAGAATCTAATATCAAAATCATTATAACTTCTTAAAAATTAATAAGATGATTAATTTGAATATATAGCTGTATTAGTCTTTAAATAAGGGATTAATTTTTGTTAGGATCAAAATATTTTTGCATCCAAATTTCAAAAGTTACTAATTGCCAAATCTTTACTAAATCAAAATCCTTTTCTATGCTATTCATCCAAGTATCAATAATAGCATTATTAAATATTTTTCGTTTTTTTAAATAATCTATATTTTCAATAATAAAGGTTCTAAAAAAATGATCTTTTTTGTACCAATACAACATCGGAAAACTAAATCCCTTTTTTGGCATTTTCATAACTTCATCTGGAAGATATTTTTTTGCAACTTTCCTTAATAAAGGTTTATTTTCAATGCCATTAAATCTAAGATTTTCAGGTAGTTGAGCAATATAATCTATTAGCTCATTACTTAGATAGGGGTATCTAAATTCAACTCCATTTTTCATTGCACTTAAATCATCCCTAAAAACATGATGAGAAGATAAGGACTTTGAAATATCTTCTTTAAAATAGGATGCATAATTTGCTTCAACTTTATCTGTTTTTGGAAATTTGATATTATTATGAGTTAAAAATAGTTGATCTATTTCCTCATTTCTCATGCCTGACTGTCCTTGCCTGAAAAAATCTTCTACACTTTTTAATTCAAGTTGATTTTTTATTTTAAATAAAATATCATATTTCAATTTTGGTATAAAAGGGGCTAAAAATGAAAATTTTTTAATTTTTTTCCAACGATTTAGTTTTAGTAAATGTGAATAGCCACCAAACAATTCATCCGCTCCGTTCCCTGTCAAAACTACTTTGTAATTTTTGGATTTAGCATATTTTGCAGCATTTAAAAGGACTTCAATACTGCAATATGGCTCTTCGAAATGCTCAATATTTTCTTTAAGATTTACGAATATTTCAGAAAATCCTACTTCTACCACTTCATGTTTTATGGAGTTTTCTTTAGCAACAATTTTTGCATTGATTATTTCTTTTTCAGCTTCTTGATAATTTACAGTAAAACATACTAATTTTTCATCTTTCTGTTTTGCTAAAATACTAATTAGAGTAGAATCAATGCCCCCACTCATCATCGAGATAAGCGGAACATCTGATATTAATTGTTTATTGACGCTATTTCTTAAAAGTTCTTCTATTTTTAAAGCAGCAGTATCAACTGAAATATTTTGGCTAGAAGGTTCAGGAATTTCCCAATATTGTATTTTTTTTAGATTAAAATTCTCGGTATCAAAAACCATAAAATGACCTGGTTCTACTGAATATATGTTTTCAAAACATGTTTCAGGAGAAATAGTAGTCTGATACATGAAATTTAATTTCACACCTTTCCAATTGATTTTTTGTTCGAAAATATGTGCAGAAAGGATACTCTTTATCTCGGATGCCCAAATTAAATTTTGGGAATCATAAAAATAAAACAATGGTTTAATCCCAATTCTGTCTCTTGCAAATATGAGTTTTTGTTTTTCAACATCATAAATACAAAAAGCAAACATTCCGTCCAATTTCTTAATAATATCAATCCCAAAATGTTCATAACCTTTTAAGATAACTTCGGTATCCGTATTACTTTTAAAAGTATATCCAAATTCCAAAAGTTCACTTTTAATTTCTTTGAAATTATATATTTCTCCATTAAAAGTTATAATATTTCCCTGTTCTGAAACCATGGGTTGGTGTCCATTCTCAGAAAGATCTATAATGGAAAGCCTTCTAAAACCGAGTGAAAAAAAACCTTCTTTGTCGTTTTTTAATAAATGATATTTAGTTTTTACAATTTTCTTAATATATGCAAAATAAATATATATCTTTATTGATTTATGCAACAAATGGTTTAAAAATAGATTGTAAATTTGTATTTTATTAATCTTCAAAACCTTACAATAATGACTTCCAAATTATTATTTGCAATTATCTGCTCAATATTATGCTTTTTCAGTTGTAAAAAGTCAGAACCTGAATTGACATTTCCATATAATTTTTCTTGTATTATAAATGAAAA
>JADJVK010000046.1 GCA_016710625.1 Saprospiraceae bacterium
GCCTCTGTAGGTGTTTTTCAAGATTCTGTGTAAATTCCGATGCCACTATTTGTCCGAATATCTAATTTTCCATCTGGTACATTGGTTCCAACCCCAATTTTTCAGTTGTATTTAATATTACATTGGAATTACTACGATAGTCCGTGTCCATAATTAAATTAGAAATGAACATGAACGAAAAAAAGCAAATAAGTTTAAAGTTGATTTTCATTGAATATAATTTTGTTGTGAAGAACTTGTATTTAGATACCAATGAAAATTCAAACGATGCTTGATTGTCCCTATTTATTTTTAATTATTCCAATGTATTAATATTCAGTATTTTATAATTAAAATTAATTTGATTCTTCTACTTCTTCATTTTTTCAACTTTATTTTTGTTATTCATTAAACCAAACATCATTACAAATGCGACAAAAATAATAACTGAGTAATCATTGATTTATCAATAAAAGGGAAGTTGTTGAGATCTGGTATGGATAAAACAACAAAATGGTAATCCAAACCTCTTGGAGCAATATAAAGTATTGGATTTGATGGAATTCTAAATAATTTTAAGACTAAATAGCGAATTATTAGGATCCCAGCAAATATTGACAATTAGAATAATCAAATCGTTTTTTGGATTAAATAACTCATCAATATTAATTAGGAAACCAAATAAAATAAAAATATTGCTCTGATTAAAAGAAGGCTAATTCAGTTGTAATTTCCTCTAAATTTCACCACTTCTTTTGTGAAATTATCTGGATGAAATTGTTGAATGAATTTTATATGTCTTAGTTCATCAATATTTCCTACAAATAAGCCAAATATTAAAATAAATAATAAAGCAGGAAGGTGAAATATTTTTTGATGTCGCAAATCAATAGCAAAATTATTATCCATCGGTACAAACTAATATGATGCTTTATTTTGTTCAAAAAGCCAGCAAGCAATAGGGTTGCGACAAAAGATATTATCAACATTAAGACAAATTGAAAGCCGAAAAGCCCAACTGCTTGTGAGCTAATATCATCATTTAATGTAATGAAATTGAAAATATTACGCCAAAAAAAAATATCTGACATACTACTTTCACAAGTTACAAATTTCTCCTATCCGATTTCATCAAATATTTTGCACTCAGGGAATTGCATTGATCCACTTATTATTGCAATGGAATTGCATTTGCACAATGCAATTTCAAATCTATAGATTCATAATAAAACAGATAATATGCCAACCGAAACTAATAAAAAAGTATCGGCAAAAGAGCGACGATAGAAGACTTTAAGATTAATGATTTTTTCTCTTTATTAGAAACTCAAGTTCTAAGGCACCTTCCAGTACAATCAATATCAATCCAACAGTACCAATCGTTGGTAAAATTGGGTTTAGATCAGGAATGATAATATTAAAGGATTGACTGATTTGTTTTACAAAAAAGCCCAATAATAGCAATAAAATCACTGATGGGATTTTTGTTTTTGAAGAAGAAATCTCAAAAACATATGCCAATAGCAATAAAATAGATAATGTTATAATAATAGTATAAGTCATAAAATTTAAGTTGAAAAGTAAGGCAATAAAATATCTTCAAAATTGTATAAACCTTTTTCTTTCGAAACTAGATTTTTGCAATGAACATTGCGCCATTTCCAAAGGCTTCTCTCTAGCAATACTTTCGTGAATTAGTCTTACTGTTTGATACGGAAATCCGAAAATTATTTCGTGTTTCCAACAATTCCCTCCTGCTCTTATTGAATTTATGGAATCAACATGAATATCCAATGCATGAGCAATTTTTACAGCCGTTCCAGAAGTACCCTCTTTCCCTTTGAAGTGTTCTTCCGTTATTTCAATATCGACCCAGGGAGCTATCTTTTTTAAATACCTAGATGCAAACAATAAATAATTGATACCCAATGTGATATTTGGCGACCAAAAGACAGTTGTTGTTTTTGACAACTTTTTTAATAAATCTAGTTCTTTTTTGGAATAATGCGAAATTGCAGAAATAATTTTAACGTTTCTATCACTAGCTGCCTGACCATAAGTATATATGCCCTGAGCAGACGAAAAATCTATAATAAAATCGACTGGATGTTCATCCAAAATTTCGCCAATACTAATCGAATGTGCCGAGAATATTATCCCAGATTCATCCGATTCTATACCTAAAAACTCAGGTACACTTCTTTTTTCAAGAAGATTGGACTTTCTAAAAACCCATTCAAGTGAAAATTCTTGATTTTGCAAAATAACATTTGCAACAGCCTTACCTGTTTTGCCAAATCCAATAAGACCTATTTTTATTTTTATCATTTGAAAATTTCTTTTAGTATTTTGAAATAAAGATTAGTTGGTGTAATAGTGTATTTGATATCACATTTGGATATCTATTCAAAAGCCCAAAAAAATTAAAACTCTAAATATTTTCGTTGAATATGAAATGGATTCTAACTAAGAAAATCTTTAAACTGCCTTTATTTACTTACTCTTAATAAACTAAAGATAATGTTTTTATGACTAATTAACGAATTTATGTAGATATAAATTGTGAAATATTAAGATTTCAAGAAATTTTATATTGAATTTTTGCAAAAAATGTCTTTATTCTTTTATTTAGAATTGGACGTCTATTTATAATTCCAAATTATGAGCTTACTACTTATGTGTCAAATAATCAGTTCATTATAATGCAGTGAGAGAAAAGAATGCAGATTTTTTTAGAAATTATATCTACCTTTTATGCTTATTTTAGGTTTAAAATATTTTAATTGGATTAATCTAAAGGTTTTTAAAAATTAGAAAAATTAATCATAATTTAATATAAATTTCATCATAATATCTGTTTGAGTTTCATTTCCTAATACAAATTGATGTTTGTCAAACGCTGTAAATCCATTTTTTTTGTAAAAGTTGATTGCTTTTTTGTTTTCTTCCCAAACTCCCAACCAAAATATATTCCATACTATTCTTTTTGCAATTTGTACTGCATGATCAAATAGAAATTGACCTACTTTCAAGCCATGAAATTCTTTAAGTACATAGATTCGTTCTATTTCAAGTGCCTTTTCATCTTTCAGTTCTGTTTGAGCGGAACCAATATTTATCTTTAAATAGCCAATAGCCTGTGAATTGAGTTTTGAAAAATAAAATGAGGCGTTTTTATCCATCAACTCAGCGGTAAGTTTTTCTATTGAAAACCTTTCCTCTAAATACAATTGCATGTTTTCCGGGGTATTTACATCAGAAAATGTTTCAATAAATGTTTGTCTTCCAATCTTTTGTAATTGAAGGACTTCCTTTTTTGTTATTTGTTCTAAAGTTAGATTTTTCATTTAAGTATATATATTTAAGTTACAATTAAAGTAAAGCAATAATTTTATCTGCTTCTCTTATGCCACTTAAATAAGCACCATGTGCTGTTGAAAAATAGTCAATATTGGTATGTTCGCCTGCAAAAAAAAGTTTATTATTTACTTCATTTGCCAAATCATTAAAATGTTGCATTTCGGTACCCACAGCAGTGTATGAATAAGCACCAAAACTATTTTCATTTGTTTGCCATTTGGTTCGTAATATATTGGTAGGATTTGGAATACTGTTTCCATAAATATCCTTTAGGTGCAACATGATTTCATCAATAATTTGTGTATCGGTTATAGTTTCAGTTTGCCTAGCATAATCGGCGTAAGCAAAAGTCATTAAAGCATTTACGGTTGGATTGTTTTTATTTACATTCACAAAAAAATTAAACTTATCTTTTACTTCAGGTGTGTAGTAAATATATTGCTCATTATCCCAAAAAACGGAATTCCAAGTTAGTAAAAATTTGTTCACACAATTCATTCCTACCTTTTGTATTGCATTTTGTTTCGTGGTGGGTAAAGATGGCGTAAATTGTATTGAATTATTTTTCAACACACCTAATGGAACACTTACTAACACATAGTCTGCTTCACAACTTTTCCCATTATGTGTTACTTTTATTTTTGAGTTGGAGTAATCTATTTGTGTAACTCGTTGATTGAGTTGGATATCCAAACCATTAGCTAAAAAGTTGGGAATGGTGTCGTATCCATTAGTAGCAATGTATTCATCCCCATCAAATTCTTCTCCTTCATTATAAAGCAAAGATGAAAGGTTATTTAAATCGCCAGTATCAAAAGTAACGTAGGTTGACAATAGAAATTTCCAAAGTCTATCGTTTACTTTTGCAGGATACAAATTATTGAATACCATTTCAAAACTTTGATTTGCAGACCCACTATTCTTCAGGGTGTTTAATATTGAATACAATTCATTTTCTGCTTGAGAATAAAGCTGTATCGCTCCTTAAAGTACCACCCAAATCGTAAGAAAGAAAACTATTATCGTCTGTTAGAGAGGTTTTCATCCCAGCTTGTTGGGCTAATGAAGTGATAGGATTTCCTGTAACACCATGAATCCAACTAGCACCTTCATCAAAAGCAACACCTAATGTTCGGTTGGTTCTTAGTCGTCCACCCACTTTGTCTTGCGATTCTAAAACAATTACATTAAAACCAATTTCTTTTAATTTTTTAGCGGCCGCTAAACCAGATATACCGGCTCCAACTACGATAACAGTTTTGTCATTTGCATTTACGCTATTGTTTTTTTTACAAGAACTGCTTAAAACTGAGGGTGATAAAACAATAATTGGAAGTCCAGTTAAAGCATCTTTGATAAATTTTCTTCTTTGCATATTCACAATTTTCATTGAGTTTAGGACGTATTTGGGTGAAAATAGTCAGTTTTATTTTCAATAAAAACGAACATACACTCAAAGAAAGATAATTTTTCTTTGATTTGTAAAATTTTAATAATCAATTAGCTTATTAAAAGCTCTAATTTCCTTTTTTAATGATATTTTGAACAAATATTAAAATACACTTATTCAGATAAAGTTTTCTTTTTTAGTGCTTTTGCCATCTTAAATGTATGTTCCAATGATCTAATATTGGACCAATCACCATGACCGACAATGACAAACTTCGGTTGTTTACATTTTTTGATTACTTTATTGACAGAATTTGGATATTCAAGGGGATTGGCATCCCCTAAATTTCCCAAATTATCATCTTCAAAACTCTTAATTAAGCAAGCTCCATAAAGAATTTTTTGTTTTTCAAACCAAATGATGATATTATCTGGAGCATGTCCATGACCGGGAAATAAGTTTCAAAAGTATATTTACCAATATTGAAAATCGTATCCTTTTCTATCAAAAATTCAGCTCTTTTTTTATTCGTTTTCTGGCTTAATTTATCAGTTTGTAGGGTAGTGTAGGTCCTAATTCCATGCTTCCTATAATACTCCAATCCAGCAGTTCTGTCTTCATGAAAATGAGTGGAAATACACATCGTAACTGGTTGATGATGTCTGGATTGAATACTATCTAATAATGGTTGAAATTGTGTAGAATCCCAAGGGGTATCCAACAATAAAACCCCTTCTTTAGTAACGAGATACAGTCCATTTGCAGGAACTTTTTCACCTTTGTATATATTATAAGTGGTATACACATAAAAGTCACCAGTTAAAGGAGTTATGTTCAATTTCGAATCAGATGATTGTCCAAAAGTATTGTTGAATAAAAATAAAAATGAGATTGTAAAAAATAGGATTTTCATGATATTGATTAAATAAAAAGGAATTTGATTTGAAAAAATAATCTAACCATTAATTATATTGAATATTGAAACAAATAATGATTTTTCAAATATAAATTTAACTTTTATTATCGATTCAAACCCCTTAGGAAAGATATTTTTTTGTCGTCATCCCATTTTGTACTACTTATGGAGATGGTGTTTAAAATATTTTTAGGCATTTTAATTAGATAAAATACATTGATATTATTTTCTTTGTATTGACCAAACAATTGAAAAACCATATAATTTTTTTGCTTATCGCTTTCTATAATTCTACTATTTAGCCCATTTAAAGATTTTCGATAATTAGTCTCCCACTCATAATAAGCATTCAGAAAGTCAAATCCTTTTTTTGAACCATCCTGATTAAATTCAAATTTTGTATAATCGTTTAAAGCAATCGATAATTCAACACTATCTTGATTTGTAAAGAATTGTTGAAGACTTACAGAATTATATCTAGTTTTTTCCCATTTTCCAGGTAATATAACCGAACCAAAAGGGAATACTAAATACTCAGTTTGATTTTTTTGCTGATCATATTTTGTTGATTCTAAAGTATTTACCCGATGACTGGCACATCCAATTATATAAATACAAAAAATTAAAAGTAGATAAGTGATGGGTTTTAATCTCATATAAAAAAAATATCAATTAATGGAATTTAAATTCTAGTGATGAGAGCCATATTTAAAGATTAATATGGGCTTATATTCAAAGATATTGATTGCTGGTTTTAAATAAATTCAAAAATTTTAATATTTAAAGGAATTACATTTTTTAATCAATATTTATTTAATCCGACCAATCTTCCGATTTACTTCGTCCATAAAAAAGTGATATTATTGAATCATTCAATAAATCTTTAGGAAAACTACTATTTAAATCCTTTGCATATTCATAATAATCTTGAGATATTTGAAAAAAATCACCAGTATAAAATGATTTGAAATTTGGATAAAAGTCATTCTTATCTTCAAAAATTTTATCTTTTTCTAGTTTGAAAATTTCTATACATCGCTCTCCTGAACATTCTCCATAAAAATGACCAAAAATAATATAATCTGAATTCGATTGTGCAATAGTATCTTTCTTACAGGAAGAAAATAATAGACCAATCAAGCAAATAGTGTAAAAAATAATTCTATTCATAAGATATATTTTTATTGGTTGAAAAAACAAATATAACTATTTTAATCAATTTAATATTGTTTTACCTTTATATTATTAACAATTAAAAATATGAGCTAAATGACTACAAATCATTTAATTAGAAAAATTAAAAAAGATAGAAAATATTTGGGACTAACGGACTTCAGTCCGTTTATGAGAAAAATGAAAAAAAAATATCAATGGAAATGGGCTTCGATCAGTTCAAAAAGTTCACTTGCAGGGTTAACATGTGGTTCTCTATCCGTAAAAAAGTCAATTACAACATCTGAATCTACAAAAATCTTATATTCCATATTTTTTTGAAAGTTCTTCTGTTAAAATTTCTTTATAATTCAAGTTGTTTTCAATCTTGATAATTCCTCTCAACTTTCTAACCTTTGGTGAAAGTTGTTTTTCATTTATTACTGCTCTACCTGAGGTCAAAACTTTGAAATAATTTTTCAACCATTTCTGATAAACTTTGCCCTTTATCCTTTGCATATTCTTTGGCAATTTCAATAACCTCTTTTTCAATTGTCAAAGTTAATTTAGTATACATTTTATAAAATTTTAAAACAAATTACGTGTTATTTTTCAATGTAGCAATACGTGAATATTAATTGTATCAATTCTCCAATTCATATCCAATCACCTATTGTTCAAGCCATTTTATACATTGCTCTCTAATTCCCCAGATTTTTTCAAAATCTAGATTTATCTCATTTTCAATAATCCATCTTTGTAAAAACCTTTTATGGTAATCAATTTTAAAAGTAAGCACCTGCTCTGGTTCGATTTCAATTTCATCAATGATGTCTTCGATCAAATTTCCAATATCTGCATTGCTATTGGTGATCTCAATCCTACGACGATTCAATTTTAAATAGCAATGAGCTTCAGGAATATAATCTAAGCCATTCTCAGAAATGATAGACCCAATTTTCGAGGTGTTCAGATGATTCATCCTATAAATTCCTAAAATTAATTTTACATTTTCAAAATTATTTAGGTCTGCAATCTTTTTTAAAAAGGAATGTTTCGAACTACAAGTTCCTTTGTTTTCTTTAAGGACTAATGAAAAATCTTCCCGATTTTGATTCCTTCCATAGGGCAATTTTTTAATATAATCAATCAAATCACCCCAATTTTCAATTCCTTTCGATTTAACTAAGTTCGTTAGTTGGTCATTTGAATTAAAAATCAGATGCTTTATGGAGAAAACTATTTTATAATTATCAGGATCTGAAATCATAATTCCGTTAGCTGCCCAATATGGGTTTTGGGTACTTCAAGCGGTATATTTTTTTGGTTTAAAACTTTTTTAATGGCATTTAATTCAACTGTTGTATTTAGATAAAAGACAAGTATGTCATCTTCATCAAAGAACTCTTTAGTTTCCAAAGATGTCGTAAACTCTAAATACCAATTAGAATGCTGATACCCAAAAATAGTCCATTGTAATGGTTATGATTTTTAAAACCACCTAATTTTTCAAGCCCAACTATTTCAGTATAAAATTTTTCTATGCTTTCTAAATCAGATGTATGTCTTGCATATCTAAATGTCATTTTCTTACCTTTAATTTTTATTTTAATCGTGAAGGTTTGTAAATATCATAAAAGAATAAAAATAGGTGAAAGATTAGAAATGCACAAATTATAAGATTGCAATTGCAAAATATTGGGGGTAACGGACTTCAGTCCGTTTAAAAAATAGAGTCAAAAAAAAATAAAACAACCCCAAATCCTTAGTCTTATAAATACAATCGGAC
>JADJVK010000047.1 GCA_016710625.1 Saprospiraceae bacterium
AATAGAAATTAATGAAATCAAGTCCAACAAGATTTTTGAAAATGCATTTGAATGGCGTTTTGAATTTCCTGAAGTATTGGATGATGATGGTTTGTTTTTGGGATTTGATGTGGTGATTGGGAATCCGCCATATTTTTCAATATCAAAAGTGAAAGAGCAATCGGAATATTTTGCAAAAGCTGGATTTCAAACTTATTCTAAAGGGCAGATATTTATTGTTTATTTTATGAATTGGGTGGTAATATTCTAAACAGTTTGGACTCCTAACTTATATTACCTCAAACTCGTGGTTGCGAGGAATCTATGGTGAATTATTGAAAAAGTATTTTATAAATCATTTACGGCCAATTGCACTTCTAAATATAGAAGATGTTCAAATATTTGAAGAAGCAACTGTTGAGTCAAATATTGTTACACTTCAAAAAGCAATTCAATCAAGTTCATTCCCTGTAGTTAATCTATCTAAAGAGTATATCTATGGGAATTCACTTACTGATTATTTTGAAAGTAATAAATTTCAGTTTACACCACCTCAAACTACTGAATGGTTCATTGGAAATAAATCTGCTGGTTTATTGAAGGGAAAAATTGAAAGCGCAGTCAAGTTATTGAAAGACTATAATGTTAGAATAAACTTTGGAGTAAAGACGGGTTATAACGAAGCCTTCATTATAGATGAAAAGAAGAAGAATGAACTTATTGCTGCTGATAATAAAAATATTGAAGTGATTAGGCCAATCATTCGTGGAAGAGATTTAAAGAAATATTTTTATGAGTTTGAGAATATCTATTTAATAAATACACACAATGGAATCAAATCAATTGGATTAAAAAGAGTTGATTCAGAGATAGAATATCCTAGAATATATGAACATTTGAAAAGTTTTCACCCAAAATAAATATGCGTTCTGATATGGGTGACCATTGGTCGAAATCTTAGGAATTGCGCATATCAAGACTTGAAAAAGAAAAACTAATTTGGGGCGAAATATCTGATAAACCAAAATTTGCTTATGACAACCAACAGTATTTTGCAGAAGCAACAACTTTTTTCATGACAGGTGAAAATCTGAAATTTTTATTGGCTATTCTAAACTCAAAAGTTTCAGAGTGGTATTTTAACTTGATAGGAACAACAACAGGAATGGGGACAAATAGGTGGAAAAAATATAAAATTGAATTATTACCCATAAAACAACCTTCAGAAGACCAAGAAAAAGAAATTGTGAGTCTTGTAAATAAAATTTTGGAGAGCAAAAAAAACAATCCTCAAACAGACACGTCAGAGCATGAGAACCAAATTGATCAATTGGTTTACAAACTTTACGATTTAACGGATAAAGAAATTGCGATAATAGAAGGCAATGTTAAGTAATTTATTTACAAAGGAATTGAGAACAATATTGATAGGAATTCTTTTCGGTTTGATTAAATTGGATTTATTGAGTATATATGATTTGGGATTCTAGTTTCAGTTTGGTTCAGAATTTGGTCTATTGATTTATTTAGGTTTTATTAAGTAGCTTTGTTCCTTATTATTTAGGTTAGTATTTTAGGATTTGCAAGTTTGTGTTGCACAGGTTATAAATTACATTAGCTTTGCGGTTTGTTGTACATGGCACATGGACTTATGTTGTCTAATATGCTCTTTTGTACGATAAATAAATGTGAGAGGTGATCCCCAATAGTTAATTCTTGTGAGGCATCCTGTTAGATAAATTGTATTAAATAATTAACGCTTGAGATACTCAAATTCGAATTCTATAACTGCTATTCTTTTTAATCTTTCTTGGTATAATTTTTCAACATTTCGTGGAGCCAGGCAATCCATATTAATAATTTTTCACGAGTCAAATCTAATTGATAGGGTCTTGATATATTTTTATTTGTTCAAGTCAAATATATATAATTCTTCCGAAGTCATTCCTAAGTAACTAAATTAGAAGTATCACAATAAAACAATGCAAATTATATAATTCAATATAACAATATAAAACTTTCTGATTGTGATCGCCTTTTAGATATAGGATATGAGAAATTTCATTTTTAATTAATAAGTTTTCATTATCTGGATAAAAATATTGTACAATTCCTATGTCATCAATTTTTCCTATCATAAAATCAATTGCTCTATCAATATGAGAGTGCTTTTTTCTTTTGAAAAAATAAAAATTTAATGCTATTTTAACAATTGCTCTAAAATTATTAAATCCAGAAATGACATTAAAATCGTTCTCAAAAAAGATAGTCTTAATTGGTTCGTTATTTATTCCTTCAGTTATTTTAATATCATTAATAGTTTGATCAGGATTTTTTCTTAACCAAGATTTAATAAATTCATCTTTTTGGTGCGATAATATTTCGTAGCTTTCTTCACCTTTTTCATTTTTTATTATTTTGTAAATGAAGAGTAATTGCTTTTGATAAATTAGCATCTATAGTCTCAAGCTTTACATTCCAATCAGCTGTAATTAATTTTTTAGATTTTAATTTTCCGCCTAAAAAATTTGGTATAACGTGTTCTAAATTAAATTTTGGTTTGTCAAAGGTATCAATGTAATATAGCATTTTCTTTTCATATTTTAATTATATTTAACTATTAGGAAAGTTGAAGCCAACCACTAAAACCAAACTTTTGTTATATTAATTTCGAAATTCAACTTTTTACTCAGGAGAAGTAGGTACTTGAATTTTGCATATTGGAGTTATATTATTGTTTTCCAAATGATTTTTGTCTTTATTGTAATGTGGTTTGAGAGGCCTAAATATAATACTTTGCTTGTGAAAATTTATACATTTTTCCGATTTAATCCTAATTTGATCCATATAATTACGTCTTGGAAACATTTGCAAATGGATATAATTCTCCAAATGCAAATTCTCTAACATCAATTTTTGCTTACCTAAAGCGATGGATCACTTTGTTCTTGATTATTGAAGCATAGACCAATCTAATTTTTCTTTATTATAATAATTCGGATTAGCAATCCTCCTCAGGATTTGGTGTGTCATTATGCTCCAGATTATGTAGACCATTTCGTTTATCAGTTACCGTTTAAAAAAGTGGTTGGTAACATCATGGACCAATGTGGTATGCAATTTCAAACTGTTTCAGTTACCGTTTAAAAAATCGGCTGGTGAAACACTGTTATTACTTCACTAAAAACTTGTGATGGTTTCAGTTACCGTTTAAAAAATCGGCTGGTGAAACAGTCTTATTACAAGATCTACACGGATATGGAAGTTTCAGTTACCGTTTAAAAAATCGGCTGGTGAAACCATTTGGTAATTTCAATAAGAAGGCCGTAGTTAGTTTCAGTTACCATTTAAAAAATCGGCTGGTGAAACCTAGATAAGGGCCTAGTAGTTTGCCCAACTCTGTTTCAGTTACCGTTTAAAAAATCGGCTGGTGAAACTAAACTTCAATTAAAATATGTAGCTCCAGATTGGTTTCAGTTACCGTTTAAAAAATCGGCTGGTGAAACAAATATTGCCTAATTACAGCATATGGGAAGAAGTTTCAGTTACCGTTTAAAAAATCGGCTGGTGAAACCATTCAGAACACCAAAACTTGTCAACAAAATGTTTCAGTTACCGTTTAAAAAATCGGCTGGTGAAAAACAGACATTCAAATTGTAAATAATATCATCGATTCAGTTTCAGTTACCGTTTAAAAAATCGGCTGGTGAAACGGATAAAGTATGTTACCCTTTACTAGTTGTTTTGGTTTCAGTTACCGTTTAAAAAATCGGCTGGTGAAACAAAGCAGAAGTTGATTCCATATTCCTATTTGGTTTCAGTTACCGTTTAAAAAATCGGCTGGTGAAACTTGTTTCCTTTAAGAGGTAAATCTTGTAAAATAGTTTCAGTTACCGTTTAAAAATCGGTTGGTGAAACTTCCAAAGTCTTTAAGAACTCAAAAATGAATGAAGTTTCAGTTACCGTTTAAAAAATCGGCTGGTGAAACTTGCAGTGCAAAAAACAACTTTACCGCTTAAAAATCCTGGTCTCAACTTGTCCTGAGTTTCAGTTACCGTTTAAAAAATCGGCTGGTGAAACAGCAAATTTAATATAAGTGACTGTTAATCTTATTATTATAGTGTATTTTTTCGTATTCAAAAATAAGTCAAAGATCATTTTTTGACAATTTACCTGTCAAAATTAATAAAAATTATGGTAGATTATCGTAATTATTCTTAGATTTTTTTATAATTGGTTTGGCGATTTTTGTTGATTTGCTAATAATATTAGTCACGTATTCATGGAATAATTCTTTTTTAGGGTACTGGTTATGATAAAAGGCATTTCTCGCACTCCATAAACCTTCAGCTTCTGCTTCATCTCGGATCCTTTCTGTCCCAATTAAAGTATTGATCAATTCACTATGTTTTCTATATTCATTGGCTTCCAAAGTTTTTAACTTTCTTTGATTCTGACATAAAATAGCGCTTTTCAAAATCGATGATAGCCTTGAAAAAGTCAATTCTTTCTGTGTTATAATCAAGTAGCTCTTTAATGATAATTTCAAATGGTATTTTTGAAGTATTGAAATACAGTAAAAGTTCAGGGAGTCTTCTATCATTAAGTAATTTATTAATAACTCCTGAATCTTTTTAATTTGCAGGTATTAATATTAGTCTTTGAATATTGTGTCTCTCCAAAATTCCTTTTTAAAGTAATGGACTTTTCAATGTTAATGTTAGAGTTGAGAATTGATGTACTATTATCTGGATTAATTTCTTTAAGTTTTCCAATTGATTTTGTATTTTCAAATAATTCGTGAGGAAACAATCGCTCACACATCAAGAAGGTAACCATATCCTTGGTTTTTTGAATTCTAATATTTTTTTCATTCTCATTATATTTTTTATAAAGTGATTTTAACTTTTCATAAGTTTTAGTTGAAATTCCAAAGGACGCTGTAACATTAGGTTCGTTTTGCTTTCAATTGTTCTAATATATTTTGAACTTTTGGTTCGTTCTATTATCATTTCTTCAACAGAATAGTCTTTAGAAGGTAATGGATTATTTTTTTGAGCTATTGTTCGTGTATCATTTACGATATCAAATATCTTATAATTTCTTTTAAACTGGTAATATGATTGGTTTGAATCTTCCTTATATAAACTAAAATAATTTTTGACTATATATTCAAAGTTTATATATTGATCACCAGACTTTGTACTTCCTCTAGAGCTTAGAAATTGCCTTGCCATTTGGTAATTTTCAATTTCCTGAATAATGTGGGGAGTAAAAAACCATGAGGAATTTGAGTGGACACTAAATAATATTCATCAGTTTTGGAGGAGGCGTAATTCTTTTTTGCAATATAAGTTGAAATTCTTGCTTTGAAATTAAGTTTATTAAGTTTAATGAATCCAGGTGTAATATTATTTTTAATCAAATATTCCAAATATTTAACTTTCCACTTAAAATATTCTGTATAAAAACTAACTATGCTGCTAAAATTATTTGGATTTAGTTTAAATAAAAATGGATGATCTAGAGTTTCTTCAATTGATATAAGTTTTATCTCTCTGAACCATTCATAAAGCTTACTTTTCTCAATATTAAACTTAGATAATTTAGCTTGTAAAATTTGATATTCCAAAGGATTAGCTTTATTTTTTTGCATCTTCAGCAGAAGGTTGTAAATAAAGAATATCCTTTGATAATTCTGTTGCTAACTGTCCATCTAATAGTGCTTTCGCTCCTCTTTTACCTTTCTTTTGAGGATTTTCAATTCTATTTTTTAGATTATTTAATTTTTCTTTAGCATCCAGTTTCATTGACTCAAGGATATTATATATGCGGATATCTTCAGGGATTTCATCAATATTTGCAATATAGTAAATAATTGATTCAGGAATATTTTTATGGTCAATATTTTTCTGACTTAAGTAAATTTCTGCGGCACGTTTTCTTTTTATAATTTCATTATGTATATTAATAAATTCAGGTTGAATAGGATGTGTAAATAAATTTAAGTTTATAGTTGTCTTAAAAAGAGGTAAGTTAGAATCGTTTTTAATACCTCAGTAATTATCTTTCTTCTTTGCTTAATGTGTTCTCGAATAATTTCCTCGCTTTTTCCTTGATTACCAGTAATGTGTTCATAAAAGACCATAGCAGGAAGTTCGTATATGGATATGAATCCATCAGGCTTTGGATTTTCACTAGACTTGAAATTGTTCTCACCTATTTTAACTATGTCATGAAAACTTGGTAGCACATTTTGAAATACTTTGAATCCAATCTTATGATCTGAAATATGATAATGTGGCTCAGTATCAACTATATAGCAATCAATTGAGTCTTCAGGAATTGTATTGGGTTCTTTTATTAGGTTCTTCCATATTTCAGGCCTTTTTTCTCCAATTACTTCTTGTATCTTATTAAATGCATGCAAGTTTTTCTCCAATCGCCTAATTCTATCTGTTCCATCAATTGGAGAGGTATAAGTCTTATAAATAAATTTCCCTAAATCTATATGAAATCGCATGTAGTTAAATGTATTCGTAAGATCAAAATATTCCAAAGCTTGAATGACGAATCTATCTCTCTTTCTTACTTCATGGACAGTTTCAATATTTTCATTTGTTATCAATTCTTCAGAACCGAATTTAACTTCTGAATTTTTAATATCTTTTTTAAATTTCTTTTTATCAAGATTAGAAATATGATTGAATAATATTGAAGGACATTTTTTTAAGCTATTTATCATATCTAAAAAGAGAGATTGGCTATCATGACTGCTTTGAAGCTTTGGAAATGGAAGTCTTAATCGGTATGCAGTGAATGTCTTAATGGCTTGTGATGAATTTAGGTTTGTACTATTCGACTTGAAATCTTGATTTGACCATAGATGTTCAATATGTTTAAGGAATAGATTCGCTTCAGATTCCTGAAGAAAGAGACAAATCAAAAATGCAAGTCCTTGCTCTGAAAAATGGTTGCTGTCATTTATTAAACCATATTTAAATTCGGCCTATCTTTTTGTACTTGAAGTTTATCATGCTTTTTAGTTTGTCTTCCTTTTAATCTCACAAGTTGATCCATTTGTGAATCGGAAAGTGACAATCCTTCTTTGGTCTTATGCCAAGAAGCATCGTAAATTCTTCGTAAATCTTCAACAAAATTAGCAGTTAATTTCTTCTTGTGAATATCTTCAGCATGAGCTCCAATATCTCTCCAATCAGTTATTTGATCAAACAAGACTATTAGCTTTTCATAGTATTTACTTTAGTTTCCAATGGTCTGATAAATTACTTTCTTTTTTTTATCAACACTAATAGTTTTTGTTATGCAATAATAACTCCAAGAATGGAAAATGGTATTCCAACTTTGAGGTTATCTTCTCAATGATATCCGATTTCTTTTTTCCATTGTTAATGATATAATTTAAACAATTAAAGTTATTAATTTTGGCGTCATCGTCATGCTTAGATGGTTTGCCTATATAAGCATCTATGGAATGTAAAACAATATAAATGTTATGTCTTGCCAAACTGGCAAAGGCACTGAAATAATAATCATCTGGGCCGATCTTTTTAAAGTGTGTCATTTTTAATGTTTAGATGTTATATTAGAATTTGTTCTCATGAAGATATAAAAATAGGATAGCACTTCTTTAAACCATTCAAGGTATATTTTTTGTGAAATAAGTCTTAATGAAATAATGAAAAGTACAAGAAATGCAATTAATATTAGTTTAATCCAAATACTTGTTACAAATAAAATGCATTCCTGATTAATAAGAAAGGGAAATAAAATAACTATTATTAATGCTAATATGAAGATGATACAAACTGGGATAAGGTTCCTGAACATGGTAGCTTTATAAGTAAGTGACTTCAATATATCTGAAAAGGATTGTTGGTAGGTATATTGTTTAATCAAGGTGAATGTATTGTCATAATGCATAATTTTATTAGCAACTTCCACATTGTTTAAATTTACTCCAAAACATGAATAAATAGCATCTTTAAGTGCTGACCCTTCTATACCTAGAACTCCCTTGTCAATTAGATTTATTATTGGATGCTCATTTGAAAACAATCTATCGATTATTGATTCTAGCCATCCGCCAAGATAAAACAATGGGTGTCCAATTATATAGCCAATAAGAAGGATTAGCAATAATGATTGAAACTGCTCTGAAGTAGAAATAAACGACAATGAAAAGACTGGAAAAATGGCGTGTAAGCCTATTGTAAGGATAATTCCAAGTAGGATTATCATATAGAAATCTCGATGAATAACTTTATCCATAAACCAGGTTGAGTTTTTAGTTTATTAAAAAGCTTAACAATAGTAAGAAATAATTAATTCCAAATATATAGAATATTTTTTAATTAGGCTACCGATATATTACACACTAAATATATTTTGTATATATTTGGAGAGTAAATATTGGAGCTGTAATTAGCTAAGACTGAGTGTTTGGTTATTTAATTTGATTATCACTTTGCGTAGATTTTTAATTTTGCGAATCGGCGAATTGAGTCCCTTGTGTAATATGGTCTAAATTTTCCTTGTTAAGTGTATAAATGTGAAATCTTTACCCCATTTGTTTATGATGCTAAAGCCGTCTATTCGATTATTGCCAGTTTTAGTATTATTCCATGCAAATACTTCGAGTACGATAAAATTCCTTGGTTTCAGTAATTGGAAACAAAAACCAACTTCTATCTTCTTGTTCTTGATAAATCATATCAATTATATTAGATATGAAATATGAAAAGGACAAGTTTGCAATTTTGTAGCAATTGTAGAAGTCATTTTCGCAATCAACCGAGGTCAATAAATTGTATTTATATTTACTTTCCCAAAATCTAATGAAATAGTTTGTTCCAAGGGAAATATGATTGATAATTTTTTTAGAGGATTTAAGAGCAAAATCGATATTCAAGGATTCAAAGTTCACCCTTCATATTCAAATGCAAACACGCCTAAAAAAAGCTTTGCTTCCATGTTAAGAATTAATTCAACAAAAGGTTGCAATGAATTGTCAAATTGCTCAATAACAGTTTGAAATGTGCTGCTCGTGATTTTTGATTTCACTTCAATCACTCCTTTCACGTTATTGATTGTTGTTATAATAAAATCACCTTCGGAAAATAATAGTGGTAACGTATTGTCGTATATAATGATATCAAGTTGCTTAGATATTGAAATATTAGATGATGAGTTTTCGGCTTTTAAAATAAATCCAGTTCCTACGGACATGTTCTTTGGTAAAAATCTTTTAAGAATATTTTTTAAAACTGCTTCTTTAAATCTTCCTTCTTCACCCCAATTCGCACCACCAATTAAATTTCTTACTCTGTTTTTAATTACATCTATTTCTTGTGTAATTGATTCTTGAAATTCTTTAATATTTTGCATAAAGAGAATTTTTATATATGGTCCA
>JADJVK010000048.1 GCA_016710625.1 Saprospiraceae bacterium
CTGGATTATTTTTAATTTGCTGATCATAAGCGTAATACTCCAACTGATTTGATATCATATCATGCTTCCAAACATTATTCATTATGCCAAATTTTTTCATATAGGCCTTCTTTTTATCAGTAATATATAAATCAGCAAATGCAAATATTGCTTTCGGGAAAAATGCCTTAATCATTGTTAAATGAAAAATAATAAATGATTGTTTTGAAAATAATGGGTGTTTGATAAACAAATGGTTTGTACTATTTTTAGTTTTATTTATAGCAGAACTATCTAAAACAATTAACGCATTATTGATACTAACATTGTTTTCATCTAAATATTTAAGTTTACAATTGATGCCATAGATACTTTCACTTGATGCATTAAAATGAAAACAATTATCATGAACAAATTTGTTCCATGTTTTAACTTGATAAAAAAAAGATCGCGAGTTCCCAAAAATGAATGAATTGTAGTCGTACTTTTTATAGTTCCAAAGGAATAATTGTGAGGATTGAAAATCTCTATTCGATGCTACTTGATAATTTTTTGTAGAATTAATTTGCTCGGAATATTTGTAAATTACTTTAAATGGATCAATAATAAGATAAAGGACTACCGAAATGGCAATGGGAATTGATAAGATGAAAAGAAACAGGTATAACTGTTTAATAAATTTTTTCATATTTTATATTAAAATTGAAAATAAATAAATTGTTGTTCTTTACCACCAAACAAAAAAATGGATATAATGATTGCGTAATATAATGCCCATCTTACAAGTTTAAACCACCTCAAACCTAACTGTGCAATTGCATATTGTTGTTCTCTCCCTAGCCATTCAACAATTAAAAATATGCCTGTAAGAATACTATGGACACTGCTTTCCCAATACCCAGAAACTGGGAAAATGAAAATAATGAACCGGAAAAATTTCAAAGATATGAACTTAAAGGCATGAGTAACACCGGCTGCTCGAAAGAAAATCCAACAAATACAGTCAAACTAAAAGTAATAACCATTGATAAAAATTCTTTTACTGAAGGCAGGTATTTCCCTTTTGCCACAATATCAAGATTATTCCTATGTGTATTCAAAACAATTGAAGGCATTATATATAAAGCATTTAGAAAGCCCCAAACAATAAAAGTCCAATTCGCACCGTGCCAGAAACCACTTACAAGAAAAATGATAAAGGTATTCCGAATCTTCATCCAAATTCCGCCTTTGCTGCCGCCCAATGGAATGTATAGGTAATCTTTAAACCACGAGGATAGCGAAATGTGCCATCGTCTCCAGAATTCGGCAATGTCTCTTGAGAAATACGGAAATGCAAAGTTCCTTAAAAGCTCTATGCCAAAAAGTCGGGCTGTACCCAATGCAATATCAGAGTAGCCTGAAAAGTCACAATAGATTTGGAAAGTAAAAAATAATGCACCCAAAACAAGCGTACTTCCAGAATAGTCCGCTGAATTATTGAAAATTGTATTTGCAAATTCGGCACTGTTGTCGGCTATGACGATTTTTTTGAATAACCCCCACAATATTTGTCGCAAGCCATCAACTGCTTTTGAATAATTGAACTCCCTTTTTTTAACAATTTGAGGCAAAAGATGAGTTGCTCTTTCTATTGGTCCAGCTATTAGCAATGGAAAAAACTAACGAAAACAGAATAGTCAATATGTTTCTTTCAGGTTTTATTCTGTCTTTATAGAGGTCAAGAACATAAGATAAACCATGAAAAGTATAAAAAGATATTCCAACCGGTAATATCACTTGTAAAGAACTTAAATTTGCTTTAAATCCTAATAGAGAGAGTCCATCAGCAAATGATTCTGCAAAAAAGTTATAGTATTTAAAAACTCCAAGAAAACCTAAGTTGATTCCAATACTTAGCCATAGCCAAAACAATTTCTTTCTTTGGTTTATAGCTTCGTGGATTTTAATTCCTGTAAAGTAGTCTAATAAAGTAGAGAAGATGAGTAAAAACATAAAACGCCAATCCCAGCAAGCATAAAAGAAATAGCTTGAAACCAGTAGTAAAATGTTTTGAAGTTTTAAATTCCCTTTTGTCGCAAACCAGTAGAATATAAAAACAATCAGTAAGAATATCGCAAAGCTTAATGAGTTAAAAAGCATATTACCTGTCTGTTTTTTTTATTGCCTGTAACATTTATTCCCTTCAACTCTCCGTTGGGTATTTTTCCTTACCAAGTTTAAAATTAGTTATATATAAAAGTACCCTGCAATTGTGCTAATATATTAGTGCAGTAATGGGGTGTGATGTTTTTGATTGTCATTTAAAATGTTTTGAGAATATCTCGGAAAGAAATGAAGTTTCCTGATAGTTTAGAACCCAATTGAATGGATGCCTGTGGCAAATGTAAATTATTTTCCTTACTTTTTTTGTTGAATTATGAATTTTAAGTTTTTCATGTAAAATATTTAAATTACTGTTATTCAATTTGTTAACTCATTTCGGTTCTACTTACATTTCAGTAATCAATAATCAATATATAGTACAGATAAAAAATGGGCATTCTTTTATTTGCGCAGAAAAGTAAACCATCTAAACCGAAAGAGACAAATGGCTTGAATTATTCAAAATCATCCCTCTTTTTAATACCTTTACCTGCTCATCTTAAACCTCTATTTTCATGTCGACCTTACCACCATGCCCTAAGTGCAATTCTGTTTATGCTTATGAATCAGGCTCTTTACTAATGTGTCCCGAGTGTGGGCACGAGTGGAGTGCATCAGAAGTGGTTGAAAACGTTGCCGTTGAAATAGATGGTCCTCCCGTGATTAAAGATTCAAATGGAACAGTTTTGCAAAATGGCGACAGCGTTATCCTCATTAAAAACTTACCTGTAAAAGGAGCCCCAAAACCCATTAAAGCAGGCACCAAAGTGAATAACATCAAACTCACCGACGGTGATCATAATATTGATTGTCGTATTGAAGGATTTGGAGCGATGGCGATTAAATCGGAGTTTGTACGGAAAGCGTAAATAATTTCTTTCAACAAAATTTATTCTGAATTAACTCACGGATGTGTTAGACTCATAAGTGCAACAATTGATATTTAAACATTCTAATAGGTCGATCATTTAATTTTTTTCTACTGCTATTGTTTCAGATTCAGTAACTTTTGTAAAGTCAGTTCGTTTTTTGGAAAAACCGGCGAATTACCCCAATTCTGTTTTCATCTGTTCCCTTTTCTTGTGAAGTATCTGATGGGTAAAGTATGTTTTGATGTTACAGAAAATTTGTGAACCGGCTAATTCCATGTAATAGGATCCATTATACCGCTGCCGAATTCCTATCAATTGGCAGTGATAGCTGATTAACTTTATAAGCTAACCTCAGATCCATTTCAGGATGTGACCTTTGTCACGTAGATTGTTGGAATTAACAGGTATATTTGTATTATTAATGATATAGTTACAAATTCTGTTTTTAATTGACTTTACCCGATGCAACTTCAATTGGTTTCATATAAATAAATATAGGATAATTGTACTCAAAAACCGCTTTTATAACTGCCTCACCCTTAATCCCTCTCCAAAGGAGAAGGAGATTGGTAGGTTTTTAGAGATGCCCATAGGATAATTGTACTCAAAACCCCAATTAAACTTCAATATCTAACCCAACCTATTCAATAAAATTATTCTCTGATATGAAAAAATCCCTTTACTTAATAGTAGCTATAGTATTTTTCGGTATCAAACTATCAAATGCACAAATTCCAAATTCAGGTTTCGAAATCTGGAATAATATAGGTAGTTACAGCAATCCTGATTCATGGTCATGCATGAACGATGAAACCGCTGCGGCGGCTGTTTTCACTTGTACTAAGGGGACTCCGGGAAATCCGGGCTCATCATATCTTAAACTTACCAGTAAGGCGGTAACAGGTATGGGTATTGTTCCGGGGATAGCTGTTTGTGGCACTTTGAACACCACCACGATGCAACCTGAAGCGGGGTTTCCTTTTGATTCGCGACCTGCAAATTTAGCCGGTAACTGGCAACACATGATTTTCGGCAACAGTCAGGGATTTATTGATGTGACACTCACCCGTTGGGATGTGAATTCGCAATCACGAATCACCGTGGCCTCTGCGCATCGCGTACTGGTAGGTATGGCAATGGGTTGGGCAGCCTTTACTATTCCACTAAATTACTTTGAAGGAAACAATCCCGATAGTTGCATCATTACACTATCTGCAAGTGGTAGCGTTCCGGCCGTAAATGATTACCTATGGGTTGATAATTTAAACTTTACAGGAAATGTAACGGGATTAGCTAAAACGCAGAAGGAAGCTACCGTTCTGATTTATCCTAATCCTGCAAATACTGATTTGTTGCTCGATCTCTCTGTAATAAAAGATAGAAATGTGACTGTTTCCATTTATGATGTAACAGGTAAAAAAGTACTTGAGATCATTAATATGGAAGTAACTGAAAAAAACAGTATTGATATTTCAACTCTAAAAAAGGGTAGTTTTGTTATTACTATTCAGGCCTCTGAAGGAACAGTTACCCGGAATTTTATTAAACAATAAATATCGGGTCATAGGTGACTAATGTTTCTCGAATTTCTAATTGCCCTTTGAGATGAGGATTGAATCTATTTTCAAATCACCTCATTTGCTTTCAACACACGCAAAACATTCCCGCCAAGAATTTTATTTATATCCTTTTGGGTGTATCCTCTTCCTAATAAAGACTTTGTAATTAATGGATATGTTGAAACATCATTTAACTGCTGAGGTGGAACAACTATACCGTCGAAGTCGGAACCTATCCCAACATAATCAATACCAACTAAATTAATCACGTAAACAATGTGATCAATAACCAAAGAAAAATCAGCCCGTAACTTATCTGATTCTTGTTTGTATTTTTCATGAATCATTTCTTCAGCGATATTTTCATTTTTTGTAATAAGTGCTAAGGAATCAAATTCTAATTTATGACTTTCCATAAAGGCATCTTCACGCTTTTTTTCTGTTGAATCAATAAATCCTGAATTAAAATTAATTTGGATTACCCCTTTGTTTTTTGCTATTGCTTTTATTTGTTCATCTTTTAGATTTCTTGGAACAGGACAAATAGCATATACAGAACTGTGACTTGCAATAATAGGTTTTGAAGTTGTTGCTATAACATCCCAGAAAGTAGTTTCGCCCACATGAGAGACATCCACCAGCATTCCAATTTCGTTCATATGATGGACTACTTCTTTGCCAAAATCTGAAAGTCCTTTACCCTTAAACTCCGGTTTTGTGGATTCATCAAAAGCACTTGTTGCCCAATCAGTTGAGTTGTTCCAAGTAAGTGTAATATATCGGGTTCCACGACTGTAAAGTGCATCTAGGTTTTTAATACTATTTTCAATTTGATGTCCGCCTTCAAGTCCAATTAAAGCTGCTATTTTATTTTGTTTTACTACGTTTAGAAGTTCCTTAACATTAGCAACTTTCACAATCTTATCAGGGTTCCTTTTAATAACAGCATCCAGACTATCAATTTGTCGATTGGCAAAGGCGAAAGGATTTATTTGATTACCATCACTCCAAACCGAGAAGAATTGAACGTCCAATCCTCCTTTTTTAAAACGAGTCAGGTCACTATGTGTTTTCCCATTCAGATCAGTATCCAGTCCATAACCATGCTCCATAACTTTTGTTAAGAAATCATTATGAGTATCAACAAGAATTGCCTCTTTGTGAATATTTTTATTGGACTGTGCGCTAACGACATTTATCATTAAAACAAGTACAAAAATTAATTTTATTTTCATTTATCTATGTTGTTATAAAGTTGATTAAATTTTTTGACAAACTAAAAAGTCGTGCTATGCATGAAATTCTACATTAAACCATAGCCTAAATATTTTTTTGTTTTTTTAACTTTACTGATGGCTTTGCTAGCCTAACTTAATATCGGTTATTTGAAAGTAATTTTGTTCGAAAGTCATTCATCTTTAGTCATCTGATATACAAAATTTAACTTAGGTTGTTCTCCGAAGTAAGTCACCTCCTGCTCATCAATTTTTTTAGCACCCAATCGACTAATAGCTACTTGAGAACGAATATTATCTGCTCCAATATGAAAATTTACTATTGAAACGAATTGAAAAATATAATCCAACATCATAGTCTTTACCAAATGATTGATGCCTTTTCCCCAAAATGGAGTAGAATAAAAAGTGTACCCTATCAGTATGCTCTTTTCTTGAGCGTTATAATCATAAAACCTGGTACTTCCAATAATAGTATCCGTAGTTTTATCCAGAATCTTATATGCACCTCCGCTTTGAATTGCTCCTTCAAAGAAATTTTTGAACACTACTCTTTGCCAGCGGTTTTTATTGGGATGTTGTTCCCAAATTTTAGGATCTGAAGCAGCAGCATATAATCCTTCAAAGTCTTCATCCTGTAAAGGAGAAAGAAGTATTTTCTCGTTTTCTAATGTGGGTTGAATATTAATACTCATTTTAAAATTACTTAAGATTGCTCTTTGTTTGGTAGATTTTATTTTAAAAATTACTGATAGCCACTTCGGAAACTGTCAAATTGGACTATGGGGTGAAAATACGAACTTCTCTCCTAATTCTCTGTGATTTCCATAAACTTTTTAAATATGAATATTGACTTTAAACTATCATCAGGTACGACAACAGCCTTCCGAGTACTTTCAATAGAAATCAACCTCCTTTAACTATTTTTAAATATTTCATCGTTCTAAGTTTATTCTTTCTACAGTCAGGAATGAGATCGTTCACCCCACAAATGCAACAGACTCAAAATTGAATCTGAAATCACAAGCTCCGTTTATGGATATCCGCAATTCAGATTAAATTACTCCTAATATCAGAATAACCTTTTTTATCTTAAACGTCAAAATAAATATTAAGAAGAGTACTAACACCATCAAGTGGAGTAAAAAAAATCCATACTCGATAAAAGTCATCCATTTAGGCAAATCAGTCAAAATAATTGCGTACCAAGAACTGATTAAAATCAAAATTTCAAAGTATTACTGCTATTTCCACATTTCAAAGTAGTGCTTCTTTATTCGAAATTGTTTAACAACCCAATAGAACCAGAGAAAATGGAGTTATAACATTTAGTGTTTTAATAAAATATAATTAGACATGGTTTAAAAAACAAAGTATCTAATAAAACGAGTAGATAAAGTACAATGCAGCTGATAACAAAATAATTAGCCCCCTATTTGATATTATCATATATTTTCTTCAAAGTAAGGAATTGATTTTAAGTTAATGTTATGATATTTCTTTTAATTGTTTCAATACAAGATGTATTACTATTAACTATCTGCCAATAAATCAAAATATTCATCATCTTCATTTTTGCCACCAAATCCTTTACCTAAACTTTTATGTGATGTTACAAATTCAATCGAACTTACCCACTTTACCATTTTATAACCAAGCTGGTTTTCAATGCGTAGTCTCAATGGTGCTCCATGTGCAAGTGGGAGAGGTTTATAGTTCATTTCCCACGCAAGTATAGATTGTGGTTTGAGACAATTATCGATTGTATGTGTATCATAATAGGTGCCTCCATACAGACCTTCACCAAACGAGTAAAAGCAACTGTTTTTTGCTTCGGGGTCAGGCTTCACCAATTCAATAATTTTACTTATTGGTATTATCCCCATTCAGCT
>JADJVK010000049.1 GCA_016710625.1 Saprospiraceae bacterium
TTTTCCAGAAAATTATGGTAGTACTATTCAACAATTTAAAGGAATTTATATAGAAAAATTTTAATGAATATACCCTAAAGAGTTTTGAATGACACTACAAAAAAAATTGAAATTGATCATTTGATAATTGACCCTCATTTGTATGCAAAAGCAAGTATTACAAATATTTTGAAATTAGATGGAGGTGGATCATTGTCCGGATTTGGATTTTCTATTGATAAATTTGGATTAAGTATTTTAAATAATGATTTAGAGGATGTATTTTTTGAAGGTATAATTTCTTTGCCAATCAACAAAGAGGGCGAGGATTAGAATATAAGGCAAAGGTTAGTGTTTGATTCTAATTCAAAACCAATATTTGGTTTTAATGTAAGACCACCTCAAAATGGTATGAAAATACCAATGATGTTTCCAATGCATCAATTTACCAAATAGATTATTTGAATGAAATTATGATGATAGTAAGCAAAATGGTCAAAAGTAGATGTAAAATTTGGTTTATATGGTGATATTCAATTAACACTGATTCATTAAAAGTTTATTACCAAATAATGCTACTATACCAGAACTACCTTTAAAACTATCGCTTCCTAAATTGGAATTTAGTTTGGTTTATAATTCTAAAATTACAAATGGTTTTATTAAAGATTCTTGCATTTTTGGATTTTCCAGTCCAAGTAAAACTATCAGTGGTTTACCATTAAATATTAAAAACTAGGTTTAGGGTTTGAAGGGTTAGATAAAATTGGACTTGCCTGTGAATTGGAAGTAGTTTTAATTGACGGACCTAATGATATCGCAGCTAATACAAAATTTATTATTTGGTCAAAAGTAAATCCAACTTAAAATAATATAGCTGGTAAAATAGCTTTTGAATCCTTTGAAATAAAAGGAATTGATTATTGATGCTAATTTAATAGTATATCTATTAAAGGAAAATTGAATTTTATTCAGAACCTATTGTTGGAAATTTAAATAGTAGAGATAGAGGTGTTAAAAGCAATGTAACTGTAGGTTTACCAATTGGTTTGCTTAATATAGAAGCTCAGTTTGGTGTATATGGTGAGCCACGGCCAGCAGATATTTTTGCTTTCACAAATGATTATTTTGCTTATTTCCGGTTAGCAGGTACATTAATGTTTAATCCAGGATTACCATTAGGTGTGCCACCTTATCAATTACCATTTGATCTTTATGGATTTGGCGGTGGTATTCATTATAATATGTTACCTACTATAAGTGAACCAATCAATGGAAGTATCGGTGATGGTGCAACCTATAAGCCCCAATTTGGATCTTTTGGTTTCCAAGCTAGTGTGATTTTAGGTAGCAAAGCAGATCCAACTCCCATGAATGGTAAAGTTACATTTGGTGCTACAATGTCAATGAACAGAGGTTTAGAACAACTTTCAGTTATCGGAGAATTGTATTTAATGACAATATTAATAATTGGTCAAAACCAAAGATTAAAGCTGTTGCTGATTTTAGATTAAATTTTTACCCAGAACTAGAGTTGGTCGGTAGTTTTTTTAGGATATGTAAAAATAGAAATTCCTGAGCAAAATCCAATAGTAAGTATGGTAGGAAATATGGGAATCAAAAGGGATGGTACTATGATTACAGGTTCTATGAGGTTGTCGCAAAATGAGAATTTTGAGATTTGGGCGGCCAAGAATGAATATTAATGGTGATGACCCAAGAGGTAGATTGACTTTAGATGCTGCATTATTAGGTAAAGGAATCCAAGCAATGAATACATGTATCTTATCTGGTGACGGAGTACCTATTGGTCTACCTCCACTGCCAAAAAGAGTCCAAGATTTGTTTAAAACAAAAGGTATTAATTTTGAATCTGAGCCATTGAAACCATCCTCAATTGGAGGTTCAGGACTAGGTTTTGCGGTTGGTGCACAGATAGAGTTGGATGCTGATATAAGTTTTCCGGGTTTAGAAGAGTATTTATCTTTTAGTTTTGAAGGTGATATTGGTTTCGATTTTAATATCTCTAAATATAGTAATGTCAGATGCACAAATACCAATTCAGAAATTGGTTTAAATGGTTACTATGCATTAGGTCAAGCATACATAGCAGTAAATACTAGTGCTAAGATTGATTTAAAACTAGACGATAATGGAAATTCTAGCCTTTATAAAAAAGAATTTTCTGCTCAATTGCGGCTTATGTAGATGGCGGATTTCCAAATCCTTTTTACATTAATGGTCAACTAGTAATAGATGTAGAAATACCAGTAATTGATTTGTGTGATGATTGTAAGGATATTGCTTTCGAATCATTTGTTAGTTTGTTACAAGCAGCTGATGTAGATGCAAGTTACGAGGATGGAAATACAGGATTATCTGTTGATGATATTTCTGATAAATTTTCTATGAGTATGCAATTTAATTTAGGAGAAAAATGTCAAATCAAAACAAACTCCGGACAAATTGCAGAAATGAACCATTAGTGATTAGTAGCAATCCTACACAAAACCAACAAGATATTGCTTTGAATAAGGAAATTCTCATTCAGTTTAACTACAACTCTGGAAATAATACAGTTGTTAGCTTGGATCAAAATATGAAGGAAATTAGAAATATACTAAAATTCGATATAATTAAGGCTGAATTGTTTGAAAATAATACTTCTATATTAATCCGAAACAATTTATCGACTCGGGGTACAAAGCAAATTACAATTAATTATAGTGATTTATTTAAACCTAATACAAATTATAAATTAAAATTATCTTTAAAATTATCAAAGGCAAGTCAAACTTTAAAAGTTGAGACATTTGAATTAAGTTTTAGGACACAATCTAAACCAGAAAATCTTAGTCCGTATGTAAAAATGACCATCCCTGAAAATCAAAATTTTTATATTCAAGAAAACAATAAAAAGGGGTTTATATTTTGATTCAGATATTTCCACATTGTATCCTCAAGATAAAAACCACCAATATTTTATAATTATATCTAATAATGTAGATAAAAATGATACTATATCTGCAAAATATTTAGCTATAGGTGCAGATGGTCCAAATTTCAACTATGATCTGCCTGAGTTAGGATCAAAAAATATTCCATTACTTTTGATTGATAAATTTATCACAAATAAATCTACCAAACAATTTAAGTATCAAGAATTATTTACCTATAAGTTTGGGAACCAGCAAATACAAAACTCTAGCTCAAAAAATTGAGAGCATTTCGTTTGAAAAAATTGATACCGAAAATATAATGCAGCTAATGATTATATATTTAATTTCCATCGGTGAACCATTAGATAATTTGGATTTAAATAATAACACTGCCAAAATTGTTTTTGCGGAGTCATTTGATAATGCTTATTTTGAAAATTTTACTTCAAATTATAATATCGTTAAAAACGAAATTTCAAATTTTGAAAATTTAAGGTTTGAACCAAATAAAAATATCCATTTCAGGTATAATGCCTTCTTACAAGAGAAAATTGGGTCAAATAAAGGTGAAAATCCAAATAATTCTGGATTTAATTCAAATTTTAATTTACAAAAAAAATATCACTACACAATTAAATTAGATGCCGAAAAGAATCAATATAATATGAGAAAAACACTATATGAACATTATCTAAATACTAAGAATTCAGTTTACGCTACTTTAAATGTAAATGCCAAAACTAATTGGAAGGAAAACCAATTGGACATGACACTAAAAAACGGAAGTTATAAATTAAATATATTTCCACCAAATTCTAATACGGCAATTAAATCATTGGAATATCTTAAAACGCAATAAAATGAAACACAAATATTATATAATTTTCATATATCTAATTCCATCATATTTGTTGGCTCAAAAATTAGATTCAACCATTAATTTCAATTTATTTCGAACCACGGATTCTGTTGTTTTATTTTGGAGTCATCCACATTATGCTGCTCTTCTGGAGTGCACACAAAATGGATACTTAATTGATAGAGTTGAAATAGATACTATTACAATGACAAAGATTGAACAAACCAAACAACATGGCAAATTAATCCGAGTTAATGATAGAGATATTATTAAACTTTTGAAAATGAAGAATCTTTTAAGGATTTATATGAGAAACCCATTGAGGAACAACACAGATTACTGAAATCTTGCTTCACTATGTTAAACTTTTCAGCATTTAGTGATATAAATTTTGCTACAAAAAATAGGAATGCGATATGTGGATAAGACCATTGAAAAGGGTAAATATTATCTATACACTTTACAAATAAAAAATTTAAATGATAAATATTATTGTAAATCAAAGCTAAGTATGAATGTCGATAGACTACCCAAAATAATCCCATCTGGTTTGGATGAGCAGGAAAAATATATTAGAATAACATGGTCAAAAAAACAAATTGAGAACAAGTTTACAGGATTTTATCTTCAAAAATCTAAAGATGGAATCCAATATTACCCTATCAATAAAGATAAATTAATTATTGGAGCACACACCAAGGATTTTAAAATGGAGGATTATGTTTTTTTGATAGTCTAGCATTATATGACCCACATTATTATCGAATAGTTGGTGTTAGCCCTTATGGTATTGAATCTGAACCTTCAGAGCCAGTTCTTGCTATGTGTAGAGATAAATCAGGCCCAGGTGCACCTGAAAAATTGAGCTATATGTGGTTAGGTGATTCAGCTATCACAATTCGTTGGGATGCCAACCTCATCAAAGATATTGCTGGATATTATGTACAGAGATCCTATAAATTAAGTGATGAAAGTTTGGGAAACAATTCATGAAAAACCTCTAAATCCTTTGGTGATTTCATACTTTCATCCCCAGGTTGATAGGGTAAATCCTTCTTTTTATCGAGTAGTAGCAATAGACTCTGTTGGGAATCCATCTCCTAGTGATTTTATTAGAGTTGTATTGTTAGATTCTATTCCGCCAAGCAAACCAAAAGGACTGAAAGGCGAAATAGACACCAATGGAATTGTAAAACTAACTTGGGATGCTAATAAAGAAGCAGATATTAATGGTTATTATATATATTATTTTACAAATAAAAAACACATATGTATAAAAGTCTTCTTGGTTATCCGCACAAAACTAACATTTTCTATGATTCTATTTCATTGCAAACACATACTGAGGAGATTTATTATAGAATTTCTGCTGTAGATTTTAGATCAAATTATTCTGAGTATTCTGATGTTTTAGAATTGAAAAAACCAGATAAAGTACCTCCTTCACCACCTACATTTTATGATTTTAAATTCCGAAAAAATAAAATTCAATTAGCATGGTATCCTAGTGATGCCAAAGATGTAGTTGCTTACTTATTGTATAAAAAAATGGGGTGATTGGTCACTATATAAAACATTAGGAAAGATATTGCGAATTTTGAAGATACTAATATTACAATAGGATCTACCTATTATTATCAAATAAAAGCTCAAGATGATGCAGGATTATTAAGTGCCGTATCATTTCCTGCATCAGTTTTTACAAAAGATAATTCGCAAGCAAAAGAAATTGATAATCTTGAAATAACTTATGATAAAGAAAAACATAAAGTTTATCTAAAATGGGATGGTCAAAAAGGCTACAAATATGCAATCTATAAATCAGAGAAAAAGAAACCTTTAGTTTCTATTGCTTATACCCCTTTAGATCAAACAAGTTTTATTGATGGTGATTTATTGTATAATATTGAATACAATTATGCAATAACTGCTATTGCCCCCAATCAAATAAGAAGTAATATTTCAAAATCAATAACAATTAAAACAAAGAAACCATGATAAAGAATTCTATTATTTACAGTATAATTTTTCTAGCAATTCTAGGTAATTTTTCCTGCAGAAAAGAGTGGGTAAAGCCAGATGATATTGTTCAAAATCCTATAGATAGTACATCTAATAAAATTAATACATTTGAATATGAATTAAAGCCTGGAATTATTGATGTGACTAGCAAAGCTAGAGATTTAATTATTGATGAAACATCGGATCAGTTAATTGTAAAAAGAACATTGGAAACAGAGAATTTATTTGAAGTCGATAAAATTTACTATCACATTGGGTTTGATTTTACGGAATTTAAAAATGCTTATCGAATAAAAGAAATTAAAAAAGAAAATGATAGAATGATAGTAGAAAAAAGAAATCTGGCATTTGTGGATTCGTATGAAAAGTATCATTTAATCAATAATAATCCTGAATCTGGAAAAATAAAAACTAGGGGAGAAATATTACAAAATGATTGGAATATTAATTTTAATATTACATTACCTATAACAGTTTTAGGACATAAAATTGATGCAACACCAAGTGCAAAAGCCGCTGGAACATTTTATCTACAAGAAATTAAGATAGCTGGAGGGATAATATCAATTTTCAAACATGGTCTTAAAATCCTAAATAATGCTGAATTTTTTCTTGCCAATTTGAAAGAACCTTCACTTTTTAGGTAAAGCAGCGATAAGCAAAATTCTTTTAGTGGGGTAGGTGGTAGTATTTTTAAAGGTTTTAGTGGAGGATTTGTATTCGCATTTATTTTGAATGCAGATTTTGATATTAAAGGAACAATGACAGGTACTATAACAGTAAATAAAACTTATGAAAATTTAAGTAGTATTGGCACAGGCAAAGTTACTAAATATATAAAAGATGGAGAGGAAAGAGATACTATTTTAATAAATGAAGTTGGAGGTTCGAGTAATCCATCACCTGAA
>JADJVK010000050.1 GCA_016710625.1 Saprospiraceae bacterium
TTATGGCTATTTGACAAAAAAATGAACGATTCTACCCACTATCGAGCATTAATCAAAAGAAAGAAAATTCTTGCATCAGAGATTTACAATATGCAAATGGTAAATTATTTGTTCGTACATGGAAGGATGTTTTGATAATAGATGTAAGTTCTATAAAGTTAAACAGTAAACACTTTGCAGATTTGAACGCTAAGATACTATTTAGCTACTTAGCTTTACCTATCAGCTCTCTGATCAAACCTTGGCAACCACAAATCAATTATTCCATTAATTGGATGCACGATAATTCTTTATGGTTGAGCTCACCTGAAAATGTTTACAAATTAATTCCAGGCAATGATATTGGTAAAGCAACTGTAATGCAATATACTCCAAAAGTATTTGGTATTAAACCTTTAAAAGGTGATTGGGTCAAGTTTTTTCCAGTTAGAAATGATAAAGATAAAAGTGCTCATAACAGTACAATATGATTATTTGGCTATGACACTAAATCACAAAAATTTTATCCACTACAAAATTGAATGAGAAAACATTTGTAAATCTATAACAACTTAGTTCCATTAATGATGAAGGAATTACCTTGTTATCGATTCGTTGGTGAATATATTTAATCCCAATACAAATGAAATAGAAAATATTACCTCAATCTATAATTTTGTGCCAAAAGGCTCAATGATAAGTACTATGGTTGATAACAATGGTATTAAATGGTTCGGCACTTCTGGTTATGGAGTAGTTAAAATAGATTCACGCCAAAAGGTATTTAAAAATTTTAAAAATAAGCGTTTTTTCCAATCATTATCGAAGTTGCCTCCTGAATATCTAGCACCAATTTTACCCATGAATGACGATAAAATTCATTTAAATAGTTTAGTTTTAGACTCAACCAATACATATTGGCTAGTATGTTTAATGATAATGAATTCAGTTTTTTAATGAGCTATAATACTAAAGATGGTAAGTTAACTAAATTCAAGGGATTCGATAATAGAAATTATAGAATGATGAAGGAATTTGTAAATCCTACACTGAGCACTCAGGCCTTCCTTCTAATGTAGTCTATTGTATGCAAAAAGACAGTATTGGCAATATATGGATTAGTACTAATAATGGATTGAGCTGTTTTGATCCTTCAAATAATATGTTTAGAAATTATACAGTAGATGATGGATTGTCAGGTAATGAATTTAATAGATTCGAGACATTTGTGATGGCCAATGGAGAATTGATTTTTGGAGGTGTAGATGGTTTTGTCATATTCAATCCTCAACAAGTATTGAGGGAAAAGATTGTGAGTAATATAGTGTTTACTGGGATCTCCATTTTTGACAAACCCTTGCAATGGAAGATTGACAGCAAAAATATACAAGCTCCCATAGGATATGCTAATCACTTGACATTGCAACCGGGCCAGAATGTATTTAGTATCAGCTTTGCATCTCTAGAGTATAGAAGCAACTCTAGAAAAAATTATAGTATAAACTCGATGGATTTGATGAAACTGGACAAATCCTCACCCAAACACGAAGTCACTTATACTAATCTATCTCCCGGTACATATACATTCCATGTCAAAGGCTCTAATTCAAATGTTACATGGAGTAAGAATCCCATAAGCATGGAGATCATAGTACTACCGTATTGGTATCAAACTCTTTGGTTCAAGCTGATTTTATTATCAATTATTACATTGATCATGTGGAACATTGTCCGATTTAGATTACAACAAGAATTAAAAGTTGAAAAACTACGTAATCAATTGCAAGAGATCTTATGATGAAATTGGCACTACACTTAGTAGTATTTCAATCTATGCAGAGGCAGCCAAAAATAGGTGATGGAAACAATAAAGTTAACATTATTTTTCGAAAATAAGTGATAGCACGAATGAAATGATGGAAGCAATGAGTGATATTGTATGGACAGTTAAAGCAGGAAGTCATCATTAAAAGATTTGTCAAACTGTTAAGAAGTTTTACAGTATATATGATAGAAGCAAAAAATATTAATCTACAATTTACTGATAACATAGAAATACCAGATTTAACGCTGTCTATGGAACAACGAAAGAACATCTACCTCATCAGCAAAGAGGCAATCAATAATGCAATAAAATATTCCGAATGTACTTTATTACAAGTCTTGATTCGCAAAGAATCGGAAAGCTGGTTGTTTCAATAATTGATAATGGCAAGGGATTTAGTCTAAATGAGATAAAAATAAGGAAAGAGCCTTTGGGTGGAAATGGTTTAAAAACATGAAAATTAGAGCTACAGAGATCAATAGTACCATAGATGTAATAACAAATCTAGTAGAAGGAACAATGATTGATCTTATATTTTTGTAATTAAGATACCTTTGATAATTAATAATAATTCATAAATTCCTGTTTAGAATGAAAAAAAGAATAGTTATTTTTGACGACAACAGCAAAAGAAGAGAAAGTCTAGAAATGCTGATAGAACTCACCTGAACAGATGACTTGTGTAGGATTATTTCAAGATTGCAGTGATGTGCTAAAAATATTGATCAAACAAAGCCCGACCTAGTTCTGATGGATATTGATATGCCTTACGTCAATGGAATTGAAGGTGTAAGACTTATTCGACAAAAATTTCCAAACCTTAAAATATTAATGCAAACAGTTTTTGATGATGATGAAAAACTATTTGCTAGTATTCGTGCAGGTGCCGATGGGTATATATTGAAAAAGCTAAACCTCAAGAGTTATTGAATGCCATAGAAGAAGCTTTAGAAGGCGGTGCACCGATGACACCTAGCATTGCACGGCAAGTACTACGATTTGTTGGCAATTCTGACAATGGGAAACGGAATGAAGAATTTAATCTTACACCCAGAGAAACAGAAGTCTTGTCACTCCTAGTACAAGGATTTAGCTATAAAATGATATCTCAAAATGTTTTATTTCCTTGAATACAGTGAATGTACACATTCAAAATATTGAAAAACTCCAAGTGAATTCTGCAGTCGAAGCGGTCACAAAAGCTATAGGAAATAAATTGGTTTAGAAAGCGATATTAATTTGAATACCACATTTCCCAAATGAATTTTTTCCCTGACTTGTACCAATTTTTATTTTGAAAAACACAATTACTATAAACAAAGATTATAATTGTTTTTTAATTTTACTGCACTAATGGATGTTTTTATGAAACTTAGATTGGTGAAATGGCATCAAATACAAAGGCCGTTCAGATAGAAAGGTATTGAAATAATAAATGGTTTTTTGTTAAACATATTGGTTCCGCACAAAATGAAGAAGAACTCGAAAGTTTTAAAATTTACAAAAACAGTTAGGAATGGAATTATTTAGTCGACCAAATTTTTTTTGTATTGATTGTATTTAAACAATGAATGCTATAGATATATCATTAAATATGGTATAAAAATCCATTTTATTGTATTGATACGTCTTTCATGGCCATTATGTAAAAATTTGAGATAATATCTACGATAAAATGGCTATATATAGGTAATGAGGTATGTCCACAATTAATTTTAAATAGATAATGTAATCTATTATCACTATGGATTTCTTAGAAAATATGGAAAAAAATTCAACATGTTGGTTTGCCATATCTTAAATGGCAAATTTGCAAAAATTTGAGATTATATGGGCAAAATCTTAAATTTCAAAAGAATACCAAATTTAAAATTCTCGATTAAATGGCAAGAAATCAGCTTTTATTATCACTCATCAATGCACGAATATGAGCTTGATTTAAGCTCATAAATGCAATGGATTTCTTAAAATTTGAGGAAAATTACAACACGTTGGTTTGCAATATCTAACATGGCAAAATTATTAAAATTTGAGATTAAATGGAGGAAATCGAAGGTAAAATTGGCAAAACCCATTTTGAAATAAAGCAAATATAGAATTTCAAACCAATGGCGTCTAGTAAATATAATCTACAGGCTTTATATTAAATTATTGATATTATGTCAAAAATGAATAGCCCCACTAATTTATGAATTAACTTAGAAATGTGGTTCAAATTAATAAAAAGGTTTTCTAAATTTCTTAAATAAAAAATCTATTTAATATGTACATAATAATTTTTATTATCAAATTTAATTTCTTGAATTATTGAACGAAAGTTAAAAAGGGTTAGGATAGCAACATATTAAAGTTACTAAATTCCTTAAATGAATATGTGAAACGTATTATAATATATGAATTGATTATTATATTAAAATATTTCGGATTTAGGATAACTGAGACTTATTGTTTAAATTGAAATAATTCAATGATTTATGATTAAAATATTCAATTTTGATGTGAATTATTTCTGAAAATCAAGTTTTCTGCCAATAAATCGTCTTATAAAGTAGATAATATTAAAATAAAAATTAATAATACCAATATTTTGAATATTTTGTATTTTGTCACATATATACAATTAATATTTCAATAATTGAAAATATATTAATTGGTGAAAAACAAATTATTTGCTAGTTTATAATTTTACAATCATGTAATGTTTTATATGAAAAATCATTTTTGTTTGTTGTAAATTATTATTTTATCTTAAATAAATCATATAGTATGCCCATACAGCCATATACTGGACCTTGGGGGAAAACACAAAAATTTATCATCTTCTAAGAGAACCTCTTAATTCAAGAATGGGTAATTTTAAAACTTTAGTTACCAATGTTACGATTAATAGAGGAATGCTTATGTATCTTGATGGTGCAGCAAGCTATGCTGTAAGTGCAACAAACCCAAATGGACCAAACGAAAATTATGCTAGAGAACTTCAAGAATTGCTTACAATTGGAAAAGATTTACCCAGTTATTTTACAGAAGGGGATAATGCAAAGAAGCTGCAAAAGTACTAACTGGTTGGGATTTGGCAAAATGCTCCAGGTACGTTAGACCATTTCCAAGAGATCTATAATAAAGCAGTTCACGATTCTACAGATAAACATTTTTCTTCTTTTAAAAAATGTCGTAATAAAAGGTAATAGTAATAATGATGGAGGTGTAGAAGAAATCAACGCCTTAATGACCATGATTTTTGACCAAGATGAGGTAGCAAAATATTTTGTACGAAGAATATATAGATTCTTTGTTTATTACAAATATCTTCAGAAATCGAAACCAATATTATTTTGCCATTAGTAACTACATTTAGGAACAGTAATTATGAATTTTTACCATTATTACAAGAATTATTTACAAGTCAACATTTTTCGAATCTGCTCAAATGAGTGCAATGATAAAGTGTCCACTTCAACAAATGACAACTTTAATAAAATGTTTTGATGTACAAATACCTAATACAAAATGTTGTTGATCAATATTCGACATGGTTTATTTTTGCTGAAAGGGCAGGAGGGTACAAACAATTATTAGCTGCTCCACCAACTGTAAATGGTTGGCCAGCATACACTGAAACACCCTCTTTCATGAACTTTGATTACCTGCACCTTTTGCAAGGATTTCAAGGAGAAAATGGATTTGCCTATTGGTTTGTTAGATTTGGCTTTGGAAATGCTCAACTCAATATTTTTTGAATTTACCGAAAAATACCAAATGCCAATAACCTTAATGATTTAGTAGATTTTCTTATAGCACATGTCCACACTTTGCCATCTAATGCAAGTACAAAAGCAGAATTAAAAAAATTAATTACAAATGGTTTACCTGACGACTATTGGAATGATAAGCTTTTTAAATATATGAATGATCCAAGACCAACATTGGAAAAATACAATGATGGGGCTACTTATGCAACATTGAAATATAGATTGAGCACTTTATATGAAGAAATTTTAAAAATGGCAGAGACCAATCTTTGTTAAAATTCTAATTATTAGAAAGAAAATCAATATTTAATCTATTAAGATTTATTTTATGAAAAGAAGAAGTTTTTTAAAAAATATTCCACTTGCTGCAGTTGCTCTATTCCTCTATTCGGATAAATTATTTGCTTCCCCATTAGTATTGAACCTACTGAGGCTGAAATGCTAATCCTTTTTAAATGAAGATGATCGAATTTTGCAATAATTCAAATGTCAGGTGGAAATGATGGAATCAATACAGTAATCCCTTTTGGATCAATATTCAAATTTATCTTCATTTCGAAGCAATATCTTAATTCCTTATAAAAATGCTTTACAATTAAATGGATATCAAGATAAAACTGGCTTTCATCCGAGTATGACTGGAATGAAGTCGCTTTTGAACAAGACTTATTGAATATTGTCCAAGGTGTTAGTTATGAAAACCCAAATTTTTCTCATTTTCGAAGCACAGATATTTTGCTAGTGGTTCTGATGCGAACGACACAAAATCAAGTGGTTGGTTGGGTCGTTTTTTAGAATATTCTTATCCCAATTATCCAGTCGGCTACCCCAATACGATTATGGATGACCTCTCGTTAGGTTGGGATCCTCAAGTATTTCACTTGGTTTGCAAGGTACTTCATTCCATATGTCTCAAGCTTTAAACTATCATTATATTGGTACAGGAGACCCACTGAACCTTATGAAAATAATGGATTAAAACTTGAATTAAATGCAGAAACAGAAATTAATTTTATTCGAAAACAAATGCAATTTACGAATTCATATGCAAAAAGAATTAAAGAAGCATTCAATAAAGGTGGTGCAGGCTCTAATTATACCGCCTCCACAAGGAATTGAGACAATTTGGGAGAACAACTAAAACTTGTTGCTCGATTAATCAATGGTGGATTGAAACAAAGGTTTACTGGGTTTCAACCAATGGATATGACACACATAACAGCCAAGTGAGTTTAGGGAATACAACTTCAGGTGGACATTCTGGGACTTTGACGGAACTCAGTAATGCCATCAAGGATTTTATGGATGATATCAAAGCAAAAGGTTTAGAAGAAAGAGTTCTAGGATTAGCTTTTAGTGAATTTGGTCGAACGATAAAATCTAATGGAAATTTAGGAACAGATCATGGAGTAGCTGGACCTATGTTTTTGTTTGGAAAGCATATAAATCCAGGAATTTTTGGAATAAATCCATTAATTCCAGCTCCTGGGACAATTAATCCAGTGGTTTCAATGCAGTATGATTATAGGTTAGTTTATCAGTCAATTTTGCAATCTTGGTTCTGTATCCTCAAGAAATAATTTCAAGTTTCGAATAATAAAAACAGAACAAAATCCATTAAATTTGGTAAATACTAGATGTTCACCAACTCAATCGAATGATATTAGAATAGAAAA
>JADJVK010000051.1 GCA_016710625.1 Saprospiraceae bacterium
AAAATATTAGATAGATTATTGCAATAATTATGCTATTGAATTACAATTGCTAAATCAAATGAAAACAGGTTAAACATTTTATAATTTCTTTAATGTTTTATCAATTTAATATAATAACGAATTTGAGTTTAATAAGTAACTTTGAAATTTCGCTTGATTATTAACAAAATCTGAAAGACCTGAAGTAATTTTATATTACTTTTAGTTGGAATAGATTTTGCGAATTATTCTTTCTAAATATTTCTTTTTAGGAATTTTCCAACCTTTTTATAGAAAATTAAATATGAAATACGGTTTTTTTGATGATGAAAACAAAGAATATGTAATCACTCGTCCAGACACACCCTTGCCTTGGATTAACTATCTTGGAACTGATGGATTCTATTCAATAATTTCAAACACAGCTGGTGGATATTGTTTTTATCAGGATGCGAAGTTAAGAAGACTAACTCGCTATCGTTATAATAATATACGAATGGATACCAATGGTAGATATTTATATAAAAAGATGAAGATGAAATTTGGAATCCGATCTTGAAACCAATGAAGAAAAGTCTGGATAACTACGAGTGCAGACACGGTTTAGGTTACACGAAAGTAAAATCAACAAAAAATGAGTTGGAAGTAAGTACATTATTTTTTGTTCCGCTTGAAGCAAGAAATGAAATATGGCAAGTTATTCTAACCAATAAATCAGCACGAACAAAAAAAATAAGAGTATGGAGTTACATTGAATGGGCCTTATGGGATGCTCAGGATGATATGACAAACTTCCAGCGTAATTATTCAACCGGTCAAGTTGAAGTTGAGAATGGAAATATTTTTCATAAAACTGAATACCGTGAACGTAGAAATCATTACGCATACTTTGCAACAAGTGAAAAGGTAATTGGATTTGATACAAGCAGAGATGAATTTGTTGGAGTTCATAATGGATTAGAGTTCCCAAAAGCTATGCTGAATGGAAAGTGTTCAAACAGCATTGCTTATGGTTGGTTGCCAATTGGTGTTCATCAAATTGATGTTGAGCTTAAGCCTGGAGAATCTAAAGATATTAATTTTATTTTAGGTTATGCAGAAAATCCAGATGACAAAAAATTTATTGAAAATGGAAAGATAAGAAAAGATGAATTTGAAAAAGTAAAAGAAAAATTTCTAATTACTACATCAATAAATGATGAGTTAATTAAACTAAAAAAATATTGGACACAGATTTTATCATCGTTCCAGACAAATACTCCAGATAAAATTGTTAATCGCATGGTAAATACCTGGAATCAATATCAATGTATGATTACTTTCAATCTTTCACGCTCTGCTTCACTTTATGAATCAGGTATTGGACGAGGAATGGGTTATCGCGATAGTAACCAGGATATACTTGGCTTTGTTCATATAATTCCGCAGAGAGCCAAACAAAGAATTTTAGATTTGGCTTCAACACAACTTTCGGATGGAACTTGTTTTCATCAATATCAACCCTTAACAAAAAAAGGTAATGCAGATATTGGTGGCGGATTTAATGATGATCCACTCTGGTTGATTTTATCTACAACTGCTTACATTAAAGAAACCGGTGATGTAAATATTCTTAAAGAAAAGGTTGGATTTGCTGATGACACAAATATTGATACAACATTACTTGATCATTTACATATTTCACTTTACTATACACTAAATAATCTTGGCCCACACGGATTACCTTTAATTGGAGGATGTTGATTGGAATGATTGTTTAAACTTAAATTGTTTTCCCAACAACGCCAGGTGAAGTTTTCAGTTAGCAGGACATATTGAAAATGATAAAGTTGCAGAATCAGTAATGATTGCTGGATTGTTTTGCAAAGCTTGTGATGGGAAATGGTTGAACTTTAAAGTTTGTTGGATTAGCAGGTCGGGTTGATGAATATGTAATGATGGGATAGAAGAAAATCAGTTATGGATTATGGCTGGGATGGTGAATGGTTTTAAGAGCTTACGATGCAAACGGAGATAAAGTCGGATCAAAAGAAAATGATGAGGGAAAGATTTTTATTGAAAGCCAAGGCTGGTGTATAATTGGTGGGGTTGGAAAAGAAAATGGCTATGCAAAAAAATCCTTAGAAAGTGTTAAGAAATATCTTGCAACAGAAAATGGAATTATAATTCAACAACCAGCATACACAAAATATTATGCAAATCTTGGTGAGGTAAGTTCATATCCATCTGGATACAAAGAAAATGCTGGAATTTTTACACACAACAATACCTGGATACAAATTGCAGAAACATTGCTTGGTAGAGGTGAACAAGCAATGCAATATTATCTAAGCATTTGCCCGGCAAATAAAGAAATGCAGATAGATACATACAGATGTGAACCTTATGTTTACAGCCAGATGACAGCAGGAAAAGATGCGCCAACTTCCGGTGAAGCAAAAAATTCTTGGTTAACGGGAACAGCTGCGTGGTCATTTGTTTCAATATCGCAATACATACTTGGTATTCGTGCGGATTATGATGGTTTAGTTGTAGATCCTTGCATTCCAAAAGATTGGAAAGAGTTTAAAGTTACGCGCAAGTTTAGAAACAGTGTTTACATCATAACAATTACAAATCCAAAATCTGTAAGCAAAGGTTTAAAGAAAATTTTGGTTGATGGAACTGAGATAAAAGGAAATAAAATTCCTATTATTGAAAGTAAAAAAGAAGTCAATATAGAAGTTGAACTTGGATAGTCTTGTAAAAATAAAAAAGAAATGTATAGAGTTATGAAAATAGGATTCAATAGAAGATACATTGCAAAGTTATTTTATTCCCTTCTTTCATTTATCACAATTGGTTGTTCATCAACAAGCTTTGTAAATTTTGTTACAATGGATAAAGATAAATTGATGGATGGAGATAAAGAATTAAGATTTGTTTCATTTAATACTCCAAACTTGCATTACATTGAAGATTATTTAGACTTTAATGCTTCAAGTCCGTGGCGTTTACCTGATGAGTTTGAAATACGGGATGCTCTATCTACAATAAAAGAACTTGGCGGCAAGGTTACAAGAACTTATGTTTTATCAGTTCGCAAACAGGATGAGTCAAAAAAAATTATCAGGCACGTTTTAGCTCCTGGTGTTTTTAATGAAGAAGCTTTTGTTGCTCTTGATAAAGTTATGCAGGTTGCAAATGAGATTGGAGTAAGAGTCATAATTCCATTAGTTGATAATTGGATCTGGTGGGGCGGATCTGCAGAATACGCTGCTTTCAGAAACAAAAGCAAAGAACAATTCTGGACAGATCCACAATTAATTTCTGATTTCAAAAAAACGGTTGAGTTTATTATAAATAGACGAAATACTTATACAGGAATTTTATACAAAGATGATAAAGCTATACTCGGATGGGAAACGGGTAACGAACTTCAAGCTCCATTTAACTGGACTACCGATATTGCAGCTTACATAAAAAGTTTAGATAAAAATCATATAGTTATCGAGGGCGTACACTCAACAGTGTTGTCTGAGCAAGCACTCAATGATCCGAATATTGATGTATTACAAACACATCATTACACTTCTTTTGATCAGACAATTAAAGATATTGTTAGAAATAAAAAGTTTTCAAAAAATAAAAAACCATACTTTGTTGGTGAGTTTGGACTGACTGCTCCAGAAAATATTAAAGCAATTGTGGATAGCACGATTGATAATGATGTTTCAGGGATTATGATCTGGAGTTTGCGTTTTCATAATCGTGATGGCGGATTTTATATGCACAGAGAAAATAATGGCAACGGTCCATTTAGATTTCCTGGATTTGAATCTGGCGAAGTTTATAATGAAAAAGAAATTATTGATTTTATGAGATCAAGAGCTTTTGGAATTGATAAAGTTGAAATTCCAAAATAAAAATTCCATGGCTCCAAAACTTTTAGAGATAAAAGATAACTACAATATTTTCTGGCAAGGTTCTGTTGGCGCGTTTCATCTATAAAGTGCAAAGAAAAGAAACGGAAAGAAGGAGTGGATTACCTTATCTGATAAAATTATAGATGCAGATGCTGCTTACAAACCATTATTTGTTGATGAAACGGCAGAAATTCGCAGAGAATATTATTACAGAGTTTTTGCTCAGAATGAAAGCGGAATTTCAGAATCATCAAATGAAGTTGGGCCAATTAAAATCAATTTTTATAGATTGGTTGATGAACTTGAAGATACAAGCAAAATATTTTCTAAAGATGGGATAATTGAGCAAATTAAGTTTAAAGATATTTATCAGGTAAAAGAAGATAACACTCGTTTAGCTATTAATTCCAGGTTCATCAATAATTTATAAGTTCCAGAGAGTATAACTGCATTCAAAATTTTTCATTTGCTCGTACTTGGTTTGCGGAGTTCAAATTTTTGTTGGGAATAATTTGGATAGTTTAAGTGAAATGACTGCAAAAGTTGAATCGTTTCCGCCATTTAAAAATGTTTATGGATTTCTGATTCCATTTAATTTTACTTGTGAGGAATTTCCAATTAACACCAAGTTTATAAAAATATTATTCAAAGAAGAATCTCAACTCGGTAGAGTTGAAATTGATTATTCATCAAAATAAATACTGGTAAAAATGAAAACATTAAAAATATTTTTTCTTTTAAGCTTAACTTTTATTCTGTATGGACAAACTATGATTGAAATTCCTTCCGTGTTTTCTGATAATATGGTATTGCAGCAAAGTTCTGATGTAAACTTTTGGGGCAAAGCAGAATCAGGATTAAATGTTAATGTTACAGGAAGCTGGGGAAGCACATCTAATTCAATTGTAGAGTCCGATGGTACATATCTTCTTAAACTCACTACTCCAAAAGCTGGCGGACCTTATCAAGTCTATTTACAAATTGGTGATACAACAATCATCTATAAAAATGTTTTGATTGGCGAAGTTTGGATTTGTTCCGGCCAATCAAATATGGAAATGCCTCTTATGGGTTGGCCACCTGCATCATTGATCGATGGTTCTGAAGAAGCAATTAAAAATGCAAGTAATGATAACATAAGATTATTTACAGTAACTCGTGCAATATCTGTAAAAAAGGAAAATGATTTGGCAGGAATTTGGGATATGATGACCCCAATTACTGCTTCAAATTTTTCTGCAACTGCTTTTTTCTTTGGGAATAAATTGTACAATGAATTAAAAGTTCCTATTGGATTAATTCACACAAGTTGGGGCGGCACACCTGCTGAAGCATGGACAGAAGCAGAGCATTTACAACAGCTTGGTGATTTTAATAATATTATTGAGAACATTAAGAATAGTGAAGGTGAATATGAACAATACATAAGCTGGTTGAATGCTCATCGAGTAATTGATGTAAGAAATGCCAATGTTGAAACCCGTTGGGAAAATTTGAATTTTGATGATGATGCAGTTTCCGAAATTACTTTTAAAGATGATGATTGGAAAGTAATGAAACTACCCGGTGGTTGGGAATCAAACGAAGTAGGGACTTTTGATGGAGTGGTTTGGTTTAGAAAAAAAATTCTAATTCCTGACACCTGGAAAAATCAAAACTTAATTCTGAATCTTGGACCGATTGATGACTGTGATAGATCTTTTGTAAACGGAAAACTTGTTGGTGCCTTTGAGAAAGATGGATTTGGCAAACTGATAGAATATAGAGTTGCCAAAGAACTTGTTCAAACAAATGAAATAGTAATTCTGTTAGAGTAACTGATACGCAAGGCGGCGGAGGTTTGTGGGGAGTTCCTGAAAAATTAAATCTGCAGCTTGAAAGTACTAAAGAAACAATTTCTCTGGTTGGTGAATGGAAATA
>JADJVK010000052.1 GCA_016710625.1 Saprospiraceae bacterium
TTTACATAATCTCTTTTGCCGCTATATTTTCAATACGTTCTTCAAAAGTCAAAATAATTTGTTTTAGTTTTTCTGCTTTATTTTCATAATAACTAGCCAAAATTGGAATATCCAAAACATTCTGCAATTTGACTTGTGTTTCAATAGTTAAGTTTTCTTTGCCACTTACAATTTTTGTAATTTGTTGTGGAGAAACTTCCATAACTTTTGCAAGGTCTTTTTGTGACCAACCTAAATCGTCTAATTTTAACAATACTTTTAGGGCAATTTGCTGTGATTCACGTAACATTGCACGATTTCGAATACGTTCTCTGTTCCGATCTAAAGTTTTTTGATCTTCTTTAGAAACAAGTGCTAAAAATTTTTCTTTATTTGTCATTGCTGTTCGATTAATAGTTCAAAAAAGGAATTATCGTCAAATACGCCATTTTCTTTTAAGTATGCTCTTGCAGTTTCTAATTTTTTTAATTCTTTTATAGTACCTGAATGATCTTGCATCGTTTGACTCATTTTTATCGCTCCACCAGTAATTACAAAGCAGTTTTCATCCAATTTAATGGCATAGTATCGTAGTTTATTTTTTCTGATTTTCCCCTTTTGCAAAGACAGTATTTTGTTGCTTTCTGACATTTGTAATGGTTCAAAATAAAATCCATAAGGCTCTTTGTTTTTACTAAGGTTTTCCAAAAAGTCTTGAATTTGTTCTGCATCTTGTAATATATCTTTGATAAAATTTTCAACATTGATTATGTTGTTTTCTTTGGCAAAAGCTTTTAAAAAAGCAATATCTGTCCATAATTCCATTAATCTGTCAAACTCATTATCTACTTCACCTGTATATTGAAAAGCGAACAATTGGTCTGCAAATATAGCAATTATTTTCATAAAATCAACTTACAGGTTTATTTTTTTGTTATTTTACAAATATTTAATTTAACAAACCTTCTTTTAAGTCATTGTTCTTATTTGAATTGTATTTAAATATTGTATTGCAAATTTAACGTTTATTTTTTATTTATAATTAGTTATCAATATTTTCTTTCAATTTTAAAGATTGTTACATTTTTTTTTAATGTGCCATTGTTTGTTGTCAAAACGAACTGTTTTATTTTACTTCTAACAAACATGAAAATTAAAAATTGCCATCCCTATTAAAGAAATTAAACTACACAATCTTCCACATTTCAATTTGAAAAATTCCAAACTCCAGTCTAAAGGAAAACTAGATTATGCAAATTTATTATGCGATGGTTTTAAATTATCATTAAAAATTAAAATAAGTAAATGATTGAATTCATTGTCTTATTACACTATCGAAAACTTAGTTGTCATCATCAGTTTTATTTAACCATCTTAAGAACCAACTCTCCATATCGTTAAAGTCATTTTCATTTTTTATACTGTTTTCATCAAAGATGTAACCACCTAAATAATCATAGTTTCCATTATCTACCACTTTAATGGTTCGTTTATTTTTCAACAATAACTTTTATCCTTTACCGATGTTTTCTAATAGTTCTCCATTATTCCAGTCGTTGCCTCTATATAAATGAATGCAATATCCTGTTGCTTCATTTGCTAAATCGTCTTTCCCATACCAACCAAGATCAACGTGGTAGTCGCATTTATCGATATAACAAGTCTTCTTCACAATAAATATAGTCGTTTTTAACTTCTTCAGATTATTACCTATTGGATTAATATCAAAAAACGTTTCGCACAATCCAGTTTTTGATATTTCAAGGTGTTGTATGTTAAATTGCTCTTTCAAATTGCGGGTTTTTAAATACAATACTTTATAATTAGCTTAAATAAAGATACCTACTAAGTCATGCTTTGTTGATAAATGAAATATTACTAAACCATTTTATTAATTCGTTTTATGATTCGAATCATTGTTAAATCGTCACTTGGCATAAGACCATATTGATTTTTTATTTCGAAAAGTGTCTTTTTTAATTTATTATTATTCTCTAATTCATTTCTATCTTCAAAGAATTTTGACATTATTTCTTGTTGATTTATTGAATTATACGTTTTTCCATCAAAGTTTTTAAATGTATATATTCCATCGGTAGCAATTGTCAAGTCTCTAATATTACTAATTGATAGTTTTTTAGTTTTTGATTTGATACCAAGTGTTTATCCTATCAAATGATGCCAATATAATCTGGCTTATTCATTTTTCATATTCAATGGTTTTACCATTCACATGTATCAATCCATCACCAACAATGACGAGTTCAGCACTATGCAATTTGGTATCAATTATCGCTAATATGAGTGTTGAAAGAATTTCATCTGTTCTTAAGTCAAGCTGCCGATTCAAGTTTGATAGTTCTTCAAAAAGTTGTAGGACGACTTGTTCAATTTGTTGTTTCAGCTCTTTTGTGTTGCCCTTCACAAATTCTTCATAAGCTTCTTGTTTTGCAATTTTTCTTAATAACTTACCTATTAAAGTTGATGCAAAATAGGAGTCCGTTCCACTTGAGCACCCATCCATTACTGCAACCAATTGACGTGTTTTTCCAGCCTCTTCTGAAACTAAAAAATCTTCATTATGATTAACATGGAATTCTCCAATATGACTTAACTCGTAAAATTTCAATTATTGACTTTTTTTATTTTTAAAGAATTTTATTATTTCTTTCATATAATTTGCTTTTTTTATAATAGAATATCATTAACGGGTTGGATGGGTTCTGGCAAATTCGTTTCGCCCATCATTTTTAGTAAATCTATTTCAATTGTTCTTACAAATAGAAAGCATGGGAATATCTGTACCTAAGCCTTCAAAAGGATTTTCTGAATAGTCACCAATTAGTTCCATAACCACATAAATCCAACCTACAATAGTACCAAATGGTATGATTAGCCAAGCTCCAAAATTAGCTAGTTTTTCAAACTCGCCTACCATACCTAAGGGTAATAGAAAAATAAAAATACAGGTGAACAGAAAGCTCAAACTAGCATATTGACGAGGTAGCGGAAATTTTTTAATCCGTTCTGCTTTACCTTGATGGTCGTTAAAGTCACTTATTATTTTTTGCATTTCTATTTGTCGAAACAAATTTAGTGTCTCATTTTGTTCGAGTAATGCCAACTGTCTGGACTGAAGATGAAGGATATAGGTGGCATGGTTTGGTGCTGTTTCCCACTCTTTCATATCTTCAAAATATTTTTTTGTTTGATCTTGAGTTAAATATTCATTGAATTGTCCAATACCATACTTTTGTATACGTTTTGCGGTAAGCCAAGTATGCATTCCTACTAAACTAACATGTTCCCCATTAAGTGTGGAATTGCAATTGTCTCTCGAAAGATGTATACCCAAACAATGTCGATAAATTATTTAGATTTTATAATTTGAATTTCATCGGCTGATAATTGAGCATTTTGAATATAGGTGTCCACTAAATTGCCCCAACTTCTTGAACTGTTTTACGATTCCGCCCCAAATTTTCGAGCTTCCCAAATGGTTCGTAAGATTGGTTATTCTTGAACCCTACATAAAAGCAACTGCTGTTCCAACTAATGAAACAGATAGCCAAGGTATAGAAAATCCAATGCCATCCTAGCTCTTTACATACAAAAGCCACGATAATCATATAGGAAATAAGCCACAAAAGATGATGACCAGCAAAATCGTAAACTGCTTTAAATGTTATATTTTTTCTTACTATCATTATTTATTAGTTTCATTTTTGTATAATAGTTATCATCTGTTTTATAGGTTCGAAAGTATGAAATTAAATTTTTACAATTTCAAAAAAATTATCCAATTCATTGTAATTTTAGTTGTACAGTACTTACAACTGTCGTATGACCGTATTTTTCAAAATTGCTTTTCAAATGCCTTTCCGTTAAATATATATATGCTTCCATCTGCCATTCCAAACCACAATTTCCCGTTTTTATCTTCGTAAATTGAAAGGGCAAAATCACTCGTCAGTCCATCTTTCTTTGTGTAATTTTTCATAGCTTCGCCATCAAATTTCCAGATTCCAGCATCTCTGTCTCCAAACCAAATATTTCCTTTGTTATCTTCAGCGATTGTAAAAATGTGTTCCAATGTACCTTGAGGTGATTTATCTCCTTTTCTTGAACTATTGGGATGAATCAAGTTATGCTTTTTTGAAAAATTAATTATTGAATCTCCATCTTTTAGTAGTACACCAATCCCATTATTCCCTATCCAAAGCCTGCCTTTTGAATCCTCCAAAATACTTCGTATATGCAATGGTTCCATTTTTCTATCAAATCCTAATGTTTCATCATTAATGATTGTAAAATCACTCCCATTATATCCAAAAACACCTGCATAAGTGCCAAACCAAATCATTTTATTTTTCCCTATTGATATATCGGTTACTGCATATACATTATCATTAGGGTTATGGGCTTTTTGAGGAGGAAAAGCTAAGTAATTTAATTGCTGCCCATCAAATCGATAAACTCCTTCTTTGTTTCCAGCCTCAAACCATAGGTCGTTTTCTGATTTCATCCATTGACCCTGCAAAGTTTCATTACTTCGAATTTGGAAATCAAATGGTGAGCTTTTTGTTTCTACATCAGTGTGATTCATAATCCTTTTCCCATCATAACTGCTCACTCCCTTTAGAGTATTGAACCAAATAACACCATCTTTGTCTTCTTGAATTGAATGGATTTGTTTGTCAGTCAGCCCTTCATTACTGCTGAAATAATTGAATGTTTTGCCATTATAAACAGCAACTCCATCCTGTAAACTTCCAAACCAATAATTTCCTTTGCTATCATGAAAGATTGATCTAATTCCTGATGTAAATTTCAAGGTGTCGGTTTTTAGAGTTGTAACCAAATCAGAATTGTTAGTTTTCCATTCTGTTGATTTATTTTCAACACAGGAAAAGAATAGGGTCAATATTAAAATTTGGCAAATCATTTTTATTATTTTGTTCATTTCTGGTTTTTCTAATATAACACAAATTACAATGAAAAGTGGAAAATTGACCCTTCCAACTGAAAAAATGAATATAACTATTCAATCTTCCACTTTTCAAGTTTATCAATTCCAAACTCCAGTCTAAAGGAAAACAATATCATTTAAATTTCTTAGGTTTTGGTTTAAAATTATCATTAAAAATCAATAATAAGTAATTGATTTAAAATGTGTAAACTAAAATAACAATGATTTTAAATAGAAATATTGATAATTGATTACATCCGAATATTCACAGTTTGCTATATCATATAATTCTCTCCGTTTATCTCATAACTATAGGCTTCGTTTATTCCCCACCTCCTTAGGTTCCACCCGAATGCTTCGAGTCTATCAGTGTCCAGATTGGTCTAGATCATCGTCCCGTTCCAATTTGGGAGGCTTATAGCCAAGACGAAAACTTAGTTTTAGTGGCTGCTCTTTTTCTGTCATTAAGGTTTAAATTTTTCAAATGTATTTCCGTTCAACTTATATGCTCCATTTTCTGGTGTTCCAAGCCAAAGGTTGCCTTTTTTGTCTTTGTACATTGAAACTAAATTAACTACTTTTTTGTCTTCTAAAACCTTATAGTTTGTAATAGTTTTTCCGTCATATTTGTATACTCCTTGGCTCCAAGTTGTCAACCAAATATTTCCCTTGTTGTCTTCTAGAATGTGGGAAAAATAAATATAATCATCGCCACCAAATATTTGCTTGTTTCCAATTCCTTCTGTTTTCTGATATTGAAGTCTGTCGCTTTTGGCGGTCTTGTCAAAGTCGAAAATATACTTGTGCCAAGTGTTACAAAGCCAAAAACTGCCTTCCTTGTCTTCAAAAATAGAACGAATGCCAAAAGTTCCGCCATTTGGTACATAGGTCAAATCGTCTTCATACATCCATTTTACTGTTTGTCCATCAAAACGACAAGCTCCAAAAACAGAAGTGCCAAACCACATTGCACCTTTTCTGTCTTTATAAATGGAATACACTTCGTAAGGAGTAAAAAACGAATTGGCCACTCGAGGATAAATTTCATCGTGAAGATAGTGTTTGGGAAATTCCAAATTGTGTAATTTTTTTCCATCATAGCGATAAACGCCTTCATTCTTTTTCCCCAATATATAGAACCATAAATCATTGGGTTCTAATTTCCATTCTTTGCTTTTGATTGGTTGCAAAGTAGTAAAAGTCTTTCCATCAAACTTGTTGATTCCACCAAAAGTTGATATAAATATATTACCTAATTTGTCTTCTTGAATTTGTCTTATGGTGTCGTTGGCAAGTCCGTCTTTTGTTGTGAAATTGACTATTGTTTTGCCGTCATAACGATACACTCCTTCACCATTGCTACCAAACCAAAAGTTGTTTTTAGTGTCTTGAAAAACATACCATAATTGTTTTCCAAGTTCACTTACAGATTTTCCAATAGTTTTTTGTCCATTACACGAAGTGAATAATGTAATTAAAGTTAAAAATATAACAAAGTTCTTTTTCATTGTCTGATTATTCAATGTTTACGGTGTTTCGGTAGAGTTGCCACTAAAACAAAGGAAATTTGAAGATTGCACATAAAAAAAGGTTAGAATCCTTAATATCGATAGCAATCTTCCACTTTTCAATTTGAAAAAATACCAATTGCCTATCTAATTGTAAAACACTATCATCCCAATTTCTACAATGAAGGTATGAAAATTATAAAATTAATATAATAAAAGGTTGACTAGTAATGTGCACCTGTTTTTCTTTAACAATTTGCGGGATTATGATAAGTGGGATTTTTAGCAAAATGCCTGTGAGGAGAACTGCAAATCTGCTGTTAGCAACCCTTATTTTTACTTCGTCCAAGGTTCCTTGTCTTTTGCATTCACGAATTTTTCACCGTCAAATATGCATAACCCTTGCCAAGTTCCGAACCAAAGTTGTCCCTTGTTGTCCTCAAAAATACTAAGAACAAGATTTGAAGTTAATCCGTTTTTTGTAGTGTATAATGTAAATTTTGTCCCATCATATTTATATAATCCAACATTTTCTGCTGTAAACCAAATGTTCCCTTTGCTATCTTCATGAAATCCACCGGCTTCTATACCTTCAATAATGCCCTCTTTGGTGAAGTTGGTGTACATCTTTCCATCAAATTTACTTATACCTCCATAAAATGTTCCAATCCAAATATTCCCTTGACGGTCTTCTAATATACTTGCAGCATTATTGTCTGTAAGTCCATTCTGGTTGGTTAAATGAGTAAACACTCCCTTATTGTATTTGAAAATTCCATTTCCATCAGTAGCAAACCACATCGCACCATTGCTGTCTTCAATAATTTTAAAACCAATTTATCGGATAGCATGTGTTTTGGATTTTCGACCATCGAATCTGGTAAGGAAAATGGTATAAACGCCCCCATCAAAATGAAAAACTCCGCCATAGCCACCAACCCAAATTAATCCGCTTCTGTCAATTGTTAAACCCCAAATTTCTTCATTTACTCCTTTCAAGCCTTCATTTTTTGAAAAAGTTGTAAACTCTATACCATCGTATTTCATGAGTCCTTCGGATGTTCCAAACCATACATTTCCTACTTTGTCTTCGACAATCTCTAAAACTCTAAAATGTGGACTGACATTTGGAATTGTGATTTTTTCCAATATTTGTCCATCATAGCGTATAATCCCATCTCCATTGGTACCAAACCAATAGTTCCCTTTTTTGTCTTGATGCATTGTCCTTACAAATTCTCTTACCATTCCATTTAAATTGGTATGAATTTGCGGAAATATCGTTTTTTGAATTAAATTTATTGGTTGGGTAGTCGTTCCATTTTCTTTTAAAACTAGAATAGCTTTTTCTTGACCTGTACACAAAGTAATTTGAATTGTCAAAAGAACTAAAATTAAATTCCTTGCTTTTAATATCATCTTATCCGTATTTTTTAAAAAAATGTAGTTTTTCATAATTGTTGCATCATATAGGAAATTTAAAATTGCCAAAACCAAAATAAAATTGAATCAACACAATCTTCCACATTTCAATTTGCATGCATCCTGCTGCAAAAGTCAGGAATTTCTCAATCTCTTTGTCCTATTCTTATCATTATTTTGCCGTCACTATTGAATACATTAATTTTGGAATGAATAATAACAGGTTGTGCATATAAATGAGCACTAAAATAAACTATATAAATAAGTATTGCTTTATTTTGATGCAAGTTAATTATTAATCCAATAAATTACTTTTGATAAGACTTCATTATCACTACATTGAATATCGGGAATAATAGAAGCCCCATATTTTATTTTATTTCTGTCTGCAAAAACACTTATAGCCAAGTTAATTCGTGAACTATCTGATAACGTATAAGATTCGCAACCTGTTGATACTCCATGTTGATGCCCCAAATAGTTTAGCGTTTTTATATCCTTTAAATAAAACAGCTATAGCTTCACCAGAGCCTAGCTGTTTGCTTATTTACTAACACTGCGATCTTATTTTTAGCAAACACAGAGAAATTGTTTTATTTTCTGCCAGTACTATAGTATCCAAATAGACTTTTCCATGCTCATATCGCCATTCGGATGATTTGTTATCCGCATCAAAAAAGTAACCTTGTGCACTTGAGTCCAAAAAAGAGCCTATAGCAGCCATCATTGGCCACATATTACCTCCAAAATTATCCCTCAAATCTATAATCCAACCTTTTTTGTTGGAATTGTTTTGTTGATAGATTTTTTCTGTAATCGTATTGATATATAGCTCCGTTTGGCTTTCATCACCAATACAAAATGGTATTCTAATATATCCAATATTTTCAGGTATTGTCTCATCTTTAAGGATAGGTAATTGTTTTTCCTCGGAATTTTTATCTTCTTGTATAGCTGGTGTAAAATAACTATGATTATCTTTTAGTAAAGCAACTGCATAATTAATGGCAGGATACGTATCTTTTATAGTTTGGCTATTTTTTGCAACACGATAAACTTCATTTTCCAAATTTTCCCAGTTTATTTGGTATTTATTGATTGATTTATTTTTTAAAAGAATCAATACCTCTTTCAAATATTTTTCAGCTTCAGGGGAAATATTATTTGTGTTATGAACTTTACAACCAATTAACAAAAAGAAAAGTATGAATATTGGAAA
>JADJVK010000053.1 GCA_016710625.1 Saprospiraceae bacterium
CTCTTAGCATGGTTTCTATTTTCTTCAATATTCCCAAGCTCAGTACCCCACGAACTCCTCCACCATCTAAAGTTAGTATTCGTTTTGGACCATAATTTTTGTCCATTTTTTGCTCAAATGACCTTGTTTCCATATTTATGATTTTGTCACAAATATAAAGAAATAAAGCATAATAAACAATTGTGCAATGTTATTTTACATTGTAGTAAGATTGCTTAAAATTGGAAAAAAAACCTATTTCACCACTTTCAAAATCGGGTGATTTATTTTAGAAATGCAATAATAAGGTTGTTGGGTTGCCCCAAAATTTCTTCTGACTTGCTCTATGGGTTTTATCATACTTCCCAAAAAATCGAAGGTGTCTAAATGGCATTCTGTAGCCGCATAACGGATGGCTTCCCAAGTCAATAAAATGCTTCCTCCCTGTTGGCGGAAATTGGGGTCGTCCCCCATCAAGAAACAATAAGCGGCGGCTTTGTCCCACACCAAATAAAATACTGAATGGATGTTGTTTTCTGCATCAACGGCAAAGAATATTTTTCTGCAATTTTGCCGCTCCAGCTCTTTATCAATTTTTGATAGATAATCGAAGGTGAAAGGCACGGCTATTCCTTGGCGGTCGAATGTTTTTTTGTGTACTCTATAAAAATCTTCAAGAGAATAGTCAGAAGTGATTTTCAAAATCGCTTTTGCCTTCGGGATGCTATTATTCCTGTAGCTTCTGTAAATTCGCTCCCAAACTGCATCTAGATGTTGCAAATTCTGAATCAAATAGGTGTATTTGGTCGTCTGCTGATAGCCAGCCCAATAAAATGGGAGCCAATTTTGGTAATGATAATGAAAATCTTGAATGAAAGAATCGAACTTAGGCAACTGTTGAATCAAGGATTCAAATAACTTGTGCTCCTGTTCGATTTTTCGATACATCGGTAGCAAATAGGGTCCCATGGTTTTGCACAAAAGCGGCATCGTAATATATTGGAAACCAAACTTTTTCTTTTTGAAATAGGGTAGTGCCGCAATTATCCCAGACTGGTTTTCTACCAATGCCACCTCCCAATTATCCGAACATACCACATCCAAATACCCATCTAGCATATAAAATGGCATATCGGGAGCAACCTTGCAAAACTGTCGATATTTAGATTTGTTATCCATTTTTTTGTATCATCAATAAGCCATCTCTGATGGGCAAAAGCATTTGAGTCACTCGACTATCTTCCGCTATTTTTTGGTTAAAAGCAGCAATCAATCCCGTCTTTTTGTCTTTTTTAGCTTCCACTACCCTTCCTTTCCATAACACATTGTCCGCTAAAATTATGCCTCCTTGCCGCACTTTGTCAATCACTAAATCGAAATATAGACTGTAATTTTCTTTGTCTGCATCAATAAAAACTAAATCGAAAATTTCATTCGACAATTTTTGAGTGATAATTTCTTGGGCGAATCCATTGTAAATTACCACCTTATCCTTATTGTTTGTTTTGCTCACAAATTCTTCTACCAAATACCTTTTTTCAATATCTGGGTCAATCGTATGCACCTTCCCACCTTCTGCCACTCCATTTGCTAGGCAAATAGCAGAAAAACCCGTAAAAGTACCAATTTCTAAGACGTTTTTTGCTTGAATCATCGCTGCAATCATCGTAAGGAATTGCCCCTGATAGCTTCCCGACACCATGTTTCCCTGAGTCGTTCGGAGGTGAGATAGTCGTTCTAGCTCGTCTAAAGCAGCACTTTGAGGGCTTGTCATTTGCTCACAATACTGTTGGATATTTTCGTTTATAATTTCCATGCATTCATCTATTTGGCAAAGATAAAAAATTAAGCATTTTAACACTTCATTAAAAACATTCGTCTAATAATATTTTAATATTTATCGTTATGGGTAAAACTAATTGATTTTTATGCAATTAATGATTATTTTTAAACCCAAAATCTAAAGATTGATAAAGATTCAACCAACTTATCTATGAATAGAGCTGAATTTCTTTCCAAATTTAAACCCCAAAAAATTGTTGAAAAAAAACCTCCTTTGGGCGGCCTCGAAACCTATAGCGGCGTTTGGACGCAAAAACAAGTGATACATTTACTCAGAAGGACGACCTTTGGCGTAAAAAAAGCTGAAGTTGATGCCCTTTTGGCTCTTGGAATGAATGGAGCGGTGAATGCACTTTTGGACAATTCAGCAACAAAAGACCCCATCCCTTCGCCGCCACTCAATTTGTATAGCACCACCGCATTGCCCGACCCCACCACTCCCTATGGTCAAACTTTTGTGGATGCAAATCCGCTGACCGTCATTCCTCCTGAATATTATCAGGCTAGAATAAATATGGTGAAAGCATGGTGGACTGGCAATATGATTCACCAAAAATTGACCATAACTGAAAAAATGACCTTGTTTTGGTTCAATCATTTTGCTATCGAAGCAGACACTGTTCAGATTGCTCAAGGCATTTACTATTACTATAAATTACTCAGAGACAATTCCTTAGGAAATTTTAAAACACTGACCAAGTTGGTTTCCGTAAATCCAGCGATGCTGCTGTACTTAAATGGCAACAAAAACAGCAAAAACGCCCCCGACGAAAATTATGGTCGGGAATTGCAGGAGTTATTCACCATTGGCAAAGGACCAGACTCGAAATATACGGAAGACGATGTGAAAGCTGCAGCAAAAGTTTTGACGGGTTTTAGGATAAATCCACTAACAGTTCCGATAAGTTATTATTTCGACCCCAGCCAACATGATACTAGCGACAAAACATTTTCTAGTTTTTACAATAACAAAAAAATAAGTGGAAAATTGTTCCAAGCTGGGGAGCAAGAGTTGGATGATTTAATCACCATGTTGATGGATAATATCGAAACAGCTCGGCACATTTGCAGGAAATTCTACCAATATTTTCTCTATTATGAAATAACACCAGAAGCAGATGCAAATGTCATACTACCATTGGCAGATTTCTTTAAATCTTCAGGTTATGATATTAAATTGACGATAGAAAAGCTGCTCAAATCAGCTCATTTCTACGAAGAAGCTTCCATTGGTTGTGTGATTAAAAGTCCATTGGATTATAGCGTTGGGCTGTGTAAAGAATTTGCAATTGCGATTCCAGATAACACCCAAAAGGAGGCTCAGTATGTGAGTTGGGGCATCGTCACCACTCTAGCTGCTAGTCAAGGGCAAAACTTGGCGGACCCACCAGTAGTGTCGGGTTGGCAGGCATGGTATCAGTTTCCACAATTTCATCGAATTTGGATCAATGCAGATACCCTTGGCAACAAAAACAAAACGGCAGAAGCCATTTTCAGCAGCAATGGTGTGGTTTTGCTAAATGTCGCTTTGAAAATCGATGTGTTTAAATTTTTTGAAAATATCTCGGATAAAGAAAATGCAACTGCTGTGGTGACTGAATCCGTTGCTTTGCTTTACAATTACCCACTTTCCACAACTTCAATAAATTATTTCAAAAATTACCTGACAGGAGGCAATGCTATGGGAGAAACGTATTGGACACAGATAGTTTTGGCTTACAAAAATGATCCTAATGCGACGAACAAAAGCCAAATCGAGACGAGGTTGAGACCTATGTTGAAAGAAATTGTTAGCCAAGCCGAATATCATTTATCCTAAAAATTTATTGACCATGAAAAGAAGAAAGTTTATCCAAAAGGCAGGTATTGGAATGGCAATTCCTTCATTACTAGGCAATTTACCCCTCTTTGCAAACGAAAATCAATCTTTACTCCAAGAGTTTTTGAATCCATTGGTGGACACCGACCATGTCTTGGTACTCATTTATTTGGGAGGCGGAAATGATGGTTTGAATACGGTAATTCCCATAGATTCTTATACCAATTTGGCAGCAGCTAGAAATAATATTTTGATCCCTGAGAGCAAGACTTTGAAACTGAATGGGGTGACAAAAACAGCATTACACCCTTCTTTAACTGGCTTTCAGAATCTGTATAACGAAGGAAAATTGAATATTATCCAATCCGTTGGGTACGAAAATCAAAATTTTTCTCATTTCAGGTCAACCGATATTTGGTCTAGTGCTAGCGATGCAGACAAAACACTAGATACGGGTTGGTTGGGCAGATATTTGAATGAAGAATTCCCTGGGTTTCCGCTCAATTATCCCAATTCGACCAACCCTGATACTTTGGCTCTGCAACTATTTGCGAATCAGCCTTTGTTGTTTTTAGGACCCAATGCCCAAATGTCCATGACCTTATCTGACCCAAACAGTCTATTTCAGGTGTGGCCCAATGGCATCAATGACGCTGCAAACAATAGCCCATATGGTCGAGAATTGAATTATATACGAACCATTTCGAAGCAATCGGCTTCTTATGCAAGTGCCATCGTTTCAAAATATACTGCTGGCAGCAATATTGGAACTTATCCGGCAGATAAATATAGCTTTTCAGATGTGTTAAAAGCAATTGCAAGATTGATAAAAGGAGGCTCGAAAACGAGATTATATCTGGTGAATTTATACGGTTTTGACACCCATTCCAACCAAGTAGATGCAACCAATACAGCCATTGGTGGGCATGCAGATTTGTTGAAAATTATTTCTGACGCCGTTTATGCTTTCCAAAAAGATTTGGAAGCAATGAAATTAGACGATAAAGTGTTGGGGATGACTTATTCTGAGTTCGGAAGAAGGATAAAATCAAATGATAGTTTGGGAACAGATCATGGAGCGGCAGCACCATTATTTGTTTTTGGTTCGAAAGTGCAAGGTGGTATTATTGGAAAAAATCCCATCATCCCGTCTCAAATCAGTGTGAACGATAATATACCGATGCAATATGATTTCAGATCTATTTACAGCTCCATTCTGAAAGATTGGTTTTGTGTGGGAGATGCTTCTTTGAAAAATATTTTATTGAAATCATTCCAAAATCTACCTATTGTCAACAACAATTGTTCTAGCACTGCCTTGGATGATTTGAGCATTTTGGAAGATAAGCTCCAAATAAAAATTTATCCAAATCCAGTGGTTTCGACAGCCAAAGTTGAAGTGACGGTGCCTTCTGGAATATCGCATCTTTCCTTAATTGACCCTTTGGGAAGAGTAGTTCGGATTATCCACTCTGGTCAACTGTTGGAGGGAATGCACTCCTTTACGATAGAAAGAGAAAACCTTTCGAGAGGTAATTACTACATTCGATTACAACATAAAAATGGGCAAAAAACAGCAGGGTTGGTTTTTGTAGATTAATGCAAAAAGGAGGAACAGCATCGGTTTGTTCCACCTTTTCCCCTACAATTCTTCCATTAGTGTTCTGAAAGCCACATATTTATCCTTGTATCGATCCATGTGGTCTTTTTGTAAGGCTGGGGCAAAGTCTCTTTGGTATTTTTGAAAATCGTCTAAATTATTACAAAAATATTGGGTGGCAAAAGTCATTCCTCCATCGGCTTCATCCTCAAATATTCTACACAACCGATAAGAAGAAAATAAACCCGTCGCTATCACATCTGGAATGTGTTTGGATTTCATCCATTCCACCCAGTCATTCGCCAATGATTGCTCTATTTTTACGGTAACATTATAAATTATCATAAATATTTTTTTAAAAGTTCCCAAAATTAAATGAACTCCACCTGTTTTTCCTTAATTTTCACTCAAAATATAAATGTGATGAAATTGTTTTTCTTTTTTTTATTCAATATTTGCCTGATTTATAGCTGTTTCGGACAAAAAGATTGGGAAAAAAAGTTGCAATCGCAACTCATCCTAGCCGAAGATGGAGCAACAATTGATTTGGAAGCTGGAAACTTCGTTTTGTCCAAAAGCATTTCTCTGGAATCCAAAAAGAATATTACAATTAGGGGAAAAGGCATGGATAAAACCATCCTGAGCTTCAAAGGGCAAACTCAGGGTGCCGAAGGTTTGAAAATATCTAATGCTGAAAATATTGTTTTGGAAAATTTCACTATTCAAGATAGCAAAGGAGATGCAATAAAAACGATGCATGTGGATCGAATTGTTTTCAGAAAAGTAAAAACAGAATGGACTGGAAAACCCAAAAAAGAAAATGGTTCTTATGGGCTTTATCCTGTGAGTTGCACCAATGTTTTGATAGATAGTTGTGTAGCAATTGGAGCTTCCGATGCAGGAATCTATGTGGGGCAGTCAAAAAATATTGTGGTCAAAAATTGCATAGCCTACCACAATGTCGCTGGGATAGAAATCGAGAATTCGTTGTATGCAGAAGTCTTTCACAATGAGGCTTATATGAATACAGGTGGCATTCTTGTATTCGATTTGCCCGACTTGGTACAGAAAAAAGGAGGCTATGTACGAGTCTATGAGAATCATATCCACGACAATGATTTGAGTAATTTTGCACCGAAGGGGAATATAGTTGCCAAAGTTCCGAAAGGAACGGGAGTGCTAATTTTAGCGACCAATCATGTGGAGGTTCATAATAACAGAATTATCAACAATCGGTCGGTCGGTGTCGGAATCATTAGCTATTTGATGACTGAAATTCCAATAAAAGATACTAGTTATTATCCGTATCCAACGGGGATTTATGTACATCACAATCATTTTGAAAGGGCAAATGTAAGGGCAACTTTTGAAGGAAGGTTTGGAAAAATGTTTTGGTTCAAATTGAAATTCGGGAAGAAAGTGCCCCATATTTTATACGATGGCATTGTGGATGAAAAGACTTTGGATAAGAATGGCAAAGTGCTCTCTCCTTTTAAAATTTGTATTCAAAATAATGATAATCAGTCCTTTGCAAACATGGATGCCGCCAATGGCTTCAAACATGTGAGCAGAGATGAAAAGCCTTTCGACTGTAGCCTGTCGGCATCTGAGCTTTGGAAAGAAATTCTTTACGAAAAATAATCGAATAAAAATGTCCATTATAACGAGCCAATTGAAATACCAATATGCAGGAAACACCACTTTTCATTTTCCAGATTTGAATTGTAAATCAAATGAAAGTTGGTTGCTATTAGGAAACTCTGGTAGCGGAAAAACCACTTTTTTGCATTTGATTGCTGGAATTCTGAAGCCTATTGATGGGAAAATTACGATTGAAAACACCAATTTGTGGGAACTTAGTGGGCAAAAAATGGATGCTTTCAGGGGAAAAAACATCGGTTTGATGCTACAAACACCGCAATTCCTAAAAGCACTGACCTTAGGAGAAAATCTCTTGTTAGCACAAAAACTTGCAGGCATCAAAAAAGATAAAAGCACGGCAAAACAGTTGTTGGACCAGCTGGGGTTGGGTGGTTATTGGGACAAATACACCTTTGAGCTCAGCCAAGGAGAGCAACAGAGAGCCGCATTAGCCAGAGCAGTTTTGCATGCCCCAAAGGTAATCTTGGCAGATGAGCCAACAGCCGCATTGGATGACATCAATACCGAAAAAACCGTTGATTTGTTAGATACTTATGCAAAAGAAGTGGGTGCTACTTTGCTCATCGTAACCCATGATCAGCGGTTAAAAGAGCATTATAAAAATCAGGTTTTGATTGGATGAAATTGAATAAAAAATTTCATTTTATTAAGGTAAATCATTTGTAGTAAATAATCGAGCATTTTGATAAGTGTAATCTTAGTTTTCAGAGAATTTCAACAGGAATAATAAATATATACCAAATTAAATAAAAATGACAGTATATTTTTAAGCATATTTATTAGCTTTCTGAATAATATTATTAAATTTTTTGTTCTAAATTATAAGTATTTATACTGTTTGGCATTTGAGGATTTTCTATTTTTGTTTTTAAAAATAGAATCTTGAAATTCAACTTTAAATGATTTCGTAATTCATTTTGGTTTTTCAAATAAAAAAATAATTTCTATCATGCTGTTTTATAGGATATTATAAAACTCAAATAATAATACTCTCGATTTTTCTTTCAAATTTTTCTAAAACTATAAATATAATTTTAAAAAATAATTACAAATTATGCATTTCACAAATTATATTTTTAAATTTTTGGTATATTTGTTTTTGTGTTCCATAATATGCTAAATATTTTTCGAATCATACTCGATTAGTTACAATTAATAATATAAAATCTTTGAAAATATATGAAAATACAAAACCAAAATTTACCTGAGCATATCTTTAAAATCGTAAATCAAACTATAATTGATGGCTCTAATAACCGATTCAAAATTGGAAGAGGCAAAAACTCAGTTTTGTCCAATTGGATAAATTAGAAAATGAAGACCGAATTCTATTGAGAAGAATGATGACCGATCGTATAGATTATGTCATCATCATATCCTCCAACCCCAAAATTGCTCAGTTTGCTTGGAAGATTGGAGCCTTTCATTTTATGGATTTCCCTTTTACTCTTACAACTTTAAAATATTGAAGCATAAGGTGGATGAGCTATGCTTACTTCCAAATTGGTCAATAAAAAAATAAGGCTTGGATTTACAGGTGGATACGATTTTATCCCACTTAATGATATTAGTCTTATTCTAGGACAAGGTGATTATATCACTATTTATCAACAAACTACTAAGGCAAAAACATATACCTACAGAATTAGTAAAATTGAGAAAGCACTCGAACACCAATTGCATTTTATTAAATTGACCAAATCCATCTTAATCAATATCAATAATGTAGCACAAATTATCGGAAATACTGTACGGTTTACAGGTAAAGGGTCATCTACTATAGAGCTTAGCCATAGGGTAATCAAAACCCTGAAAGACGAGTTATTATGGTTAAATATTTAAAATTATGATTATGACAATCAAAGTAGGACATATTAGTAATCCTGCCAATCAGGTACGAATTAATGATCCTTCGGTAAGCCGAATGCATTTGGAAGTATCTAAAATTGATAATGATACATTAAGGATAGTTGATTTGGGTAGTACCAATGGCACTAGATATTTCAGTGTACATTCAAGAAGAAATTCGACCTGGGCATTTCAGGGATTTAAAAAAACATAGTTATGATAAATATAAAATACAACCAGGTAGATATGATTTAATCTCTGATATTACAAAAATAGATAAAAGTAATGAACTATTTATTCATAATGATAATAGAGATAAAATATCTAGTTTCATAAGAACACATAAAACAACTATTATTTATGATTATTCACAGAAGACAAACCAAGAAGACAATTCAAAAGTTGTTATTCCTGAAGATGATATTAACAATAAAGAGGAGCAAGTTGATTTAAAAAATATTTTTAAAAACAAATTGCCGCCACTAGATGAAGATGGACAAATTGACCTTAGAAAAATTAAAACCTCAAAAGCAGTTCGAGGTCAAATTATTAAACTATTTCAAAATTTCAGAAATCAGTTTAACGATACTGTTAATCTAAATCTATTTTTGGACATACTCCCATTTGTTTGGGATTTTTCTGAATTAATAAAAGCTATTCAGCGAAAATAGATCAATTCTATAATGAAAATTCAAAAGTCAATTTACAAAAAAACGAATTGGATATTTTAGAGATTAATTTATCTAAAAGAATTAAAATATTTTACGAAGCATATTATTTAAGAATTGTAAATGAACATTCAATTGAAAACGTAGGAGATTTCTTTATTCATAATGCACAATTTCAAACTATAGCTACCATTTATGATAACTTGGTTAAAATATTAGGAAATCACATTTTAGGGAATCATAAAGGAGACAAAATAGTAGCAACCTTTGATGACAATACTACCATAGTTAATAGTATAAATATAAAGCTTTCTACATATAACTTAATGGAACCAGGTCTTATTTTAACATATATTTTTAAGGAAATTATTACTGTTTTTGTTGATCAGAACTTAAAACCTAATATCGAAAATCTGAATTCAGAAATAAAAAAAGCTTATGATATATATTTTACAGAATACCCTACAGATCCATTAATTCATTATCAAAATACCCTGTACCAAATCAAATCAGATTATTTTTTGACAGATTTTTTAAGATACAAAATATTTTATGAAATTTCAAATGATGATATTGATAATGAAGGAATTAGTAAAGATTTTAAGTTGTTTTATTATTGGCATTTGGCTAACTTTTTGCAGTTTCCAAAAACATACCGTTTAATCGGTGATGTATTTAAGGAAAACTTTTATCGAATGTTATCGACTGAATGTTTTAGTTAATTTATTAAATGATAATAAACTTTTTCAGTTCATCAAAAACACCCCCCCTATAAATGAAGTAAGGATGGAGTGGAAATTAATGTGTGACCAAATAAATACTTTCATTTCAATACTAAAAATCGAAGAAATACTTGGTAGAAAAAATTATTTAAATTATTATTTAGTATTAATAAGAGATAATATTTTAACAAAGAAAGACACAGTAAAAGATTTTAGTTCATTAAATGCTGAATTTAAAGATTACTTAAAAAAAGTAAAGGATAAAGATGGCAATGTCCCCTCTATACTTGCTCGAAATTGGAAAACTGGACATTATGATAGAAATATATCATATCAATTCAGTAGTACCGAAAATAAACCATATTTTCTCTTTGATCAACAAGGTGGCAATTTTTATTACGACTTCGATAAAATGAATGAATTCTCAGTTTTTAGAAATGAATTTCTTTTAAATTTGTATGATTTGAGTTGCAAATATAAGAAAATTATTTATGATACAACTTTTGAAAATATATATAAATACGAATAATTATGAGTCAAGCAAAAATTCTTTGGTTGTCGGATATACACTATTTACACAATGAAGATTTTATAGATAAAATCTATAAAAAAAAGATAAATCAGTACTTTGAATCCATCAGAGATGAAATTTATAATAAAATAAAACCAACCCATATTGTTATAACTGGAGACATCGTATTTAGTGCCAAAAAAGAGCAATATGATGGATTATATGATCATATTTTAAAGAGTTATCTTTTGGATAATCCTAAAGTAAGACTGCTTACCTGTATTGGTAACCATTCCGTAAATCGTGACATGGTAAAAATATTTACAGAAAAAGTTCGACAAGGTAAAACTAATTTTTGGAAAAGTGAAAATCGACAAAATTTTATTTCTACTTCAAAGGATGATGACATTCTAAATAAATTTTTGAACTATCAAGAAGTAAAAAATCAGTTAGCTAACTATTCAATCAATGATTTAGTTAAAGAAAAAAATTTATTTAATTTGCTTTTTATTCATTACATAGCCTTTTATAAAGAAAGGGTTATAAGCAGAATTGATGATATAAATAGGCTCAATCCGGAAGAAATTCAAATTTTGAATCAAGATAGAAATGAGTGTAAGTTTGGCGTTATTCACGACACAAAGTACAACCTGATTTTTGTAACTTTAAATTCCGCATATTTAGCTTGGGGTGATGAAACTTATGAGGAATTATATAAAGACTCTTCAAAAGCTTTTCAGAATTTGGACAACTGACATATAATAATGCAGATTTAAAAAAATAATTAATAAAATTTTAAATGATAGTGATAATAAATTGCTATTAGATGAAAATGCAATAATCATGTTAGCTCACCACCCCTTAACTAGGATGAGCTATGAGGCTCAATCTAAGTCAGCAGCGTTTCACAATATACTATCAAAAATTGATATTGCTTTATTTGGGCATATACATGTTCCTCATCATTTACCAACGAAATACAGGAGCAGAACCTACATTTTTGAAAGTCCGCAGTTATTTGACTATCATTTATACAAATTAAACACAAATAATTACCATGAAATAGGAAAAACCTTAGGATTTAATACACTAACTATTAATCCTAACTTATCTAAGTTTAGTAGAGCATATTATACTCTTAAAAATGCAACTGAATCTAATACTGAAGAATTAATTAAGGTAAACCCTTTACATTTTGAACGAGGGAATAATACTCCCTTCATATGGGAAAAAACAGAAGATGGTTCAGATAGCTATTCATTGGAATCTACAAAAGGACCTATTCAAAATATTTTTAAATTAAATGCTAAGTGTAAAGGTGAAAAAAATATTCTAGTCGATTATCTTAAATATAAGAGTAAGCCATCAAATAATAGATATAATTATTATTCTAAAGTTTTTGATGATACTGATTTATTTGTAGATACAGATGCCTTGATAGGTTCTATATATAAACCTGAAAGTGTGGCACATGTTATAGATAGTAACGTGGGCTATTTGTGTGTGCAAGATACGAAAGTAAGACTTGCTTTATATTTATAAATTATATCGACAGGAAGCAATATCTAAGATATTTGATGAAATGTATACCTCCTTTTCTTCTTTCTTGTTTTGTGTTTATGATTTTCAATTATTAAAAAACTTTGAAAATGATCATTTTGAGAATGCCGAATACTATTTTGGCTTAGATTTTGCTAAGGCTAAAGTAGACTTTTTTTCAAAAATCGATATAGTAAAAATTTCTTCAACAATTTCAATTGAATATAAGACGTTTAAGTTTTCAGATTATGTTAATCATATAAAAATAGTTGAATAAAATAAATATTTTAAATTATCTTTGCACCGCCGAAACAAAATTATTATGCTATTACCTGTTATTGATATTGTAAATCAACAAGTTGGGGATGCTAATCTAAAAGAGAAAATAGAATTGTATCTTGATGAATCAATCACTGAGAAGATTGAAGAAAGTGATATTATAAAATTAGAAAATATTGCTATGATTCAATCAGACGAATGGTTTGCTTTACGTTTGAAATCATTGGCAGGCATGATTCGATTTTCATTAGAAATAAAAGAAAGAAAAGAAGGAAAAAAAGGGGAAAAAAGCTTCAAAAAATTGACGATTTGAGATATAAAGGTTTTTTCACAATGTCAACTGAGGATGATTATAAATTCATTGATTAATACTTATTTAAATATATTTTTAGTTGGTTTAGAATAAAAAAAGATAGGAATTCCCAAAGGAAAAAAACATTTTCTTTCTCTATTTATTCAAATCAAAAAATAAAAATTTAAAGTAGGCAAATGATTTAGATAGCTTATAAATAGCTTAATTCAATCTATTGCAGAGCTATTGCAACAGATGCAAGATGTTTTTAAAATATTTCTAATGTTTTAATTATATTTTATAAAATTCTGAGTCCATCTTACTCTTTCGAAAAAAATTATAACTTTTCCCCCTATAACACATTCGCTATTTGTTCCTTTATTTTCTCCAATTCGTCCTTCATACCTACCACAAGGTGCTGAATTTCAGAATGGTATGCCTTAGCTCCTAGTGTGTTGATTTCTCTTCCCATTTCTTGGGTGATAAAATTCAATTGTCTTCCTTTTGATGTCAAATTATTATCTAATTGGTCAATAAAATATTTACAGTGTTGTTCCAATCTGATTTTTTCTTCGGTGATATCCATTTTATCTACATAAAATAAAATTTCTTGCTCATATCGGTTCTCATCCACATTGTCTCTACCCCAAAATTCTTCTAAATTTTGGCGGAGCCTTTGTTTCATCTTATTGATTCTGTCGGTTTCGAAAGGACTAATTTTCAGCAAATTCACCAATATCCCATTGGTTCTTTCTCTCAAGTCATCTTCATGTGCTTTTCCCTCTGCCAATCTAAAGGCGTTAAACTGCTCGAATGCCTCATTGACTACCTGCTCAATTTCTTCCCATTCCTCATCATTAATGCCGTCTGTGTCTCCAGTAACGACATTTGGAATTCGCAGCACAGCCTCCGTAAAATTGCCTCCAGTATTTCCTAACTCTTCGTTAAGTTTCTGAATTTCACGATAATATCTTTTGAATAAGGATTGATTGATGCCACTATTGTCCTTGTCCATATTGGATTCGATAGAAATCTGAACATCTATTTTTCCCCGCTCTCCCTTGTCCGTTATTAACTTCCTCAGGATGATTTCTTTGTCTTTAAAATCTAATGGCAACTTTAGGCGAAGGTCCGTAGTTTTGCTATTCACAGCTCTTAACTCTACTGTTATTGTTCTTTTTTCGAAATTTTTTGAGGACCTTCCGTAACCCGTCATGGATAGCAACATAAAAAACTTTTTTGCAAATATAACAGAAGCATTTGCAAAATTCCTTTTAGTTGCTTATTATGTGCAAAAATACTATTCTTGAAATGCGGGAATCTAAATTTGTACAACAAAACAGAGAAAATTGGACAGAATTTGAAGCTGCTTTGCAAAATAATTCTAAAGACCCAGAGTCACTTTACAAGCTTTTCACTCAGGTAACGGAGGATTTGTCCTACTCCAGAACTTTTTATAAAAACAGGTCGGTAAGAAATTATTTGAATGCACTTGCCCAACAATCTTTTTTCAAAATTTACAAATCCGTACACCTCAGTAAATGGAAATCTTTTAAGCAATTTTGGGTAAAAGACCTGCCATTGAGTGTTTGGCAAAGCAGAAAAAGTATCCTTTTATCATTTGTCCTTTTTGCGGTAGCAGTCGTTATTGGGGCACTTTCTACCCGCCAATCTCTCGATTTTGCCCAATTGATTTTGGGTGAAGAATATATCCAAAAAACTTTAGAAAATATCTCGAAAGGCGACCCCATGGGAATTTATAAGGACGCAGATATGTTTGGAATGACCCTCGGCATCACCGTAAATAATATACTGGTTTCCTTTTTTGCCTATTTGTTAGGAATTTTGTGGGGCGTCGGTACCTTTGTTTTGATTCTTAGAAATGGCATTATGTTGGGCTGTTTTCAATATTTTTTCTACGAAAAAGGGCTGTTGAAAGAAATGTTACTGACCATCTGGCTTCACGGCACTTTAGAAATTTCAGCAATAATTATCGCTGGTGGAGCGGGCTTTGAATTAGCAAAAGGCTTGGTGATGCCTGGAACCTTTACTAGAATCCAAGCCTTTCGGGCTTCTGCCCAGAAAGGGCTTACCATCATGGTGGGGCTAGTGCCAGTGTTTATGATGGCTGGTTTTATCGAAGGATTTATCACCAGGCATACAGAAATGTTTTGGGGGATAAAATTGGCTTTGATACTTGTTAGTTTGGCTTTTGTGTTGTTTTATTATGTTTATTATCCTTATTTCGTCCATAAAAACAACCCAGTTGAGCTTGAAGATTATCACCCCAATCCTGTTGCAAAACATGAAATTGTTTTAAATCAGTTTAAAAACACAAGACAATTAATTGCAGAAACATTCATTATTTACGGAAAAAATTTGACTAAAAACATCATTTCAGCGATTCTGTGGTCCTTGCCTTATGTGGCTATTATTTTTTATTTTTTCCTGCAAAAAGATGGAGAAATAGATGACCACTTAAGACTAAATAGCACTACTAGTTCTCTATCCTTGTTGATTGATTCCTTCAAACACAGTTTTATTCTATTAGTACTGGCTGCCTCCATATCTTTTATGATTACTTTTTGGACTAATGATGAACATCTTATGGGAAGAAAAATGGTAACTTTTTTGAAAAATTTTGCCATTCTGACCGTATTGTTACTTTTATTTACTTCCGAATTTATGACCCTTGGTGTCATTGCTTTTATCTTATTCCTTCCCGTGCTTTTTTTTCTGAAAACATTTTTAGAAAACGAAAATGGAGTCCTTGGTAACCTATTTAGTTATGGATTTAAATATTTGGGACAAAGTGTTTTATACACAGGTCTTCAATACACTTTAGTAATTATGGCACTCGGATATGGCATTTATTTGCTTTTAGATTATTTTGTATGGGAAATGATAAATACAGTTGTTAGTTGGCATCTAAACGACAATTATTTTTACAAAGAAATGATTTTAGATAGTATCCACTATTTTATTATTGGAAGTATCTTTTTAATACTGTGGCAAATTTATTCAATTGGCGTAAATTTGTGGTATCATAGCAGCCTTGAAATTCACGAAGCAAATGGGTTGAAAAATGTGATAAATAATTGGAAGTTAGATGTCGATAAGAAATAATAGTTCAGAAATAAAAGACAACGATTTAGGATTTAGTACGAAAGCCATTCACGGTAGAATGGTGGATAAGTTTGGAAATTATAATGTAAAAAGAGTTGGTTTTACGGCTTGGCATCCCTACCAGTCCTTAGTCGAAATGTCGTGGCTTCGGTTTTCTGCATTCACTTTGCTCTACTATATTTGCCTAAATGGGCTATTTGCTTTGTTATTTATGTTTTTATGCCCCAATGCCTTATCAGGGGAACAACACACAGATTTTTGGAGTAATTTTTCAAAAGCATATTTCTTTTGTGTTCAAACATCTACTACTGTTGGTTATGGGGGCGTAATTCCCATCAGTTTTATGGCGAACATACTTTCTTCCATTTTAGCATTAATCGGGTTGATGACCTTCGCCTTGGCAACAGGGTTGTTTTTCGCTAGATTTTCTAAGCCAGTTGCGAAAATAATTTATAGTGAAAATGCAATTATTGCTCCATATCAAGGCGGACAAAGCCTTCAGGTAAGAATCGTCAATGCCAGCAAATCACAGCTAATGGACCTAGAAGCTCAGATATCTTGCTCTTGGATAGAAAACATTGATGGGGTAGAACGCCGCCGTTTTCAAGCTCTCCAATTAGAAAGACATAAGATTTTTGTGTTTCCACTCAACTGGAATTTGGTTCATCCCATCAATGAAGACAGCCCTCTCTATGGAAAATTGCATGAAGAGTTGTTAAAACAGTCGATCGAATTTATCATTTTCGTAAAAGGATTTGATGTGGTTTTCAACCAAACTGTCTATAGTGGAAATTCTTATACAGCAGATGAAATGGTTTGGAATGCATCCTTTGCTCCTATGTACGACACAAGCCCCGAAGAAGGGTTGGTGCTCGATTTAGATAAAATCAATGATGTAATAAATTTAAGTTGAAATCAAATGCTTTAGCTAGTATTAATTTTAAACTATTCATTGGTTACTCCTTATCTTTGCAAAAATTTATTTCATGAAAATCCTTTTATTGGGAAGTGGTGGTAGAGAACATGCATTGGCTTGGAAAATGGTGCAAAGCCCTTTGTGTAGCAAACTTTTTATTGCTCCAGGCAATGCAGGAACTAGGCTGTGTGGTGAAAATATTTCATTGAATATCAACGATTTCAATGCTGTAAAGTCATTTGTTTTGTCAAATGAAATTGAAATGGTAGTGGTAGGACCTGAAGAGCCTTTAGTTTTGGGAATTTATGATTTTTTTAAGCAGGACGCTTCGTTGCAAAATATTCCAGTAATTGGTCCTTCCAAAGAAGGGGCAAAGCTAGAGGGAAGCAAAGCTTTTGCCAAAGAATTTATGATGGAAATGAAAATTCCTACTGCTGCTTATCAAGAATTCAATGGACAAAACCTGAAGGAAGGTTTGGCATATATTGCCACCCAAACTCCGCCAATTGTATTGAAAGCAGATGGGCTGGCAGCAGGAAAAGGCGTAGTGATTTTACCAGAAATAGAGGCTGCCCAACAAGAATTGTCAGAAATGTTGGCTGGAAAATTCGGGAATGCTAGTAGCAAAGTAGTGATTGAACAATTTTTATCCGGCATCGAATTCTCCGTTTTCGTCCTCACCGATGGAAATACTTACCAAATTTTACCCGTTGCAAAAGACTATAAAAGAGTGGGCGAAGGAGACAAAGGGCTGAATACTGGCGGCATGGGTGCCGTTTCTCCCGTACCTTTTGTCGATGACGAGATGATGAAAAAAGTAGAAGATCGCATCATAATTCCGACAATCAACGGCTTGAAAAAAAGAAATATCGAATATAAAGGTTTCGTTTTCATCGGATTAATCAGTGTGGAAGGAGAGCCTTATGTCATCGAATACAATTGCCGAATGGGCGACCCGGAAACAGAAGTAGTCATCCCAAGGCTTGAAAATGACTTGGTGGATCTTTTTGTTGCCTTGAACGATGGGACTTTAGCGACAAAAACTATCCAATCGAATCCAGATTTTGCAACGACCATCATGCTGGTTTCTGGAGGTTACCCAGAGCATTATGAAAAGGGAAAAAAAGTTCAAAATTTGGAAGCTATCGAAAAAGGATTGGTTTTTCATGCAGGGACAACCCAAAAAGATACGGATATAGTAACCGCTGGAGGAAGGGTGCTGGCACTCACTTCCTTTGGAAAAACAATGGAAGAAGCTTTATCAATTTCTAACAAAAATGCAGATACCATAGATTTTGAAGGTAAATATTTTCGAAAAGATATCGGATTTGACCTCCAATGAGAGCCTATAACAACATAGATATTGCCTCCATACTTCATCTGGATCCAATTGTGATACGGAAAGAAGCCGTCATAAGTGAGATTTTATTGGATAGTCGCCAAGTGATTTATCCAGAAAAATCCCTTTTTTTTGCATTGGTGGGAGAGCGGTTCGATGCACATCATTTTATTGGGGATTTATATCAAAAAGGGGTTCGAAATTTTTGTATAAGCAAACCCATAGACGCTGAAAAATATCCTGAAGCTAACTTTTGGTTAGTTCCCGACACCACCCTTGCTCTTCAAAAATTTGTCCAAAACGATCGAAAATCACATCATTTAACTGTCATCGGCATCACTGGTAGCAACGGAAAAACTATCGTGAAGGAGTGGCTTTATCAGCTGCTAAGAGCAGATTTTGTTATCGTAAGAAGTCCAAAAAGCTACAATTCTCAAGTGGGTGTACCTTTGTCGGTGTGGCAAATAAATGACCAACATCAATTGGGGATTTTCGAAGTCGGCATTTCCAAACCACATGAAATGGAGCGGTTGACCGACTTGGTGGATTGCAGCATTGGAATATTTACTACGATTGGAGCAGCACACCAAGAAGGGTTCGTGAACGAGTCAGAAAAAGTAAGTGAAAAATTGCTTTTATTCAAAAATGCAAAAAAGATCATCTATTGTAAAGACTTCGAAGTGATTGATAATCAAATAGCTGCCTCCAAGAAATTTAGTTGGTCGAAACACCAAAAGGCGGATTTGCAAATTACAGCCATTCAGCAATTTCCCAAACACACGACAATTTCAGCGATTTATAAAAGCGAAAATATTGCGATAAATATTCCTTTTACGGATGATGCATCCATAGATAACGCCATAACCTGTTGGTGCTATTTGTTGCTCATAAACTACGATTCATCGCTGATTGCTGAAAGAATGCTACAATTGGAGCCACTTTCGATGCGGTTGGAATTGCTGTCTGGCGTCAACAACTGTAGCATCATCAATGATAGTTATAGTGTAGATTTATCTTCCCTAAAGATTGCATTAGAATTTCTTTCAGCACAAACCACCCATTCCAGAAGAACACTTATTTTATCTGATATCCTACAGAGCGGATTGAAAGTCCATGACTTGTATGAGAAAGTTGCTCATTTGATTGACCAAAAAAACATCACTCATTTCATCGGAATCGGTACTGAAATCAGAAATATTCAGCCATATTTATCGAAAAACATTCAATCCAGTTTTTGGGAAAATACGGATGCTTTTTTACAACAATTATCCCCTATTAATTTCATTAGTGAATCTATCTTAATCAAAGGGGCACGAAGTTTTGGTTTTGAAAAAATTGTGAATCGGCTCGTTCAAAAAGTGCAGCCCACTTATTTGGAAATCAATCTTACTGCTCTGATTCACAATCTCTTGTGCTATCAAAAAAAATTGAATGGTGGTACCAAAATTATGGCAATGGTGAAAGCCGCTGCCTATGGTAGTGGATCTTTCGAAATCGCCAAAATGTTGCAGCAATACGTTGCCTACCTGACTGTCGCTTACCCAGACGAAGGGGTAGAGTTGCGAAATGCTGGCATCACCGCCCCAATTATGGTGCTAAATGTGAGTGTTGATAGTTTTAATACGATGATGGATCATCACTTGGAGCCAGAAATTTTTTCCATTTCTCAATTGAAATCGCTGATTCAGGTTATTGGGGAAAATCCCATTAAAATTCATATCAAACTGGATACTGGGATGAAAAGATTGGGGTTTGAAGCACAGGATATTCCAGATTTATTAAAAATATTATCGGCTCACCCAAATATCAAAGTTGCTTCCATTTTCAGTCACTTGGCGGGTAGCGAAGCAGCGGAGCACGATGCTTTTACCCACCAACAAGCCAAATTATTTACGACCATCTATCAAACCATCCAGGAATCAATAGGTTATAAGCCGCTGCGACACCTATTAAATTCCTCTGGAATTAGTCGTTTTCCAGCTTACCAATTCGATATGGTAAGGGTCGGTATTGGATTGTATGGGATTGATTATCATCCAGCTATGGCACAGCAGCTCAAAACAGTTTTGACACTTCGAGCCACCATTTCTCAAATAAAAAATTTAGCAACTGGAGAAACGGTAGGATATGGAAGAAAAGGAATTGCCACCCAACCTTCCAGAATTGCTACCATCAGTATTGGATATGCAGATGGCTTTTTTAGGGCTGCGGGCAATGGCAATTATCAAGTAATGATCAATGGGCAAATGGCACCGACGATTGGAAATGTCTGTATGGACATGAGTATGGTGGATGTCACCCATATTCCAGATGCTAAAGAGGGAGATGCCGTCCTTATTTTTGGTGAAAAACCAACGGTAAGCACCCTTGCTGCTTGCTATCAAACCATTGCATACGAAGTATTTACCAGTATTGCAGCAAGGGTGAAAAGAGTGTATTATTTGGAGTAAATACTATAATTTCACAAATTGTTGGCTGAAAACGCCTTCCTTATTTTTTACTTTCAGTAAGTAACTGCCACTTTGGAGTGTTGAAACATCTATTTGCTGATTGGTCAGTTTATGGGTGCTGATTTCTTTTCCGTCAATAGTATATATAGTTGCTTCCAGTGGTTTTTCTATAGTGATATTCAAAATGTTATGTACAGGATTGGGATAAATACCAATACCTTTTTGATGCTCTGATGCTGTAATCTCTTTGTTGGCGACTTTTAGAATTTCGGATAGGTTTCTTTTAAATAAACCAGTATATCTTGTAGCTAAAAACAATTCCCCATTCATTATTGCAAGTCCTTTATTATCATTGACATACATTTGTCCACCATCGTCTAGCTCATACCATTTTGTGAATTCTTCATTAGAGATATAAACAGGAGTTCCTCCCACTATCAATCGTTTATTATAATATGTTATCTCACTATAACTTGAATAAAACAATCCATTGCTTATTGATTTCCAAGTTGTTCCGTTATCTTTTGATATAAACAAATCATTAAAACCAGCGGCTACTACAATATCCTCAAAACAATAAATATTTTTGAAATTAGAGAAGTTGGGCAAAAGGCTATTTATTTTTATCCAATGCTCACTTTTGTCCTCAGAAAAGTAAATATTTCCATCCTGGGAAACTCCGAATAATCTATTGGCATTTGATTTTAATTTTATGATAGGGTTGGTTACTCCATTATTCAATGTCTTTTGCCAGGTTTTGCCATCATCGATTGATTTATAAATGCCTTTATCAGTGATTACTAAAACTGTGCTATCTAAATAACCAATAGAAGAGTAAAATTTTGCAGAATCTATATCCGACTTTACCCAAGTACTACCGTTATTTGATGATGTAAAAAACCCTTCAAATTGGCATAAATAAGTTACTTTGTCGGTTACTTGTATATCGTAAAAAGAACGTATTGGATAATCATTTGCCCATGTAAAGCCTTTATCATCACTTATGCAAGCACCTGCTTCATAATCCCCAAAAGAGGCAATAATCCGATTTTTAAAAGTATCCACTCCCCAGCAATATGAGGGTGCAAAGCTTTGAGTATTTGGAGAATACCAGTTTTCTCCTTTATCTTTAGAAATTTTTAATCCAAAAGTTGATGGTGCAAATAATTGTCCATTACTATGTATATAAATTCGTTTATAATAATTGCTAGCCCAAAACAAGTTTTTATCTTCTGGTAATTTTGTCCAAGTATCACCTTTATTGTATGATCGATAAATTGTACCATAATCTGATGGAGCATATAGAGTATCTCCTCGAGCTGTAATCAATTCAAGATTTACTGGGATATTTTTTTTTACCCAATTAATCCCATTGTCATTTGTTAAATATAGTTCATTATTGTTACTGGCAAATAACTGATTATCACTAACCATTATTTTATTTACCTTGTTTTTTAAATTGCTTTCTAACCAAGTCTGTCCTTCATCATCAGAATAGTACAATTTACCGATAAATTCATTTAATAAAAAATATCTATCTTTATAATATACTATCTCATCACGGTAATTATTAAACTGATAGGGCATAGAGGAAGAAATATCTACCCATGTGTTTCCAGTATCTTTTGAAAACTTTAATTGCTTCTTTCCATTAAATATAATTGCCAATATATCATTGTTATTGATAGCAAATGCCCAAAATGTTTGTGGAGAAATATTTTTCCATGTTTTTCCTTTATTTGCTGATTTCCAAATACTTGCATTTAATATTCCATATATTATTCCATTTTGTACAATAGTAGAAGAGATGTTATTATTATCAAATGTTGGCGTACCTGAGTTTAAAACTCTATTCCAGTTTTTACCATCATCAGTAGAATAATATGTTCCACCATATGCTGTACAATATAATTTATTATCTAATTCAAAAAAATCAAATACAGGACTTGATACAGGTGTCGTAGGCACCCACTGAGCAAATGTATTAAAAATTGTAGATAGAAATAAAATGATAAGTAATGGGTTTTTGTATTTTTTCTGATTCATATTACATGTTTTTTTATAAAGATAATCATTTGTTTTAAAATGCTGCTTTTCAATCTTTAATTTTTTTCTCTTATCTTTTTCAACTTTTTTATCATTTTTTATTTCCCATAATTAGGAAAAATAAATTCCAATCCCCATTTTTACAATTATTCTTTTTAAAAAACCATAGGATGGAGCCAAATCAAGAAATGCCTATTGAAAACGAAGGAGTCGATGTCTCTTTTGTACAAAATTTAGCGGAAAAAATCAATGCAGAAATCGCTAAAGTAGTGATTGGAAATCACGAAATCGTCGATTATATGGTGGCTGCAATGCTCACTGGTGGCCATATTCTTTTGGAAGGTCCTCCCGGCGTCGCTAAAACATTGATGGCAAAATTATTGGCACAATCCGTACAGACTGACTTTTCAAGAATACAATTTACCCCCGACCTCATGCCTTCGGATGTGACTGGTACTTCTGTTTTCAACCTAAAAACATCTGAGTTTTCCTTCATGAAAGGACCCATTTTTTCCAATATCGTACTGATTGACGAAATCAACAGGGCTCCTGCAAAAACACAATCTTCGCTTTTTGAAGTGATGGAGGAACTGCAAGTTTCGGTCGATGGCAACACCTATCCGATGGGATTCCCCTACATGGTGATGGCGACGCAAAACCCGATAGAGCAAGAAGGAACTTACCGACTTCCCGAAGCTCAATTGGATCGTTTTGTTTTTAAACTGAAAATCGATTATCCTGATTTGAATGGCGAAAAAGAAATATTAAGGCGTTTCCAAAATGATTTCAAACAAAATGTGAAAAATGAGGTGCATGCTGTATGTAATGCCTCCGACATCAGAAATTGTCAAGAATTAATTGAAACCGTTTTCATACAGCCAGATTTGTTGGATTATATAGCTGCTATTGTTGATGGCACTCGAAACCATCGGTTTTTGTTTTTAGGAGCTTCGCCAAGAGCATCTTTGGCAATTCTGAAAACCTCCAAAGCCTTGGCAGCCTTGAATGGCAGAAATTTTGTCACCCCCGATGATGTTCGCTCCGTCACCTATCCTGTTCTTAATCACAGAGTTGCATTGACTCCAGAAAAAGAAATGGAAGGTATTACCATTGACGAAGTGATCACTGAGATTATTCAAAAAATAGAGGTTCCGAGATAATATGCACTCTTTTTTCCTCACAAAGCGTTTTTTTTATCTCACTGGTGGCATCATCTTGCTATTCTGCGGCTCCTTTATTTTGCCTTTTCTGCTCCCCTTTGTAAAACTGGTTTTGGTGCTATTCCTTTGGGTTTTTGGCTACGATGTATGGCAATTGTACAGCGTAAAAACGCCTTTCCTTTGCGAAAGGAGCATGAATGAATCCTTTTCATTAGGCGATAAAAACCAAGTGCATTATCATTTAAAAAACCTAACAAAACAATATTTATATGCCACTTTAATTGATGAAATACCCATTCAGTTTCAAGATTTTAATTTTGAAATCAAAATAGAAATGGAAGCGAACCAACAGAAAAATGTGGATTATACATTCCTCCCACCCACTAGGGGCGTTTACCATTTTGGGAATATCCATTTGCTTTTCCACACCAAACTCGGATTGTCAGAAAGAAAATTTTCTATCCTCAGCCCAATGGATATTAAAGTTTTCCCCTCTGTTTTGCATTTGAAAGAGATGGAATGGAAAACTTTTCAGCGAAATCCAACTAATTTGGGTGTAAAAAGGTTTAGAAGAATTGGGCATACTCTCGAATTCGAGCAAATCAAAAACTATGTTTCTGGAGATGATTATAGAAGTATCAATTGGAAAGCCAGCAGTAGAAAAGCTAGTTTGATGGTCAATCAATACGAGGAGGAGCGGTCTCGACAAATTTATTGCATCATCGATCAGAGTAGAGTGATGAAAACCCCTTTCGAAGGGTTGACTTATATGGAACATGCCATAAATGCTGCATTGGCAATCACCAATATCATTCTTAAAAAAGGCGATTTGGCTGGTTTAATCAAATTTTCAAAAAATAGACCAAGCATCATCAAAGCAGACCGATCCCCAAAACAGCTCAATCAAATTTTACTTTCGCTTTACGATGCAAAGGAAGACGAGGGGGATGCCGATTACGAAAGTTTGTATGCCCTGATTCGCAATAAGCTGAAACAAAGGAGTTTATTATTGCTTTTCACCAATTTTGACAGTATCTATGGCATGGAAAGAAATTTATCCATTCTCCGAAAATTGCAGCGATTGCATCAGTTAGTAGTGGTTTTTTTCGAAAACACCGAAATTTCTGCATTTGCAAATACCCCAGCCAACGATACGGTACAAATCTATGAAAATACGGTAGCACAAAAATATACTTTTGAGAAAATTCAGATAGTACAAAAGCTGGAGCAATATGGAATAAATGCAATTTATACCCATCCTGCTCAATTATCGCTACAAGTCATCAATAAGTATTTAGAATTGAAATCGAGGGGAATATAATTTCCAAACCTCCTGTTTTTGCTTTTTTAGTTGAAAACCATCTCCCATCAAAGAATAGAAAACAAATAAAAAAAAAATATCTTTGCAATATGAATTTGCAACAACTTTTGGCTCGCTATATTGAGCATCAAAAAATAAAAAATATATCCGAAATTCTGCAAAAAAATGATACCGTTCAACGCCTACAAATGAGCGGTATGAGTGGCTCACAAGAAGCATTTATTTTAGCAGCCATCTCACAATCTATTGACAACCTGAACCTTCTGGTAGCTTTTGACAAGGAAGATGCAGCATACATACAGAATGATTTAACGAGTATTACCAGCCAAAACAAAATTCACTTTTTCCCTGATTCATTCAAAAGACCAGCAAATTTCGAAGAACTGAACACCTCAAATGTGTTGCAAAGAACAGAATTAATCAATAAAGTAATTAGCTCAAATCCAGCAAAACAATGGGTGGTCACCTACCCAGAAGCACTTTTCGAAATGGTGGTGGCTCCTCATGTGTTAGCAGAAGCCAAAATTGAAATCAACACAGGAGAAACTTTAGATATCGACTTTCTGATTAGTGTTTTGGTAGAATATGGATTTGAAAGATCCGATTTTGTGTATGAGCCTGGGCAATTTTCTATTAGAGGGGGCATCGTTGACGTATTTTCCTATGGCAATGAATTCCCCTATCGGATTGAACTTTTTGATGTAGAAGTAGAAAGTATCCGTACGTTCAATCCTGGAAATCAGCTTTCTATACAGAAAATTAGTAAAGTAGCCATCGTTCCCAACATCAATACTCGATTTACTCAAGAACAAAAAACTTCTCTGTTTCAGATTTTACCTAAAAACACCATTCTTTGGATAAAAGATATGGAAGCGATGCTCGATAAATTGCAGATTTGTTTTGAAAGAGCAGCTGAGTTTTCGCAAACAATTTCTGCCTTAGACCAAAGTGAGCTGGCTGAGATTTTTAAAGATAGGGCTTTTATTTACCCCAATCAAGTGATAAAAGAAGCTACAGCTTTCAGCACGGTAATGTTGAGCAGCGGGAAACAGCAAATCGAAGTGCAGCAGAAATTTAGTTTTAATGCTCGGCCACAGCCCAGTTTTAATAAAAACTTCAAATTGCTGATTGAGAATTTGCACGAAAACGCCAATAATCTGCTCGAAAACTTTATTTTTTCGGATAATCCGAAACAGTTAGAGCGGTTTGAAGCCATTTTTGAAGACCTTGATGCAAAGGTGAAATATCACCAAATTCCAATTTCGCTTCACCAAGGTTTCATAGATAATGAGCTAAATTTGGCTTGTTATACCGACCATCAAATTTTTGAAAGATTCCACCAATATCGATTAAGAGCTGGATTTACAAAGGATCAAGCACTGACGGTCAATATCTTGAGGGAGTTGCATCCGGGGGATTTTGTCACCCACATTGATCATGGAGTAGGCAGATATTCAGGGTTGGAAAAAATAAATATCAATGGCCATGTACAAGAGGCGGTTCGGTTGGTATATAAAAATCACGATATTCTGTATGTAAGTATCCATTCGCTACATAAAATTGCCAAATATGTTGGTCAAGAAGGCAACCCACCCACATTAAACAAACTAGGCTCGGATACTTGGAAATCCCTCAAAGCAAAAACCAAAGCCAAAGTAAAAGACATTGCCAAAGAACTAATTCAATTATATGCCAAAAGACGTGCCTCCGAAGGATTTGCTTTTGCACCAGACGGATATTTACAAAACGAATTGGAAGCGTCTTTTTTATATGAAGACACTCCAGACCAACTGACGGCAACCAACGATGTGAAAGAAGATATGTGCAAACCTTATCCAATGGATAGATTAATCTGTGGGGATGTTGGTTTTGGAAAAACGGAAGTTGCGATAAGAGCTGCCTTCAAAGCAGTAAATGATGGGAAGCAGGTTGCGATTTTGGTGCCTACCACTATTTTAGCAATCCAGCATTACAAAACCTTTGGCGAAAGGCTAAAAGAGTTCGGAGTAGATGTGGACTTTGTCAATCGATTCAAATCTGCAAAAGAAAAGAAGGAGACTTTAGAACGCCTAAAATCGGGCCAATTAGATATTATCATAGGAACCCATGCCTTGGTTTCGAAAGATGTGCAATTCAAAGATTTGGGCTTGCTAATCATTGATGAAGAACAAAAATTTGGGGTGGCGACCAAGGAAAAATTGCGAAATTTCAAAGTCAACGTAGATACATTAACCTTGACTGCAACGCCGATACCTAGGACATTGCAGTTTTCCTTAATGTCTGCAAGAGATTTGTCAATAATCAGAACACCCCCTCCCAATCGACAACCCATCCATACCGAAGTTCGGGTTTTTAGTGATGAGGTGATAAAAGATTCCATTTACAAAGAAGTACACAGAGGTGGTCAAGTTTTTTTTGTACATAATCGAGTTCAAAGTCTGGGAGATATGCGGGCAATGATTGAAAGATTGTGTCCTGATATCGATGTGACTATGGCTCATGGGCAAATGGAGCCTGAAAAATTAGAAAAAACATTAGTTGATTTTATAGAGAAAAAATATGATGTTTTGGTTTGCACGAATATTATCGAAACAGGGTTAGATATTTCGAATGCAAACACCATTATTATCAACAATGCCCATCAATTTGGAATGAGTGATTTGCATCAGCTGAGGGGACGAGTAGGGCGATCTAACCGTAAAGCATATTGCTATTTGTTTTGTCCGCCTTTATCTGTTTTGACACCAGAAGCCAGAAAGCGGCTAAAAACACTTGAAGAATTCAGCGATCTGGGGAGTGGTTTCAATATTGCTATGAGAGATTTGGATATTCGAGGAGCCGGTAACCTCCTGGGAGGTGAACAAAGTGGTTTTATTGCGGACATTGGCTACGAGACTTATATGAAAATCTTGGATGAAGCTGTCCAAGAATTGAAAGAAACGGAGTTTAAAGAAGTCTTTAAAGAGGATTTAGCAAAAGAAAGGAAATATGTACGAGATGTAGAGATCGAGACCGATGTAGAAATGCATATACCAGATGACTATGTCGATATAATTCAAGAGCGACTTAATCTCTATACTGAGTTGGATAGTATAGAAAACGAAGAGCAATTGGCTGAATATCAGTCGAAAATGATTGATAGGTTTGGCAAAATACCGAAGCCAACGATGGAATTATTTGAAGGACTTCGCCTACGTTGGATTTCAAAACAGCTTGGATTGGAAAGAATCATGCTTAAAGAAAGTAAATTGCGAGCCTATTTTGTTGGTAACCCACAGTCTTCCTTTTACGAATCACAAACTTTCAAGAATCTTTTAGATTATATCAATAGTCCAAATGGGATTCGTGAGAAAATTTCTTTGAAACAAAGTAGCAAAAGTTTAATCCTTGTAAGAGACCATGTGAAAACATTAAAAATGGCAAGGGAGGTTTTAGAAAAACTCCTATAATAAAAAAAGCCCTCCAGATTACGTTCAATCTGGAGGGCTTTGTGTTTGTTTAAAATTGTAAGATCCTAGTGTTCCGTGTAGCCTTGAACTAACAAAGAAACTTCATTTCGAAAGACTTCTAAAAATCCTTTTTCTATATTGAATTTTAATTTTGAGCCATCTTCTTTTGCGATGGTAACTTCACCCTCAGTCAATGCGGATACAATAGCAGCATGGTTATTCAAAACTTGAAATTGACCATCCTTGCCTGGTACTTTTACAGACTTGATTGCTCCATTAAATATTTCCTTATCGGGTGTCAATACTATGATATTCATATTTTACTGTTCTGAATGAATTAAATTATTTTTCAGCCTCAGCCAACATTTTCTTACCTTTTGCAATGGCTTCATCAATAGAACCCACTAAGTTGAAGGCAGCTTCTGGATACTCATCTACCTCGCCATCCATAATCATATTGAAACCACGGATAGTTTCTTCAATTGGCACCAACACTCCTTTCAAACCTGTAAATTGCTCAGCAACGTGGAATGGTTGAGATAAGAAACGTTGTACCCTTCTTGCTCTGTGTACCACCAACTTATCTTCCTCACTTAATTCTTCCATACCTAAGATAGCGATGATATCTAAAAGCTCATTATATCTTTGAAGAATCATTTTCACATTTTGTGCACAACTGTAGTGCTCTTCACCAATAATTTTTGGATCCAAGATACGAGAAGTTGAATCCAAAGGATCCACAGCAGGATAGATACCTAAAGAAGCAATTTTTCTACTCAATACCGTCGTTGCATCCAAATGGGCAAACGTCGTAGCTGGAGCTGGATCCGTCAAGTCATCCGCAGGTACATATACCGCTTGAACTGAAGTAATCGAACCTCTTTTGGTAGAAGTAATTCTTTCTTGCATCAAACCCATCTCTGTTGCCAAAGTTGGTTGATAACCCACCGCTGATGGCATACGACCTAATAAAGCCGAAAGCTCAGAACCAGCTTGAGTAAATCTAAAGATATTGTCAATGAAGAATAAGATGTCTTTTCCTCCATTAGGATCACTCATATCGCCATCACGGAAATACTCAGCAGCAGTCAAACCAGAAAGTGCAACCCTTGCTCTTGCTCCAGGAGGCTCATTCATTTGTCCGAACACCAAAGTAGCTTGTGATTTTTTCAACTCTTCTTTGTCCACTTTGCTCAAATCCCATCCGCCTTCTTCCATGCTATGTTTGAAAGCATCACCGTATTTGATTACATTTGATTCGATCATCTCACGAAGTAAGTCATTACCTTCACGGGTTCTTTCACCTACACCAGCAAATACTGACATACCGTCATAACCTTTCGCAATATTATTGATAAGCTCCATGATTAACACCGTCTTACCAACACCAGCACCACCAAACAAACCAATTTTACCCCCTTTTGAATAAGGCTCAATCAAGTCAATTACTTTGATACCTGTGAATAACACTTCACTTTCTGTAGATAAGTTTTCATATAATGGTGGTTTTCTATGAATAGAATAACCGTTTTCTCCGATTGGAACTTCTCCTATACCATCAATAGCTTTACCTACGATGTTAAATAATCTTCCTTTGATTTGGTCACCAATAGGCATTGTGATTGGTTTTCCTGTATCAATTGCTTCAGCACCTCTGGTAAGACCATCCGTTGCATCCATTGCTACAGTTCTCACACTGTCTTCTCCAAGATGTTGTTGTACTTCTAAAATCAAGTCATCATTACCAGCTCTTTTGATAATAAGAGCTGAAAGGATTTCAGGTAATTTAGCTTCTCCACTAAAGCTTACGTCTACAACCGGACCAATAATTTGTTTAACACGACCAATGTTTGCCATGATGTATAAAAAAGTTGTTGTTAGAAAAAGATTAAAAAGAGTTATTTTTTAAAATAGAAAATACCCTTTTTTAAAAATCGGTGCAAAGATAGTCAAATCTCTATGAGTTAACAAAGAAAAAGTGAATTTAGAATTTAAAAATAATCAATTTTTTTTATTGTATTTTCCTTTGTCATGCTCTGATTGTGTTGATATTATATATTTTTATTATCTGTAGCTTTCAAATAACTTTTGTTTTGCCATAATAATAGAATTTTATTGCCATCAAAAAAATAATTCCAGTATTTTATATCCTTTTTCGGTGAATAATAATTTTTTTATTCCTCAGTCGAGTTTTATTGACCAAAAAAGGAAATTATATTTCATTTCACTATATTTACAATTGAAATTTTTTTCTCATCATCAAATTTTTAATTATGAATGTTAATTGGCTTGCTATCATTTCAGCTGCATTGTCGGCATTTGTTTTAGGTTGGCTTTGGTACTCACCAAAACTGTTTGGAAATGCTTGGATGGCAGATAATGGCTTAACCATAGAAAAACTAAGAGGTGGTAATCCCGGAAAAATATTTGGCTTAGCGTTTGTTTTTACTTTCATAGCTGCCGTCAATCTCGGAATGTTTTTGGCAGATACTCCAGCTGAATGTACAGGAGTTTGTGCTCAAAAGACTGATTTGGCTTGGGGGGCAACTGCTGGTTTTCTGGCTGGAATTTGGGTGTTCTGTTTTGTTTTTATTCACGGATTATTTGAGCATAAACCATTTAGATTGCTATTCATCAATGGTGGATACAGCGTCGTAGCACTAACTTTAATGGGTGCAATTATTGGCATGTGGCGTTAATTTTAAAATTATTTTTATGAAAAATGCAATTAGTTGGTTCGAAATACCCACAACAGATTTGGATAGAGCACAGAAGTTTTATGAAGCAATTTTTGATTTTAAAATGTTTCCGCTTGAATTTCCTAATTTTTATATGAGACTATTCCCTATCGAAGATCCTCAAAATCAAATCGGTGGGGCATTGGTGAGTACTCAGCCGGGGTTCTATCATTCTTCTGAATCTCATGGCACTTTGATTTATTTGAATGCGAATCCTGATCTAAATACCGTTTTGGAAAGGGTATCAGCAGCTGGCGGAAAAGTGCTTTTCGAAAAAACAAAAGTATCAGATGACTACGGATTTATTGGTGTATTTATTGATTCGGAAGGTAACAGAATTGGCTTACATTCCATCGAATAACATTTTTTAAAAAAGAGTATGAAATACAAAATTTGGATAATAGCAACTTATATTTTTCAATTATTGACGGGAGTTATTCATTCCCTCAGTTTTTTTAGTGACCACAAGGCATCGAATGATGCCGAAAAGCCATTAATAGAGGCGATTACAACTATAAAAATGGAGATGGGGGCTGGATTCAATCCAACTTTTCAAGAACTATTTTTATCCGTAAGTGCAGCCCTAACTTTGCTATGCCTATTTTCTGGAGTGATGAACTGGTATTTACTAAAATTAAATTTATCAAATGCTGCTTACAAATCAATCATGGGGATAAATGCAGTTACTTTTGGTATATATACAATTGTTAATTTCTTTTTTTCATTTCTTCCTCCTTTTGATTTGTATTAGCTTAATATTTGTCTCTTCATTGATGGCATATTTGACAAATAAGGAATACTAGAAATAAAAAAACCGATATACTTTTCTTAGCATATCGGTTTTTTATTGTTTTATAAAATCCCTACAAAATCTGGCTCTTTTCCAAGCCTAGGACCGACGAGCCTTTCCACATCCGATTTGTGCAGCACCTCTGTCTCTAATAGGGCTTGAGCTAAACTTTCCAGTTCTTTTCTTTTTTCTATAAGCAATTTTTTTGCTCTTTCGTATTGAATATCAATGAGTTTTCTTACTTCCTCATCTATCATCATTGCTGTATTATCAGAGTAAGGGCGATTGAATTGATCTTGCGACATACCATAAAAAGATACATTACCCACTTTGTCGTTCATCCCATAAACGGCAATCATGTTATAAGCTATTTTGGTCACCTGATCCAAATCACTTTGAGCTCCAGTAGAAATTTTGTTAAACACTACCGATTCGGCTGCTCTTCCTCCAAGAGTCATACATACCCTATCCAACAATTGCTCTGTTCTGATAATATATTCATCTTTCGGCAAATATTGTGCATAACCCAAAGTGCCAATTCCTCTAGGAACAATCGTAACTTTCACTAATGGAGAAGCATGCTCCAAAAACCATCCACAGATAGCATGTCCTGCTTCATGATAAGCAATGATTTCTTTTTCTTCTGGTGCAATAAATTTATTTTTCTTCTCTAAACCACCAATCACTTTGTCCAAAGCATAATTGAAGTCATCCATATCCACAGATTTCTTCTCTCTTCTAGCAGCAATCAAAGCGGCTTCGTTACATACATTAGCGATGTCTGCACCAGCAAAACCCGGTGTCATTTCAGCTAATGCTTCAGGATCAACAGATTCTGAAATTTTAATGTTTTTAATATGTACTTTGAATATTTGCTCTCTACCTTTTAAGTCTGGTAAATCAATTCCAATTTGTCTGTCAAATCGACCCGGTCTCATCAAAGCACTATCTAAAACATCTGGTCTGTTCGTTGCCGCCATCATGATGACTCCTTTGTCGGTACTAAAGCCATCCATTTCTACCAATAATTGGTTTAATGTATTTTCTCTCTCATCGTTACCACCTTGCATCACTCCTTTACCTCTAGCTCTACCAATTGCATCTATCTCATCAATAAACACGATACAAGGTGCTTTTTCTCTAGCCTGACGGAACAAATCTCTCACCCTAGAAGCTCCAACTCCTACAAACATTTTCGACGAAGTCGGAACCAGATATGGAGAAAAAAGGAACTTCCGCCTCTCCAGCCACAGCTTTCGCCAACAAGGTTTTACCCGTTCCTGGGTTACCGACCAACAAAACACCTTTCGGTATTTTTCCACCCAAGGCAGTATATTTTTTAGGATTTTTAAGGAAATCTACGATTTCCATCACTTCTTCTTTGGCTTCATCCAATCCTGCAACATCGGCAAATGTTACATTCACTTTTGCATTACTATCGAATAAGGTCGCTTTTGATTTTCCAATATTGAAAATTTGTGAACCAGGTCCGCCAGCTCCACCACCCATTCGTCGCATAATGAACAGCCAGAAAACTAAAATCAACAAGAAAGGGAATATCCAACTTATGATAAAACTCAACCAATTGGTTCTTTTTTCAAAGACAGGTTCAATTTTTTTTGTGGGATCCATATTCTTATTAATCTCATTAATTCTATCTACAAAGGAAGAAATTGGTCCAGGATTGAAAGTATAATGAGGATAATACATATCAAACTTGGATTTGTTTGCATCCTTATATTTGTCGGACTTCAGTGCATCTTGCTTTAAAAAGATATTGACACCTTCTTCGTTTACCACTTCTATTTTTTCAATATCGCCATCTTTCATCATTTGCTCTAGTCTTCCCCAGCTGATTGGTTCATGGGAAGAGTTAGAAACTGATAAAAAATTAATCGCTATTAAAAATAAAACGATAACTGCATATATCCAATAGGAAGTGAATTTAGGAGTATTATTCCTAATTGGTTTATTATTCTTTTCTTGATCTTCCATCTAGTTTAAATTTTGAAATTCGGTGAAAATGGCATCGCCCCATAAATCTTCTAATTCGTAGAATTCTCTTGTTTCACGATAAAATACATGAACAACAACAGTGAAATAATCTACCAACACCCAAAGAGATTTTTGTTGGCCTTCAATATGATTTGGAAGGATATCCATCTCCTCATATAATCGTTTTTTGATATTATCTGCTATTGATCTTACTTGAACATTCGAATCCCCCTCACAAATTATAAAAAAATCTGTAGGTGCATCATGCAAATGTCTTAAGTCTAATAAAACTATGTTTTTTCCCTTAATATCTTGAATACTATCAATAATTAAAGCATTAAATTTGTCTGCAGGCAAACCTTTTGGTTTCTTAACTGCACTATTATTTTGTGAAATCAAATTCTAATTACTTATTTTTGTTTCTTTTAATCTGCAAAAGTATAACGTATTGTCCACATCTCACAACACATTTTCAATTGGAAAAGTTTTTTTTCACTTTCCATTGCTTGTTTCAACGAATGAACAGGCTAGTAATTTATTAGCAAAAAGTAATCCAATAGAAGGAACTGTCATTTCGGCAGCCTATCAATCTGCTGGAAAAGGGCAACTTGGGAACCGATGGGAAAGTGAAATAGATAAAAACATAATGATGAGTATTATCATCTACCCTACCTTTTTATCCTTAGCTGATTCCTTCAAACTAAATATCGCAACTAGCTTAGCCATAAAGGATTATCTATCAATTTTTGCTGAAAACATTCAGATAAAATGGCCAAATGATATCTATATTAACAACAAAAAAATGGGGGGAATTTTAATTCAAAACGCCATCATCGGGCATCAGCTACAATCCTCGATCATCGGTATTGGTTTGAATATTAACCAGTTAAAATTCAATGAGCACTTGCCCTTGGCTACCTCTTTGTCCGTAGAAACAAATAAATCTTTTGAGCTGCAAACCATCAGAAATGGCTTATTTGAATCTTTGGAAAATCGACTAATTCAATTAAAAAACCGTCAAAATCATATTTTAGAAAAAGATTACTTAGGTGCTTTATACAGAATAGATCAATTGGCATTATTTGAAAGGAAAAATGGAGAAAAAATAGAGGGTACCATACGGAACGTAATGCCAAATGGTCAGTTACTGATAGAAATTGGTGCCCATCATGAACTTTTTGACTTAAAAGAAATAAAATTTTTATAATGGAAATAAAGGAAGCTCAAGATTTGGTAGATAAATGGATAAATTCCATAGGGATTCGATATTTTAACGAATTGACGAATACTGCAATCCTGATGGAAGAAGTAGGAGAAGTGGCAAGACTGATGGCTCGGATTTATGGGGAGCAATCCTTCAAAAATGATTCATTGGCGGCAACAGCTAAAGAGGATTTAAAAGATGAAATGGCGGATGTGTTATTTGTACTCATTTGCCTTGCCAACCAAACAGGGATTGATTTAACCGCTGCACTTTTGAAAAATTTGGACAAAAAAACAATTCGTGATAGCGATAGACACAAAAACAATGAAAAGTTGTTTTAAATTATTCATAGCCATAACTATTTCATTCGTCTATAAAATCCAATAGATGAACTAATTTTGTTGTTAATGCTTTAATTTTTACTACTTTTGAATCCTTAAGCTATAATCAATGCCAATTTTATCATTAAATAAAGTTACTAAATCGTACCAAAGTAAACTTGCTGTGAACGAAGTAACTTTCGATATGCCAGAAGGTACCATTTTTGGAATGTTAGGTCCGAATGGGGCAGGAAAAACTTCCCTCATTCGAATCATTACGACGATTACTAAAGCAGACTCAGGGTCTGTTTTTTTTGATGGGAGCCCCATCAACTCCAAAAGTGCAGAAAAAATCGGTTATATGCCCGAAGAAAGAGGGTTGTATAAAAAAATGAAAGTAGGCGAACAGCTCATTTATCTTGCACAACTTAGAGGAATGACTGATAAAGAGGCAAAAAATGCTGTCAAATATTGGTTCGAAAAATTCGATATTGCAGATTGGAATAATAAAAAAGTAGAGGAGTTGTCGAAAGGAATGTCCCAAAAAGTACAGTTTATTGCAACCGTTCTTCATAATCCAAAATTACTAATTTTAGACGAGCCTTTTTCTGGTCTAGACCCTGTGAATGCTAATCTAATCAAAGATGAAATTTACGAACTTCAACAAAAAGGAACGAGTATCATTTTTTCTACACATCGGATGGAGCAGGTGGAAGAGATTTGCGACAATATCGTTTTAATCAATCAAGGACAAAACGTATTGGAAGGTGGTGTAAAAGAAGTAAAGGAGCAATACAAAGAACATGTTTTCGAAATAGGATATAATGGAGCAATATCATCTACCGTTCTTGAAAACATAACAGTCGTAAAGCATCAAGACCAAAAATTATTAGTCAAATTAGAAGATGCTAAGAATCCAAATCAAATTTTGAGTCATTTGATTAATAATGGGGTTCAACTTCATTCTTTCCAAGAAATATTACCCACTTTGAATGACATTTTTATAAAAGTAGTTACGAATCCAAATGTATAATTTTTCAAAAATCACCTATTAAATTATTAGTTATGAACAAATTGTGGATAATTATTAAAAGAGAATATTTAACAAGGGTAATGAAAAAATCTTTTATCCTTTTCACTATTCTCACACCGCTTCTGTTCGCAGTTTTCTTTGGAGTGGTCGGTTACATTATGTCATATAAAAATGATGTGTCGCAAAAAATTATTGTTGTAGATTCTGGCAACCTCCTTAATAAATCCTTAAAAGATGAAAATAATCTCTATTTCTCTTTTAGTAATGATGATTTAGAAACTACAAAGACAAATTTCGATTCAAAAAAGTATGCTGGCATCTTGTATGTCCCTGAAATAAAAGAAATTCAATCTAAAAAACATACCATTTATTTCTATGCTGATGAAAGATTGGGATTAGAATCCACTTCGATAGTTGAAAATAAAATAGAAGACAAAATTAGGGATTACAAAATAGAAAAACTTCAGCTGGATAAAAAACAATTAGAAAGTCTGGATACCAAAGTCGCTCTAGAACCCGAATCCATTCACCCAAAAGATGGCAAATCGGAAGCAACCAGCATGACGGATAAAGTAGGTGCTGGTTTGGGTACATTTTTGGGCATCTTACTATATATGACCATCTTATTGTATGGCTCGAATGTAATGAGAAGTGTCATGGAGGAAAAAACCAATAGGGTAGTAGAAGTAATCATTTCTTCCGTGAAACCAACCCAACTGATGTTGGGTAAAGTGATTGGTGTCGGAATGGTTGGGCTTACTCAATTCATTATTTGGGGAATCTTGATGTTTGTTATTCAACTAGCCGTTCAAGCTTTTTTTGGAATTGACTTGCAACAATATCGACAACCAAATATGGCAACAAATGTAGATCCAGAGTTAATGTCGAGTACGATGCAGCAAATGGTAGATGAGATTTTTAAAATCAATTGGTGGTTTGTTATCCCGATGTTTATTTTTTATTTCTTGAGTGGCTATTTATTGTATGCCTCCCTTTTTGCAGCTGTAGGTTCCGCTATCGGCGACGATATCGGAGAAAGCCAGTCATTATCAATGCCACTGACTATTCCGATTATCATGGCTTTTTATATCATGTTTGTTTCTATAAGAGTCCCAAATAGCCAATTAGCCGTTTGGTCGTCTATATTCCCCCTCTTTGCTCCGATTGTAATGCCAGCAAGGCTTGCTTTCAATCCTCCGATGTGGCAAATTATTTTGTCGGTAGTCGTTATGATTGCCTCCACCTATTTCTTTGTTTGGTTGGCTGGCAGAATTTTTAGAGTGGGCATCTTGATGTATGGTAAGAAAGTTACTTTAAGAGAATTGGGCAAATGGATGTTTTATAAAGACTAACTTTTGTTATGAAAGAGAATTTATCAAAATTTGACGCTGTTTATGAGGTGGTAAAAAAAATACCCTATGGTAGAGTGACCACTTATGGTGCAATAGCAGATTATTTGGATAGATGCTCTCCCAGAATGGTCGGTTGGGCACTGAATGGAAGTTTCAGCAGAGAATTCATTCCAGCCCATCGAGTTATTAATAGAAATGGCGAATTAACGGGTAGACACCACTTCCCTACGCCAACAATGATGCAAGAATTATTAGAAAATGAGCAAATAGAAATTAAAGATTTTAAAGTGATCAATTTCAAAGAATTGTTTTGGTCACCAACTGAAAATCTAGGTTCTTGAAAAATAAAAACTAAAAATTCCAAGATACTATTATATTTGCACCTCCAAATGGAGAGGTGTCCGAGTGGTCGAAGGAGCACGCCTGGAAAGTGTGTAGGCTCCAAAAGGGTCTCGTGGGTTCGAATCCCTAACTCTCCGCCAAGCCATTTTTATCTTTAATTTTATTTAATAGATGAAAATGGCTTTTTTATTTCATTAACCCTATTATTGGTTTTCCGATACACCCATTGGGTTCTTGTATGTGTAATAAGCTGGCAATAGTTGCAGCTATATCCGTCATAGAAACTAAAGAATAATCTTTCCCTGGCTTCACATTCCAACCATACCATAATAAAGGAATATGTGTGTCATATTTGAAAGATGTGCCATGGGTAGTTCCTTTTGTAAAATCTTCCATCCAAGCAGGATTCATCACAAAATATAAATCTCCGCTTCTTTGCGGATTGTATCCATTTTCAATCAAGGATTTTAAGTAGTCTTGAAGTGTGGTGTTATTCAGATTTTCTAAATCCACTACATTCATGATACCTTGTTGTTTCATTATAAAATTTTTTACTTTGTTCTTGATTTCCGATAGCTTTTCTTTATCCTCATTTACTGCTTTGTGGTTGAGATAAATCTGTTGATTGGCTATTCCATACAAAATAGTAGAATCTTTAAATTCTTGAATGATGTAGTCTCTTACTTTTTTATTAAAAGTATCGTTGATTAAATTGCCAGAAGGAATCTTTTTGGTGTTCAAAAATGTAGCATTGTGAGCAGCTCCATGATCAGCTGTCAAGAACATCAAATATGCACCTTTTCCAATATTTGCATCTAAATAGTTGGTAAACAATGCCAATTCTCTATCTAATTGTAAATATGTATCTTCAATTTCTATTGAATTAGTACCGAATTGATGTCCAATATAATCCGTGGAGGATAAACTAACCGTCAAAAAATCTGTAAAATCATCTTTTCCTAAAGATTCTCCTAAAATGGCATTTTTTGCAAAATCAAAAGTCATTTTGTTGCCATAAGGTAATGCTTTAATCACATCCGAATTTTTTTCTAATAACGATTTCACATTATGCTCAAAAACAGGTTTGTCTTCATTTTTATATGGGCTTTCCCACACAACGTTATCTTCCGTACTTTCATGGTATTTTTCCAATTCTAAAATTGTCTTCCAAGTATCATTCAGTTTAGCATTTTTGGCAAATTGTTTGTTTGCATCCTTCACCCAAGTTGGCAGCTCATTTCTGTAATATGTAGAAGTAATCCAATTTCCACTAGCTCCGCTATACCAATAAGCAGCATCTGCGGAGTGGCCTGCTGGCAAAATAGCACCTCTATCTTTTATGGCAATACCTATCGATTTTGATCGAAAATTGGTTGCTAATTTCAACTCATCACAAATAGTGGTTGTCAACATATTTACTGGCGACATTTTCCCAGCATTCGAGGTGTCTCCTACTGTGGAATATCTTGCATCATCCGTACAATAAATTGATTTTTCTATGGTTTTGTCAAACCAATTATTTGAGATTATGCCATGATATGCAGGAACAGAACCAGTATAAACACAGGTATGCCCAGGTGCAGTATAAGTGGGTACATAAGGGATTTGAGTGTTTTCGCAAGAATATCCTTGTGCCAAAAGCCTTTTAAAACCATTGCTAGAATATTTTGATTCATAACGATATAAATAATCCCACCTCATTTGGTCAATCACGATGCCTACGACTAGCTTCGGCTTATTTGATTTTAGATCCTTTTCCGTTTTTTGGCAAAACAAATTGACTTGAAAAAGTATGGCAAAGAATATTATTAGCTTCGTTTTCATTACTTCTTTTCACTAATTAAATTGATTAAAAACTTTTTTGGCATTTTCAGTGGTCCTTGCTGCGACTTCTGAAATATCTACATCCTTCACTTCTGCTAGTTTTTTAGCAATTTCATAAATATAGGCACTTTCATTTCTTTTCCCTCTATAGGGCACTGGGCTCAAATACGGGGCGTCTGTTTCTAACACAATGTGCTGTAAGTCAATGTTTTTTAGCACCTCATCCAATCCAGATTTTTTATAGGTCAGCACACCACCGATGCCTAAATAAAAGCCCAATTCGATAATTTTATTAGCTTGTTCGATGGTTCCTCCAAAACAATGAAAAACACCGTTCAAATCAGATGTTTTAGTCTTGCTCACCAATTCGATAGCATCATCCATAGATTCTCTACAATGAATAGAAATGGGAATTTTGTAGTGCTTCGCCCATTCCATTTGCTGCACAAAAGCAACTTTTTGTTGTGGCACAAAAGTAGTATCCCAATAGTAATCTAATCCGATTTCACCAACTGCAATAAATTTTCTTTCGCTTAAATATTTTTCAACAATTGCTAGTTCTGCTTCAACATTTTCTTTGACAGAACAAGGATGCAAACCCATCATTGCGAAGCAATTATTTGGAAATTGAGCTTCCAATTGAAACATACTTTCAATATGGTTACTATCTATACCCGGCATATAAAAATGTGTAATCCCTTTTTCTATTGCCCTTTGTATCATTTCTGGTCGGTCTTCGTCAAATTGTTCTAAATACAAATGAGTATGTGTATCTATCAGCATTTTACTAATTTTGTGCAAATGTAAGTCAATCTTTGGGGCGACACCAATTTTTTACAACAATGAATCTTTATAAAAAGCATTTTTTTCTCTTACTATTTGGTTGTTTGACGGTAGTTAATGTCAATAGCACGCCATATTTCAGCTTTTCACCAAAAGCAAGATTGGCTTATGAATATGCAATCTCCCTCCGATTAATCGAATCTAATCAATTATTAAGCGAATTAAAAAAAGAGGAACCAGAAAACTTGGTTCCTGAATACATTGAAAACTATATCGATTTTTTGAAAATCATCATTGATGAAGATAAAAATTACTATTTGAAAATAAAACCTTTAAAGCAAACTCGAATTAGCAAAATAAAAACGGGTGACCCAAATTCGCCTTATTTTTTGTATTTCCAAGCTGAAATTAATGTACAATGGGCTTTGATGCGAATCAAGTTTGAAGAATATTTTACTGCATTCAAAGAACTGAGTGCTGCCCAATCATTGCTAAAAGACAATCAAAAAAAATTTCCTGATTTTATTGCCAACCAAAAAACAATAGGAATGTTGGAAGCCATGTTGGGAACGATTCCTGAGAAATATCAATGGGGAGCAAGCTGGTTGAGTGGCATCGATGCATCTATTAGTGGTGGCAGAAAAAAAATAGAATCTGTTTTGGCGTATTCTCAAAAAAATGATTTTGTATTCGAAAAAGAAACCATGGTTTCTTATGGTTTTTTGTTGTTACACCTTGAAAATCAAGAAGCTGATGCTTGGTCATTTTTAAAAAGTAGCAAATTGAATCCAAAAGAAAACCCTCTAGCTACCTTTGTGTTGGCAAATGTGGCAATGAAAAGTGGCAATAATGACGAAGCAATTAAGTTATTAGAAAACAGACCCAAAAATCTAAACTACCACCCTTTTCCTTATTTGGATTGTATGCTCGGAATTGCGAAACTGAATAGGCTGGATAAAAATGCGGATATTCCCCTGCTCGCCTATCTTCAGCAATTTAAAGGAATCAACTACATTAAAGAAACCTACCAAAAATTAGCTTGGTATGCATTATTGGTGAAAAAAGATAAAACCCTTTTTAATTTTTATCAAAATCAATGCAAAACAAAAGGTGCTGCTAAAATTGGCAGTGACAAAAGTGCTTTGAAAGAAGCTAACAAAGGCACAATACCTAATATTACTTTGCTGAAAACGAGAGTTTTATTTGATGGCGGTTATTATGATCAGGCAAAAAAAGAAATTACGTCGATGAATCCTGAGAAAGAATCCAACCAAATTCAACAAGAATATTTTTATAGAATGGGAAGAATTCTACAGAAAAAAGAAAATTACGAAAATGCTATTGGAAATTTCAATATGTCCATTCACCTTGCTTGTAATTCAGCTTCTTATTTCGCCTGCAATGGCGCATTACAAATAGGTATCATTTATGAAAAAATGAACCAAAAAGTAAATGCGAAAAATTATTACGAAAAATGCTTAGACCTTTCCTCAGATGAATATGAAAATTCCATTCATCAAAAAGCAAAGACGGGTCTTCTAAGAATAAAGTAAATTACAGCTCCTTTCTAAGTCTTGCAACTGGAATATTAAGTTGTTCTCTATATTTTGCCACCGTTCTTCTTGCAATATTATACCCTTTCTTCTGAAGCATGCTCTTCAATTTCTCATCAGAATGTGGCTTTTTCTTGCTTTCTTCTTTAATAATATCAGTAAGAATTTTCTTTACTTCCAAGGTAGAAACCTCATCACCATCTTCTGTGGTCAAAGATTCAGAGAAAAATTCCTTAAGTCTTTTCGTACCAAATTCGGTTTGAACAAATTTGCTATTCGCCACCCTCGAAACTGTTGAAATATCCAAGCCTGTTCTGTCTGCGATGTCTTTCAAAATCATGGGCTTCATCTTCTGAGAGTCACCTGTCAGAAAATAGTCGTATTGGTATTCCATGATGCAATACATGGTGCCGTACATGGTTTCTTGCCTTTGTTTGATGGCATCTATAAACCATTTGGCAGAATCTATTTTTTGTTTTATAAACAAAATCGTATCTCTGTCTTGTCTGCTTGCTTTTCCTACTTCTTTATTTTGTTTGTAGGTTCTAATCATATCTTTGTAGTGGTCATTGATTCTAAGGTCGGGAGCATTTTTTGAATTTAAGGTAAGTTCCAACTCCCCATCTCTGTTAGAAATAATAAAATCGGGAACTACGATAAAATTCATGCCACTACCATTTCCGCTTACATGTCCACTTGCTGGTTTTGGATTTAATTTCAAAATAACATCCACTGCTTCTTTCAAGCCTTCATCCGAAATATTAAGCTGTCTTTGCAATTTTGGAAAATGCTTTTTAGAAAACTCATCAAAATAATGGTCAATAATTTTTATCGCCACCAAAACGGGTTCTCTTTCTAATGGGTGCAGATCCGCAGCATTCAATCTGTTCTGAAGCTGTAAAAGCAAACATTCTTGCAAATCTCTTGCACCAATGCCTGGTGGGTCAAATTTTTGAATTCTTTTTAATAAATTAAGAACCTCTACTTCCGTTGCTACGATATTTTGTGTAAAAATCAAATCATCCGTTATAGAAATCGGTTCTCTTCTCAAATATCCATCGTCATCAATACTACCAATAATTTGTCTTGCTATGGCAAATTCTCTTTCATCTTTCAAGTCCAACATACCTAATTGTTGTTCAAGATATTCATGAAAAGAATCTTCAACTGCTATTGGAATTGATTTATCTTCGTCTTCTCCCGTATAATTATCAGAATTGTATTTATAAGATGGGTCTTCGTCGTCCATGTAGTTGGAATAATAATCCTCGAAACCAACTTCATCTGCTACATAATCTTCATTGTGTTCTCCTTCAGAATATTCTTCTCTTGGTGCTGATTCGTCAGGTGCTGTGGTGCCACTAAAATATAACTCATCATTCTCAGACATTTCAAATCCTTCGTCTCCTTCTTCCAAAGCAGGGTTGGTTTCCAACTCTTCTTTAATTCTTTGCTCCAAGTTCGCAGTCGGAACTTGTAACAACTTCATTAATTGAATTTGTTGAGGAGAAAGCTTCTGTAAAAGCTTCTGACTTAAACTCTGTTTTAACATAAATTAGTATTTATAATTTGCTTTTTTTAGCTAGAATCAAAAATAAATAAAAAAAATTATACTAAACTTTCTATATTTGAATTTGAATTCTATTCGATATCCATTGAAAAATAGTTTATAAATTAATGTAATTTTACTTTATTATTTGTTGATAATTATAAAATTACACTTCCTTTTCAACGAATACTTTGCAAATATAAATACTTTTTTATAATATGTAAATTTTTAAGAAAAAAATTTTCCACAAAAAATATGCCAACATTTTCACATTATCAAAATTTAATATACTTTTATGAGTGATAATAATGTAATTAAGTCGTTTCTCGAAACAATAAATATGTGTATAACTCAACAGAAATTATTAAAAATAATTCTGAGTAATCCACTAAATTCTTCAAATTTAATTAAAAACATATTAATTAAACCCATATTACTTAAAGACAAATTAATGCTATCGTTTACATATAGATATGTTACGAAAGACCAAGTCACAAATTTTTCAATAGCTGAAGCACTTGAAGTTTTAAAAGGTGAAATTGGTGTTAATTGGCTACAAACCAATTTGTTTTCCACCGAAGCAGACTATCAACTGCTCAGCACCAAAAAAGGCAAACACAGCTTGGTGGTTCACAAAAACAAAAACAAGACCTCCCCACCTGATTTGAAACATGATCATACTAAATCAAGGTCTATCGAACTGAATGGCCAATTATATCTAAACAAATTGGGCATCACCAATCTGAAAGGCGAATTACTAAAAGAAGGTCAAAAGAAATTCAAACAGATTCATCGCTATATAGAGCTATTATCGGAAGAGTTATCAGGTTTGAAAAATAATGATTCAATTAATATTGTGGATTTTGGGGCAGGAAAAGGCTACTTAACTTTCGCTTTATATGATTATTTGGTTCAGCAAAAGAAAATCAATGCTAATATAGTAGGAGTGGAGCTACGAGAAAATTTAGTGGCATTGGGGAATAATCTTGCGAAAGTATCTGGTTTCTCAGGGTTGCAATTTATAGCAGATGATATTGCGAATTTTAAACCCCAAAATTTGGATGTACTTATTGCCCTCCATGCCTGTGATATTGCAACGGATTTGGCGATTCATAAGGGAATTGTTTCAAATGCACAATTAATAGTTGTCGCTCCCTGTTGCCACAAACAAATTAGGAATGAAATGGAAGCCCATTCAGATTTTAAAGAATTGATGAAGTTCGGTTTGTTCAAGGAACGCCAATGTGAGCTTTTAACAGATGGTTTGAGGGCAATGTTGCTTGAAAAAAATGGTTACAAAGTGAAAGTTGTAGAATTCGTTGGGCTGGAACACACTCCAAAAAATTTAATGCTAATTGCCTCAAAAACAAACAACTATTCAAATAACGAAGTAAAAATTCAGGCAATCAAAAGCCAATTTGGAATCAAAAAACATTATTTGGAAACACTTTTAGAAACGTCTAATTGACGATTTTTACTGCTTTCAACCATTATTAATCCAATAACCATCACATATTCCAATATCAACACCAAATATTCATATTCTTTATAAACGCTATAATGTATATAGGTTAAAAAAATCAATAAGCCCCAAAAAATTGGATAACGATAAGATGTGAAAATAGAAATGGCAATTGGGAGTATAATATACCAAGGGTGTACAATGGCACTACCTAATAAATAAATGGTAAATACGTAAAGTGCTGGTTCCAAAATCCTGACATTTTGTTTTTTTATGTTTTTGAAAAAATATACCACACAATAAAAAATTGTTGGGATAATCAATAAGGTTCCCACAAGCCTTGGAGCTCTTATTCCCCAATAGAAATGTTGAATGCTTTTGAACACATAATAAAAACTTGCATTGAATTCAAATTGGTGATAGTACAACCCAATACTATTTCCAATATTTTTGAAAATTTGCGGAATCAGCAATGGTGAAAACAGCAATATTGAAAAAACAATTGTGGAAAAAACCCACATCCAACGCCCTTTTCCTTTCAAAAAAGTAAAAAACATGGGTAGAAAAAGAAGCGGTAACATTTTGGTGGCAACCGATAAGCTGAATAGTAGTGCAGAGTACACATTTTTATTTTCATAAAGGAAATATACGGAAGCAATGACAAAAAACACCATAATTCCCTCGGCATGAAGGTTGCCCACTGTCTCAATAAAAACGATTGGATGCAAGGCAAAAAGCAAAACATTCCCTTGAGGCTTTGCCAAGTTTTTTCAACAATTTTAGGATAAAATAAATAGCGCCAAATTCAAAAAGTACAAAGAAAACTTTCATTAAAATAATAATCAGGAAGTTATTTCCCTTTCCCAAAAAAGCACTTATTGCAAAGATTATTTGCAAAACAAGGGGGTAAACGCTGAAATAATTAGGTGAGTTAAATTGGTGCAATAATTGGTCATCTAAGCCTACTATCTTTTGCTTTACCAATTCACTAGGTACATTTGCAAATGGGTGTATTCCATTGATCGAACAATATCCATCCCAAATATACCGATAACAATCATCTGATAATGAAGGAGTTGAAAACAATAAAACGAGCCTAACCAATACTGCAACAATCAAGCCTTCCTTTACCAAATTGTTTTTCCAAAAAAAATAACCTCCTATACATATAATAAAAAAAACGGAGATCAATCTAATAAAATCACTCCTAGGCACCTCATAGCCAATCAAATAGGTGCCAAAAACCATAATTATTGCTGCTAAATATTTCAAAAATGGGCTTGTTCCTTTCATTATTTGGATAAGCTATCTAACAATTCGTCCATTTCATCAAAAGATTTATAACCAACTTTTTCTTCTCCGCTACTTTTAATACTTATTCCATATGGATTTAATTCTGCCAATATCTCTTCCCATTCGAAATTTTCACAAGGTAAGTCCAGCCATATTCTATTTTTGGAAACAATATTTTGAATCAATGCTGTCAAATTCTTTTCTTTTATTTCTGACCATGAAATATTATTTCTAGAAAAATCTAATACGATTGGTGTTTCATTCCACTCCGATATTTCATTCAAAATATCCACTTCATTTATCGGTAATTCTACTACAACTTCTTTTAGAATTGGTAATTCAAAAAAATCATTTGCCATTCCCCTATTTACAAATCCTGGCAATTGTATCAATGTTGGTTGGATTTTAGCATACAAAAGTGGCAAATCAGAAAGCTCTTCCAATCCGACCTCTATTATCGTTTCAGGACCCTCCACCCATTCTTTTATTGCATTGATTTTAATAGCATTAATTCCTCCATCTGACTCATTCATTGAGTAACCAATATAATCCACTTCTCTTGCTGCAAAGTAACGGGCATCGGTCAAATTGTTGACATTGCTGATTTTTATCTTTGTTTTATACATCTTTCCAAAATATTATTCCACAAAAGTAATCATTAATCAATTGAACAAAATCAATACTTTTGTGAACTTTAACTTTTTTTAGTTGTATTTAATAATTAAATTAAGTTAATTTTGTCTAAATAAAAATAATAAGCATGACACCTGAAGTAAAAAGCCCCGTAATGATTTATACAGAATCCACACCAAATCCTGAAACATTAAAGTTTGTTACCAATAGGATGTTATATAAAGGGACTGCTGATTTTCGGGAAGAAAGTTTAGCAAAAGAATGGTCTCCTTTGGCTACTGCTATTTTCGAAATGCCATATGTAAAAGGTGTATATATCTGCAATAATTTTGTTACTGTAACAAAAGAATTCAACTACGAATGGCAAGATATCATGTTGAAAACCAAAGAGTTTGTTAAAAAATGTGTGGAAGATGGCATGACAGTTGTCAAAGATGGGTTTGCAGAATCTATTGAGGCTCTTGCAGCTGAAAATAAAGAAAAAACCTATTCTGCTGAGGATTCAGAAATCGTTCAAAGAATAATAGATCTAATCGAAACTTATGTAAAACCAGCAGTTGAGATGGATGGTGGAAATATTGAATTTGTGGCATTCACTAATGGTATTGTTACTGTTAGGCTTCAAGGATCATGCAGCGGTTGCCCTTCTTCGACAGTTACCTTAAAATCTGGTATTGAAGGAATGTTGCAAAGAATGGTTCCTGAGGTGAAAGAAGTGGTAGCTGAAATGGGATAATTGCTTACAAATTTATTCTTTTTTCAAGTTTTTTATTTATTAAGATTGTACCTTTGCAGTCTTAAAAATTTTAACGATATGGCATTCGATTTAAATATGATAAAAGCCTTATATGAGGCTTTTCCGAAAAGAGTAACTGAAGCTAGAAATACTCTTGGCAGACCCCTAACTTTAGCTGAAAAAATATTGTACGTTCATCTACATAAAGATAGTGTCTTAAGTGATTATGAAAGAGGAAAATCCTATGTGGATTTTGCTCCAGATAGAGTTGCTATGCAAGATGCTACTGCACAAATGGCTCTTTTACAATTTGATACAACTGGTAGAAAGACTGTAGCCGTGCCAAGTACTGTTCACTGCGACCATTTAATTGTTGCAAAAAACAATGGTGTTACTGACTTAAAAGTAGCTGTATCTGAAAATGAAGAAGTTTATAATTTTCTATCCAGTATTTCTAATAAATATGGAATCGGATTTTGGAAGCCAGGTGCAGGAATTATCCATCAAGTAGTTTTAGAAAATTATGCTTTCCCTGGTGGAATGATGATTGGTACTGATAGCCACACTGTTAATGCTGGTGGTTTAGGTATGATAGCTATTGGAGTAGGAGGAGCTGATGCTTGTGATGTGATGGCTGGTTTGAGTTGGGAGCTTTTGATGCCAAAGCTAATCGGTGTGAAATTAACTGGAAAATTGAATGGATGGGCTTCTGCAAAAGATGTGATTTTGAAAGTTGCAGGTATTCTTACAGTTAAAGGGGGAACGAATGCTATCGTTGAATATTTTGGAGAAGGTGCGACCAACTTAAGTTGTACTGGAAAAGGAACAATCTGTAATATGGGTGCCGAGATTGGTGCCACAACATCTACTTTCGGGTATGATGAAAGTATGAGCAGATATTTAAAATCAACCAATAGAGCTGAAGTAGCTAGTCTAGCTGATGCAATCAAAGAACATTTGACAGGAGATGCTGAAGTATATGCTAATCCAGAAAAATATTTCGACCAAGTAATCGAAATCAACTTGAGTGAATTAGAGCCACAATTGAATGGTCCTTTCACTCCAGATTTGGCAACACCAATTAGCAAAATGAAAGAGGAAGCTGCTAAAAACAATTGGCCAACAAAAATCGAAGTTGGTTTGATTGGTAGCTGCACCAATTCCTCTTATGAAGATATTAGCCGTTCGGTGAGTATCGCCAAACAAGTAAAAGAAAAAGGTTTAAAACTTCATTCTCAGTTTACGATTACTCCGGGTAGTGAATTAGTAAGATTTACAATTGAAAGAGATGGATTCTTAGATACTTTCAATGAAATTGGGGCAACTGTTTTTGCAAATGCATGTGGACCATGTATCGGTATGTGGGATCGAATGGGTGCTGAAAAACAAGAACGAAATACAATTGTTCACAGCTTTAATAGAAACTTTGCAAAAAGAGCGGATGGCAATCCAAATACACTTGCATTTGTAGGTAGCCCCGAAATGGTAACTGCATTAGCAATAGCTGGTGATTTGAGTTTTAATCCAATAACGGATTATTTAACTAATGAAAAGGGTGAAAAAGTAAAATTGGATCCGCCAAGTGGTGATGAATTACCTACAAAAGGATTCGATGCAGAAGACCCAGGTTATCAAGCTCCAGCAGAAGATGGCAGCAAAGTGGAGGTATTAGTAAATAAAGAAAGCAAAAGATTACAATTGTTATATCCGTTTTCTGCATGGGAAGGCACTGATTTGAAAGGATTAAAGTTGCTTATCAAGGCAAAAGGAAAATGTACAACAGATCATATCAGTATGGCTGGTCCTTGGTTGAAGTTTAGAGGGCATTTAGATAATATCAGTAACAATTTATTGATTGGTGCTGTAAACAACTTCAACGAAAAAACAGATACTGTTAAAAATCAATTAACTGGCGAATACGGCACAGTGCCAAATACTCAAAGAGCTTATAAAGCTGCTGGAGTAGGTACAATAGTAATTGGCGATGAGAACTATGGTGAAGGTTCATCAAGAGAACATGCAGCGATGGAGCCTCGTCATTTAGGTGTTAGAGTTGTATTAGTGAAAAGCTTCGCAAGGATTCATGAAACCAACTTGAAAAAACAAGGAATGTTGGCAGTAACTTTTGCTAACAAGGCTGATTATGATAAAATTCAAGAGGATGATACCCTTGATATTATCGGATTAACGACTTTTGCTCCTGGCAAACAATTATCATTAGTAGCTCATCACAAAGATGGAAGTAGTGACACAATTGCATTAAATCATTCCTATAATGCTCAGCAAATAGAATGGTTCAAAGCAGGAGGAGCCTTAAATGTTATCAGAGCAGAATTTGCAAAACATTAATTCATAAATAGAATTTTAGAAAGGTTGAATGACATCAGTTGTTCAACCTTTTTTTATGCTCAAAATTTGAATTTTCAATAATTATTGAAAATTAAATAATTTTTAAAAAAATAATAACAAACTGTTTATTAACACTTTATACATAGTACGTAATTTTATTAGAAATTTTTTTGGCTATTTATTTGGAATTGTTGTGGCAATATACTTAAATTTGGTTCAACAAAACATTTTTTGTTTAACTTTTGTTTAACCGTTTATTCAACAATATATGTCAACACTAGAATTTAATAGCAGATTTGAGCAGATGAACAGTGTTTTGAATTCATTTGCATACAACTTAACAAAAAACATAGAAGATGCAAAAGACCTTTTTCAGGAAACTGCCTATAGAGCAATGGTGAATAGAGATAAATTTATGCCAGGCACCAATTTTAAGGCTTGGTTGTTTACGATAATGAAAAACATATTCATTAATAACTATAGAAAAAAAGCAAAAAGCAATACCATCGTAGATACTACTGATAATTTATTTTATTTGAATTCTGGAAGTGCAACTGTTTACAACAGTGCAGAATCAAATATCATGATGAAGGAACTGAACGGAATGGTAGAGAGCTTAGATGAAAGCCTTAAAATACCTTTTGTGATGCATTACGAAGGGCATAAATACCAAGAAATTGCAGAGGAATTAGCGTTACCTTTAGGGACTATAAAAAGTAGGATTTTCTTTGCTAGAAAAGAGTTAAAAGATTATATAAATAAAAGATACGACAATTTAGGAAAAATTTGGGAAAAATAATTTGTCTTAAATTAGAATCATAAAATATTGATAATCAATTATAAAGCAGCTAACTATAGCTGCTTTTTTTATTTGTGACAGTATACTTTTTTCAATAAAATAAAAAAAAATAATGTATAAAATTACTTTTTGGTATGGTAATTGGATTTATTATAATATGTGAGGCGAGATATAAATTAATTCTTTAATCTTTATTCTTGCCATTACTAATAAGTTGAATTAAGAAAGTGTTTGTTCATAGTGTTTGTTTTTTGTTTTGTCCCTGTCAGAAACAGTTTTGGCAGGGTTTTTTATTTTCCCACTTTTGTTAAATAATTTATATCTCCTTTTTATTATCAAATAGGCTTGCTTTTATATTACCTTTGCTATGGCAAAATATTATTAGCATGCTTCACACCAGCCATTTCACAGATTTTGATATTAGCCTATTCCAATCAGGAAAACATTTCAGGTTGTATAAAAAAATGGGTAGTCATATTATTGACATCGAAGGCAATAAAGGTACTTATTTTGCCGTCTGGGCTCCTAATGCAATTTCTGTATCAGTAATGGGTGATTTTAATGGTTGGTCCACCATCTCCCATGCCATGCAGCCCCGTTGGGATACTTCTGGAATTTGGGAAGTTTTTATTCCAGACATCGGAGAAGGAACCATATATAAATATTGTATCCAAACTTATAATGGCAAAGAACTCCACAAAGGAGACCCTTTTGCAAGAAAATATCAAATACCTCCAGATACTGCCTCGATAGTTTGCAACACCGATTACAATTGGAAAGACACTGAATGGATTAAAAAACGAAAACAAAATCTTGGAAAAAACCAACCTCAATCCGTTTATGAAATTCATCTAGGATCCTGGAAAAAACTATTGGATGAAAAAAACAGATCCTTGTCCTATATTGAAATGGCAGAGGAGCTGGTCGGATATGTAAAAAAAATGGGCTTTACCCATGTGGAAATGATGCCAGTTATGGAACATCCATATTATGCTTCTTGGGGCTATCAGATTACTGGATATTTTGCACCCTCTAGCAGATATGGCAACCCTGCCGAACTCAAATTTTTGATAGATGCATTCCATCAAGCAGATATTGGCGTTATTTTAGATTGGGTGCCTTCTCATTTCCCAACTGATGCTCATGGACTAGGTTATTTCGATGGGACACATCTTTACGAACATGAAGATCCAAGAAAAGGATACCATCCCGATTGGAAAAGTTCTATTTTTAATTATGGTAGAAATGAAGTTCGTTCGTTCCTTATAAGCAATGCCCTTTATTGGTTGGATGAATATCATGTAGATGGCTTAAGAGTTGATGCCGTGGCTTCCATGCTATATTTGGATTATTCAAGAAAGGAAGGGGAATGGGTAGCAAATGAGTATGGAAGGAATGAAAATCTGGAAGCAATTTCTTTTCTAAAGGAATTTAATGCAACCGTTTATCACGAATATCCAGATGCCGTAACCATAGCTGAAGAATCGACTGCTTTTGCTGGTGTTTCCAAACCCGTTTTTGATGGCGGATTAGGTTTTGGACAAAAATGGATGATGGGCTGGATGCACGATTCCTTGAGGTACATGGCTAGAGACACTCTTTATCGCAAATTTCATCAAAGCGAAATAACCTTTAGCATTCATTATGCCTTTTCAGAGAATTTTATGTTGCCACTTTCATGACGAAGTGGTTCATGGAAAATCCTCACTACTCAATAAAATGCCTGGCGACGAATGGCAAAAATTTGCGAACCTAAGAGCTTTATATGGGTATATGTTCGCTCATCCGGGTACAAAACTATTGTTTATGGGTGGAGAATTCGCCCAAAGTTTTGAATGGAGTCACGACAGGGCTTGGATTGGTTCCTACTAAAATATCCATTACACCAAGGCGTTCAACTCGCCGGATTAATTCAAACCTTAATTTATGTTACAAAATCACCCTTCTCTGTACAAATTTCCTTTTCCAAAATGGTTTTGCGTGGATCGCTGCTGATGACGTCGATAATAGTGTTGTCTCCTTCTTCCGAAAAGGCAGATAAAACGGATAAAACCATGTTGGTTATCTGCCATTTTGCACCCAGGCAATCGAATCGTATCAATTTGGCTGCCCAACTTTTGGCGAATGGAGCGAAATCTTCAATTCCGACGAGCATCAATATGGTGGATCTGGACTCATTAATGGAGTCCAATAATTACAAGTCCCGAGCCAAAACACGGCTTTGATCAATCCATAACACTAGGTTATCTCCAATGGCTACCAATATGCATGTTCGAAGGAATTAGCAAAACCAACACCGAAAGAAACCAAATCCGAAAAAAAAAAAAGTAATTTCATAATCTAAAAATTAAATATGTCTTGAAGAAAATTAAATCCGCGCTAATCTCAGTTTATTACAAAGATCATTTAGCACCCATTATCGAAATTCTTAAAAATCAAGGGGTTACCATGTATTCTACTGGTGGCACCCAATCTTTTATCGAATCTCTCGGTGGCACAGTGGTACCCGTTGAAGACTTAACAGGCTATCCTTCTATTTTAGATGGAAGAGTAAAAACGCTTCATCCAAAAATATTTGGAGGCATCTTGGCTATAAGAGCTGAAGATCATTTATCTCAACTCGAAAAATATGAAATCCCTGAAATTGATTTAGTAATAGTGGATTTATACCCCTTTGAAGCAACCGTAAAATCTGGTGCTTCTCAAGAAGATATTATCGAAAAAATTGATATAGGTGGCATCTCCCTTATCAGAGCAGCCGCAAAAAATTATAACGATGTAGTTATCGTAGCTTCAAAAGCTGAATATCCTTTATTGCAATCTGTTTTAGAGCAAAATAACTGTAGTTCAACTGTTGCAGAGCGAAAAGAATTTGCAAGAAGAGCTTTCAAAGTTTCTTCCAATTATGATACTGCCATTTTTGACTATTTTAATCAAGATAGTGATGACTTGGCTTTTAAAAAGAGCATTCATCAACAAACGCCCCTTAGATATGGAGAAAATCCACACCAAAAAGCAGTTTTCTATGGTGATTTAGAGGAAATGTTTGAAAAAATTGCTGGTAAAGAATTGTCGTACAACAATTTATTGGATGTTGATGCTGCTGTTTCACTGATGCATGATTTTCAAAATGAATCCCCTACAGTTGCTATATTAAAACACAACAACTCCTGTGGTTTGGCAACAAGAAACACTTTGAAAGCGGCTTGGGATGATGCCTTGGCTTGTGACCCTACTTCCGCTTTTGGAGGAGTGTTAATTACCAATACAAAAGTGGATTTAGCAACTGCTGAGGCTATAAATACTTTGTTTTATGAAGTATTAATCGCACCAGATTATGACCAAGCAGCTTTAGACCTTTTATTAACCAAAAAACAACGAATTCTTTTAAAGCAAAAACTTCATAGTTCGAATAAAAAAGGATTTAAAAGTTTGTTAAATGGCGTAATTGAGCAAGAAAGCGACCAGAAAGTAGTGGGAAAAGATGATTTGAAGTTTGTAACAACTCTTGAACCAACATCGGAAGAAATTGAAGATTTGTTATTTGCCAACAAATGTGTAAAACATCTGAAATCAAATGGAATTGCTTTGGTAAAAAACAAGCAGTTGGTCGGAATGGGCTGTGGGCAAACCTCTAGGGTGGATGCTCTGAAGCATGCAATTCATAAGGCACAGGCATTTGGATTAGATTTGAAGGGGGCAGTAATGGCTTCAGAAGCCTTTTTCCCTTTTCCTGATTGTGTAGAAATTGCAAAAGAGGCGGGTATTGCAGCAGTTATTCAACCTGGGGGGTCGATAAAAGATCAAGATAGTATAGATTATTGCAACCAAAATGGATTATCGATGGTTTTAACGGGCATAAGGCATTTTAAACATTAAATTTTTGGATGAAAAGATCTCTATCATTCAATCTGTTTCAATATATTCTCATTATCATTTTGCTAATGGGAGTGGTGGAATGTATTTTTATTCCATCCTATTTTGCCTATTTTTGGGCAAGACAATTCGCCGTACAACTGATTTTTGTGTATTTGGCACTTGGAGTGTTGTTTTTAATCCTAAAACTCCAAAGATTGATGATAGTGAGTTTTCTAAGTAGTGCTGCAATCTGCATATTTCTAAAATTCGCTTCCAACCCACTTTTAATACCAGAATCACAAGTGGCTGGTTTACCCACATTTAGTGTATCACTTTTGAATCTTTCAATATCCGAACCAGAAATAAATGATGCCTTAAATAATTTAAAAATTCTAAATCCTGATGTAATTGCTTTAGAGGAAATTACGCCAATTTGGAGCGACACAATTACAAAATTATTTACAGATAGTTATCCTTATAAAACGTTGATTACCAATTACAATTCAATGGGAATGGGCTTTTTGTCCAAATACCCTATTGTAAAAATCGATACGTTCTATTTTGAGGAAGTGCCGAATCTTGCGGTCAAAATTGAATCACAGAAGCTAGGAAAAAAGGTAAATATCGTTGGTGGAAGAACTGAATTGCCCTATAGTAGCAGCACTTACAAAAGGTTAGGAAATCATTTGGATTTTCTTGCTAAAAAGATTACTGATATGGGTGGAAATACCATTGCTTTGGGAAATTTCAATGTAGTTACTTGGTCGGACGAGGTGGTTTCTTTTTTAACCAAAACAAATATGGTGGATAGCAGGAGAGGCTTTATGACCACCTATCCGAGAGCTCCTTTTTCATTGATGACTCTACCAACTGATCATATTTTCATTACCAAAGATTTTAAATGTGTTCAGTTTAATAATATTATTTCCAATTTAGAAAACCATCTAGGAATTCATGCTATTTTTCAGGTAAATAAAACTGAAAATGAATAGGCGAATTGCTGCTTTTAAGTATGCAATAGAAGGAATTGTGGACTTTTTTACCCACCATTTTCACCCAAAAGTTCATCTGTTTTTCGCCTTTTTGGCAATAGTATTTGCTTGGTTTTTTAATTTTTCTGGCATTGAATGGTGCATTTTGCTTTTGTGCATCGGCATTGTTTTAGCGGCAGAGGCTTTCAATACGGCGATAGAATATCTTTGTAATAAAATTACTCTTGAAAATGATATAGCCATAAAAAAAACAAAAGACATGGCTGCAGGTGGGGTATTGATTGTGAGTATTTTTGCATTAGCAATTGGACTAATTTTGTTTTTACCAAAAATATGGGCTATTTTTAACCATAAAATATAATCTAAATTCTCTCGTTTATTTGTATAAATTTCTAAAGCATAAATTAAAATGTCATTTATTAAAAAATCCACTTATATAGTTTTGCTTTGTTTGGTGTCTTTTGCAGCTTTTGGACAAGAGGATTACAAACTAGAAGACTTTGTTTATTCTGAAAATATCAAATCTGTTCTATTATTCAATACGATTAGCAAATTATCGGTTCCTGTAACAAAGTTGGGAGATAAAAACAGCTTAGAGTTGTCGTTTGATGATTTGAGTGATAATAGCAACCTGAATTACAGATATACTGTCATCCATTGCAATAGCGATTGGACGGTGTCAAATCTCGGAGAATTAGAATACCTAGATAGCTACACCGATGATAGAATTGTAAATATTCAGGCATCCTTCAACACCTTGGTTTATTATAATCACTATACCGTTTTGTTTCCTAATGAAAATATCAATATCGTTAAATCTGGAAATTATGTGATAAGGGTGTTTGACAACAATAATAAAACCATTCTTACCAAACGATTTTGTGTAACGGAGCCAATGGTAACCCTGTTTGGAAGTTGCTCTCTCGGAAGCACCGTTGGGCAAATAGATACTCACCAAGAAGTAGATTTTACGATTAATCATAAAAATTTATTAATCCGAAATCCTTATACAGAAATCAAGGCAACCGTCCTTCAAAATTTTAGATGGGACAATAGCATCCAGAACATTCCGCCCTTAAATACAACTGGAGAAACGATGAATTTTGATTATTTAGGAAAAATTGCTTTTCCAGCTGGAAAAGAATTTAGGTGGTTTGATTTGCAAAACATTATAAATCCGGGATATCAAGTTCGTTATATAAAAACCAATAAAGATAGTTATGATGTCACCCTTTACACTGAAAGGCCGAGAAACGAAAGCCCTTATTTTCAAGATATTGATATTAATGGAAAATATTTAATTCGACAACAAAATCCATATATTGAACAATTGGAAGATGATATTCGATCCGATTATGCGAATATTTTATTTTCTTTAAAAGCGGGTTTTGATTTTGAAAAATCTGATATTTATATTGTTGGTGGCTTTACCAATTGGCAACTTTTGCCAGAAAACAAATTGAATTACAATCCGAAATCAGAAATTTACGAAGTTGAATTGCTACTCAAACAAGGATTGTATAATTATTACTATGCTGTTGCAGAAAATGGTAAAATTACGAACAAATTAGAAGGGGATTGGTATGAGACAGAAAATGATTATACCGTTCTAATCTATTACAGACCTGTTGGAAGCAGATATGACAGAATAATTGGCTATGGAACAATCAATTCAAGAAAAAGAAGCTAATTTGTGTTAATTCTTTATAATTTTGTCCTCTTTATTTGAAAATAATTTCCGATTTATATGAATCAGTATTTACCCAACAATATAGAAATCCTACAGAAAAGAATTGAAGAGGAGCTTTTTTTTATTGAAAAAATGAAAAAAGAGGCTTCAAAAGTTATTGTAGGGCAAGAAAACCTTTGGGATAGATTGATGATAGCATTAGTGTCTGGAGGTCATATTCTTTTAGAAGCTCTGCCTGGTCTTGCAAAAACACTTGCCAGCAAAACAATGGCGAAAACAATCGATGCAAAATTTAGCAGAATTCAATTCACTCCCGATTTGTTGCCAGCCGATGTGGTAGGTACCATGGTTTACAATCCTGGAAAAAATGAGTTTTATACGAGGAAAGGTCCCATATTTGCAAACTTAGTGCTTGCTGACGAAATTAATCGGGCCCCTGCAAAGGTGCAGAGTGCTTTGTTGGAAGCGATGCAGGAACGGCAGGTTACCATTGGTCATGATACCTATTCCTTAGGAAATCCTTTTATGGTGTTAGCAACCCAAAACCCAATAGAACAAGAAGGTACTTATCCTTTGCCGGAGGCACAAACGGATCGTTTTATGATGAAAGTGAAGGTGGGTTATCCCAACAGAGAAGAAGAGAAAAAATTATCCAAAAAAATCTTTCAGGCGAAATTGAGCAAGAAATAAAAGCTGTGGCAACTATGGAGCAAATACTATTAGCTCGAAATCTGTTGCAATCACTCTACATGGATCAAAAAATCGAACATTATATTCTTGATATTATCGAAGCAACGAGATACCCTTCCCAATTTAATTTGTCCGAAATAATCCCTTATATCCAATATGGTGGATCGCCAAGAGCAAGTATTTTTTTGGCTCAAACATCCAAATGCCATGCATTGCTCAATAATAGGGCTTATGTAATACCCGAAGATGTGAGAGCTGTTTGCAACGATGTTTTGAGACATAGAATAGGATTAAGTTTTGAGGCAGAAGCAGAGAACGTTTCTTCTGAAGATGTTATTACTACGATATTAAATAAAATTCAAGTTCCATAATTTATATCCTTACGCCCTAGTACATTTCATTTTATTCACATGAGAAGTCTGCTGCTTTTATCATTCTTGTTTTCGTTTGTAGTTGCCAGAGCATCTATACTCTCATTAATGATAAGTGACAGCACCGAAAACACCCTTTATTTTAAAGGCAGAATGGATGATTTGAATGACATAGCGATTGTGATAAAAAAAGACTCCGTTCTTTCGGTTGCTACCATTACCATTCTGAGGAGTGGCGTAATGACCAGCTTTGAAGGCACTTTTCAAAAAAACAAGTTTCTATTTAAAGAAAAAAACAATGCTGCCAAAAGTACTTTTTTAGGGAAACTCAAAGAAGGAGAATTGGATGGACAATGGATTTTTGAAAACCAAAACTCTTCAAGGATTATTGCAAGAAAAACCAATAAAATCTGGACAATCCCATCCAACTGTGCAGACAACAAGTGGTTGAAAACCTTTAGGGGGGCACTCAATTATAGCGAAGCGATATTGACAATTCAAAAATTGGCTGAAAATAAGATTTCTGGTTCCCTCTACTTGGAAAAAGAAAATAGAACCTACCGAATCAGCGGAGACATCGATTTGGAAAAAATGAATTTAACCATAAAAGACAATATTGGGAACACAATTGGGAGATTGGATGGCAGCTTCAATATGCACAATAATTTGAAATTCAAATTTTGGAATGAAAAACAAAATGAATCGTATGCTGTGTTCGAACAAACGAGGCATTTCCAATATGGATGTATTGAATTTGTGGACAAAAACATCAGTTATGATGCTACCTATCCAAAGCTACAACACGAAAAATTCAATATCTGGCTAGAAAACAATATTCAGAATTGGCTGATAGATACAAGAAAAAGGTTATTGGAAATAAAAAGTGGAAGTAACAATACCCAAAGTGCTCAGTCTTGGTGTGAAATCAATACCATTTCAGATGGATTCATCAGTGGAATTATCACCAACTACGACTCTGAGTCCAACAATTACCAAACGAACTCAATAAATTATACCTTTAAAAAATCAAAGTCTATTTTGTTGAAAGATATTTTTCTGAATGAGCCAAAAGCCAACTCGGAAATAATGGAAATCATACAAAAAGGCTTAAAATCACAGATTTATCAAGAAGATAAAGAGCTTAAAGAATGGGTGTCAAAAGAAAATTTTGAAAATTTTGTGTTCCAAAAAGAAGGAATTTTGTTTTTAACCAACTTTAATCCAATCTATAACAGAATCAGCTACCTCGTTCCATACAATACACTGGAAGATAAGTTAAATTCTTTTGGGAAAGAGCTATTTATTGGAAAATAAAATACTTGATAATGAGTCAAAATTTATGCTAATAAATATTTGTTTTATCGAAACAGCACCCCCATTATCAGCCCAAAATTATACAATCTTCTACTGATGGGTGCTTCCTGATGAATACTGAAAAGATTTATATCAAAATTGGGTTGAATAAATACTTTATACCCTGCTTTGTTAATTATATCCATCCCCAAACCCAGTGAAGTGCTTAGGTTAATCCTTCTTATATCTAGGTTATCTTCGGAAACTGTTGTCACACTACTTTTTGAGCTAAAATACGAAATCGCCTTGCTAATTCTTTTGAAATTATACACTCCAACCAATCCTGTTTGTACATAAAAAGGTCTTTTGAAAACAGAAAAATGATAGTTTATAAGTACAGGAATATTCAAATTATAGTGAATATACTGTAGTTTTATTGCAATTGGTAAAGATGGATCTGGGGAGGCCCAATTAACATTTCTTTTTTTCGAATCATTTCCTTCTAGCGAAAATCCAAAACCAGATTGCATTGATATTTTATTAGTTATTGGTTTCCTGACCACCGCATTCATCGCAAAGCCAAACAAATTGGTTTCATTATCTTGAAAAAATCTAACAATATCTGGCGAAGCACTACTCTTAGCAGTCAATAGATTATTAGAGATTAATGGCATTATTGAAACACCAACTTCAAATGGTCTATTTTGTGCAAATAAACTATCAATAAGGAAAAGAGCTAGAAAAAATGCCAATTTTATTCTCATGATTTTAAATTATAATAGTAGAAATCCTACATTAATGCCTAGATTATAAATACTCTTATTGGGATAGGCGGTACCATTGGTTTTTAATAAATTAAATTCTAAGTTCGGTTGTACAAAAAACTTGATTTTATTCTTAAATATATAATCATATCCTATTCCGAATGAGGGGTTTATATTCCACTTTCGATAGTTGTCATCTCTTGGATCGTAAAAGTTATCTACAAAGGTGTTATCAGGTCTCAAGTTCCTACTTTGAAGTTTTCGTTCAAAATTATATGCCAAGGAAGCACCAAAAACAGCATAAAAAGAATGATTTTTTGTTGATGAACACCTATAATTCAATAATAATGGTAAACAAATGTCTTTGTTATTAGTAAAATATTGAGATTTAACAAATTCATTGGGAAAATAAGCATTATCATAAATTTTCGACTTCGTTCCGCTATAAATATAATTTATACCCGTCTGAAAGCTAAAATGTTTATTCATCTGAAACTTACCTATTAGGCTAAAACCATAACCAAAACGATACTCCGTCTCTGGGCTTATTGTTTCAAGTTTACTCGGATTTGGGTAATAACTGAGCTCACCTGTAACATTGGAATTGCAGGAAAATCCAGTTTCTATTTTTTGGGCATTTCCACAAACTTTGAAAACAATAAGAAAAGTAATAAGTAAACAACTTTTTTTCATAACTGGTTATATTTTAAATATCTAAATAACGAAGTTAAGGAAAAAAATTTATTTTTAATAAAAATTTTAACTATTGTTTTTAATCCAAGCTTCTACGTCATTTGTCAAATTGATAAAATCCTGGACACTAAAATTTTCGGGTCTTTTCGTATAAAGCGGATTTTCTAAAAATTTATCCTCATTGACAAATTGCTTCAAAGTGTTTCTCAGCATTTTTCTCCTTTGGTTAAAGGTCTGTTTCACGATGTTTTTGAATAACTTTTCATCACAACCCAGCTCCATATTACTTTTTCTTACCAACCTCACCACTGCAGATTGCACCTTGGGTGGCGGATTGAAATTGGCTTTATCCACCCCAAAAAGATAAGTAGCATCGAACCAAGCCTGAGTCAGAATACTCAATATGCCGTAATCTTTTCCATTTGGCGTAGCCACGATTCTTTCAGCCACTTCTTTTTGGAACATCCCGACCATTTCTGGAATCTGATTTTTATGGTCAATCATCATAAAAACAATTTGAGAAGAAATATTATAGGGGAAATTTCCAATCAAACCAAAAGGCTCAGTGCCAAAAACTGATGAAAAATCCAATTTCAAAAAATCATTGAAAATCACATTTAAACTCGGGTAATGGATTTTTAAATAGGCTACCATATCCGCATCGGCTTCTACTGCAGTTAATGGATACGGTTTTTGCATCAAATATTTTGTGAGCATCCCTTTCCCTGGTCCCACTTCTAGTAAATACTTCCATTCTGTGCTTAATTGAATGGCGTCTGCTATCTTTTCCGCTATTTTTTCGCTGGTCAGAAAATGCTGACCATAAGATTTTTTCGCTTTCAAATTGAATTTTTATTTATTTTGGATGAATATTTGCTGCAAAGATGGTAAAATCGTTTTTTTTCGTTACAAAATCTTAGCTTTGCAAAAGATTTTTTTAAAATAATTTTATAAAAGTAGAAATATGGCTAAGCCAAAAATAGGAATTAGTATCGGAGATATCAATGGAATAGGGCTGGAAGTGATTTTGAAAACATTGAATGATAGTCAAATTTACAAATATTGTATTCCTGTAATTTATGGATCTTCAAAAGTAATTTCTTATCATAAAAATATAGTTGATTCCGAAAATTTTCAATACCAAAATGCAAAAGACGCTGCTCATGCCGTAGATGATGGCAAGGCTCAAGTGATCAATGTTTGGAATGACAATGTGAATATTACCCTTGGTAAGGCAACTGATACTGGTGGACGATTTGCTTTCAAATCTTTAGAAGCTGCAGTTATTGACCTAAAAAATGGTAGTATTGATGCCTTGGTGACTGCACCCATCAACAAACAAGCAATGAAAATGGGTGGCTTCAATCACCCTGGACATACCGAATATATTACCGCCCAATTAGGATCAAAAAATAGTCTGATGATGATGGTCAGCGACGATCTTAAAGTGGGTGTCGTTACTGGTCATATTCCTTTGAAAGACGTGTCAAGCAGTTTAACGAGAGATTTGTTGTTTGATAAATTACAAATATTAAATGAAACCCTAAAAATTGATTTCGGCGTCGAAAGACCCTTAATCGCAGTTCTCGGACTGAATCCTCATGCAGGAGACGAAGGCGTTTTGGGCGATGAAGAAGACAAAATCATCCGACCAATCATCATAGAAGCTAAGAAAAAAGGGATAATGGCTTTAGGACCATTTTCCGCTGATGGATTTTTTGGTGCAGGGCAGTTCAAGAAATTCGATGCAGTACTTGCCATGTATCATGACCAAGGATTAGTGCCTTTCAAATCCATTTCTTTTGGTGGTGGTATCAATTATACTGCTGGCTTAGTTGCTATCCGAACATCTCCTGACCACGGTACGGGCTACGAAATAGCTGGTGCAAATCAGGCTGATGAAAGCTCTTTCAGAAAAGCTTTGTTCTTAGCAATTGATATTTCAAGAAATAGAGCCAGCTATACTGAAATGCATGCAAATCCATTGGTAAAAAGAGAAAGATACTTCGTTGATGAAGTTCCTGTTGAATAAAAACTAAATTAAATATGATATTTCCAATTGGTGACGATCAGGTAAAAAGAGGTTATCGACCATACTTTAGTTATGGATTTATCATTATTAATGTACTTGTTTTTTTGTTCCAACTATCATTACCTATTGATGCCGCCTCTGGTTTCGTTTTCACCTTTGGTGCTATTCCTTCCGAATTGGTACAAGGCGAAGATTGGTACACTATCATTACTAGTATGTTTTTGCATGGTGGTTGGATGCACCTCATTGGGAATATGCTTTTTTTATGGGTTTTTGCGGATAATATTGAGGCAACCATCGGAAATTTTTATTTTTTGCTGTTTTATCTGTTGGGAGGAATTGGAGCGACATTAACCCATACTTACATGAGCCCTTATAGCGAAGTGCCTTGTGTTGGGGCAAGTGGTGCTATCTCCGCCATCCTCGGTGCTTATCTGATTATGTTTCCCGCCTCAAGAATAAAGGTTTTGTTTTTTCTGTTCACGTTTCGAGTCCCAGCTTTCTTGTTTTTGGGGATTTGGATTTTTCAGCAATATACCAATGGAATGGCATCCATCCAATCAGATTATATTGATACCACATCGATTGCCTGGTGGGCACATTTAGGTGGTGTAGCTTTTGGACTCGTTGCTGGCATTTATTTCCGCAGATTCATTCCCAACGATGAGGAAGATTTTCCAGATCAAAATCCGAATGAGGTGGTGGTAGATGGGGATTTTGTGTAAAATTTGTTGCATATGGATTTTTATCAAAAATTAAGTACCCCTATTTCAAAATCTGATAGAGATCACTTGTTGAAATTAGCTTTAAACGACGAGGATTCTTTTCAATCATTAATGAATTGCTATTTTGATAAAAACCTAAGGATATGTCAAGGAGCATCTTGGATAGTGGGAACAATTGCTGATACTCAACCACAAAAATTGTATCCATACATTAAAAGAATGATTGAAAGCCTTGAGAATCCCCTTCACGACGCAATAATTAGAAATACCGTCAGAGCATGGCAATTCATGGAAATACCAGAGGAGTACAAAGGAGAAGTCTATGAAAAATGCTTTTCCTACTTGATAAATCCGAAATATGCAGTTGCCATTAGAGCATTTTCAATGACCGTTTGTGCCAATATCTGCAAATCCTACCCTGAGCTGAAAGATGAACTTATCATCGCTATTCAAGAAAATTATGAATTTGGAACATCTGGTTTCAAGAATAGAGCTACCCACACTTTGCAAGACCTAAGCCAAAAGTAGAAATACAGTAGGTCGCTTATGAAAGTTGGGGAGGGTTTGTTTGCGCCATTCAGCAATTGAAAGTGTTAAAATATATTGAGAGGGGAGCGTCAAATCGCAAGCAACACAAAATTTTGTAGTGGGCAATAAAGTATTTAGAGCAATCTCAATAAAGTTGTTATTTCGATAAGGTGTTTCAATAAAAATCTGTGTTTGATTGTTTTTTTGTGATTCCATTTCCAGTTTTTTTAGCTCCTTTGGAAGTTCATTTGATTTGGCAGGTAAATAACCATGAAAACAAAATTTTTGTCCATTCATTCCAGAAGCCATCAAAGCCAAAAGTAGAGAAGACGGACCCACCATCGGCACTACTTCAATGCCCATTTGATATGCCGTTGCCACAATTTTTGCCCCTGGGTCCGCCACTCCAGGGCAACCTGCTTCCGACAATAAACCTATATTCTTCCCTTCCAGTGCTGGTTGCAACATATTCATCCAATCTTTTTTTGTCTGGTCTTCTGCTATTTCATCCATAATAAGCTGTTGCAAAACAATAGCTGGATTCATTTTCTTTAAAAATTGCCTTGCCGTCTTTCCTCTTTCTACTATAAAATTGGGAATCTCTATTAAAATTGATTTTAAATTAATAGGAATCTCAGTCGTATCTGTATCTCCAAGTGGTACTGGCACCAAATAAAGTTTTCCTTTTTTTTCACTCATTGAATTTCTGATTATTTTTCTATTAAATCCTTTTTGTTTCTCAAAATTCTCGTATTTTTGAGCTACCTATTTAATAATTTTTTTACAAAGCTAAACAAAAGATTTTATGGAATATCCATCAGAATTGAAATATACTAGGGAGCATGAATGGATTCGCCTTGAGGGAGACGGAACAGCTTATATTGGAATTACTGATTTTGCACAAAGCGAATTGGGAGATTTGGTTTATGTTGAAGTTGAAACAGTTGGCGAAACAGTTGAAAAAGATGCAATCTTTGGCACAGTAGAGGCGGTGAAAACCACTTCTGACCTTTTCATGCCAGTTACAGCTGAGGTTTTGGAATTTAATCCAGAATTATCTTCTGATGGCGGTGATAATCCAGCGATTATCAATGAAGACCCATATGGTAAGGGTTGGATTGTGAAAGTAAAAATTACAGATAACAGTCAGCTAGCTGATTTGTTGGATGCTAATGATTATTCTACTTTGGTGGGATAAGAAATTTGACGTGTAGTAGTAATATGATATGACAATATATTCGTTGCAAATACGTTTATATTGTAAAAAAAAGAGATAAGGTAGTGAAATTGTTTTCATTACCTTTTTTTCAATCCAATCATGAAAGTAAAAATATTTTTTTACACTTTTTTGATGATTTGGTTTTCCAAAAACTCATTTGCTTCCAAATCAATTGAACTGATCTTGCAAGGAAAGGCTGCCTTGGTCATTAATAATACTAGACTCTATGAAGATAGCAGCTATTTGAAACCTACCTTACTAAATCTTAAGGAAAATGATTTGGTGGAATGGCTTTCCTCCACAACAAATGAATATTTGGACAATGCTCAAAATCAATTGTTTAAATGGCATTTTGTCAAAACATTAAGTGGCAAAACAGGCTGGATTTATGGAGATGAATTAGCTATCCCAACCCCTATATTGAGATTGGAAAGTAAGCTAAGACCTTATGTGCATCAAAAGAAAAATCTAGGGGCGAGTTTTGAGTCCGCTATCATTTGGTTTGGGTCTATTGAAGGAAAGGATGTAAAAAAAGGGAAATCGTTTTTCAATCCAATTTATAAAGAATCTTATATTGTTTTTTCAAACGATGTTGGAAAATCCCTAGCTTTAAACTATGCAAATGCTTCTGAATCAGGCAAATCAGAACTAAATCAAATCTGGATTAGTGATTTTACAAAAGATGGCAAAGAGGATATTCTCTGGGAGAAAAGAATCGAATCTGTTGATAACCACCATGTAGAAAGGTCTTTAGAAATCTATAGTATTTTGGCAGGAAATCTCCAAAAAATATGGGATGAAAAGCTAGATGAGTCCTTACAAAACAAAATATTTAATAAAAAATATTTAATAAAAGAAGGAATCATCCGAATCTCTACTTTGGAACTAATGGATAATGATCAATATTCCTTATCGAGCAAATCCAAACTTTCTACTTACTTTAATGCAAAAGCAATTGAATCATCTACCCTTTCTTTAAAATGGAATTCTCAGTCAAAAACAATTGATACTTTATATGGTTTTAGTAAGATTGCACCAAAAGTAGATATTATTCAATTGACACAACTTTTACTATCTCCTTCGGACAATTCAACCTATATTTCCATCTTGAATCCTCCAGAAAAATGTACTTTGTTACAATTTATAGAAAAACCAGAAAAGTCTTGGTTTTATATTAGAACCAATGGCGGAAATTATGGCTTTATTCCTGCAAATGCACTTTCCGCTGCATACTACCAACAATTTATCGGTTTTAACAAAAACTCCATTGAAATAATCGTTGAATAAATTTTGTTAAATTTTCATTTCTTGGCAGCGAATTGATTATCAATTTCGTATATTTATCAGTTACCAATTTTAGACACCAAATTATGTCAATTATGGATTATACTTTATCGGTTCCATATCAAGAATTTGATCTTGTTGCAGCCTGTGTTAGAAACGAACGGTGGGCACAGCAGAAGCTATATGAAGAAAATTATAGCAAACTGATGGGTGCTTCTCTCCGATATTCAAACAACGAAGAGGATGCCTTGGATATTCTTCATGAAGGATTTATCAAAATTTTTAAAAATATTGATAAATATCAACAAGGAACATCATTGCAGGCATGGATGAATCGGATTGTGGTAAATACGGCAATTGATTTTTATAGAAAAAATATCAGAAGAAGAACGGATGACATCGAACAGGCATATCAATTGAGTTCGGATGATGCAGATGCGATAAGTCAATGTTCAGAAAAAGAAATTTTAGCAGCCATTCAAGAGTTATCCCCAGCATATAGAGCCGTATTTAATTTATACGTCGTAGAAGGGTATGCTCATAAAGAGATTGCTGAAATTCTGCAAATTAATGAAAGTACTTCGAGATCAAATCTTGTAAAAGCACGATTAAAATTAAAAGAGTTACTATCTAGATAATTAAAAAATGGATCAAAATATTCAAAATATAAATTCATTCGACAAAGCGATATTTGAAAAGATATCAACGATAGATAGTCCCTTGAAAGAAGGTTCTTGGGAGTCTTTTTCAAAAATGTTGGATGTAGAATTACCGAATACAATCGAATCTAATTTCGATTCTACCATAAAAAAAGCACTAAACACCTCTGTTGCAGGTACAGCTAATCTATCTGGTTGGGATGCATTATCAAGAATGATGGACAACGACCCCATTCTTGGCAATACACCAGAAAATGTTGCAGATCATGCAGTTAGAAGCAAATTGAATTATAACGAACCAAACTATAATCCACAACATTGGGAATTACTTTCAGATAGACTTGATACTTTAGAAGATAGAAAAGTAAAAGTAGTTTTATTCAAAGCAATAGAGTTAGCATTGGTTTTGGTGGTGCTATTAACCTCTTTTAGTTATTACAAACCTACTAATTTATTTGACACTCATTCGGATCCACAAAATCCATCAATTAACCAACCCAAAAAATTGGATTTTAAAACGGATAGAGCGAACAAAAACATACCAATGGCAAGTGTAAATGATCAAAATGCTTTTGGTAATGGCTATGAAAGTGCTAATTCTGACATATTGCCTCCCTCATCGTTTAATTGGAGTCAGGCTTCTAGTTGCAGTTTGAATGCAAATAACTCAAATGTAGAAAGAGCTGCATTGCCAAACCAAGTTCCAAATATTCCATTTATCACAGCAGGACTTCTAGAAAGTAATATTAAAACCTTAGATATCCAACAAGAAAACACTAATCGTCCGATTTTACCTATCCTTATTTCAAACAAACTTGCTTATTTTAGAGTAGGCGTACAATCTAAATTGGATTTAAATAATATATCTACCCCATCAGATAATCTGACAAATGAAACGGCTTACAATCGGAATGTATGGGGCTATGGTGCTGGCGTAACTGTAGCTTATGGAAAAGGAAATTGGGAGGTAGAAAGTGGATTAAACTACAGTAAAAAGAAATATCAATCAAATGCTACGGTTTTGCAAAACAATAACCCTAGAGCAAATTATGAAAGCTATGCCATCAAATCTGTCAATATGGATGTGGTAGAAGTTCCTGTAAATGTTCGATATACTTTTGCAAAAAAAGGAAAATTAAAGTTCTACGGAAATGCAGGAGTATCTGCTAATATAGCTTTAACCAATAATTATGTTAGAGATGAATTTTATCCAATAATCGACCCTTTACAGCCAAGGATTGCTGCTACTAACTTGATTAAAGGCGGTTTATTAAATAATGAAAGCTTAAATAAAAATCTTTATATCACTACCAATGTTGGTGCTGGAATGGAATATGCTGTTACCAACAAACACAATATTTTTGTTCAAGCTGCTTATCAGCAATATTTGAATGATAAAGGCTTGGGTCCTAAAAACGATAAAATTAGTACTTTAGCAATTAATGCTGGTGCTAGAATTACTTTGTAAGAACCTGATACCTAATAAAAAAGGAAGGCTAAATATTTAGTCTTCCTTTTTTGTTTAACGTAAAGTGAAAAATTAAATTTTAGAAACTCAATTACATATTTCTCCGATATTGCCCTCCTACTTCATAAAGAGCTCTTGTGATTTGACCTAAAGAACAATATTTTGCTGCCTCCATTAATCCATCAAATAGATTTTCATTTGCAATAGCCATTTTCTGAAGCTGCTTTAACATCTCTTTGTTTTTCGCTTCATCCATTTTGGCAACATTTCTTACAGCATCTATTTGTAGCTCCTTCTCCTCAGTCGTAGAACGGATGACTTCTAATGGCAAAATGGTGGGCGACCCTTCACTACTTAAAAATGTATTCACACCAATCAAAGGTAGTTCTCCAGTATGTTTTTGCATTTCGTAATACAAACTTTCCTCTTGAATTTTTCCCCTTTGATACATAGTTTCCATTGCTCCTAGGACACCGCCTCTTTCCGTAATTCTATCAAACTCAATCATCACCGCTTCTTCTACCAAATCCGTCAATTCTTCAATGATGAAAGATCCTTGCATCGGGTTTTCATTTTTTGCTAGTCCCAATTCGTGGTTAATAATCAACTGAATCGCCATTGCTCTACGAACAGATTCTTCTGTAGGGGTTGTGATGGCTTCATCGTAAGCATTGGTATGCAACGAGTTGCAATTGTCATAGATAGCATATAGTGCCTGAAGGGTGGTTCTTATATCATTAAAAGCGATTTCTTGTGCATGAAGTGATCTCCCTGAAGTCTGAATATGGTATTTCAACATTTGGCTTCTTTCATCCGCATTGTATTTGAATTTCATAGCTTTTGCCCAGATTCTCCTCGCCACTCTGCCGATAACCGCATATTCAGGATCTACTCCATTTGAAAAGAAAAAGGATAGATTTGGTGCAAATTTATTCACATCCATTCCTCTACTAACATAGTATTCCACAAAGTGAAACCATTCGAAAGGGTAAATGCTAACTGAGAAATTGGGTTGGCTCCTGCTTCAGCAATGTGGTAACCAGAAATGGAAACGGAATAGAAATTTCTTACCAGATGATTGATGAAATATTGCTGCACATCGCCCATCAATCTCAATGAAAATTCCGTGCTAAAGATACAAGTATTTTGGGCTTGATCCTCTTTCAAGATATCCGCCTGTACCGTTCCTCTAACAGATGATAATGCCTTTTCTTTCAATGTGTTATAGACATCATTTGGCAATATTTCATCTCCTGTTACTCCTAGTAATAATAAACCCAATCCATTATTTCCTTCAGGCAAATCACCAACATAACTCGGTCTTTTCAACCCTTTGGCATCATATTTTGCTTTTAATCTCTCTTCTACTGCTTTTTCTAAACCATTTTCACGAATATATTTTTCACATTGTTGGTCAATAGCCGCATTCATGAAAAAAGCACAAATCGTGGATGCAGGACCATTAATAGTCATACTCACCGATGTTTTGGGATCACAAAGGTCGAATCCTGAATACAACTTTTTGGCGTCATCCAAGCAACAAATGCTTACTCCAGAGTTGCCTATTTTTCCATATATATCTGGTCTGTGGTCAGGATCTTCACCATATAAAGTCACTGAGTCGAAGGCTGTAGATAATCGAATGGCTGGCATTCCTAGACTTACATAGTGGAACCTTCGGTTCGTCCTTTCCGGATTTCCTTCTCCTGCAAACATCCTTGTTGGATCCTCACCTTCTCTTTTGAAAGGAAAAACTCCAGCTGTATATGGAAAATCTCCTGGTACATTTTCTTGTAAGCTCCACTGTAATATTTCTCCCCAATCCTCATATCTTGGTAAGGAAACTCTAGGGATTTTCGTCTGAGACAAAGATTTTCGATAAGTAGGGACTCTTATTTCTTTCCCTCTCACCAAATAAATATATTCATCAGATTGGTATCTCGCCTTTTTCTCCTTCCAAGTATCTATTATTTTTTTGTTCGTACCATCCAAAAGAAGAGCAATATCCTCGTACAACTTTTGTAATCCTTCTACGATAGCAGTTTGCCCTTTTTGGGTTGCAATCTGAATAGAATTCTGTAAGCCAAATAGTTGTCTAGCTATTGCCGCTTGATCAATTGCTTTTTTGTTATAATTTCGAACCAAATCTGAAATTTCGGATAAATATCTTGTCCTAGATGGCGGGATAATGTAAACCTTTTCTGAAATATCTGTATCTTCTAAATATCTTGATTTTAAAGCTTCTTGACCTGTTTTTTCGGCAATCTTATTCATCACTGCTCTATACAGGTTGTTCATCCCTGGGTCATTGAATTGCGAAGCTATAGTTCCAAAAACTGGTAAATCATCCAGTGGTGTTTCCCATAAATTATGGTTTCTTTGGTACTGTTTTCTGACGTCTCTCAAGGCATCTAGGGCTCCTCTTTTGTCAAATTTATTCAATGCAATCACATCAGCAAAATCCAACATATCAATTTTTTCCAATTGCGTTGCTGCTCCATATTCTGGCGTCATCACATATAAGGAAACATCAGAATGATCCAATATTTCTGTATCACTTTGCCCTATGCCCGACGTTTCTAATATAATAAGGTCAAATTGTGCTGCTTTTAATATATTGAGTGCTTCTGGAATGTGTTTGCTTAGTGCCAAATTGCTTTGCCTCGTCGCTAATGATCGCATATATACTCGATTATTCACGATGGCATTCATTCGAATCCTATCTCCCAATAGTGCACCCCCTGTTTTCCTTTTGGAAGGATCTACGGAGACGATAGCAATGTGTTTATCCGGAAATTCCATTAAAAAACGGCGAACTAATTCGTCCACCAAGCTAGATTTTCCTGCACCACCTGTTCCTGTAATTCCTAAAATGGGTGCGGAAACCAAATGTTTGAGCTTTTCATGAACCTCGTCCATGATGGGCTGCACCAAATCAGGGTTGTTTTCTACTGCAGAAATTAATCGTGCAATCGCCCTATCACTGATGCTTCGTTTCACATCATTCAATATTTTCCTTTGGTCTTTATCGGATGCTTCGCCATATGCTTCTTTCATGGCAGCTTTCCATCGATCAACGGATAGGTTTCCAGTAGGGAAATCGCATTTTTGCAAAACATCATTAATCATCCCTTGCAAACCCATTGCTCTACCATCGTCGGGATGATAAATTCTGGCAATACCATATTTTTGGAGTTCCGCAATTTCGGAAGGTAAGATGGTTCCTCCACCGCCGCCAAATATTTTGATATGGCTAGCATCTCTTTCTTTCAAAAGATCATACATATATTTGAAAAACTCAACATGCCCTCCTTGATATGAAGTAATTGCAATCCCTTGCACATCTTCTTGAATGGCAGTATTGACGATTTCTTCCACACTCCTATTATGGCCAAGGTGAATTATTTCAGCACCTGAGCTTTGCATGATTCTTCGCATGATATTTATGGCAGCATCATGACCATCGAAAAGGGAGGCAGCGGTTACTAACCGAATTTTATTTTGAGGTTGATATGCAGAAACTGGTTCCATCTTACTAAAATTTTGTAAAACTGGTGCAAATATACAAAAAATTATGGGGAGAAATTGAATGAACTTATAAGAAAGAAAAAAGACCTACCAAATGAATGATAGGTCTTTTAATATTTTTTTTAAACCGTTTTCGGTCCTGCATTTATTATCTCTGCACTACAACCTTCTTCAAATTGTTTGAAATTATTATTAAATAATCCAACTAATTTATTGGCTGTATTATTGAATGCGGCTTTGTCTTTCCAAGTATTTTCTGGCTGTAATATTTCTGTTGGCACATTCGGACAACTTGTTGGTATTTCGAAACCAAATCTTGCATCTTTCACAAATGCTACATTATCTAAGCCACCATTGTGGATAGCATCAATAATTGCTCTTGTGAAACTCAATTTCATTCTACTTCCAGTGCCATAGCTTCCGCCAGACCATCCTGTATTCACTAACCAAGCATTCGCCTTATAGGTATTCATTTTGTCTGCTAAAAGCTCTGCATATTTGCTAGGATGCCACACCATGAAGGCTGCTCCAAAACAAGCTGAGAAAGTAGCAGATGGCTCCGTTACGCCTTCTTCTGTTCCAGCTACTTTTGCAGTATATCCACTGATGAAATGATACATTGATTGCTCTGGAGTAAGTTTACTTACTGGAGGCAACACACCGAATGCATCGCAAGTAAGGAAAATAATATTCTTTGGATGCCCTGCAACACATGGTATTTTTGCATTTGGAATATCTTCGATTGGGTAAGCAGCTCTTGTGTTTTCTGTTATCTCGTCGCTATCATAATTTACTTGATGAGTATCTGCATCGAACATCACATTTTCTAACACAGTACCAAATTTGATTGCATTGAAAATCTCTGGTTCTTTTTCAGCAGATAAATTGATTGCTTTTGCATAACAACCTCCTTCTATATTGAATACACCATTATCCGACCAGCAATGTTCATCATCGCCAATCAACATTCTATGAGGATCTGCCGATAGGGTTGTTTTTCCAGTTCCTGACAATCCAAAAAACAAAGAAACATCTTTATTAGGACCTTCATTTGCAGAGCAATGCATGGACATGATATTATTCAATGGCATGATATAATTCATGATTGTGAAAATACCCTTTTTCATTTCTCCAGCATACTCCGTTCCTAAAATGATGAACTCTTTTCTTTCGAAACTCAAATCGATACTAGTTGGAGAAGACATATAGCTTGTATATCTATTTGCAACAAACTCACCACCAATGAATATTACATAATCTGGCTCACCATAGTTTTCTAATTCTGCTTCAGTTGGTCTGATAAGCATGTTCCACATGAACAATGCATGATAAGGTCTAGTACAGATGATTCTAGTTTTGATACGATATTTAGGATCCCAACCAGCAAATCCATCTACCACATAAAGCCGCTCTTTTAAATTGAAATAATCCAAAACTCTTTGGCGGTTAACCATGAAAGTATGATCATCCATTTTGATATTTACATTACCCCACCATATATTTTTTTCGCTATCTGGATGCTGGATAATTCTTTTATCTTTAGGGCTCCTTCCTGTTTTTTTACCGGATCTTAACATCAAAGCACCGACACTGGAAATATGGGCATCTTTGTCAAAATTAATGGCATGTTCGTACAATGCAGCTGGAGAAACATTTCTTAAAATATCTTCAACGGTGATACCGTAAGAAGAAAGGTCAACTTTTTTCGGCATAATAATATTTGGTTAGTCAATAAAAATTTGGTAGGACAAAGTTAAGAAAAATATGCCAAAAGCTGGCAATTATCACCAATATTGTTACAACGAAAATTAAATAAGTTTAGTAAAATATGTATCGGTTGATTACCTAATCATTTTTAAAAAAGAGCCAACTAACCAATTAGAATCGGCTTTTATTAGGCTATCCAAAGTATTATCTGCTTTTATGGAAAATAGCCGAATATCTTGTATTCTTTCACAAAATGCTTTCGATTCGGGGCAACTATTCTCTACTACTGATAATTCATCTAAAACTTTTATGACGGGCTCTAATTCTTTCTTTTTTCTGTGGATGATGATCTGTTTTATAACTTTCCACATATCTTTTTCGGCTGAAAAATATTCTTTCCTATCGCCGCATTTCACTTCTTTAAATACCAACCCCCAATCCATTAATGCTCTGATATTCATGTTTGCATTGCCTCTCGAAATTTGCAATTCATCCATAATATCATCGGCATTCAGCGGTTTGCATGAAACTAACAATAAGGCGTGCACCTGAGCCATCGTTCTATTGATTCCCCACTCAGTGGCTAACGTTCCCCAAGTATTTATAAATTTATCTTTTGCTTCTTTTAGTTCCATGATATTTTACATACCCTAGTTAAATGCAAATTATCAGTAATTGTTTAATTGAAAGCAATTATTTTTTATTAGCCTTTATAAAATGGAGGTTTTGTAACTGTTGCTTGCATTTTTTTACCACCAGTAGAGATAAAAATTTCAGAACCTTCTTTAGTGAATGGCGTTGCAACATATCCCATCCCAATAGGTATTTCCAAAGATGGGGAAGACGTTCCTGATGTAACTTTTCCAATTACATTTCCACTAGCATCTTCAATTAAATAATCATGGCGAGGCACTCTTCTATCATTCACCACAAATCCAACTAATTTTCTATCTGTTCCGTTTGCTTTATGATTTGCGATAGCTTCAGAAGAATTAAAAGCACCTTTGTTAAGTTTTGTAATCCATCCTAATCCTGCTTCTATTGGAGATGTAGTATCGTCAATATCATTTCCATACAAACAGAATCCCATTTCTAATCTTAAGGTGTCTCTAGCTCCAAGACCAATTGGTTTGATATCATAAGACTTACCAGCTTCAAAAATGGCATCCCATATTGCTTCAGTATCCAAATCATTCGCATAAATCTCAAACCCTCCAGCACCAGTATAACCTGTGGCAGAAATCAAAACATTATCAAAACCAGCAAATTTTCCTTTTACAAAATTGTAGTATTTGATAGCTGACAAATCAATATCCGTTAATTTTTGAAGTACTTCTGTTGCTTTCGGACCTTGAACAGCCAACAAGCCAGTTCGGTCAGAAATATTAATCATCTGTACGTCAAAAGTGTTATTTTCAGAAATCCAATTCCAATCTTTCTCCATATTGGAAGCATTTACTACCAATAAAAAAGCCTGCTCCCCTTCACTACAATAATCCTCTGGTAATCTATATACTAACAAATCATCTACGATTCCACCATTCAAGTTAGGCATACAAGAATACTGTACATCGCCAATATTTAGCTTGGAAGCATCATTAGTAGTCACTTTTTGAACCAATGCTAATGCATCTTTTCCTCTTAGTACAAATTCACCCATATGAGTCACATCAAATACACCAACACCATTTCTAACTGCCTGATGTTCCTCTTTTATAGAAGTGTAGGAAATGGGCATATTGTAGCCTGCAAATTCTGCCATTTTAGCACCCAATGCTATATGTCTATGAGTAAGCGGAGTAGTTTTCAATGCAAAAGATTTTTTTGTTAATAAAAAACAAAGATATTAATGAATTTGCATTTAACCTTTATTTAAATTGTATAATTTTCTTGCCAGCCTTTTATTTATACTTTTTCATTAAAATCCATTAAAGAAATTTGAAAAAGATTATATGAAAAAAATCACTCAATAACAGCTGTTTCCCCTGTTACAACAAATTGTTTACTTAATTAAGAATCTTAATTAAAAAAATAAAATTTGAAACAAATTATCATACTTTAGCAAATTAAAATTTACTATATGCAAAAATTGTTTATACTTATTTTCTTTGTTGTGTTTACGAGCCCAATAATTGCTCAAGAATGGGTGGAAAAAATGACCAATCCAGAAAATCAAAATTTTTATGAAATTCAAACCCTATTCAATAATTACTGGAAAGATAGACCAATAGAAAAGGGGCAAGGTTATAAACAATTCAAAAGATGGGAACACCATTGGGAAAACCGTATCAAACCTGATGGTACCTTTTATGAAGATGGCTTAAAAGATAAAGAATGGAATCGCTATCTTAAATCCAATGGTCAAAGCAGAAATATCAAAGCCAATTGGCAACCTTTAGGTCCAAATTATTCTCCAGGAGGATATGCTGGTCTGGGGAGAATTGCTTCAATTGCTTTTCATCCAACCGACCCAAAAACCATTTGGGTGGGAGCTGCTGGTGGTGGACTTTGGAAATCAACTGATGGTGGAGTAAATTGGAAAACAACAACGGATACTTTCACCGTATTAGGAATCTCAGGAATCATAATTGACAAAGCCAATCCAGATGTGATGTATGTTGCAACAGGAGATGGGGATGCTGGTGATAACAATTCAATAGGTGTACTAAAATCAATAGATGGTGGTGTCAATTGGGCAAAGACTGGTTTAGTGTGGGCAACTAGCAATGGAAGAAGAATCAGGAAACTAATCCAAGACCCCGATGATCCAAATATGCTTTTGGCAGCAACCACTGCTGGAATCTACCAAACGACAGATGCTGGGGTAACCTGGAAATCAGTGAAAAGTGGAAACTATTTCGATATTGAAGCGAACCCAAAAGCTGCAACTAAAATATTTTATGCTTCAAATGCCAATCAATTATTCAAATCATCAGATAATGGCGCAACTTGGACTACCATTCAAACAATTACTGGTGCCAATAGAATCGCTATTGCAATCGCCCCATCCAATGATTCCACGGTGTATGCCCTTTGCTCAAAATCTTCCGATAGTGGTTTATTAGGTGTTTATAAATCAACCAATAGTGGTAACTCTTATGTGTTACAATCTGACAAACCCAATATTTTAAGTGGAAGCAAGGATGGCTCTTCTGCTGGTGGACAAGGTTGGTACGATTTGATTATCACTGTAGATCCATTGAATGCCAATGTCGTTTATACTGGTGGAGTAACCACTTGGAAATCAACCGATGGTGGATTAACTTGGGCATTAAATTCGTTTTGGTACAATATCTCTGGTGTTCCAGCTGTTCATGCCGACAAACATGTTTTTGAATGGCAAAATAGCATTACACTTTGGGAAGGCAATGACGGTGGCGTTTACAGAACAACAAATGGTGGGACCTCATGGACTTATCTCAGTAGTACAATGGAAATTTCGCAGATGTATCGGATGAGTGTCTCACAGAAAGATGCAAAAGCAATTACTGGATTACAAGACAACGGAACAAAACTTAAACTGAGCAATGGAAATTGGTCGGATGTGTTAGGGGGTGATGGGATGCAATGTGCAATCCACCCAACAAATCCAAGTGTCATGTATGGTTGTATTCAAAATGGAGCATTGAATCGATCTAATAATGGTGGTAGCAATTGGGTGAATATTCAAAACAATATTCCTGGTAAACCAAGTGGTGCTTGGATAACGCCTTTTGCCCTTCATGCTAGCAACCCTAATTTGGTTGTAGCTGGATATAAAGAAGTATATAAATCGAATAACCAAGGGGGTTCTTGGGTTGCTATCAGCAAAAATCTTTCTAATTCCAATTTGAATTATTTGTTTATTGCTCCTTCCGATTCCAATTATATTTATGCAGCAAAATCAGACTCCATTTACAAAACAAGAAATGGTGGAGCCACTTGGGTGAAATATCCAACTCCTGGTAGTATTTCTAATTTCTGTATTCACCCAAAAAATCCTGAAATTCTTTGGGCGGTGAGAAGCAATTACTCAGCTAATCAAAAAGTGTATAAATCAAAAGATGGCGGTGCTACTTGGACAAACATAAGTGGATCATTGCCCAATATTCCAGCAAACAGCATTGAATACCAGGTCGGTACCAATGATGGTTTGTATGTCGGAATGGATATGGGTGTTTTCTATAAGGATAGCACAATGGCTGATTGGGTACTTTTTGCAGATGGATTGCCTAATGCAGAAGTGACCGATATGGAAATTAAATATGATGAGGGCAAAATATATGCCTCCACATATGGAAGAGGACTATGGAAATCTGATTGGTATAGCTGCACGGTCGATTCAATTTCTTTAGCAGTTACTAATTGCAATGATTATACATGGGGCGGTATAAAATATGACCAATCAGGAACTTATACAAGGTCGTTTAAGAACAAATTTGGTTGTGATAGTATCGTTAGCCTTAATTTGACTTTACTTCCAACTTCGACTAATAATCTATCTATTACTGCCTGCGAATCTTATACTTTAAATAAGCAGACTTACACCCAAAGTGGTAGTTATGTTCAAAAACTTAAGAATTCAATAGGTTGTGATAGCACCATAAATTTAGAGCTAACGATCCATTCTCCGTCAAGCTCTGAGTTGTCGGTAACTGCTTGTGAAACCTATTCTTGGTTCGGAAAAGATTATACTGATAGTGGCAATTATACACAAAATCTTGTAAATGCTGTTGGCTGTGATAGTACGATAACGCTTCACCTTACAATAGGTAAAAATGAAAACAAAACGATTCCTATTTCTGCCTGTACAGCTTACTCTTGGAATGGAATAACATATAACAAATCAGGTCTTTACACCCAAAAACTTACTAGCCATTTAGGTTGTGATAGTACCGTTACGATCAACTTGGATATTGATACCATTATCAACGTTACTTTGGATATAAGCTCTTGTAATGGGTACTTATGGGAGGATACAACTTTTACAAATTCTGGACAATTTTTCAAGCAATATAAAAGTAGTACCGGTTGCGATAGCAATGTGGTGCTGAATCTGACCATTTACCCATCGCTCCAAACACAATTAAAAGAGGCAGCTTGTGAAAAATATGTATGGAATGATAAAACATATACAAAGTCAGAAATCATCACCCAATATTTTACCTCTATAAATGGGTGTGATAGTATCGTTGTGCTTGACCTAACTATTTTACCAAAATCTACTATAACAAATATGAAAACATTTTGTAGTAGCTATACATGGAACGGTGAAATATATACTGCCTCAGGAACCTATTCACAGACGTTCAAAAACCAATTGGGATGCGATAGTATCGTTACAGTTGAGTTGACAATATTAAACAATTCCACAAATGAAGAAACCTTGAGTTCTTGTAATGAATATAATTGGTTTGGTGTAAAATATTATGATTCAGGCACCTATACTACGACGATACCCAATAGCATTGGATGTGATAGTATATTGACTCTTCATCTTAATATCTTAAAATCGACTGAAAGTGAGGTGGATGCAACTGCTTGTCAATCTTATACTTGGTTTGGAAAGACTTACAATAGTAGTGGTACATATCAATACAAAACAAGAAATGCTGCTGGATGTGATAGTACTATCACATTGAATCTGACGATTCTTTCAGCATCAGAAACGACCATAACTGCTAGTTCTTGTGATGCATATGTATTGAACAATCAAACTTATAGTACTACTGGCGTTTATACTCAGAAGCTAAAAAACAGCTTGGGTTGTGATAGTATCCTCACTTTAAATTTAAAGATAATTGATATAGATACTAGCATTTTAGTTACCTCCAACTCTTTGAAATCGAATGCAGTGGGAGCGACCTTCCAATGGATTAATTGTGATGGGAACATTGTCCCAATCGTTGGGGAAAAGAGTAATGCAATTATTCCTACAAAAACAGGATATTATGCGGTGGTTATCGAAGATAACGGATGTATAGACACATCCAATTGTTATTTCTTTGTAGTGTCCGATGTGAATGATTTGGTTGACTACCAGATTTCCATTTTCCCTAATCCTACTAATGGGTTACTCACTTTAAAATCGCAACTAGAACTAAAGGATGCAAATATCAAGATTTTCAACAACCTAGGTCAGTTGGTGTTGCATCAAACAAATTTAATAGGAAAGGAGATTACTATCGACTTGAGTAGTAATGCCAGTGGGGTTTACTTCATTCAAATGAGTGACCAGCAAAAGCAGTATTTGGCAAAGGTGATAAAAGAATAAAACAAATTACTTTTAGTAAAACTGTCTAAAAATAGGGGCTTTATTTTAAAAAAGAGGTTAATGTAGCATTAGCCTCTTTTCGCCATTTACTCAACCATAAATTACAGTACCATCCCCTCCAACAAGTACTTACCTGCTGCTGGGTTGGTCGCTAATGGCACGTTATACACATCACACAATCTCATAAGCATCTGCACATCTGGCTCATGAGGATGTTTTCCAAGTGGGTCTCTAAAGAAAAATACGGCATCTAATTCGCCAGTACTCACCATGGCACCGATTTGAGCATCGCCTCCCTTTGGACCTGACAATAATTTCACCACACTAAAACCGGCAGTTTCTATGTGGCTACCCGTAGTTCCAGTAGCATACAATTGCACAGAAGATAGCAGCTGCTTATTCTGCAAAACAAAGGACACCATTTCCGCCTTTTTGCCATCATGGGCAATCAATGCAATCCTCAACATTTTCTAATTCAATAAGATTTTTAGACGAACCAATAGTTCATCTGGTTTATAGGGTTTTAAAACAAAATCCTTACAACCCAATTTGATAGATTTCATAATTTCTTCTGAAGCTTCTATTTCGGCCATATAAACCATTTTGATTTCTGGATTCAATTTGTGCAAATATGCTACCAACTCCAATCCATTCATGTCGCTCAACTTGCTAGCTATCACCATTATATCTGGCACCGCCTTTTTCACGGCTTCAATAGCCAACTCTCCACCCACAACTCTTTGGATTTCAAATCCATGTTTTCTAAGCCTAAAGTCAACTGAGGTGGCTATTAAATCATCTTCTTCTACAACTAATAATTTCATTATTTTTTGACAAAATTTTTTTCAAAGCATTTTGCAAGGTGCAAGGTAAAACTTTTTAATGAGGTTAACGTAACTTAAAATCTAGTTTATAGATAAATTAATATAATATTTAATTAAAATCATGATAAATATTACTTTTCCTGATGGCAATGTCCGCCAATACGAGAAAGGAACTACTGCGATGAATGTGGCCAAATCCATCAGTGAAGGATTGGCTCGAAATATATTAGCTGCGAAAGTTAATGGTGAGGTTAGAGACCTAAATCGTCCGATTGATACGGATGCTACGATTACTTTTCTGAAATGGGATGACAAAGAAGGAAAAGCTACTTTTTGGCATTCTTCTGCCCATTTAATGGCTGAGGCATTGGAATCTATCTTGCCCGGCACGAAGTTCGGAATGGAACCTGCAATCGAAAACGGGTTCTATTACGATGTGGATACTGGCGACAAACAATTGTCTTCTAATGATTTAGAGGCAATTGAGAAAAAAATGTTGGAGCTGGCAAGACAAAAAAACGAATACGTCAGAAAAGAAATTTCTAAAAGTGACGCCATTGCTTACTTCAAAGAAAAAGACGATCAGTATAAATTGGAATTATTGGAAGACCTCCAAGACGGTAGTATCACTTTTTACCAACAAGGAAATTTCGTCGATTTGTGTAGAGGACCTCATATTCCGACTACAGAAACAATCAAAGCAGCAAAACTACTCAGCTTAGCAGGTGCTTATTGGAGAGGAGACGAGACTCGTCCACAAATGACTCGTATTTATGGGATTACTTTTCCAAAACAATCTGAATTGGAGGAGTATTTGAAAATGTTAGAAGAGGCAAAAAAACGTGATCATCGTAAGTTGGGTCAAGAAATGGAACTTTTCATGTTCTCTGAAAAAGTAGGTATGGGGTTGCCAATTTGGTTGCCAAAAGGTACTGCTTTGAGAACCAGATTGGAAGATTTTTTGAAAAAAGAGCAAATAAAAAGAGGTTACAAACCTGTAATCACTCCACATATCGGGCACAAACAATTGTATGTGACTTCTGGTCACTGGGACAAATACGGAGAAGACAGTTTTCAACCCATTAAAACACCAAGAGAAGGGGAGGAATTTATGTTAAAACCCATGAATTGTCCGCATCATTGCGAAATTTTTGGACACAGACCTAGATCTTATAAAGAATTACCACTTCGAATCGCTGAATTTGGAACCGTTTATCGCTACGAACAAAGTGGAGAGTTGCACGGACTTTCGAGAGTAAGAGGATTTACTCAGGATGATGCCCATTTGTTTTGCATGCCAGAACAGCTAAAAGAAGAGTTTTTAGGTGTAATTGATTTGACAAAGTTTGTGTTGAACAAATTAGGTTTTGACAAATTTACTGCTCAAATCTCATTGAGAGACCCTGAAAACAAAACAAAATATATCGGCTCGGATGAGGTGTGGGAAAAAGCAGAGAATGCAATCATCGAAGCTGCAAAAGAAGCTGGTTTAGATACTGTTACAGAACTCGGTGAAGCCGCATTTTATGGTCCGAAGCTAGACTTTATGATCAAAGATGCCATTGGCAGATCGTGGCAATTAGGAACTATCCAAGTGGACTACAACCTGCCTGAGAGATTCAAGTTGGAATATATTGGTGCTGACAATACTACTCACCGACCTGTGATGATTCACCGAGCACCATTTGGTTCGATGGAAAGATTTACGGGTGTTTTGATAGAGCATTGTGCTGGGAAATTCCCACTATGGCTAGCTCCTGAGCAATATGCATTATTGCCTATTAGCGAAAGATTTGAAGATTATTGCAACGAAGTGAAAGACAAATTGGAGCAATATGACATCAGAGGATATGTAGATAACCGTTCGGAGACCATAGGAAGAAAAATCAGAGATACCGAATTAAAAAGAATACCATTGATGTTGATTGTTGGGGAAAAAGAAGTAGAAGAAGGAAAGGTTTCTGTAAGAAAACAAGGTGAAGGCGACGTTGGCACCATGACCATCGAAGAATTCAAAGCATATTTAGAGTCGATGTTATAGGTCGATTTAGAAAACCGAAGGAATTCGGAGGAAAATCAGAAAAGCAATTGTTTTAATCCTAAAACAGTTGCTTTTTTTTTTTTATTCCCATTGCGACTTTGCATTGCCAAACCCAAATCTTTGCGACTTTTGCGTCTTTGCGAAACACCCCCCCAAATCTTTGCGACTTTGCGTCTTTGCGAGACACCCCCAAATCATTGCGACTTAGCGTCTTTGCGAGAAAAAACACTATTGCGACTTTGCGAAAAAAACCATTTGAGTCTTTAAAGAAATATCCCAAAATAGTAATTTTTACTCAATAAATCGCTCCCGAATTTCCTTCGTAGGAACCATACAACTTTCTCTTTTCCCAAAAATCCTATACCTATTTCTAGCAATTAAATCATAAAAAAAATCTCTAATAACTGAAGGAACAAAAATTAGCACATAAAAAACCTTCCATCCGCCACTCAATTCTCTAGAAACAAGCAAAGCAGCAGTAGATTTTGTAAAAACCACCCCTTCTTTTTGATAAATAAATGTATTAAAAACCTTTTGATCAAATTGGTTATCACTCAAAAAAGCCTGTCCATATTCAGATTGCAAGGCTGCAAATTTGAATTTTTTATTTTTATCATGCCGAATAATGAATTGTACTACCGAATTGCAATAATTGCAAATTCCATCAAAATAAATGATATGGTATTGGCTCGATTGTATCATCCTGCCCATCCTTCTCTATCCAAGCTCCGATACTGAATAGCTTCTGCTAAGTGTTCAATTTTAATCTCTTGACTATCAGAGAGGTCTGCAGCTGTCCTTGCCACCTTTAATATTCTATCATAAGCTCTGGCAGACAATTGCAAACGTTGCATCGCAGCTTTTAGCAAGGTGGTTCCAGCTTGATTGATGGTACAAATCTCTCTCACCATCCTACTTGGCATTTGTGCATTACTATAAATTCCGGTCACATCCTTAAACCGCTCTTCCTGAATTTTTCTAGCTTTCAGAACCCTTTCTCTGATATCTTTACTCGTTTCTCTTGGCGGGTCGTAGTTTGATAATTCATCGTAAGTGACTGGTGTTACCTCCACATGAAGGTCAATCCTATCCAGTAAAGGACCAGAAATTCGACTCAAATATTTTTTTACAATTCCAGGACCACAGACACAATCTTTTTCTGGATGGTTGTAATATCCGCAAGGGCAGGGGTTCATGGAGGCGACCAACATAAAGCTTGCTGGATAATCAATCGAAATTTTAGCTCTCGAAATAGTTACTCTCCGCTCTTCCATTGGCTGACGCATCACTTCCAAAACGGTTCTCTTAAATTCTGGTAATTCATCCAAAAACAAAACGCCGTTATGAGCCAAAGATATTTCTCCAGGGGCAGGATTAGAGCCTCCACCGACTAAGGCAACATCACTAATAGTATGATGCGGTGATCGAAACGGTCTAGATGACACCAAAGCCGTATTGGCTGGTAAAAGCCCAGAGACCGAATGAATTTTGGTGGTTTCGAGAGCTTCATGCAGGGTGAGTGGGGGCAAAATAGAAGGTAACCTTCTGGAAAGCATCGTTTTTCCAGCACCTGGTGGTCCGATTAATATTGCATTATGACCTCCAGCAGCAGCAATTTCTAAGGCTCTTTTCACATTTTCTTGTCCTTTCACATCCGAGAAATCGACAGTATTGTAATCTTGGCTATCAAAAAATTCTTCTCTAGTATTGACAACTAATGGTTCTAATTTTAAATCACCATTCAAAAAATTAATTGCCTCTCCTAAGGTCTCAACTCCATAGACTTCCAAATCATTGACGATTGCAGCTTCTCTAGCATTTTGTTTTGGCAATATAATTCCCCTATATTTTTCCTTTCTAGATTGAATCGCAATAGGCAAAGCACCTTTTATGGGGCGTAAACTTCCGTCTAAAGACAATTCCCCCATGATGATAAATTCGTGCAAATGGTCGATATTAACTTGGTCAGTAGCTGCCAACATCCCAATTGCAATGGGCAAATCGTAAGCTGAGCCTTCCTTTCTCAAATCTGCTGGGGCTAAATTGATGATTATTTTCACCCTTGGAAGTTTCAAATTCATGTTTTTCACAGCTGCTTCTATTCGCTGATATCCTTCCTTCACCGCATTATCTGGCAATCCTACCAAATAATAACCAATTTTCCCCATTTGTACTGTTCCACCGGCATTCACTTCTACCGTAATCGTCTGTGCATCAATGCCATTCACAGCACTTGCAAATGTTTTAACTAGCATATATCTATTTTTTAGGATCAAAATATCCTTTAACAAATATAATAGCTATCCTTAATTATTGGTTATAAAAACATTGAAATCCTCAAAAAATCAATGTTTTTTTGAATCGAAGCAACAATTGATTGATATTTGAAGAATTACACAATACTTTTGTATTCAATTTAGTTTATACTACAAAATTTTTTATATCAGGTATGAAAAAACCAGTAATCGTTCTCCTAGCACTTTTTACCTTTTTATTTTCAAAAACAGAGGCTCAAAAAATATATTACTTATCAGATTTGGATAATATTCGTGGGCAATTCGTAATTCCTGGAGATAAAGAACCTTATACGGGATTGGCGGTGGAAGAGCATCCAAATAGGCAAAGAAGCTTAGAGGCACCTATAAAAAATGGTAAAATGGATGGTGTTGTAAAAGAGTGGAGCATAGAGGGAGTGCTGACTAGCGAAACGAAATATAGCAATGGTCTGAAAAATGGTTTGGAAAAACAATTTCATGATAGTGGAAAGAAAAAGTTAGAGGTAAATAATATCAATGGATTAGCAGAAGGAAAATGTATGGAATGGCATCCGAATGGAAAATTGAAATCGGAAGGCAATTATAAAAATGGAAAAGAAGATGGCTTGCATGTTTGGTGGTTCGATAATGACCTAAAAGACCAACAAATGACTTATAATAATGGGCTTTTAGAAGGTAAATTTCAAAATTGGCACCGCAATGGGCAGTTAAGATTGGAAGCAAACTATCTAAATGGTAAAAAAGAAGGAAAATCAACAGAATGGTATGAAAACGGTCAGATGAAAATGCAGGGAAATTATTCTAATGACAAATTGAATGGAGCAACAGAAAGCTTTTCAAAAACTGGTCAACTTCTTGGAATACAAACATTTGAAAATGGAAAATTAGTGAAGGATGTCAATTATAGAAGTGGAAGCATAGAATTAAAAGAAGGTTATTTAGAAATTTTCAATAAGCCTGATATGGCAATTACGATAGCACTTACTGGTAGCTATGTGATTCCCAAAAAAGCAGAAGTGCCGACTTATAATGTGGAAGGCAACGTAATACAATTGATTATTACGTCTCTTGACTCCTTAAAAACGAATGAAAAAGATGTGGATAAGTTATTGACAATGTATCAATTATATGAGCAGTCTTATATAGAAAAATTTACAAAATCTAAAATAATTGTAGAGGGTGTTAATGAAAAAACTAAAACAGGAATGCCCTACCGATACTGGTCTTTCAAGTCGCCAGAGTCAAATGAAGTCTTGCCAAAAAATGCAAGAAAAGTAGTAATGGAGCACTATCTTTCGGTGATTTGTGGAACAAATATTTTAAGTATTTACTGCCCTTCCATTTCGTTGGATAAGCCAGAAGATACGGCAAAATTGATGAAAAAACTGGCGGATAGCATTACAATCCATCCTCCAAAACTAGATATTTCAGCATTATCCAACCAAATAAAACAAACACTTACTTGGCCTGGAAAATAGCTATAAAAAGGGCTGCTATCGGGTTTGTAGTAGTATATGTTTTATCTTATATTTTGCTCATTGTGTTACAAAAACAGTTGTTATTTTGGCCAAAAAAATTACCTGCCGATTTTCCTTTTCACTTCGATAGTCCACATGAAGAGATTTGGTTGAAAGCAAAGGATGGGCAAGAAATAAATGCTATAAAAATTAAAACACCTTATCAAAAGAAGGGTTTGGTGCTATATTTTCATGGAAATGCAGATAATCTTCAGCGATGGGGAAGATATCATCACGATTTTACGGATAGAGGATACGATTTTTTTGCAATAGATTATAGAGGATTTGGAAAAAGTAAGGGAGATATTGACGAGGAAAAATATTATTCCGATGCATTAATGGCTTATAATTGGTGCTTAGAGTCCGAGTCTTCGGATTCCATCATCATTTATGGAAGGTCGTTAGGAACAGGCATTGCTGCAGATTTGGCGTCTAAAGTTCCCTCAAGAATGTTACTTTTAGAAACGCCATATACCTCTATCAAAGAAGTTTTGGACTACTATTTCATTGGGTTGCCATCTCCCTCCAATTACATTCGATATGGATTCAATACGATGAGTTATATCCCAAAAATCCAGGTGCCGATTGCTGCTTTTCATGGGACAAAGGATATCATCATTCCCTATCAAACGACATTACCATTGCAAAAAATGCTAGAAAAGGACCACCTTTTTGTAACAATTGAAGGCGGTGGGCATAAAAACTTATCACATTATACCTTGTTTCAGAGCCACTTAGATCAATTGCTTGGAAATAGCTTGAAAAAAAATCAATAAAGAAATTGTATATTTCAACAAATTCCTATACATTTGCATTCGCTTTTGAAAAAAAGTAGTTGGTGCGGTAGCTCAGTCGGTAGAGCAATGGACTGAAAATCCATGTGTCGGCGGTTCGATCCCGCCCCACACCACGAAAAAAAGGTTGTCTCAATGGCAGCCTTTTTTGTTTTTAAGCATTTTGTTTATATTATTTTTCAAATTCCAGCTTCGCAAATATTTGTAAATCAATAAATTTATCTTTTACCCATTCACATTCTCTTCTGGTTCCTTCCAATCGAAACCCATTTTTTATTAATAAATCACTACTAGCTTTATTTTCGGCTTCTACGATTGCTTCCACTCTATGAATGTTCATATTTCGAAATGCTTGATTTACCATTGCTTGGATAGCTTCTGAAGCATAACCCCTTCGATGGAAAGGTGGCAAAATCCAATAGCCTAGCTCAGCACAACGGTGTTTCTTTTCCCAATTGTGAAAGCCGCCATTGCCAATCATTTCTCCTGTATCTTTTTTGCAAATTCCCCACCAAATCCCCGTTTCTGCTGTTAACATCGTTTCATACCAGTCCATTTGAGTTTGTACATCTGTCGGATTGTGGTACTGGACAGACATAAACTGATAAACGGCTGGGTCCGAGTAGCCTTTCAAAACGGTGGGAGCATCACTTGGAAGTATTCTCCTTAATAGGAGCCTTTCGGTATATAATTCTGGAAACATTTCAAACTGTTTATAATGCACTCAGCACCGTAGTGTTGAGCCTAAGAGAATCAAAAGCTTCGGTATTTCCGATAAAAACATTCAAATCAACGGGTCGAGAGATTCCTTTTACTTGACCATTTCGACCATATTGCCAAAATGTCCACTGCTTCGAAACTAGCTGCGGAGCCGTTTCATTATACCTCGATATCCAAATTTTATATTCATCAAAATTCCCTAAAATATATTGATAATAAAATTTCAAATTAGTATAAATAATTGGCTTTTGATGTAGGCGAAGTTCAATGATTTCCAACCAAGATTTCATTCTGTTTACGATGATTTCCTTGGAAGCACCATCCGTAACTTCCACATCCAAGACAGGTGGCAAATCGCCATTTTCTAGTTTTTCTATCGCAAAAATATAATTCTGAGCCTGCTGAAGAGCTGATAATTTCGGGTGAAAAAAATGATAGGCACCTCTAACAATATTCGTTTTTTTAATTTCCATCCAATTATAGCAAAAATTGGTGTCTTGAAAAATTTCTCCTTCCGTTGCTTTGATATAAGCAAAATTAATATTGTCCTTCCCTACTTCTTGCCAATTTATAATTCCCTGATAATGAGAAACATCCACTCCCTGCACATCATATTGTACATTTCTTTCAGTGATATTATTACAACTCAATAAAATCAAACTGAAATAAAAAAACTTCAGGATATGTTTCATATTAGTAGAAACGTATTTTCAAAATTAAAGTTGGTTGGCACGATTTATTTGTACAAATGTAATCAAGTATTTTATTTTTGGTAGATTTGTCAGAAAGTGTTTGCAATGAAAAAATTATATTGGCTTTTTGTCTTATCCTTTTCTTCTCTTTTTGTATCTGCTCAAGGAGGAATGCCAAACGAAGATGCATGGATGATTAGAAAAATCTATGATAAATCCTTAACGGAAGGACAATGTTATCCTTGGCTCCATTTTTTGACAAAAAAAATAGGAAACAGAATTTCTGGCTCACCGCAGTCCTTTGCCGCAGTGGAGTTCACCCGACAAATGTTGGACACCTTGGGTTTAGATAGTGTTTGGCTGATGCCCTGTGTAGTGCCACATTGGTCGAGAGGAAATAAATCTATTGCCAAAATAGTAGGCTCTAAAATAGGAGATGTAGATATGAAATGCCTTGCATTAGGCGGGTCGGTCGCTACTCCTGCCGAAGGAATTCTTGCAAATGTGGTTGAGGTAAAAAGCCTTGAAGAGGTAGAAAAACTGGGAAAAGCCAATGTAGAGGGAAAAATTGTTTTCTTCAATCGCCCCATGGACAACACTCAGCTCAATACGTTTTCTGCATATGGCGGAGCCGTTGACCAACGAGGAAGTGGGGCTTCTGTTGCTGCCAAATATGGCGCTGTAGCCGTTTTAGTAAGGTCGATGACCACCCGATTGGATGATGTTCCACATTCTGGAGGCGTAAATTATCAGGAAGATGTTCCAAAAATTGCAGCTATTGCCATCAGCGCCAATGATGCTGAAAAGTTAAGCGATTTGCTCAAAACTGGTAAAACCAATGTGTTTGTAAAGGCAGATTGTAAATGGCTGAAAGAAAAAAATTCCTACAATGTGATCGGTGAAATAAAAGGGAGCGAATATCCCAATGAAGTAATTGTGGTGGGTGGGCACTTGGATTCCTGGGATGTGGGCGAAGGAGCCCATGATGATGGAGCAGGTTGTATGCAAAGTATGGATGTCCTGAATATTATAAAAAAAGCAGGAATTAAACCCAAAAGAACCATCCGTTGTGTCCTTTTTATGAACGAAGAAAATGGATTGAGAGGCGGAAAAGCTTATGGGGAATATGTGAAAAATAGCAAAGAGAAGCACATCGTAGCAATTGAATCTGATGCTGGAGGATTTACACCGAGAGGATTTGAATGCGAATCAATAAATGAAAATTTCAATACATATTTGAAAAATATGCAAGAATGGTTACCTCTTTTGGAACCTTATGGATTATCTATTAAAAGAGGAGGAAGCGGTGCAGACATCAGTCCAATGCGTCCTCACAAGGTGTTTTTGATTGGTCTCAGACCAGATTCTCAAAGATATTTCGACTTACACCACACAGAAATAGATACTTTTGAAATGGTAAATAAAAGAGAACTAGAATTGGGGACTGCTTCTATGACTAGTCTTATTTATTTACTGGATAAATATGGATTAAAATGACATTAGTTGGCATTAGTTGGAAAAATATTCTTTTTAGGCCTTTCAATACGCTATTGATTATCATTCTATTTGCTTTGGGCATTGGATTGATTAGTTTTTTGTTGTTGATAGAAAAACAAATTCAAGATAAATTTGAAAAAAATCAGGCTGGAATACAACTAGTGGTGGGTGCGAAAGGGAGTCCACTTCAGCTTATTTTGTGTAGTATGTATCATATCGATGCCCCTACTGGAAATATTTTATTGAAAGATGCTGCTCCTTTTTTGAATCCAAAACATCCAATAATTGCCAAAGCAGTGCCCTTATCTTTAGGCGATAGTTATAATGGTCATCGTATCGTTGGGACAAATGCTGATTTCCCCAACCTTTACAATGGAAAAATTGTCCAAGGCAGATGGTGTGATAGCTCCATGGAAGTGGTTCTTGGTGCAAATGTTGCCAAAAACTATCAGTTAGGTATCGATTCAAAATTTAGAAGTTCTCATGGATTAATCAATGATTCGTTAGCAGAAAAACACGACCATTCTTTTGTTGTGAAAGGAATTTTCACCCCTACTGGCTCCGTTTTGGATGAACTGATTGTGACGCCCCTTGAAAGTATTTGGGCAGTTCACGAACATGAAGAAGATCATGCAGAAAATCATGCAGAATCACATACTGAAAGTGAAGAAGAAAGCTCTGTTACTGATACTAGAGCTATCACGTCTCTTTTGATAAAATTTAGAGGGAACAACATTCAGAGTTTGAATTTCCTTAGAAATATCAATGAAAATACGAATATGCAAGCCGCAAATCCGGCATTGGAAATCAATAGATTATATTTATTAATGGGCTCAGGAATGGATGCCATCCAGTGGTTAGGATGGATTATTATGGTTGTTTCTGGATTTAGTGTTTTTGTGGCTCTTCTGCAAGCTCTTTCAGATAGGAAAAAAGAAATGGCAATGTTAAGAATTATGGGTGCAGCTCCTTTCCAACTTTTTTCATTGATTTTAATTGAAGGTGTTATCTTGGCAACCTTAGGCTGTTTGGTTGGAATCTTACTAGCCCATAGCTCCATTTGGATGTTATCGGACCATCTAAAATCAATCTATAATTACGATTTCAATGCCTTCTTATTTATCCTAGAAGAGTTTTGGTTGATTCTGGGTGCTTTATTTATTGGCATCCTTACAGCTATTTATCCTTCAATCAAAGCTTATAATACGAATATGCATCAAACCTTGGCGGAAGGTTAAACTTAAATTGAAATTTTCAGTTAAATAAAAAAATCTTTTTTTATAATGAACAACCAATCTGATCTTCTTATCCTAGGCTCTGGTATTGCTGGATTAAGCCTTGCTATTAAAGTAGCAAAAAAAAGGAGCGATTTGAAAATTCGAGTATTGACAAAAACGGTGGAGGGCGAAAGCAACACCCGTTATGCTCAAGGTGGCGTTGCTGCCGTTTGGGATTTTGAAAAGGATTCTTACGAAAAACATATTGAAGACACTTTGGATGCTGGCGACGGGCTTTGTAAAAAAAATATCGTTGAAATCGTCGTAAAAGAAGGTCCCGAAAGAGTAAAAGAAATTATTGAGTGGGGGGCTAGATTCGATAAAGATAAATCTTCAGAATACGACCTTGCTAGAGAAGGAGGACACACCGAACATCGAATCCTTCATTATAAAGACCTTACTGGTTGGGAAATGCAAAGAACACTGATGGAAGAGGCAAAACTTTACCCTAATATTGAGGTTTTCGAACATTATTTTGCTGTTGATATTATCACCCAACATCATTTGGGGTACAACATCACTAGAGTTACACCCAATATTGAATGTTATGGAGCTTATGCCTTAAACAAACAAAATGGAAAAATAGACACTTTGTTGGCAAAAATCACAGTAATGGCTACTGGTGGGTCTGGACAAGTGTATCGCAACACCACCAATCCAGTGATTGCAACTGGCGATGGTATGGCGATGATTTATAGAGCGAAAGGAAGGGTTGAAAATATGGAATTCGTCCAATTTCATCCAACAGCACTATACAATCCTGCTGGCGAAAACCCAGATTTTTTGGTTTCAGAAGCAGTCCGAGGATTTGGGGGCATCTTGAAAACTAGAGATGGCAAGGAATTCATGCAGAAATATGATGAGCGGAAATCTTTAGCTCCTAGAGATATTGTTGCCAGAGCAATAGATAATGAAATGAAAATGAGAGGGGACGACTTTGTGTGCCTTGATTGTACCCACTTGGATAAAGAAGCTTTTCTAGCCCATTTCCCAACTATCTACGAAAAATGTAAAAGCATAGGAATCGACCCAATGGTAGATATGATACCCGTTGTTCCAGCTTGTCATTATATGTGTGGCGGCATACAAACGGATGAAAACGGAAAATCTTCGATTGACCACTTGTATGCTAGCGGCGAATGTACTTGTACAGGTTTGCATGGTGCCAATCGTCTTGCATCGAATTCCTTGTTGGAAGCCATGGTTTTTTCTCACAGAATAGCCAACGAAGTGCTCCAAAAAGTTGATTCAATCAGTTTTAAAACGAATATTCCTGATTGGGACGCCACTGGCACCACCGAGCCAAAAGAAATGGTACTAATTACTCAAAGCATGAAAGAATTGAAAGAGATTATGAGTAGTTATGTCGGCATTGTTCGTTCTAATGTTCGTTTGAAAAGGGCTTTAGATCGATTGTATCTTTTATATTCTGAGTCAGAATCCCTTTATAATACAACCATTATGTCACCACAACTTTGCGAATTAAGGAACTTAATTACAATAGCTTATTTAATTACGAGGTCGGCATCAATGCGAAGAGAAAGTCGAGGATTGCATTTCACAACAGATTATCCGAACGAATTACCTTTTATTGATTTATCAATTTTGTAGCTAAAACAAACTTTTGTACACCCCCATAACGGCATCAGTAACTAGTTTGTTATTAAATTTTTCAGCATGGAGGATGCCCTTCTGGATTTTTTTTTGAACCAAATTAGGATCTGTTAATATGGTTTCGATTGCAGCAGCGATATCTGAAGGGTTAAAGGGATCTATCAAAAAAGCTCCTTCACCACCAGCTTCTGGTAAACAAGAAATATTAGAGGTAATCACAGGTATTCTACTGCACAATGCTTCCAAAACTGGAATTCCGAAACCTTCATAAATGGAAGGATAAATCATTGCAGTCGCCATTTGGTAAATTGCAGGAAAATCAGCTGCTGTTTTGAAAGTAATCAACGATTTTGCAACCAAATCATCTGACAAAAACACGACATCCAAACCCAAATCTTCTGCTTGAATATAATTTTCGACTTCTTGTTTATATTGGCTTCCTTCCCCAATCACTACTAAAGGCGGAATCGATAAGTCACCTTTTAGTTGCTTTATTGCTTTACAAATATTTAATAAATTCTTTCTTTCAATGATACTACCCACATAAAGTAAGTATTTTTCAGGCAAATTGTACCGTTTTCGAATACATTCCAATTGTTCCGAAGGAAGTTGTGTTAAAAAAGATGGATTACAACTCTGGTAACAAACGGTTATTTTATCTTCTGGAACCTTATATATTTCTATTAAATCATTTTTGGTTTGCTGGCTAATTGCGATGATTTTATCCGAATTTTTGCAAGCAGATTTAAATTTTCTCCGATAAATCCAGACATCCATTAAATTATATTGCTTAGGATACTTTTCAAAAATAATATCGTGAATAGTTACAACCGATTTTATCTTCGTTTTTTGTATTCCAATTGGAATTTCATGACTCAATCCATGGAACAAATGAATATCATTGGAAATCAAATCCCCAATCATCCCTTTGCTTCGCCAAGCTGATGTAAAAAATTGATAAAAATTGTCGGGGGGATTTATTTCAGTAACGTTTGATAATTCTGGAGCAGCAAATTTACTTGAGGGTTTGGGGTTCATTAAAAAATAATTATTTTCCGAATAATATTCAATTAATGAATTTACTAAAGTCCTGCTATAATGTCCTAAGCCAGTCGTATTGTGAAAATACCTTTTTGCATCAAATGCAATATTCATTGTAAACAGGTTTAATATTAATAATGAACACCCTTCGTCAGATTGAATGTGTTAGTTATTAACTTTTACTGCATTTTTAATGCCATACATTAGTTTATTGGGGTCTTTATCATTTAATACTAAAATTCCTTTAATATAAATTGCTTCTGAAGTATATTTTATTGGCTCCGATGCTAAAACTTCAATTACCGTTTCTGGACCTGCTGCACCGCAGAAAAAACACATGTTGTAGGGAAATGCAGAAAAAACAAATTCTTTGTGACTTTTGAAGCCATCCGTCGGAATCACATACCCTCTGAGAGTGATTGATTTTCCTTCCAATGCTTTTACTTCATTACTAAAAATAGGAACATCTACCTTATAACCTAATAAAGCGTCATATGCTTTCTTATAAGTTAGCTTTGATAAAGTTTTCCAAGCACTATCATTTTGAGAAAAACAGCTTACTGATAAAATGCCAAAAAATAGGATAAAAGAAATATTTGTAAAATTTAAACTATGTTTTTTCATGTTTATTAAAACATTAAAATGATTTTATTTGTTTCATTTGTCTATTCTAATTTTCGTAGAAAATCATTCAGCATCAATATTTTAAAAAAATAAAAAAATATAACATAATCAATTTGTTAATTTAAAAACTTCATTCTAAATTTGTAGCTTCTTAAATCAAATAAGGATAAATTTTCCGAATGATTTAAGCCCCATTTCGACCTGAAAGTCTTTTTTCTATTTAGGCATTGATAACAAAAATTACACTTGTTTTTTTAACAAATATTCGAATTACAATTCCACGTACTGTTTAACTAACGGAGTTGTAGCAATAATTATTTTGAAATAAGATTATTCATTATATTTTTTACGCTGTATATCATGATATTGAGCAAGGTGATGATGAAGGGTTCGCTAGATTTCGGTTCAAGCAAATCCTATGAGAAGGCAATTAATTTGTTTCAGCATAAAGCGGAAACATTGTATAAGATGTGTTTGCTGATAAAAGCGGAAGACATTTTTAATGAATCAAACCATTCATTGGTCATTCCACAATTAGTAATTAATGGGAGTGACAAATTTTGGAAAAATACGATCTATATGTTGGAATGTATGGCGCAGTTTGCCCAAGCTGGTCATATTTCTGCATGGAGAATAAAATTGGAAGACAATTCCTTACAAAACCATATTGCCATCGAGCCTAGCGGAGAGAAAATTGTTGTACAAGAATACAAATCTGGTATTACTGCTTTAAAAGACGGTGATACAGATGTTGCTTTCAAACATTTTACTTCTGCTATTGAAAAATATAATGGGCACTCTCAGGCATATGAAAGGAGGGGTAAAGTGAATTTCAAATTGCAGAACTATGAAACTGCAATTCATGACTATGCTAAAAGCATTGAATTAAATACCTATAGTCCAAAAGCATATTTTGGTAGAGCGGTGGCTTATGCCACTATTGGAGAATTGAATTTGGCAATTCAAGATTTGGAATTTGCTATCAAAAATTCAATTCCAATGCAACCAATTTATTGGAAATCAAGAAGAAGGAAAGGGGAATATCACTTTCTTTTACAACAATACGACAAAGCTGCATTCGAATTTAAATTCTTTACAAAAAGAGATTTTAAAGAAGAAGATCCTAACTTCAGATGGAAAAAAAGAGCTCTAATTTATTATAGTAAGTCTTTATTAGAGCTAGGGGAAACCCAAGAGGCTAGAAATGCTTGGAAAACTGCAATAAAAATTTCTGGCTCTGCTCCAATAGATGAATCTATCAAAAATTATTTGGACGTTGCTTTTGATTCCAACCTGGACACAACAGTTTCTAAGAAAATAAATGTATAAATTATTGCAAATAGTGTATGATTGCCATACCTTTGCAGTCCATTAATAAAAAAATATTGTTTTATGCCAAAAATGAAGACCCACTCCGGTGCCAAAAAGCGAATGTCGCTTACCGGATCAGGAAAAGTAAAACGATTTCAGGCAAATACTTCGCACCTGATGCGTAATAAAAGTAAGAAAGCGAAGTTGAATCATAGAGGTTCTACAACTGTAAATCCTGTTGAGCAGGATAGAATGTTGAGACTATTATGTGCTAAGTAATTATTTTTTAACGAGGATACAGGTTAAAAGTTCTTTAAAAGACCCTGTATTGTACTAAAAATCAAATCATTATGCCACGTTCAGTAAACTCGGTAGCGTCTAGAGCAAGACGAAAAAAAGTGCTTAAAAATGCAAGAGGCTTTTTCGGAGCTAGATCAAAAGTTTTTACAGTAGCTAAAAACGCTTTAGATCATGCAATGAAATATGCATACATCAATCGTAAAGAGAAGAAAAGACTTTACAGAAGATTGTGGATAGCTCGTATAAACGCTGCTGCAAGAATGGAAGGAATTTCTTATTCAAGATTGATTTTCGCTTTAAACCAACACAATGTTGGATTGAATAGAAAAGTATTAGCAGATTTAGCTATGAACCACCTAGATGCTTTCAAAGCTGTGGTGAATAGTGTAAAATAGATTTATTCTGTTTTTATTATTAAAAAGGCGAAGGTGATGCACCTTCGCCTTTTTTTATTTTATTTCATACGTCATCACAAAATCATCCATCACATACCCCTTTCCAATATCAATAACCTCCTCTGCGGTTAGAATAAAGCCAAATTTTTCATAAAAAAGCTTCGCTTTATTGTATTTATTTACATTTAGATAGATGATAGATTGCGGAATTGCCTTTACGATATCAATAACAAAATTAATCATTGCTATTCCATAACCCTTTCCATGTTCTTCAGGCAAAAGATAGAGTTTGTGAATTTTTGTCTTTTCATTAAAAACCTGATATGCAAGAAACCCAATAAATTGATTTTCCTTTTTACCAAGACAAACACTTGCCCATCCTTCTTTTGTCTTTCTAGTGCAGTTTGACTGTAGATCAAGTCTAACATATAATCTAACTGCTCCATAGAGAGAATTTCACCAAAAACTCTTGGCCAAATAGTTTTTGCTAACTTTTGGATTTCCAGTAATTGGTAGTCGGCGGCAACAATAAATTCTATATTCATTTAGAATTTCACCTTGATTATTTTTTCAACTCCCTCTCGTTTCAATTTCACTGGAACCTCATCGCCTTTATTCAATTTTCCTAGCATCCCCATATATTCATAAACGTCTTTTATCGGAGTGCCATTCATTTCTATGATGATATCGCCTGCTTCAATCCCTGCCTTCTGTGCTGGTTTGCCATCAGTGACGCCATCCACTCTTAGCCCCGTAACATTGGCAGTATAATCAGGCATAATTCCCATTGATACTTTGAATTTGGATCTTCCCGTATCTTTTTGCTTGGTCGGAGTAAAAGCTAATTTTCCTTTTGTATCTATTTTTTGAATCGTCGCTACTATTTTCTCCAATATTTTTTTCTCTCCTTCAAAATTTATCTTTTCTACGTCATCCGTCATTTTGTGATAATCACTATGTTGACCAGTGAAAAAACTTAATACTGGAATGTTTTTTAAGTAAAAAGAGGTGTGGTCGGTTGGTCCCACTCCTGAAGAATCTATCACATATTGAAAATCAGCATCCTCAAATAGCCCATTAAAAGCAGGACTAGTGCCGATGCCATAAACCAATAATTTTTTTGCTGTATTGTCCATTCTTCCAATCATATCCATGTTAATCATACAATTGATTTTGTCTATGGAAATCGTTGGCATTTGGGTGAAATGCTTCGAGCCCACCAACCCGTCTTCTTCGGCAGAAAAACAAAGGAAAAGAAAATTATTGTTTTCTTTAATGTCGTTTTTGGCAAAATAATTTGCTAATTCTAAAACACCAGCTGTCCCAGATGCATTGTCATCTGCACCATTGTGAATACCCGAAGTGGTATCTAAAGCTGAGGTGTGGTGTCCATTGCCCAAGTGATCAAAATGTGCTCCGATAACAATTGTCGTAGCTGCACCATTATCCAAAAAACCTGCAACATTGGTGCCTTTCATTTCTTTTCCAGTCTTTACTGTTGCTGTATCATGTGGATTTGCTGACAATCTATACGTAAAAGTTTGTTGGAAACCATCCGTTCCAGCAGGAGCAAGACCGATTTTTTTAAACTTTTTTGTAATGTATTTTATTGCTAAAGCCTCTCCTTTTGTACCTGGGGCTCTGCCTTCCAGCTTATCTGATGCTAAGTACTCTATGTGATCTTCTATTCGATCAATACTAATATTTTGAGCAAAAGCAACGGAGCTTTTAATAATTATCAATAATAAAAATATTTTTTTCATTAATCTTTCCAGTCTGCGATGAATAAATTGGTGTCTCTTGTTCCCGGTTTGTTATTTCTATTGGAGGAGAAAGCTAATTTTTTTCCATCTGGAGAAAACATTGCAAATGAATTGAATACACTTTCTGTCGTAATTTGCTCCAATCCCGTTCCATCTTCGTTGATCATAAACAATTGGAAATCATATCCTTTTTCAGATTTGTGGTTGCTTGAAAAAATTATTTTCTTGCCGCCAGGATGATAAAATGGCGCCCAATTAGCTTTTCCCAAATGGGTCACTTGCTTCAAATCGCTACCATCCACATTGCAAGTATAAATCTCCATATTGGTGGGAGCTACCAACCCTTGAGCTAAATAGTCTTTATACTCTTTTTTCTCTTCTTCTGTTTGTGGTCGAGAAGCTCTAAAAACCAGTTTTTTTCCATCGGGAGAGAAGAATGCACCTCCGTCATATCCCAATCCAAAGGTTACCTGTTTTTGGTTGCTACCATCAATATTCATCGTCCAAAGCTCCAAATCGCCACTTCTTGTGCTAGTAAAAACGATTTTATCTCCTTTGGGTGAAACAGTAGCTTCTGCATCATAACCGGGAGTATCGGTTAATTTTTTTACTATTTTTCCATTTAAATCAGCAACGAAAATATCATAAGAGTCGAAAATTCCCCAAAGGTATTTTTTGCCTCTTGGCGGGTCGGTAGGGCATTGGTCGCCACCTAAATGAGTAGATGCATAGAGAATTTGTTTGTTTCCGGGCATAAAGTAAGAACAAGTCGTTCTTCCCTTCCCAGTACTAATCATCTTGGGTTTTAAATTTTTATTTTTTTTAGCTTTGCTAACATTTAAATTAAAAATCTGATCGCACTTCAATCCCCAAGCTGCATTATTGCTTTGAAAACAGAGATTTTTATTGTCAAAACTCCAATATGCTTCTGCATTATCACCACCATCCGTAATTTGAGTAATGTTCAAAAGATGTTTTGACTCTTGCGAAAAAAGGCTATTCGATAGTAAAAACATTACTACCAAAAATGAAAATATATATTTTACTTTTTGCATAATTAAATTTTAAAAAATTAATCTGCAAAAGTAAAAATAATCCATGGAAAGAACGTCATGGTTTTGTCAACATTAATTCCAAAATCTATTAAACTATTCTTTTACCCAAGAGCTTCCTTCTTTATTGTCTTTCACCACTATCTTTAAGCTAGAAAGTGCATTTCTAATCTTGTCGGAAGTCGTCCAATCTTTGTTTGTTCGGGCATCCGAACGAATGTCTAAAATCAATTGCATCAGCCCATCCACAACGCCGCCACCGTCATTGGTAGATTCGTCAGATAAGCCAAAAATTTTGAAGATGAAATCTGAAAAACAATTTTTCAATCTTTCAATACAGTCATTCGAAACATCGTCAAAAGACAGATGTTTGTCATTCAATTTATTGATAATTGTAACTAATTCAAATAGTTTTGCTAATGCCTTTGGAGCATTGAAATCATCTGCCATTTCGGAAAATGATCCATTTATTAAGGCATCTATCTCTGCATCCAATGGTTTATTCCCGTCCTTCGAGCCCACAAAACTTTGAAGGGCTTTATTTCCTTCCATTAATCTTCTAAACCCTTTTTCCGCTGCTGCCAATGCTTCATCTGTCAAATCCAATTGGCTAGAATAGTGGGATTGCAGGGTGAAAAAACGAACTGTCATGGGTGAATAGCCTTTGGATACATGAGGACTATTACCGGTGATTAATTCAACTGGTGTAATGTTATTTCCATCACTTTTAGACATCTTTTTGCCATTCAGCAACAACATATTGGTATGCAGCCAATAGTTGGCTGGGGTGTTTCCGCAAGCTCCGATATTCTGTGCTATTTCGTTTTCATGATGGGGAAACTTTAGGTCATTTCCACCGCCGTGAATATCAAATCGTTCACCTAAGTATTTGGTACTCATTGCGGAGCACTCTAAATGCCAGCCAGGAAAACCAACGGACCAAGGAGAATTCCACTTCATAATATGTTCGTCAGAAGCTTTCATCCAAATAGCGAAATCAGCAGGATGCCTTTTCTCACTTTGGTTTTTTAGGTCTCTTGTTTCTTGCAACAAATCATCGACCACTCTTCCAGAAAGTTGCCCATAATTTTTATATTTTTCGATAAAAGCAGGCACATCAAAATAGACAGATCCATTGGCTTCGTATCCAAATCCGTTGGCAATGATTTGTTCAACCATTTCAATTTGTTCTGGAATATGGCCAGTTGCTCTCGGCTCGATACTCGGAGGAAGAACATTAAAAAGGTGCATCATTTCGTGAAAGCCATTGGTATATTTTTGGGCAATTTCCATTGGCTCCAGTTGCTCTAGCCTAGCTTTTTTAGAAATTTTGTCTTCAGCATCGTGGGTATCCACGTCGCCTTCCAAATGCCCGACATCGGTTACATTTCTAACATATCTTACTTTGTAGCCTAAATAAAGGAGATATCTATAGATGAGGTCAAAACTGATGAACGTCCGGCAATTGCCCAAATGAACATCACTATAAACAGTGGGACCACAAACATATAAACCCACTCTACCTTCCACTACTGGAGTGAAATCTTCTTTTTGTCTAGTAAGACTATTGTATAACTTTAATGCAACTTTCATAGAAACTTTTTACGATTTCAAAGAAAAATTGTTCCCATTAAAGTTATACAACGATTTTAAAAAGTTTATAATTTACCACCAACAATTTCATCCACCACAGTTGGATCCAATAATGTTGAAGTATCGCCTAAGCTAGAAAGTTCATTTTCTGCAATTTTTCTTAGAATTCTTCTCATTATTTTACCACTTCTTGTTTTTGGCAAACCTTTCACAAACTGGATTTTATCTGGTTTTGCAATGGCGCCGATGATTCTAGTGACAGTTTGTAAAATATCTAATCTGGTTTCTGCATCGTTTACATGCATATGACCCATTATAATCACAAAAGCATAAATTCCTTGTCCTTTTATATCGTGTGGATAACCTACTACAGCACTTTCTACAACTCCAGAGTGCATATTTATCGCATTTTCAACTTCGGCAGTCCCGATTCGATGGCCACTTACATTTAATACATCATCCACCCTTCCTGTAATTCTATAATATCCATTTTCATCTTTTAAGGCTCCATCTCCAGTAAAATACAAGTTTTCGTAGGTTGCAAAATAATTTGTTCTGCATCTTTCATGGTCACCATAAGTAGTTCTAAGTATTCCTGGCCAAGGGGCTTTTATACAAAGATTGCCTTTTAAAAGTCCGCTTTCATCTTTTACATTTACTTCATTGCCATTTTCATCCACTAAAACTGGTTGTACTCCCGGCATCGGTAAGGTTGCCCAGCTTGGCTTAGCAGGAGTTACACCAGCTAAATTAGTTATAAGAACGCCCCCAGTTTCCGTCTGCCACCATGTATCTACTACTGGGCAATTGCCTTTACCAATGTTTTGGTCATACCAATGCCATGCCTCTTCGTTTATCGGCTCACCGACCGTTCCTAAAACCTTTAGTGAACTCAAATCTTTTCCTTTTAACGGATCTAATCCGAATCCCATAAGACTTCTAATAGCAGTTGGAGCAGTATATAAAATATTTACTTTGTGTTTTTCTACAATATCCCAAAATCTACTGGCATTTGGCCATGTAGGTACGCCTTCAAACATCAAAGAAGTTGCACCAGCACTCAATGGACCATATACGATATAGCTATGGCCTGTGATCCAACCAATATCAGCAGTACAGAAATGAATATCTCCTAATTGGTATTGGAAAGCATTTACAAATGTATAATTTGTCCAAACCATGTATCCAGCACAGGTATGAACAACACCTTTCGGTTTGCCTGTACTACCAGAAGTATATAAAATAAATAATGGATCTTCTGCATCCATTTCTTCAGCTGGAAAATGAATTTTCCCTTGCTTTTCTAGCTGATATTCAGCATGTTCCATTTCGTCTTCCCACCATAAATCTCTTCCCTTTAACATTGAAATAGGGGTTCGAGTTCGGGTATATACTATCACTTTTTTGATACTTCTATTACCAATTAATGCATCATCTATTACATTTTTTAATGGAATCACTTTGTCTCCTCTATAAGCTCCATCACAAGTAATAATAAATTCTGCTCCTGCATCATACAATCTATCTGCAATGCTTTGAGCAGAAAAACCCCCGAATACCACACTATGAATAGCACCAATTCTAGCACAACCCAGAACAGCATAAGCCAACTCTGGTATCATTCCCATATATATACAAACCCTATCTCCTTTTTTTACTCCGTTATTGATAAGCATTTGAGCAACTTGACTAACTCTTTTATGCAAAATATTATATGTGACGACCCTTACTCTATCCTCTGGATTGTTAGGCTCCCAAATAATTGCAGGCTTATCTCCGCTTGATTCTAAATGTCTATCGATACAGTTTTCAGTAATGTTTAATTTTGCTCCAGAGAACCATTCTACTTTTGGATCTTTAAAATTCCAATTTAAAACAGAGTCCCATTTTTTTTTCCATAGAAAATTTTCAGCAACATTTGCCCAAAATTTCTCAGGGTTTTCCACACTTTCATTATAGTCTTTATGATAAGCTTCTAAGGATTTTATTTGATAAGGATAAGACATAGTATATTTGTTAAATTTAGTAAATTTTAAAAAATTAATTTGTAATGGCAAAGTTATTACACAAAAAATATTGATTACTATTAAATTTTGGTTATTTATTATAGTTTTGCAATTTTAATATAGTTTTGATGTTTTGCAAAACAATATTATTATTTTTTTTTGGCAAAATATAAAATTTTATCTTGAAAAAGTCATGAAAAAGCCAATTTGTCCTAAGTGTAATGGAGAAGAATATACAAAAAGTGGTATTGTAAATAGTCGACAAAGATATAAATGCACAACCTGCAATTACCACTATTCAGTCAATAAAGACGGCAAAAACACTGATCCCTACTATATTATAAAGGGATTACAACTTTATCTTGAAGGAATTTCGCTCAGAGAAATTGAAAGAATTATAGGGGTAAGCCATGTAACTGTCAGAAATTGGGTGAAAAAATATTTTGTATCAACGCCAAAAAGTACGGAATATCGACCGACATATGAAGTCATGAACCACAAAGAATTGGTAGAATTCATGTCTGATAAGAGCAAATTAAAACGCAGTGGTTGTATTATTACTGAGCTAGGTGATAAATTTATGCTGATTAAATGGGAAAAATTTAGAAAATCGGAATTTTAGCTATAGTTAGTTTACAAATATATATATAACATTAACAGACCTTATTATCCATAAACTATTTTGCACTGAATTTTGAAATTATTCATTAATAAAAAATTAATTGCAATATGTTTAAACGATTTACAACTAACTTTTTGCTTTTTGGTTTATTGCTTTCTTTTAACCTAACTGGGCAAAATACGACTCCTCCACCAACTCCAGCTGTTGACCATAGTTACAAACCATTAACTTTAAAATTAAATGAAGATGGTTCGAAATATGTTCGTTTCATTATGTGGCACCAGTTTTGGGCAACTGCAACACAAAACAATCCAGGAACAACTGATGTAAATGGACAATTGATAGACGGCACTGGCTCTAAAAGTGGCTGGAGCACCGATATCGCATTAAGAAGATCTAGATTTTTAGCTTATGCTCAAATCTCTCCTAGATTTTTAATCTTAACACATTGGGGAATCAACAATCAATCCTTTATTAATGGTGCAAGTGCAGGAGCTTTAGGAACTGGAGCTGGTTCACAGGCATGGGAAAAGACCACAAATTTATATTCATGATGCATGGACTGAATATGAATTAGTAAAAAACAAATTTTATTTAGGAGCTGGTTTACACTATTGGAATGGCGTAAGTCGATTAAGCAGCCAATCTACATTAAATTTTATGACTTTAGATGCTCCAATATTTAACTGGACTAACATAGAGGCTTCTGATCAATTTGCACGTCAATTTGGTATTTATGCAAAAGGTCAATTAGGAAGATTGGATTATCGAGTTGCAATTAACAAACCATTTGTTAATGGTTTAAGCCCAACAGCTGTTACTAAGACAACTGGAGAAGCAGTAGCCGTAACAAATGAAAATTATGCAACTGCAGGATATTTCAATTGGATGTTTTGGGATAAAGAATCTAATAAATTACCTTTCTTCGTTGGTTCATATTTAGGTGCAAAAAAAGTATTTAACATTGGAGTAGGATTTTATAATCATTCAAAAGCTTCATTATATAAAACAGCTACAGATTCTTCTTATCAAAACCAATTTGCTTTAGGTGTTGATGCATTTTTAGATATGCCTTTGAACAAATCAAAAGGAACAGCTTTGAATTTATTAGCTACTTACTATAATATCAACTACGGAACTAATTATGTAAGAAAAATCGGTATTCTTAATGAACATACAACAGCAGTTCCTACTGCTACAAGTTGGGCTGGTGCTGGTAACTTACAACCAACAATTGGTACTGGTTCTATTTTCTATCTTCAAGCAGGATATTTATTACCTAAATTGAGTAATGGTACTTCCTTTATGCCTTATGCAACAGCGACTTACAAGAAGTTTGATAGATTAAAAGATCCTTCAACTCAGTTTGGATTGGGTATCAATTATTTATTGAGCAACCACAATGCAAAAATTACTTTAGAATATCAAACAAGACCAATCTATACTCAAGCTGCAGGTTCTACAGATATTATCAATGCAGGCTCAAAGGGTCAATTAACATTACAAACACATATTTTCCTATAGGATAACAAACCTTCTTGAATAATTTAATAAAATTTAAAATTATGAGTGATAATAAAACATCAAGTATCCGTTCAGTAATTGCTGCCTCTTCGGTAGGTACGATGATTGAGTGGTACGATTTTTATATCTTTGGAAGCTTAGCTACATTGATATCAACTAAATTCTTTCCACAAGATAACCCTACAGCAGCATTTTTGTCCACTTTGGCGACTTTTGCAGCAGGGTTTGTGGTTCGACCTTTCGGAGCATTATTCTTTGGAAGATTGGGAGATTTGATTGGAAGAAAATATACTTTCATGATGACCCTTTTATTAATGGGAGGTGCCACTTTCTTAATTGGTTGTGTACCGAGTTATGAATCAATCGGATTTTTAGCACCTTTATTAGTATTATTATTAAGACTACTTCAAGGGCTTGCTTTAGGAGGAGAATATGGTGGAGCAGCAACTTATGTGGCTGAGCACTCTCCCGACGGACAAAGAGGTTATTGGACTTCTTGGATTCAAACAACAGCTACTTTAGGTTTGTTTATTTCCTTGATTGTCATCATGGTAACTAAAAAATCAATGTCAACAGAAGATTTTAATAGCTATGGATGGCGTATTCCATTCTGGATTTCCATCTTTATGGTTGGTATTTCTTATGTGATTCGTAGAAAAATGTCAGAATCTCCTTTGTTCAAAAAAGCTAAAGCAGAAGGAAAAACTTCTACTAATCCATTAAAAGAAAGTTTTGGAAATAGATACAATTTTAAATTTGTTTTATTAGCACTTTTAGGAGCAACCATGGGTCAAGGTGTGGTTTGGTACACAGGTCACTATTATGCCATGAACTTCATGAAGACAGATTGTAAAATAGATGGTTTTCAGGTAGAAGAAATCATGACTTATGCTTTCTTGTTCGGAACGCCTTTCTTTGTGTTCTTCGGTTGGTTATCTGATAGAATTGGTAGAAACCAATTATGTTGGCAGGTATGTTGATCGCAGTATTGTCTTATTTTCCAATTTATAAGAGCATTTATAGTACTGCATCTAATAAAAACAGAACTGAAATCGTTGAAAAATCAACTTCAGTAGTTACAATGGCACCTGACAAGAAAAATGCAATGGATAGTGTGCGAACAACCAAAACTCATAAGGAATTTGCTGATGGGGCTGTTTTCAATGAAACCAAAGATGAATTTATTTTATCTGACAAGGCAAAGACAGCACCGAAACCAAAAATTACGGCAGCAACCAATATTCCATCCAATAATTTCTGGTGGCTAGTGGTATTGGTGTTCTTCCAAGTTATCTTTGTAACAATGGTTTATGGACCAATAGCAGCTTTCTTAGTAGAGATGTTCCCTACCAAGATTCGTTATACCTCCATGTCTTTACCTTATCATATCGGAAACGGGGTGTTTGGAGGTTTGATGCCAGCAGTTGCAGCTTATTTGACAACTACTGCAAAAGGAACGGGTCCAACACCTGTGAATCCAGATTGGTATTTGCAAGGGATTTGGTATCCAATTATTATAGCAAGTGTCTGTTTTGTAATAGGTTTGCTATTTTTGAACAATAGAGATCGTGAAATAAACGATTAATTTTTTAACTTTAGAAAGAGAAAATAATATGAATTCTATAAAAAAAATTAGCGGTATCGTTTGGTTAGCATTAGGGTTATATGCAGGTTATTTCAGTATCACCTCTATTGGCTTACCAAAATTTACAAGTGGGATGGCTGGAAATCAATCAGATTTGGTTTTTGGTATAATCGTACTATTCATACTAACACCAATCATCGTAGGTAGCTTACTTACTTTTGGCTACTATGCTTTGAATGGGGATTACAACGATTAACAAACAATACGAACTTATTCCATAATTTATTTTTTATTGAAGTCGCCTTATATGTAAGGCGGCTTTTTTTGTTTTTATCCCTTTTTTTTTCACAAAAAATTAGCTTACTTTTAGTCCTAATAAATCAATGTTGATGCGGTATTCAAGAATCATCTTTATTTGCTTCATTTTTTTTATTCTTTATAACTATCCGATAATAGTTATTTGTTCAAAATGGTACTCTTCCAACGTTTTGTTGGCATATGCTACTTATATTTTTGTTCTTTGGTTCCTTATTATTTTTATTTTCAAAAATAGAATTAATAAGTACATAAATACCAACCATGAGTAGCTCGATCTTATTGGTTTGTGCAACTATTTATTTTGCAATCTTATTTTTTATTGCAAGTTCTGTAAATAAAGACAGATTTAGAATCAGTAGAATCATCTCTCCTGCAAATGTTTATGTACTTTCTCTTGCCGTTTATTGTACGGCATGGACATTTTTTGGGAGTGTAGGTAATGCCTCCAAAACTGGAATTGGTTTTTTGCCTGTTTATTTGGGACCCACCATTTTTTTTCCTTTAATTATAATCGTTTGGTTGAAAATACTTAGAATTTGTAAGGAATATCGAATTACGAATATCGCAGATTTTATTTCTAGTAGATACGGTCATAGTAATTATCTCGGGGTATTAGTGACCATATTTTATATCATTGGAATCATACCATATATCTCATTGCAGCTTAAGGCGATAGGACTTTGTTTAATTACATTTACAAATTATAATGCGCCTTCCAAAATAAATGTTAACGATTCGGTCTTTTATTTTTCATTGATTTTAATCGTTTTTACCATCTTATATGGAGCAAGAAATATAGATGCTTCAGAAAAACATAAAGGGTTGATTGCTGCCATTTCTTTTGAGTCGATAGTGAAATTATTTGGTTTTATACTGGTGGGACTTTATGTTAGTTTTTATATTTTTTCTTCCCCGTTTGATATTTTTAGTCAATATCAAACGGCTCAATTGACCAATGTTTTACCCAATATCTTCCAAAATCAATTCAATGGCGTTTCCTGGCTATTTGTCATGATTATTTCTGCTTTATCCATGATATTATTGCCCCGCCAATTCCAAGTAGCGATAGTAGAAAACACCAATGAAAGTCATCTGAACAAGGCACTTTGGATGTTTCCTCTCTATCTTTTTTTGATAAACATATTCGTTATTCCGATTGCAATTGGGGGACTATTAAAATTTGGAAATCACATTGACCCAGATACTTTCGTACTTGCTTTCCCAATTAGTACAGGAAATCTTTGGCTGACCTTGATTGTGTTTTTGGGTGGGCTTTCTGCGGCGACTGGAATGGTAATAGTAGAAACGATTTCGTTGTCAACGATGCTCAGTAATAATTTAGTAATTCCAACATTTATTTCAAAAAAATTAATCAGTGAGGATAGAGGAATTAACCCACAAAGTTTGGTGGTTTTATCTCGAAGATTTGGGATAACTATCATCATTATAGGTGCTTATTTTTTCGAAAAATATGTGGCAGAAAAGGTTTCCCTTATTTCCATTGGGTTAATTTCATTTGCTGCTGTTTCTCAGCTTGCTCCAGCCCTCATTGGCGGATTATATTGGCGAAAGGCGACTAAAAAGGCTGCTTCAGCATCTATTCTTGTCGGTTTTTTTGTTTGGCTTTTCACCCTTATTTTTCCGACATTAGATGGTTTTTCTCCCGAAATCACTTCAATTATTAAAAATGGCTTGTTTGGTATTGAATGGCTCAAGCCTACTTCTCTGTTCTACTTTTCGGATTTGGATAAGCTGAGCCACGGAATTTTCTGGAGCCTTTTGTTGAACATCATCACCTTTGTCGGCGTCTCTATTTATACCGAAAGAGATACGGAAGAAATCATTCAATCTGAGGCTTTTGTGAAAATTCATTCCAACAACAAAAGCCAGATTGCGACTTTAATCAAAAATGAAATCATTGTAAAAGATTTGATGTATATCTTTAAAGTTTTCTTCGGAGAAGAAAGAGGGGAGAATTTGATTAAAAATTATTTCACCAAAAACAATATTCCTTATATTGAGAAAGCACTAACGCCACCGCTGTTGGTCAACTATTCTGAGAAACTTTTGGCAGGAGCAATTGGTCCCATCGCCACAAAAATGGTGATTGCCAATATCGCCAACCAACAACCCATCAGCATGAATGAAGTTTTGGATATTTTGAAAGAAAACCAGCAGACTATCCAGTTAAACAAAGAATTGAAAAAGAAATCTGCAGAATTGGGGAAGGCGACTGAAGAGCTGAAGTTAGCCAATGAACAATTGACATTATTGGATGAACAAAAAGATGAATTTTTATACACCGTAACTCATGAGTTAAGAACGCCACTTACTTCCATTAGAGCTTTAAGTGAAGTACTTTTCGACAATCCAGACTTAGGAGAAACCGAAAGAGAGAAATATTTGGGCGTTATTATTAAAGAAACCGAAAGGATGACACACCTAATCACTCAGGTGCTCAATCTAGAAAAATACGACAGCGGCAAACAGCAATTGAATCTAAAAACATGTGATCTGGTAGCGATGATTACCGAGATAGAGCAATCTTTTAGTACTATTTTAAAAAATAAAAATATAGCATTCGAGAAAATAATTCCGAATAATATGTTTTTGGCTAGAATTGACAAAGAATTAATCGAACAGCTGCTCTACAATCTGTTTTCAAATGCGATAAAATTTTCTAAAAGTAAGATAACTATCAGATTTATAGAGAATTATAACGAAGTAATAATATCGGTTATCGATGATGGCGTAGGTATTCAAGACAATCAAAAAGGGTTGATTTTTGATAAATTTTATCAAATTAAAAACAAAAAATTACAAAAACCCGATGGTAGCGGTCTGGGGTTAGCCATTTCAAAAAAGATAATTGAGTTACACAATAGAAAAATTTGGGTAGAAAATAATACACCAAATGGAGCTATTTTTTCGTTTAGTTTAGAACTAATTTAAAAGTTTTTGAGTTTAACAAAGATGCCTTATAAGATATTAATAGTAGATGACGACCCTCATATTTTGATGCCACTTGAGTTCATTATGCTTAAAAGCGGCTATGAGGTGTTAATTGCAAGGAATGGTACAGAAGCTCTTTCCATAATTGCTGATTTTATTCCACATATTGTTTTGCTAGATATTATGATGCCCGATGTGGATGGATATGATATCTGCACCTATATCAAAAAGCAAGAAAAATATGACCAAACCAAGGTGGTATTTATGTCTGCCAAGACTTCGGAAGAAGATATAAAAAAGGGATATGACCTAGGAGCTTCGCTCTATATCTCAAAACCTTTCTCTACTCGTATCTTGACAAAACAAATTGAAACCCTTTTGGCAGAAGCCTAGTTTTCCTTATTTTCTGCCAAAGTCTGCTGGAATTTCTCCCCACATCTCCGTTTCCCATTTAACGATGGGATTTTTGATAGTGTTTTTTGCAAGCCAAAGCTCCGCTCTGTCCATTAATTCGAATAACTCTTTGTTTCTGCTCGTCCTTTCGAGTTTTGTTTTAGCTTTTTTGTTATTTACCCAAGAAATGGCTGTTTTAGAATCGGTATATATTGTGATATCATATTTTTTTTGTTGGTCAAGCATCGCTAAAGCATGCACTAAGCCAAGGAACTCCCCCACATTATTTGTCCCATCTTTGAAGGGTCCTTTATGAAAAATTTCTTCTTTCGAAAAGGTGTAAACACAGCGATATTCCATATCTCCGGGGTTTCCGCTGCAAGCTGCATCTACACAAATGCTGTTTTTTAGTATATTTGATTTCGATAAAAACTCCTTTTTCCCTTCCTGTTTTGCTCCTTTGAAGGCATCGTATGGATTTTTTCTATAGGCTATTGTTGCTTGTTCTAAGCTCTCATAGCTTTTGTAAAGTGCTCCTTCAAACCCATCAATTTGTATCTTGCAATCCTCCCAAGAATCATAAATTCCAGAATTTCTTCCTTTCCAAACCACATAATATTTTTGCTTCTGTTTACTCATATTCTTCTTCCAAATTTTCAAATGTCACCACTCTGTCTTGCTTGGGGAATACAATATTTCCATTTATCCTAATAGCATCCAATAAACGACAGAGTTCTAAGCTAGTATCAATTGGATGTAAATCACTCTCCAACAACCCTTTATCCAAACACTCCATCACATGAGCTGCTTCATATTTGTAACCCAAGCAATCCCAAACAAATGGATAATCTATTTTTTCTCCCGATTCCAATAAAACAGAAATTCCCGAACTCAAGCCATGAAATCTTGGTCGAATATGGATAGTACCTTTTGTGCCATAAATATAGGCTTCTACATTGGAGGTGTGAACAAAGGAGCTGTTCAAAAAAGCGGTTTGTTTTCCTGGGTATTTTAGAATCATAAAACAGGATTCGTCCACTTTTGTCCTACTTTTGGGTGCTTCCACTTTTACATCCACAGGCATTCCAAGCAGCAAATAAGCTAAATAAACAGGATAAATGCCAATGTCGAGCAAACTTCCGCCACCCATTTCATTATTATATGCTCTATGGTTGGCATCAAAAGGGACTTTATAGCAAAAATCTGCTTTTATAGTAATAATACTACCAATTGTGCCTTCTTCCAAAATAGACAAAAGTTTATTGGTGGTTGGTAAAAATCTCGTCCACATTGCCTCCATTAAAAATGTCTGGTTATTAATGGCTGCAGTTTTCATCCAATTGGACTCAACGGAATTGATGGCAAATGGCTTTTCGACCAAAACAGCAATTTTCTTATCCAAACATTTAATGCTCCATTCACAATGCAAATGATTTGGCAAAGCAATATAGACAATATCGATTCCTGCCGTCAAAATATCGTCGTAATTGTCGAAAAAGAGGGGAGCATCATATTCTTTTGCGAAGGCTTTCGCCCTTTCTTCATCCGAAGAAGCGACTGCTTTTAGTTTCGCATTTGGAAGCTGCTGCAAGTCTTTCGCAAATTTGTGGGCTATTTTTCCAAGCCCAATAATTCCCCATTGGTATATTTTATTTGTTGCCATTCTAATCGTCTAAAAAATCTTCTTCTGCAAAAGTATCTATTGATTGGTTACTTTTTGCAAAATTGCACCATTTACAATCAATTTTTCCACAACCTGGCTCAAATTCTAAGTCAATAATTTTTTGATAAACGGTTTTTATGATTTGTTTGAATAGCATTTCTTCCTCTTTATCGAATACAATAGTTTCACTTGGAAAAACACCATCTTGATTCTTTTGTAAATAAGCGATTATTCCGCTATCAACTTTCGGCAAATGAGGTCTATAATTTTCATACATCAATTTATATAACCAAAGCTGCCTTCTATAATCTCCACCTTCTGAATTCTGTTTGATTCCTTTCAATTTATTAGAATCCAATGTGCCAGATTTGTAGTCAATGATTGTTGGTTTCCTGTTTTCATCATAAGTTATTTTATCGATCACTCCATTTACTGGAATATTGTCTATCAGCACTTTAGAAATATGGAGTTCGACTTCTACATTCTTGTTCCAAGAACCAATATGCTGTAAATAATAAGCTTCTACTGTTGATTTCCCTAAATTCAAATACCTTTCAAAATCATTTTTGCTAAGCAATCCTTTATTGCGTTCCAATGCTTTTTCGAAATAAACAATACTTTTTTCTACTGATTCAAAAGTCTTATCGGGCGATTTTTTCATTTCTACAAACAACCATTCAAGCCATTTGTGCAGGCAATTTCCAAAAACGGTGGCTGGCACAATTCCAGAAGGCAATTTCAAAACATAATCGTAATAAAAACTCAATGGACAGCGGAGATAACTATTCAATGAATGCACACTCAATGAAAAATTTGATAAGCTTTTTTGTATAACCTCTTGGTTCTGAATGGTTATTTTGGGCTGAACATCTTTCAATAATCCTATTTGAAGATCCACCATTTTGGATTCTTCAAATAGGATTTCTTGGCTGATTGTACTTGGAATATTTCTAATTTCATCAATAAATTGTGCATATTGAGCAGGTTTTCCGTTGAAATCAAATTTTGAATATCCAATTTGTAAGGTGCTTTTTGCTCTTGTAATCGCCACAAAAAATAGTCTTCGTCTGGCTTCTAATTCATCCGAAGCAGAGCCAAATGTGATGGTATTGGGTAAGGAAAAATTTCTGTTTCCCCGATTGCTGTCTTTTTCCCAAGCACCCATGACATCCAATAAAAAAACATGCTTGAATTCCAATCCTTTCGAACCATGAGCAGTCAATAACTGTACTGCATTGCTACCGCTCACTATTTGTTCTTTCTCTATTCCCAAATTATTGTTTTCCAAATTTGCAATTACAGCCACTAGCTCCTTTAGCGTTGTTTTCGGTTTTTTCTGAATCTCTTTTTGGCAATAATTCAAAAAAGTATTTAAGACTGTTAGTTGCCAAGAAACATTTCCTTTTGTGGTAGCAACGTTCAATATTCCACTCAAATTGAGAGATTGTTCAAGAAAATAACCCAAGGCTTCGTTGCCTAATGAAGATAATAGTGTCGCTCTGCATTGGAGAAAATTTACAATTGCCGCTTCATCGAGTGTTTCCAAAATATCTAACCACCCATCCATTTCAGAGTTTGAATGTAATTTCGTTATCGTATCAATTGTTTTTTGTGGAATATCCCAACACTGAAAATGAAAAATTCGATATAAAAGATGCTGTCCACTTTGTGGCTGATCAAACTCCAGTGCTAAATATTCCAACCAAAGTCGCCATTGTTGTATCAAGGGCTCTTCCAAAATATTGACTTTTCTGCTGGATTCAAAAGGTATATTTTTATATTGTAGATATTTTTTTAAATACTTCGACTGATTATTTTTTGCATAAAGAACTGCGATTTCCGATAACAGCTCCCCTTTGTTTTGCAAGGCTATTATTTGTTCCACTACACTTATAACTTCCTGATAATGATTGTTATAAGCATTTATAACAACGGGAGTTTGATTTTCATTTACTTCATTATTTTTTGCAATTAGCTGCTTATCAATAGTGTGATTTTCAATTTCGTTGACGATTCTGTGGGTATTATTGGCAATCAAAGTGGCGGAGCAATCCAAAATATTTTGAGTTGAACGATAGTTCTCTTTCAAAACGATTACTTTTATCGAGTCTTTGTATTGCTCATAAAAGTCAATCATACTTTTTAGTCGAGCTCCTTGAAATTCGTAGATAGATTGGTCATCATCGCCAACAATAAAGATATTTGGACTATCCCAATAGGAGGTGAGTAGTTGTAATATTTCATTTTGAGCACCATTCGTATCTTGAAATTCGTCCACCAAAAGATATTGGTATTTTTCTTGGTAATTTCTCAATACTCGTTCATTTTCTTTAAAAGCTTTGATAACCCACAACACCATATCATCATAATCGTATCTATTTTTTTCTTTCATGCTCTGCAAATAGATAGGATATAGCTCAATGGCAGCACTCAATGTCCTCATTTTCTGTGTTTCCGCTTCAATATCACTCGTTTTTGGGTCTCCTTTCTTGATGTTTTTCTATTTACTTTATAAATAAATTGTTCTAAAAAAGGGATTTCAGCCAAATATTTTTCAATTTTTTGCTTCAAATCAGCGACTTCCCAACTCTCTTTTTTGATATTGGTAAAAAGATTGATTAGTCTAGAAACATTCGTATAAGGCGTATTGATATTTTTTACCAAAGGGTGATTGAAAGGGAGGTTGTCTATTATTTTTTCAATAATTTCGATTTTTTCAATATCCGAAATCAGCTCTAATTCATAGTTCCCAAAAAGCTCTGGATTTTCTTTGATGACCAGATTGCAAAATGCATGAAAAGTGAAAATATGAATTTTGTGAGCATCTGGACCAATTAGCTTTAGCAACCTGTCCCTCATGGCTTTCATCCCAGCTTCAGTGTAAGTCAGACACAGAATATTGTTGGGCATTGCATCCGTTTCGTTCAGAATATTTCCTATTCTTGCCGAAAGCAAATGGGTTTTTCCTGTACCTGGACCCGCTAAAACCATTACCGGACCTTCAATATTATCAACAGCCAACCTTTGAGCTGGATTCAAAGATTTTAATGCTTCTACAAATTGCTGGGTAAAGTCGATTGGAGAATTCACGATATTTTTTTCGTAAAAATAAGTATAATTTTACTGTTAATACTGTTTTTAATCGCAACAAGTATTCTCTTCTTTTAAAGTATTGAATTGTATAAAAACAAAAAAAGCCTTGCTGACGATACAGCAAGACTTACACAAATAAATAAGAATATTAGGAGAAATCAGTTTAAGGGAATCAAAAATCCAGCATTTACACCGAAACGGTGGTTTTTGATATTCAAATCGATTAATGGTACTTTGTTGATATCTGTAAACCCTTGAGCATATCTTACATCTAAAAATATAGTAGATTTTCCAGCAGCGATACTTGTTCCAATACCTGCCATTCCGCCCATTTCGAATCTTTGTCCACCGATGCTACTCAATGGTATTGAAATTTCGTTTAAAGCAAAATTGATAATAAAACTAGCATATGTTTTTGCTGCTGCACTTGCCGCATAGCCCAAAGTGGGTCCAGCTAACACATATCCTTTTATTTTATCGTTTCCGAAAGAATATTTCGCCAAAATTGGCATTTCGATATATCTAAGTTTGGTGATAACCTTTGTTCCTAATGGAACATCAATTCCTAGAATTGGCACATTCCATCCTTCGTCTATTTTGAATCCTTTCTCTACGTAGGACAATTCTGGCTGTATGGAAAACCCATTTTTAAAACCAATATTTGTCACAATTCCTGCATCCCAACCGCCATAGGACTTAATATATTGATCTGCTAATGAGATGCCGCCCGGTGAAGAAATGCCACTATAAGCCAATCCTACTTTTCCACCTAATGAAAATGTTTGAGCAAAAGCAAATTGACAAACAAAACTAAATGCAAATACACTGAATAAAACCTTTAGACTTTTCATAACCTTCAATTTTTTAGTTGGTTTTAATTAATAAACTAAAGGTGCATGTTTCTTTTGTTAACAGCGGTTAATGGATTGCTAATGTTTTTCTAATAAAAATTGGTTTTGATTAAATTAACTTAATATTTACTATATGATAACAAAAAAGATTTTAGTTACCTTTGGAAAAAGGAAAATTTTCTGGTTTTGATAAGTATTATTATTCCAACTTTGAATGAAAGTGAAAATATAGCTCCGCTCATTACTTCCATTTTCAACTATAAAAAAGGAGCTCTTGAAGTAATCATCTGTGATGGTGGGAGCTCGGATGGCACGGTGCAGGTTGCAAAAGCTGCCGGGGCAACCGTATTCATTGCTCCACAAAAAGGACGAGCTGCACAAATGAATTTTGGAGCTAAAAACGCTAATGGCTCCATTTTATATTTTGTCCATGCCGATGTGAAATTAAATCCAGATTTTGAACAAGATATTTATCAAGCTATTAATGAAGGCTTTTCTCTTGGGTGCTATCGCTATCAATTCGACTCTAAAAAAATTTTATTAAAGATTAACGCTTTTTTTACCCGCTTCGATAAGATTTGGTGTAGAGGTGGCGACCAAACCCTATTTGTCAAAAGAACCTGTTTTGAAAGTTTGGGTGGGTACCGAGATCACTTTAAAATAATGGAGGACTATGATTTTATAAGTCGGGCTAGAAAAGAATTTAAGTTTAAAATCATTCCAAAAAATGTAATAGTTTCCGCCAGAAAATATGATACCAACTCATACCTAAAAGTCCAATTGGCGAATCTGAAAATCATGAGGATGTGGAAGAAAGGTGCCAGCCATACTGAAATGGCTGACACCTATCAAAAATTGTTGGATTATCGTTAGTTGCTTATATGTTATACACTTTTTTGTAATATTCATCCGCCATTCTGCCCGATTCGAACTCTGGCACCACCTGCTTCATTGCTGTCATCACTATTTTATTCCATTTCTTTGGATTATCATAGTAGGTGGGGATAATCTCTTTTTCCAAAACTTGATACATATAATATGAGTCCAAATTGTCTTGGGTAGTAATATCCAAATTCACATCAGCATGTGGGATCACAAAACTATTCACCCCATGCTCCGCAAATTCGTCCACCCAACCATCTCTGATGGAAAAGTTGACACTACCATTCATGGCTGCCGTCATGCCGCTAGTTCCAGAAGCTTCTCTCGAATATCTCGGATTATTTAACCAAATATCTGACCCTTGCTTCATGAGTTTGGATAATTTCAACTCATAGGCATGAAGAATGGTGCAATTTTTAATATCTCTAGTGTTGTAGTATATTTCATTGAAAACTCGAATTGCCTCATAATCCAATGGATAAGGCTTTCCTGCCCAGATTACTTGAATAGGTTTTTCGCTATTATTCGCTAAAGCGATAAACTTTTCCATATCTCTCATGAGCAAATTCGCTCTTTTGTATCCTGCAAATCTTCGTGCCCACACAATAGTCAAAGCATCTGGGTCAAGTATTTTTCCGGTTTGATCCGCCACATATTCCAAAAAGGCTTTTTTCATCTCCTTTTTTCGAGCAACCAAAGCTTCAACATCATTTGCTTTTGCCGCTTTATCCAAAATTTCGTCTGCCCAATATTTTTTATTTTGTGCATTGGTTATTGCAATGATTGGGCAAATATCGTCATGGGTTTTCCACATTTCGTTGGAAACTTTTCCATGAATTTTCGAAACAGCATTGGCAATTTTTGCCATTCTCATTGCTACCAAAGTATGGTTGAAAACGCCTTTGTCATCTAAAAGAATATGTTTGATCGGCTCTACTGGTAAGCCATTCAAGAAGCCAATTTGCTCAATGGTGGCAATATCACTTCTTTCATTACCAGCATCTTCGGGTGTATGAGTGGTGAAAACCATTCTTTTTTTCACCTCATCCAAAGTATGATACTTCGTCAACAAATGAAATGCTAATGGCAAAGGGTGAGCTTCATTCATATGAAATATTTCAGCATCAAAACCCAATTGTTCCAATACTTTTGCTCCACCAATTCCCAACACCATTTGTTGTGCCAATCGAATGGTTTTATCATTATCATACAATTTATCTGTAAGGCTTCTTGCCCAGTGGTCATTTTCTTCTACATCCGTACTCAAAAGAATAATGGGTGCTGATTTGAATGTCTCAGGGTTTAATAAATAAGCTTTTACGAAAATTTCTCTTCCAAATATTTTTACAAAAACTTTGATCCCAGTATTTTCCAAAAAATTATACATTTTTTGTCTCCAAACCACCCCTAAGGAGCCGTCTGTATTTCTTGATTGGTCATAATATCCATATTTCCACAACATCCCAACACCTACCAAATTTTGCTTAAGTTCATAAGCACTTCTCATATGAGAGCCAGCTAAGAAGCCAAGTCCTCCAGAATAGATTTTCAAAGGTTGGTGAATAGCAAATTCCATACTGAAATAAGCTACTTTTTTCTTATATTCGGGATTTATTTTGAAGGAAAATATGGAATTTGCATTCATCATATTTTATAATTTTTAGATTTTATATTAATGTAAATAATTTATAAGGTTGCAAAGATAAGTGGCTTCATGTAATTTTTACACTAATCATAGTGCCTTATATAATTTAAGTATAGATATTTGTGAGATAAAAAATATTTAGCAAAAATGGGAACAGATACTTTTGAAGTAATTGGCGGTAAAAAATTAAGTGGAAAAATAGAACCACAAGGTGCTAAAAATGAGGCATTACAGATATTATGTGCAGTTATTCTAACCTCGGAGCCAGTCATAATTTCAAATATACCGGAAATTAGGGATGTGATGCTTTTGATCGATTTGATAAAAGACATGGGGGTTGAAGTAGAAAAAATTTCTGGGGATACTTATAAATTTTGTGCAAAAAACATCAATGAAGCATACTTAGATTCTTTAGATTTTAAGAAAAAGCAGCATCTCTTCGGGGCTCTGTTATGCTTATCGGTCCGTTGCTTTCTAGAATTGGAAAAGCTTTTTTGCCAAAACCTGGAGGAGACAAAATCGGAAGAAGAAGGCTAGATACTCATTTTATCGGTTTGGAAAAATTAGGTGCTGATTTTCGATTTGATATCAAAGAAAGTGCTTATCATATTCATACTGATGGGTTGAAAGGTTGTCATATTTTAATGGATGAAATCTCTGTGACGGGTACTGCAAATGTGTTGATGGCAGCGGTGATGGCAAAAGGCATAACTCAAATTTATAATGCAGCTTGTGAGCCTTATATTCAACAGTTGAGCAAAATGCTGAATAGGATGGGGGCGAAAATCAGCGGAATTGGGTCGAATTTACTTACAATAGAAGGGGTAAATAGTCTTATAGGAACGGAGCACAGAATGCTTCCTGATTTTATAGAAGTGGGTAGTTTTATTGGTTTGGCTGCAATGACAGGATCGGATATTACCATCACAAATGCTGGTGTGAAAGATTTGGGGATTACACTTCCTGTTTTTGAAAGGTTGGGAATTCAAATGGAAGTGATTGGGGATGACATCCATATTCCTGCACAAAAACATTATGAAATCCAGAATTTTATTGATGGCTCCATACTTACCATTTACGATGCTCCGTGGCCAGGTTTCTGCCCGGATTTGATGAGTATTATTTTGGTAGCGGCTATCCAATCAAAAGGCAGTGTTTTGGTACACCAAAAAATGTTTGAAAGTCGTTTGTTTTTTGTTGATAAATTGATTGATATGGGTGCTCAAATCATCCTTTGTGATCCGCATCGAGCAACGGTGATTGGTTTGGATAGGCGAATCCCTCTCAAAGGAATTGAAATGACCTCACCAGATATTAGAGCTGGAGTTGCTTTATTAATCGCCGCAATGTCGGCTAATGGAAAAAGTATTATCAGAAATATACATCAAATTGATCGAGGATATCAGCGAATTGACGAAAGACTAAATGCATTAGGGGCAGATATTCGTAGGGTTTGATAATTTTGTAAAACCCCCATATTGGAAAAATTCCAATATGGGGGTTTGTTTTTATTCTTTTGTAGCGACTTCCTTAGGTTTTAAGTTTTTAGCCAATTCCATCAATCGAATAAACTCTGCTTTGTATCCATCTCCATCATTTCCTTTGGATTCATTTGCTAATGCAATCATATTATCAAAACTTCCATTTACCAGATATTCTGATTTTCTCAACAATAAACCTGAATAAGCGACGGCTATTGAAAATTTTACATCTTCAGATACTTTATTATTAATTTTATTATCAATCACCTTATCCCATTTTGCACTAATATTCGAATCTGGTTTTTTATACCTGAATTTTATGGTGCCCAATTCATTACTATATTGATTGCTATTTTTTACTACGTTGGGTTGGTACTTTAATTCATCCACATTATTCAAAACCGACTTATTTCCTTTTTCATTGAGTACTATTTCATAAATAGCAGTCATTTGATGGCCCATTCCCAACTCTCCTGCATCAATTTTATCATTATTAAAATCTTCTTTTTCTAGCATTCTGTTTTCATAACCTATTAATCTATAATTACTTACTACAGATGGGTTAAATTCTATTTGAAACTTCACGTCTTTCGCTAAAGTATAAATCGTTCCACCAAACTCTTTTGCAAACACCTTTTGTGCCTCTTGTAAGTCATCGATATAGGCATGATTTCCATTTCCTTTGTCTGCTAATAATTGTAATTTATCATCTTTATAATTTCCATATCCGAAGCCTAAGACTGACAAAAATACGCCTGACTGTCGCTTTTCTTCTATCAATTTTTCTAAACTTTTATTATCACTGACACCAACATTAAAATCTCCATCCGTTGCTAGCACAACTCTATTGTTTCCCTCTTTAATAAAATTCTTTTCCGCAATTTCATAGGCAGTTATGATTCCTTGAGCTCCAGCTGTAGAGCCACCAGATTGGAGTTGGTCAAGACATTCAAGGATTTTAGTCTTATTAGATGCAAAAGTGGATGGTAAGGCTACCCCAGCATTTCCAGCATAAGTCACGATAGCTACCTTGTCTTCTGGTCTTAGTTGGTCCAATAAAATCTTAAAAGATTGAATCACTAATGGTAATTTGTTGGGACTTTCCATACTTCCTGAAACATCTATTAAAAAAACAAGATTCGATGAAGGCAAATCTTTGCTATCAATTTTTTTCGATTGAACACCTATATGAAGCAATTGGTGGTTTTTATTCCAAGGGCAATCTACTACCGAGGTTTGTACATTCAGAATATCATCATTTTTCGGTGCAGCATATTTATAAGAAAAATAATTAATCATTTCTTCTATTCTAATTGCATCAGTTGGCGGAAGTTCCCCAAGATTGATAAATCTTCTTACATTCGAATAAGCTGCTCTATCTACGTCTAATGAAAAAGTAGAAAGTTGTTCACTATTGGAGTTAACAAACCTGTTTTCCTTAATACTAGCATATGATTCTGTATTTGGCATATTATTCGTCACCCTTATCCCATCCATAAAATATTGAGTGGCATTTGATCTCGATCCTTTAATGTTTGCATCCCCGTTATTTATACCAGAAGCTGCATTTGAAATTGCATTTACATTCCTCGTTGGCATTTTAGCAATTTCTTCATTTGTTACGGTTCGTGCCCCTGAAATATTTGCTTTTGAAAATACAGGATTTTTATATTCTCTAATCATTACAGACTCTAAAGTTACTCCACCCTCTACTAGTTTAAAATCCAAAAAAGTAATGATATTCTTTTTAACTACTACATTTGACTTCGTCTCTGTTTTATATCCTACGTAAGAAACTTCTATATTATAGGTTCCGCTATCAATTTGTACCGTATAATTTCCATCAAAATCTGTAACAACGCCTTTCACCAAAACGCCTTTTTTCATTACTCTAATATTTGCATTGATTAGGCCCTCTAATTTTTCATCCGTAACTTTTCCTTTAATTCCCGATTGTGCTGTTAGAATGAAACTTGAACATAAGATTGTAAAAAGAATGACTAGCTTTTTCATAATTGCGATTTTTTAAAAGTGAACAATAACTTTTCTTTGACTAATTTATCTGAATCGGCAATTCCTTCAAAATAGATTCTTCTTGAATGTATGCTATTGTACATTTAAAAAATTGAATATGTAAGCTATTAAACAAAAAAAGAGGTCCTTTTGAGACCTCTTCATTATATTTCTTATTTAAAAATTCCGGTATTAATCCAATTCATCATCATCACCTGATGTGGATGCTAGTGCGGCTGGTGGTGCTGAACTGTCTAGTTTTTCTTTGATTTTCTTTTCTAGTTCTAACGCCATTTCTGGATTATCCAACAAAAACTGTTTTGCGGCATCTCTACCTTGAGCTATTTTTGCCCCATTGTAGCTATACCAAGCTCCACTTTTTTGTACTATATCCAATTCTGCCCCAATGTCCACTATTTCACCAGCTTTCGAAATGCCTTCTCCGTAGATGATGTCAAATTCTGCTTCTCTGAATGGTGGTGCCAATTTGTTTTTTACGACTTTCACTTTTACGTGATTTCCGACCAAATTTCCTTCTTTATCTTTCAGTGCCGCTCCATTTTTTCTGATATCTAAACGGATGGAAGCATAAAATTTAAGGGCATTACCACCTGTAGTTGTTTCAGGATTTCCGAACATAACGCCGATTTTTTCACGGAGTTGGTTGATGAAAATGCAACAACAACCAGTTCTTCCGATAGACGCTGTCAGTTTTCGCATTGCCTGACTCATCAATCTTGCTTGAAGACCCATTTTCGAATCGCCCATCTCTCCTTCTATCTCACTTCGTGGCACCAAAGCAGCCACAGAATCTATAACGATGATATCTATTGCTCCAGAACGAATCAAATTTTCTGCAATTTCTAATGCTTGCTCTCCATTGTCTGGCTGCGAAATCAATAAGTTTTCCACATCCACTCCCAATTTTTCTGCATAGAATCGATCAAAGGCATGCTCTGCATCTATCATTGCTGCTATTCCGCCTTGTCTTTGGCATTCCGCAATAGCATGAATTGCTAAAGTGGTTTTACCAGATGATTCGGGACCATATATTTCCACAATTCTTCCTTTGGGTAATCCATTTATTCCCAAAGCGATATCTAGCCCTAAGGAACCCGTTGGAATTGCTTCGATTTCAACAACTTGCTTATCTCCTAATTTCATTACAGTCCCCTTTCCATTCGCCTTATTGATACTATCAATTGCCGTCTGAAGGGACTTTAGTTTTGCTTCTTTATCTTTGTTGTCAATTACATTAGCCATATTCGTTACTCTTTTTTTATATGATACTGCAAATATAAACGAAATGTTTTAAAAATAAATAATTTTTATAAAAAATTTGTTGTATATTTTTAATAAAGATATATAAATTTTTATTTATGAGTCAATTAAATATAATTTTTATTTAGCCAATTGTTCTTTCTCCAACATGCCCAAATAAAACCTAGAAAGTCTTGAATCTAAAGTTTGTATTACATTTTTGATTTTTCGATTCACTTCTTTCGATTTATCAAAAATATTCAAAAAATTATTTCCTAGATTGTTTCTTTTAACATAATAAGGAAATGGCGGTTTTAAGTCTTTTCCATTTTTATCTCCAATGATGTAAGCTTCCATTCCGATACTTTGCGTAATTCCTTGATATAAAAAATAATAATTTTCATTATCAAGTACCTTTTCCACTACGTCCCAATTTTCATTATAAAAATAGCTTGGTGATTTTTTTTATGGATGGTCTTTAAAATAGTATCTGGTGCAAACAATACTTTCGAAAAGGTATAAATAGAATCAAAAGCCAATTTGGTTTCTTGCCTAACAAATGCAATTTTGTTTTTTATATTTTCAATTTCTTTACTGATTTCCGCTTGGTTACTCGACTTTTGCTTAGCTTTTTCCAAAGCTTCCAATTTGTTTTGACTGGTCTCAATCAAAACAATTAGCACACCATTTTTCAAATCTTTTATTTGTTGGAATGCAATTTCCTGATCCGTCTGAGCTAACAAACGGATTTGAAAAAACAACAGGAGCAAGAAAACCTTTTTCATTATTGCTTTTTTATATCTCGAACTTTATCCCCTGTGCCAAAGGTAATTCAGTGCTGTAGTTGATTGTGTTGGTCTGTCTTCTCATGTATGCTTTCCAAGCATCAGAGCCGCTTTCCCTGCCACCGCCAGTTTCTTTCTCACCGCCAAAAGCACCACCTATCTCTGCTCCGCTAGTTCCGATATTTACATTTGCGATTCCGCAATCTGACCCCGCAGTAGATAAAAACAATTCTGCCTCTCTCAGGTTGTTGGTCATGATGGCAGACGACAATCCTTGTGGAACACCATTTTGTAAGTCAATTGCTTCCTCTATTGTCTTATATTTTATCAAATACAAAATTGGTGCAAATGTCTCATGCTGAACGATTGGATAGTGGTTTTCCACTTCTGCAATGCACGGTTTCACATAACATCCGCTTTCATAACCAGCTCCAGCCAAAACGCCGCCTTCTACTATGAATTTACCACCCTGTTCTTTTACCATTTGGATGGACTGAAGATAGTTGTCCACCGCCATTTTATCTATCAATGGTCCGACATGATTATTCATATCTAATGGGTTGCCGATGTTTAACTGTTGGTATGCTTTTGCCAATTTTGTTTTCACCTCCTCATAAACACTTTCATGAATAATTAATCTTCTCGTAGAAGTACATCTCTGACCAGCTGTTCCCACTGCCCCAAAACATGCTCCTAAAATAACGATATTCAAATCTGCATTCGGTGTAACGATAATCGCATTATTGCCACCCAATTCCAAAATTGTTTTTCCTAATCTGGAGGCAACTGTGCCACTGACGATTTTACCCATTCTAGTGCTCCCCGTCGCAGACACTAAAGGAACTCTTGTGTCATTCGTCATCCATTCACCCACTTTGTAGTCTCCATTAATAACACAACTGATACCTTCGGGTAAATCATTGTCTTTCAATACTTTTTGTAAAATATTTTGGCAAGCAATACTACATAAAGGCGTTTTTTCGGATGGCTTCCAGATACAAACATCTCCACAAACCATTGCTATCATAGCATTCCAACTCCAAACAGCAACTGGAAAATTGAATGCAGAAATCACACCGACGATTCCTACAGGGTGCCATTGTTCGTACATTCGATGATTAGGTCTTTCGGAATGCATGGATAGTCCATACAACTGACGAGAAAGACCAACTCCGAAATAACAAATGTCAATCATTTCTTGCACTTCGCCCCAGCCTTCTTGGAGGCTTTTACCCATTTCGTAAGAAACCAATCTTCCTAAAGCATCTTTGTTGGCTTGTAGAGCATCGCCATATTGACGAACCACTTCACCTCTTTTTGGTGCTGGCACTTTTCTCCAAACTTTGAAAGCTTCTTGTGCTTTTTGGATGGTTGCTTCATATTGTTCTTTTGTAGCTTGACTTACACTACCTATATATTTGCCATCTACTGGCGAATGAGAATCTATCCATGAATCCGATGAAAAGCTGAGTTGGCCTGTACTTACTCCAGCATTCTTTTCCGTCAAACCTAATTGACCAATAAAACTTGTATCCATTTTTTTTAATTATTTTGTACAAAGATAAGATATGTTAACAAAATAATGAGGGTGAAGGTTGGGTTGAATTGATTGTTAAAATTATCGAAAAAAGATTTGAATGCTATTAAATTAATAAAAAATACTTTTTGAGTACAATATTATATTCTGTTTTATCCATTCCCAGTTCTAAAAAAACCATCAGTTATTTTTACAGTATCTCCACAACTATTGTATACTGTAAAATAAAAAATTTCCTTTTAATGTTCCTAACCTATGGAACAGAACCTATTTATTTTGCTAATATTAGGAATTTATAGCACTTTCACAAACTTTTGAATTTTTGCTGAACGTCCATTGGAGATTTGTAAAAAATACAATCCTTTTGGTAGGTTGCTGATTTCCAGTTTTCCTTCATTTATCCCTTCTTTCAAATCTATATCTTTTTGGTCAACCGTAATGCCATTTAGATTTATTATTTTCAAACTATAGAAGCTAGAATGTGATATAGTAATTTGGTAATTGACCCAATCCGTTGCAAGAGCAGGATAAATTTTCAATTCTTCTGTTACTGCTAAATCTGTAGTTGCTACCGTTCCTTCCGTCAAAGATAAGGTGCTGACTGAAGCTCCATCACCTCCTGTGCTTCCATTTGCATTCACCCCATTGCCACTTGCATAAAAGGTGACTTTGCCGCTTTTCGCAGCAGGTGCTTTCCAATTTGTTTCAAAAATATTACTTGTAGAAACCTTTGGTTGTTCCACATAACTTCTTTTTTGCCCAGATGTCAATGAAATGATATTCACATTTGCCGCAGGATTGCTCCAACCTTTCACATCCAGATTTCCATTATCTAACAATGTAACCATCTGAAAACCATATCCTTTTGGTGTACCAAAAACTTTATTGACAGTAACCCTTGCCTTATATATATTGCCAGGCAAATAACTGGTTATCTTATTTCCTGTGGTTGTGTCCAATACTTCAATTGTTGTGGTAGTTTGGATGGTATTTTGACCACCTGTTCCATGACATTCTTGGCAAGTGGTTTCTTTTCCGCCACCCACCTTCGGTGCTCCAGTTGCTCCCAACAACTCAGAAGCAGCATATCCACTAGAGTAGCCCATCCAAAGGGTAGAAAAAAGCAGCAACACAAACACAAATAAAATAACATTTCCTTTCATAAAAATTATTTATTGAAATTAGACTTTTGAAAATGCTAATTGTTTAATAAGTAAAACCATTTTCTGGATTTTTGCCTTCTATTCCGACAAAATATTGCATTATAAGTGGCAAATCCTTTTCATAGTCACCTGAAGTGTAAAAAGGACCACTATATTTTATTTCCTTCTTTTTCCAATCGAAACTACATAGTATCAGCGGAACTTTTGCTCCATGAGCCATATAATAAAAACCAGACTTTAATTTATCAACCTTTTTTCGAGTCCCTTCAGGAGAAATACAAACGGCAAACTTTTCTTTGCTGTTGATCAAATTAACCACCGTATCTACGTAGTTGGTACTTTTGCTCCGCACCACTGGGTAACCTCCCAACCATCTGAAAAGATAACCAAAGGGAAAACGAAATAAGGAATCTTTTCCTAAATATTTTATGTCTTCACGGATGGCTGCTCTGGATAATAGACCAAGTGGAAAATCCCAATTGGATGTATGCGGAATGACAACCACTAAATATTTATCTAAGGTGTGGAGCGGAAAACTTTCTATATTTTTCCAACCAATAATCCTTAATATGAATTTACTTATCATCTTTTCAAATTTCTTTTCAAAAGTAACTTCTTTTATTCTAAATATAAAATAAATTCAAAATTGTCATTTTGTCATATAAAATTAATATTTTTTGTCATTTTGTCATATAAATATTTATTTATTCTGTCTTTTTTGCAGCTATTTTCAATTGGAACAGCCTTTGACTATTCTTCATTGTAATTGAATTTATAAATAATTTAAAAAAATAAAAAAATGGTAACTATAGGTTTCAATCCTTATCGCTTCAGAAACTGTGCAACACCACATAACGGACAATGTGGAACACAAATGCATCGCCCATCCAATTTCACCACTCAGTCCATGAGTTATCAACCGAAATCGAACATCAAACAAATGGAAAATGGATTTGTGATTGAGGTAGCGGTACCTGGATTTGAGAAAAAGGATATTTCGATTCAATTAGTGGATAATAATCTGGTAGTGAAAGGAAATAAGGGAGAAGAGCATGTGGAAAACGCAAAAAGTTTTATTGCCAATACTTTTGAGAAGACTTACATCCTTCCAGAAAATATTGACAGAACCAACATTTCCGCAAGTTGCGACCAAGGTCTTTTGACTATCACTTTGAAACTTGCAGAAAACACTAAAAAATCAATTGAAATTATTTAATCTAAAAATATAAAGAGCCATGAGTAGATATTCTTCTTTTTACCCAGTAAAAAACATAGTTGGAAGTTTTGTAGATGAATTTTTGAACAGAAGTATTTCAGATATTGTTGGTGGCGATTTCGCTCATAATTTACCAGCAGTAAATCTGAAAGAAAATGAGGGAAATTATCAATTGGAAATGGCAGCTCCGGGATTGACAAAAGAGGATTTTAAAATTTTCTTAGAAAACAAGCAATTAGTGATTGAAGTTAAGAAAGAAACAAAATCCGAAACGGAAGAGAATGGTAAAGTTTTGAGAAAAGAATTCAATTATTCTGAATTCAAAAGAACTTTCTCTTTGCCAGAAAATGTAGATTCTGATAAAATAGGAGCTACTTACGAAAAAGGAATCCTTTTAGTAACCGTTCCAAAAGCTGCACCGAAGGAAAACCCAACAACCCAAATTCATATATCTTAACAAAATCAATAAAGATTGATTAGTTCTCATAATTTGTTTGTGTAAAATTGTAATTTTAGTTGCTGTCTCTTGGGACAGCAACTTTTTTATTTTTATCTTCGCAGACAAATAACTAAATTCATGTCCGACAATAATCAAAGAATCGATGCTAGTAATGCTCCTAAGCCAGTAGGATTGTATCCTCATGCCAGAAAAGTAGGAAATTTATTGTTTTTATCGGGTATCGGACCAAGAGATCCTGAAACGGATGGTGTTCCTGGATTGACACAGAGCAAAACGGGAAATTTTATAGAATTTAGTTTTGAAGCCCAATGTCATTCTGTATTTAGAAATGTGAAAGCAGTGTTAGAAGCTAGTGGGTCCAAATGGGAAAATTTGGTGGATGTTACTGTTTTTCTCACTGATATGAAACGAGATTTTCATACTTACAATAAAATATATGCAGAATATTTCAAAGACAATCAGCCTTGCAGAACGACTGTTGGAATTGATGCTTTACCCACTCCCATTGCCATTGAATTGAAATGTATCGCTATTGTTGACTAGTTTAGTTTGCTTGGAGCGATTAATTGGAAGGAAGGAATTGTAACTTCAAATAATTCGCCAGTATCCAAATTTTTCATGGTGTAGGTTCCCTCCATCGTCCCCATTTCTGAAGATATGCTCGACCAAGAGGAATATCGATGCACCTCATCGGGCAACAAAACAGGTTGTTTTCCGACTACTCCTTCTCCTTCCACCTCACTTTTGAATCCATTCGAATCAAAAATATACCAATGTCTTCTAATTAACTGCACCGTAAAGGTGTTGAGGTTTTTCAATGAAATATTATACACAAAAATAAATTTATTTTCTTGTGGACTAGAGTATTCGGGATTATAAAACACCTGAACACTAATCAAAACACCGTTTGTTGCCAATGTATTTTTCATTCACCTCTATTTTATTCAAATATAATAGGGAATTAACTAAAGAAAAAGTTTTATGAAAACAATGTGTAAAACTACCTTAAGAAATGTGTAAAAACTTAAAAATTTCAACACTCATTTTTCAAAATGTTGAATTTAAAAATGGGGTGTTGGTGAGTACCATATTATCCACTTTCATAATATAAAAATGGGGAAGTTATTCACATTACAATTATTAACTATAAGTTTATTAACAATTGGGGAGAAAATGTTGAAAACGTATTTAAATAATTATTAATGTTTGATTTAGAACTAACGAGGAAAGTTGAAAAAGAAAAATTCAAGTTGGATAACTTGATTATTATAAACAATGGGTAGTTATTCTACTTTTCCACGGACCCTACCACTACTACTTCTAATTTTTTCTAAAAAATTTATTAAAAAGAAATTAATAATAGTTAATAAGTTGTGTTGGGAAAATCGGGAAAGTTCGTCGTATTTTTGCCGAGCAAACAAATCAAAAAAGGATTTTGAAATGAATAACGAAACAGACAATACATATAAAACAAAAACCATACCTAAAATTGTAACTTACTGGTTAATATTGGGTTTGGTCTTAATTTTTTTCCAAGTCATTATTGGCGGAATCACAAGATTGACGGGTTCTGGCCTCTCCATAACCAAATGGGACATCGTTACAGGCACCATTCCGCCAATATCGGAAGCTAGTTGGAATGAAGAATTTTTGAAATATCAGCAGACACCACAATACCAAAAAATCAACCAAGGAATGTCGATGGGTGATTTTAAATTTATTTTCTTTTGGGAATATTTTCATCGGCTTTGGGCAAGAAGTTTAGGTTTTATTTTTTTAATCCCCTTCCTAATTTTTTATAGAAAAAAGTATTTCCCCAATTGGCTCATCAAAAGATTAGGAATTTTGGTGCTATTGGGAATGGTGGTTGCTTTGTTTGGTTGGATAATGGTGGCAAGTGGATTGGTGGATAGACCCTGGGTAAATGCCTATAAACTTTCCTTACACCTTTCTTTAGCAATCATCGTTTATGTTTATTTACTCTGGACTGTTCTTCTGGTGGTGCAACCAAAAGTGGATGGATTAAAAAAATCTTGGATAAGAAAGGGAGCAATAACAATTTTGATAATTGCTGCTATACAGATATTTTTGGGTGGCATGATGTCGGGGATGAAAGCCGGATTAGCTTTCCCTACATTTCCAGATATGAAGGGCAGTTATTTTCCAGCATTATTGTTTGACCTATCCAATTGGCATTGGGCTAATTTTGAAGAATATGACAAGAATCCTTTTATGGCAACTTTTGTTCAGTTTTTTCACCGAAATGTCGCCTATATTTTATCAATTGTTATTATTTGGTTTTATGTCAAAATAAGAAAGGAAACCATCAGTAATATTTTTAGAAAATATTCCACATGGATGTTAGTAATGTTGATAATTCAGGTTGGTTTAGGTATCATTACGATAATGAATTGCTTAGGGAAAGTGCCAGTTATGTGGGGATCTTTCCATCAAGGTGGAGCGATACTATTATTTACAACAATAGTGATGGTGTTGTATCAGACAAAGGAGCGATGAAAACGATTTGATTAATTTTCAGGAAGACTATTTAGTCTTCCTCCGTCATTTCGTGAATAAAAGATAGATTGACACCACCATCGAAGATGGCAATAAGTGGAATGGACAATCCTAAAACTTCAGATTTTACATCTTCCGAAAATCTTTCGACCATTTGATATTTTCCATTTTCGTTCAAAAGATAATGGAAAACGTCTTGGTCTTCTGGAGAAACAATCCAGTATTCTTTTACTCCATGACTTTCGTAGTCGTTTAATTTTATTTCTTTATCAATTATATCGGAAGTGCTTGCCAAAACTTCTACTACAAAATCAGGAGCTGGGTAATGGATGGTTTCTGAATTGATGAGTGCTGCTTTTTCACTTCCATAATAAGAAATGTCAGGCATAAAATCATTTTGAGTAAGAGAAACCAAGGCATCCACTTTTACCAAACCAGTTCTTGTATTTTGAATATAAGTTTTTATAATATTCAATAAATTTTTTAACGGAATACTATGTTTTAAATTTGGAGTTTGAGCGATAACCTCACCATTGATGAATTCCATTCTATCGCCTAGCTTATAGGATGCATGAAATGATTTTCTTGATTCACTCATATTGGACATAATCATTCTTGTTTGTTCCATCAATATATGCAATAATTTTTCGTTTCCCTTTTTTTGAACAGGTATCCCTTTTTCCATATAGTAGGATGTTTACATAATTGATAAAGTGCAAAGTTAAACTTTTTTGTATTTAGATTTTCAAAAATGTGGTAATTATTGTTGTAATTACACTTTCACTTCATCCATTGCTGCCACTATAATGGCACAAGCTTCTTGAATTATTTCTTCGGTGATTGTCAATGGCGGTGCAATTCTCAATGATTTATTATTAAAAAGAAACCAATCTATGATGACTCCTTTTTCTAAACATATTTGAATGACTTTCTGTACTATTTCAAAATTTTCCAACTCCACAGCCATCATTAATCCCTTGTTTCTAATTTCTTTAATCAACGGGTGCTGCAATAATTGACGGAAAAGATTGGCTTTGGGTTGTACGGATTGATATAAAGTTTCTGATTGAATGATTTTTAAAGTGGCAAAAGCAGCAGCACAACTGACTGGATGCCCACCAAAAGTGGTAATATGACCCAATAATGGATTTTTTGAAAGCACTTGCATTATTTCCTTAGATGCTATAAAAGCACCAATTGGCATTCCTCCACCTAGCCCTTTTGCCAAAAGTAAAATATCTGGAATAACTTGATATTGCTCAAAAGCAAACATAGAGCCTGTTCGTCCACATCCCGTTTGTATTTCATCAAAAATCAATAATGTATTTGTTTCTGAACATCTTTTTCTGACTGCGGCTAAATAATTTTCTTCGGGAAGATGGATTCCACTTTCTGCTTGTATGGGCTCGATGATAACAGCTGCTGTTTTTTGGGTTATTTTATCTAAATCTTCAAAATTATTGAAAGCTATAAAGTTGATGTCTGGCAAAAGTGGTCTGTAGGCTTGTGTGAAAAACGGGTCACTCATTAAGCTTGCAGCTCCTTGAGTACTGCCATGGTACGAATTTTTTGCTGCGATTATTTCATATCTTCCAGTAAATCTTTTTGCAAGTTTCATCGCACCTTCCGTAGCTTCTGCACCAGAATTAGTAAAGTAAGCACTATTCAAATTAGTCGGAAGTAGTTCGGCTAAATAAGTTGCTAACGATACTTGAGGAGTCAGAATATATTCGCCATAAACCATGGTGTGTAAATATTTATCTACCTGATTTTTAATGGCTTCCACCACTTTCGGATGCCGATGACCCAAGCTGCTCACCCCGATGCCAGCAATAAGATCTAAGTATTTTTTTCCAGTATGATCATATAGATATAGCCCTTCGGCTCTTTCAATTTCCAACATTAGCGGAAACTCACTTGTTGGTGCCAAATGATCTAAAAAGAGTTGTCGAATATTAGGCATAAACAAATATTGAAAAAATAATCGAAAATATTAGTAGTAAAAAATCAACTATCCATTCATCCAATCTTCTATTTCATCAGCTTCCAAAGGAATATTAGCCATTAAATCTAGAACACCATTTTCAGTAATCCACACATCGTTTTCTAAACGAATGCCAAATCCTTCTTCTGGAATATAAATTCCTGGCTCCACTGTGAATACCATCCCCAATTGGAAAGTAGCATATCGGTCCATCAAGTCATGAACATCCAAACCAAGATGGTGAGAAGTGCCGTGCATAAAATATTTTTTGTATGCTGGCCATTCTGGATCTTGTTTTTTGATATCTTCTTGGGTGATTAAGCCCAATGACAACAATTCTTGCTCCATGTGGTTGCCCACTTCTTTTTGATAATCCACCAAATTACTTCCTGGAACCAGCAATTTTTTTGCTGCTTTCATCACCCTCAAAACTGCATCATAAACTGCTCTTTGTCTAGTGGTGAATTTACCATTTACAGGAATAGTTCTGGTGAGGTCGGCAGCATAGTTGGCATATTCAGCACCAAAATCTAAGAGCAATAAATCACCAGATTTGCACTCTAGATTATTTTGATTGTAATGTAAAACATTGGCATTATTTCCACTAGCTATTATAGGAGAATAAGCATGACCTGTTGCTCTGTTTTTTAGGAATTCATACATAATTTCAGCTTCCACTTCGTATTCCCAAATTCCTGGTTTTACAGTTTTCAGTACTCTTTTGAAAGCTTTTTCTGTAATATCACAGGCTTTCTGTAACACTTCAATTTCTAAAGGAGTCGTGATCATTCTCAACCTTTTCATGATGGGTTGCGAACGAAGTAGGGTATGAGCAGGATATCTTTGTTGTATTTGGAGTGCCATCCTTCTTTCTCTCGTAATTACGTCAGTAACAAAACGATCATTTTCATTGATATTCAAATAAATGCCATCTGACAAGAGAATCATTTCATTCAAAACAGCATCCATATCTTCCACCCATAATACTTTCTCTATTCCAGAAGTAGCTTTTGCTTCTTCTTTGGTATATTTATGTCCTTCCCAGATAGCAATATGGTCATTCGTTTTGCGAACCATCAATACTTCTTTGAATCCTTGTTTCACACAATCTGGATATAATACCAATACAGATTCTTCTTGATCAATACCACATAAATGAAAAAAATCAGAATTTTGGCGGAAAGGAAAAAACTGATCTCCACATCTTGGCATCATATCATTTGAATAAAAGATTGCGATAGTGTTTGGCTTCATTTCCTTAACGAATCGCTCTCTATTTTGAATGAATAATGCTGGGTTGAGCGGATGGTACTTGATATTCATAAAAATAATATATCTGTGAATTAATCTTTTTTATTAGTCTATGGTAACTACTGTTTCTTCTGTTGTATCTTCTTGTGGTGTAATGACCGTTTCTTCTGTTTTAATCGTTTCAGTGGGTTGGTTAAAATATTTTCTAAAAAACAATAGTATGCAAATTACACCTGTAGTGATTGCAGAATCAGCTACATTAAAAACAGGTCTAAAAAAAATAAAAGGTTCTCCTCCCCAAATCGGAACCCAAGAAGGGATGATGCCTTCCATCAATGGAAAATAGAACATATCCACCACCTTGCCATGAAGAAAAGTGCCATATCCTTGACCCATTTTTACCATCTGTGCCAAACCTCCGTGATAGGGAGATTCTGTAAAAATTAGTCCATAAAAAGCACTATCAATAATATTTACCTATGGCTCCAGCCAATATTAGGCTAAAACTCACGACCAAACCATTAGAGATGTTGGGCAATTTGACCAATTTAATGATATAAACACAAAGAAAAATTACTGCAAAAATACGGAAAAGACTCAAGGCCAATTTGCCATAATCTCCACCTAAAGAAAAGCCAAAAGCCATTCCATTGTTTTCAACAAAGTGAATCATTGCCCAATTTCGATCGAATAATTTTATTTCTTCCCCATATTCCATATGAGTTTTTACCCAAATTTTCAACCATTGGTCAATAATTAAAATAAACACGACTACAGCAATTGCTAATATACCTTTCTTGCTCAATTGACTTAATTTTAAGTTGCAAATTTAATGAATGATGATGAATTATATTGGTTTTAACGACATATACTGCTCATATATTCGATTATTCACTCAAAAATTCATCCACTATTTCAAATAATTCTTTTGGTTTGTCAGCATGCACCCAATGCCCAGCATCATCAATAGTGATTATTTTGCTATTCGGAAATAATTCTTGGATATGCTGAAAATCACTATCTAAAACGTAATCGGAATTACTTCCTCTAATAAAAAGTGCTGGATGCTCATTTTGCGATTCTATACTTATGTTATCTAAAATATTGTCGTAATTTTGAATTAAATTGTTCAAATTCATTTTCCATTCAAAACCACCTTCCTTTTTTCTAGAGAGATTTTTCAATAAAAACTGTACCGTACCTACCTCATTTAATAAATTCATAAGGTGATCTTCAGCGGATTTTCTATCTGCTAAAGTTGTTAAATCTAAACTAGATAAAGCATGGAGAATTGCCTCATGCCCCCCTTTGTAAGATTTTGGTGCGATATCCACCACAATCATTTTATCCACCATTTCAGGATAGGTTAGAGCAAATTTCATAACCGTTTTTCCACCCATAGAATGCCCAAGTAGGTGAGATTTGTAAATCCAATGCTGCTCCATGAAGTCTTTTAGATCTTCTGCCAGCACTTGATAATCAAATAAACCATCCATATGTGGAGAGCGACCATGATTACGGAGATCAAGGATAAAAACAGAATATTTTTCGGCAAACGACTTTGCCAAAGTCTGCCAATTATCCAATGTTCCGAATAATCCATGAACAATTATAAGTGGTGGTCCTTGTCCAAAAGACTTATAATTGAGTTCGATCATTTCAGTTTTGAATTACTTATTGGACATTAGAATATACTTCTCTAAAGCCATTGGCATAGAAGGAATTTCTGGTGTAGGAGCCAAAATATCAACATTTAGACCTCTTTCTAATACTGCTTTATTCGTAGTATTTCCAAAAACTGCAATTCTAGTATCGTTTTGCTTGAAGTCTGGAAAATTTTCGTACAAAGATTTGATATCTAAGGCACTAAAAAATACCAATACATCATAAGTAATATCAGATAAATCGGATAGATCACTACTGACTGTTCGATACATTACAGCTTCTTGATAGTTTATATTGGCTTCTTTCAGATAATTGGTAATTTCTGGACTACCAATATTAGAACAAGGAAACAAAAAAGTTTCTTTGTCTTTATGTTTGTTAAAATAAGGAGCGAGATCTTGAATGACTTTTGTTCCGTTGAATACTTTGCGTTTTCTGAAAAGAATAAACTTTTGCAGATAATTTGCAATATTTTCAGTTAAACAAAAATACTTAGTTTCTTGAGATACTTTAATTCTCATTTCTTCACACAATCTAAAGAAATGATCTACGGAATTTTTGCTATTTAATATCACAGAAGAATATTCCTCTGGATATACTTTTTGTTTTCTAAATTCCTTAGCGGAAAGGCCTTCCACTTGTATGAAAGATCTAAAATCAATTTGCAAACCATATTTTTGTTCTAAATCATAATATGGCGACTTTTGTACTGGTTTAGGTTGAGAGATTAAAATACTCTTCACCATTTTCAAACTTACTCCCTGAGCTATACTATCTGCGGTCATTCAGCTAAATATTATTATTAATTGTTTGTGTTTTTTAATAATTTTTATTTTGTTACAGTTTTAAACCCGTTTGTAACATAATTGTTTTTAACAATATAATAAAAGGTGCTATTTCCAAAGTGCAAAGATATACTAAAAAATGTAATTTATGAAGTATAACATTTGAACCTGCTACAAAAAGACTCCTGATATATCTAAAAACGTAAACTATTCCTATTAAAATAACAGTTCCAATAATGCAACTGAGTGTATTGGTTGGGTTTATATAAGCTATAATTAAATTGGCTGGAACTAGTAATATTCCCAATACTATCCCAAAAACTACCATCGTAAACTGATAAAGGTTGCTTTCTTTTCTGATGGGGAATATTGCTCCAGCTACTGTTACTAACAAATGTTTGATTGAAAAAACAGCAATAGATGCTGTGATACAAAGTATTAACGTCGTAAATTGACTATTATTGAATAAATAATTATAGTGACTTGCTGTTAAAAAAACTAATATCCCGATATTGACCATAAACATGAAATACAGGATAAAATAAAAAATTGCATTCACACTTGCATACTCTCTATATAATTGTCTTAACAAATTGTCATTAAAAAAAGCTTGGAATATTCTGGACACAAAACTTCTACTCAGCGTAATCAACACCGTAATAGTCAACATCATGAATAAAATTACCCAAAAAATAAAATTCTTTGGATTTCCACTTAACTTGATATTAGCAAATGGATTTAATCTTTCTGAAATCGGTTTGGAAGGGGCAGCAATGACATTGCTTTTCTCTCCTTTCGAAATATGAACTACATTAAATGGGTTATTATTAATCGTTGGTTTTGAAGTGTCTGAGTTCGTTCCTTCTTTTTTTATATCAAAAGGATTCTCAGAATTATTGTTATTTGTTGGTTCTACATTGGTTTGTTGTGGTAATCTATTTTTCAATTCAAAAGGGTTTCCGCTTTGCTGTGCAAATAGATTATTTAAAACCAATAGTACGATGACAATGGAAAAAATATGAGAGAAACCCTTAATCATTAATTGTTTTTATTCTTAGCTACTACTTTGCCACTGATGATTACTAAAATTGGTTCACTTTCTAAGTTAGTTGTTACTTTCACTGATTTTGAAAAGTCTCCTTCAGAAGCCGCATCATAAGTAGCTTTGAAAGTTGCTGTTTTGCCAGGAGGTATGGGTTCTTTGCTATAGTCGGTTGTAGTACATCCACATCCTCCTTTTACCTCTTTTAATACTATTGGTACATTAGCATTGTTTGTCACAGTAAAGGTTGCAGATTTTGGAACGCCTTGAGTAAGTGTACCCATATTATTGTTAAAAGGCTCAACTTTTACACTATTAATATTTGAAACTTCTTTTGACGAAGTAGTTGGTTGTGGCAAAGATGCGGCTGGCACTATTTCTTTAGTTGATTTTTTCTTCTTCTTAGAAGTAGTACTTTTCTTAGCTACTTTTTTACTAGGTGTATTCTGTCCATTAACGGAAGGAGTAGAAACAAAAAATGACAAAAAAGATAATAAAAAGATAATTCTTAGTAAATTCACCATCTTATTCAACGTTTTTATATTTTGTCGATTGAATTTTCAAAATTTCCGCAAAGATAAGAATAAAAATTAAAACTATTGTGAATAATAATATTACTCAGCAAACGACGGATCTGATTAAACAGGATTTTGAATTATCACAAATCAATAAGGATGGTACTGTAACTGAAGAACAATTATTAGACGCCTTAGCTAATGATATTGCTTATTTGATTGAAAATCAATTAGAACCATTTTTGAATTTAATGTATAGACTGGATGTTGACGAAAGGCAAATAGAAATAGCCCTGATGCCAGGTGCAGCAGAACCAGCAAATATTCTCTTAGCAAAATTAATCATTGAAAGGCAAAAAAAAAGGATAATTACTAAGATGAATTATAAACAACCCATCATTACAGACAAAGATTTCCAAGATTTGAAGTTTTAAACAGTATGGATTTTTAATTGTTTTACTCAAAATATGCTTCATGAAAGTTTTAATTGCTGGTGGTGCTGGTCTCTTGGGAAATAGGCTAAGTGAGTATTTGACAAAAGGTGGATATAGTGTTGTTCATTTGAGTAGAAATCCGCAGCCAGATTCCAAGTATCCAACATTTCATTGGGATGTCGAAAAAAAAATAATCGATACTTCTGTTTTCAATGATGTTGATTTTGTGATTAACCTAGCTGGAGAGGGAATTGCCAATAAGAAATGGACAAAAGCACAAAAGGAAAAAATTATCTCCAGTAGGGTGGAGAGTAATCAGCTACTAAAAGCTACTTTTATCGAAAACAATTTTTTACCAAAAAAATATATTTCTGCTGCTGCCATAGGTTATTATGGTAATAGCGACACAATCGAATTTGATGAAAATTCAAAACCCGCTTCATCAGGTTTTTTACCAGAATGTTGCCAAATATGGGAGAATGCCATTCAAGACATGCAAAGCATAGGTATTCCAACAGCATGGATCAGAATAGGAATTGTGTTATCAACCCAAGGAGGAGCTTTACAAAAAATGCTGCAAACTGCAAAATTAGGCTTAAATACATATTTTGGAAACGGAAAACAAACCAGTTCTTGGATTCATATTGATGATTTATGTAAAATATTTTTGCATTTACTCGAAAATGAAAAAGCAATCGGAGTATATAATGGTTGTTCGCCAGCCCCAGTAAGTAATTATCAGATGTCAAAAGTAATTGCCAAGGAAATAAGCCCGATATCTTTTGTTTTGCCTCTACCAGCTTTTCTTTTAAAAATTATTTTTGGTGAAATGTCAGCTCTTTTATTGGATAGCACAAAAGTTTTTCCCAAAAAATTGATTTCAGAAAGCTTTATCTTTGAGTACACAGCGTTAGAAAAAGCCATTAGAGATTTATGGAAAAGGAAAATATGAGCCTGAAGGATTTTGAAAAAGTTTGGTCGAATGCAACAAAAGGCTTTACTTCTTATCTTCAGCTTGAAAAATCATTATCAAAACATTCAATTGATGCTTATCAAAGAGATGTGCAAAAGTTAATTGAATTTTTTAAGATAAAGAATATTTTATTGGGTCCGACTAAAGTAGAAGATCACCATATTGATAGTCTTTTGATTTATTTGAATGATTTAGGGCTTGACCCTCGATCTCAATCTCGATTAATTTCTGGCTTAAAATCTTTTTTTAAATACCTTTTTTTGGAAGATCAAATCACAATTGACCCGACAGAATTGATAGAAGGACCAAAAATATCCAGGAAAATACCTGATTTTCTGACAATTGATGAAATCCAAGCAATATTTGATACAATAGATTTGAGTGAACCCTTAGGAATCCGTAATAGAGCAATTTTGGAAACACTTTATGCTTCTGGTTTGAGGGTCAGTGAGTTGACCTCCCTTAGATTATCCAATTATTTTCCAGATATTGGTTTTATAAAAGTAGTTGGGAAAACAAATAAGGAAAGAATTGTTCCGATCGGTGAAGAGGCAATAAAATATATTGGCCAGTATTTAGAGCATGTTCGTCAGCACCAACCCATAAAGAAAGACGCTTCAGATATACTATTTTTGAATAGGAGAGGAAATGATTTGACTCGGGTAATGGTCTTTTTAATTATTAAAGAAGCTACGGCTGCAGCAAAAATAGAAAAAACGGTTAGCCCTCATACTTTCAGGCATTCCTTTGCTACTCATTTAATAGATGGGGGTGCAAATCTTAGTGTGGTGCAAGAATTATTGGGGCACGAATCAATTATTACAACAGAAATTTATACCCATCTTTCAATGGAATATTTGAGAGAAACTATCATGACATTTCATCCGAGGGTGCAACAGATGAGGAATAAAAAAAATCGGGAATAGTTGGCTACTCCCGATTTTTTGCTACAATGTCTCCAATTTAGAATTTCTGCTATAATTTAGAATTGCATCTAAAGTTGTTTTTCTCGGACTAAATGTAACCTTTGGCAACATTTGTAATCCTTTTTTAATTTCAGCTTTTAATAAAGCATTTTCAGAAATGTCTTCAAAAAAAGTATCAAACGTATTTTCTAATATTGGAGTTTCTTGGTAGTAATAGCTAATTAAATGGTTGCATGTAAAGATTTGCTTCATATAATCTTGTAATAGGTGAATAAAAATGTGGAATAAATCTAATTTTCCACAATCAAATCTAAAACGAGAGCAATTTATGAAATAGTATGTGTTAAGAAAAAATTATTTATTTTTTTCAATTTTTATTTCACCCTAAATCTTACTGTTTGCAATCAATATCAATTCCATTTTATTTTACCAAAAAATTTGGCTCAATGTTAAATAGTGTGGGTAATTAAATTTATGATTTCCTCTAAAGATAATTTTTCTTGATTTCCGTTTTGCATATTTTTTAATGATAGTTTTCCCGTCTGCATTTCTTCTTCTCCGATTACTATCACATAGGCTGCATTTCTCTTATTGGCATATTCCATTTGTTTTTTGATTTTTGCTGGCTCAGGAAATAGGTCTGTAACTATTCCTTTTTCTCTCAATTTTGCAGCACACTGAAAAGCAAACAAATGAGTGGCATCATCCAGACCAACCAAAAATACTTGCAATTGTTTTTGAGCACTTTCTGGAAATAGCTGTAAAGTTTCCATAACATCATATATTCGGTCTGCACCAAAAGAAATACCCACACCAGAAACTCCTTGCAAGCCAAAAACACCAGTCAAATTATCGTATCTACCGCCGCCGCCAATACTGCCCATTGGCGTATCTTTTGCCGCTACCTCGAATATGCAACCCGTATAATAATTCAATCCTCTTGCTAAGGTGATATCAAATTGTACTTCATTGTCAGTTCCTAAAGGGTCGAGATATGTATGGAATTTTTTCAACTCTTCAATTCCCTTTTTGCCAATTTCACTGTTTTCCAACAAGGCTGATATTTCTGATAAGGTCTTACTTTTTAGTACTTTTTCTATTATTTCAAAAGCATTTTCAGAAATTCCTCTATCCAATAATTCCTTTTTTACACCATCCAACCCGATTTTGTCCAATTTGTCGATAGCGATGGTCATATCCATAAATTGGTCAGAGATGCCAGCAACTTCAGCGACACCTTCCAGCACTTTTCGGTTATTGACTTTTATAATAACTTTCAAGTTTAAGAGACTAAAAACGGTATCATAAATTTTCACTAACTCGGCTTCATGCATCAAGGAATCTGCACCAACAACGTCTGCATCACACTGATAAAATTCTCTATATCTTCCTTTTTGTGGACGATCGGCTCTCCAAACAGGCTGGATTTGATATCTTTTGAATGGAAAAGTAATTTCATTGCGGTGCATCACAACATATCTAGCGAAAGGAACGGTCAAATCGTATCTCAATCCTCTTTCACAAATGCTACTAATCAACTTTGTTGAATTTTTTTCACTCAAAGCATCTTGATTTGCCTTTTGTAAAAAATCTCCATTGTTTAATATTTTAAACAATAATTTATCACCCTCTTCTCCATATTTCCCTGTCAAAGTGCTTAACTTTTCCATGGTTGGCGTTTCGATGGGTTGAAATCCATATTTTAAAAATACTTTTTTAATGGTATCAAAAATATAATTTCTTTTAGCCAACACTTCAGGACCAAAATCTCTAGTTCCTTCTGGAATAGATGGTTTAGACATGTTCTAAAATTTGATGAATATTAATAAGTTGATTCAAATTGCTTTAAGAAACGAATATCATTTTCGAATAACAATCGAATGTCACCGATATTATAAAGTCTTAAAGCTTGACGTTCTACGCCCATTCCAAATGCAAAACCAGAATATTTTGTGCTATCGATGCCACAATTTTCTAATACTTGAGGATCGACCATGCCACAGCCTAGAATTTCTAACCAACCAGTTCCTTTCGTCAATCGGTAAGTTTTTTCTGTATCTGTACCTAAATACACATCCATTTCTGCACTAGGCTCTGTAAATGGAAAATAAGAAGGTCGCAATCGGATATTCGAAGCACCATACATTTCTTGAGCAAAATATAATAAGGTTTGTTTCAAATCGGCGAAAGAGACATTTTCGTCAATATACAATCCTTCCACCTGATGAAATTGGCAATGAGATCGAGCTGAAATGGTTTCATTTCTATAAACTCTTCCTGGGGCAATAATTCTTATCGGTGGCTTTTGATGCATCATTACCCTTGACTGAACTGATGAGGTATGGGTGCGAAGCAAGAATTCGGTGCTATTCATTAAGTAGTAGGTGTCCTGCATATCTCTTGCTGGATGATCTTCAGGAGTGTTCATTGCTGTGAAATTGTGCCAATCGTCTTCTATTTCTCTATCTTCTGCCACCACAAAACCAATTTTTTGGAAGATAGAAATGATTTTGTTCATGACGATGGAGACGGGATGCCTACTACCCAAATCAGACAGAGCGGCTGGGGCAGATAAGTCCAAATCGGCATATTTATTCGAATCTGCTTGGTCTTCAAATTGCGATTTTAATTCGTTGAATTTGTTTTCAGCAGCTTGTTTGAGGGTATTCATTAGCTGGCCATATTCCTTTTTTCTTTCATTAGGTATTGTTTTCATGTGTTCAAAAAGTGGTTTTAACACATTTTTAGTACCTAAATATTGAATTCTATATTGCTCTAAAGCTTCTTTTGATTCCGGATTAGCGGTTTCAATATCTTTTAATATAGCTTGTGCTGCCTCAAACGAATCTAACATAATTAATAATTGAAGGGCAAAAATAAGGAAATTTATAGAAAGAAGATATGGGAAAATACAAATTAGCCATTTTTAGTGCACGATAAGAATGGGGATAACTCCCATAACTATTCTAATATTTGGCTCAATTATTTTCTAATAAGCTCTTTCATTTTTGTTTTCAATATAGTTGATAAAAGCTCTGTTTACCACTCTATTCCCACCAGGAGTAGGATAATTGCCAGAGAAATACCAATCTCCTTTGTGTTCTGGGCAGGCTTCGTGCAACCCCTCAATGGTTTGGAAAATGATATTTAAAGGAATATTTACCCCTTTCGGTTCCACTATTTTTGCAATCTGGCTAGATATTTCTTCGTAACTAAATGGTTCATAAATTTTCTTTACTTGGTTGGTCATCTGATCTATTGGAAGCAATTCTTGCTTTTTACAAGCTTCATAAACTTCTTGAATCACATTTTCTTTTCCATTCTTTTTCAATAATGAAATTGCCGCTTTGAATGCAACGAATTCGCCAATTTTTGACATATCTATTCCATAGCAATCTGGGTAGCGAATTTGAGGAGCAGAAGAGACGATAATGATTTTTTTGGGCTTCAGTCTTGCGATAATTTTAATGATACTATTTTTCAAAGTAGTTCCCCTGACGATAGAATCGTCCAATAAGACCAAAGTATCCACATCATTTTCAACAATTCCGTAGGTAACATCATAGACATGAGCAACCATATCACTTCTCGAAGAATCATCTGCGATAAAAGTTCTTAATTTTTCTTCTTTTACACACAGTTTTTCTATTCTTACTGTTTCTTGAAGAATTTCTTCCAAATCTTTTGGACTGGTGGTTTTTAATTGAAGAATTCTATCTTTTTTAAGGGTAAGTAAAATATCTCTGAGTCCTTTGCTCAACCCGAAAAATGCAGATTCAGCAGTATTGGGTACAAAAGAAAAAACGGTGTGATTGAAATCGTAATTGACTAATTCTAAAATAGGTTTTGCTAAAGTTTCCCCTAATTTTTTTCTTTCAATATAAATATCTTTATCTGTTCCTCTTGAAAAATAAATTCTTTCAAAAGAGCAAGAAGTTTTTTCTCTTGGCTCATTGATTAATTGTTCGCTAGTCAAACCATCTTTTTTTACAATCAAAGCATGCCCTGGCTGTAACTCTTTGATTTGATTAATATGCAGATCAAAGGTTGTTTGAATGGCTGGTCTTTCAGATGCACAAACCACTATTTCATCATCTGCATAATAAAATGCTGGGCGGATTCCGTTCGGATCACGGAGAATAAAGGAGTCTCCATAACCAATCATTCCAGCCATCACATATCCACCATCGAATTTTTTTGTTGCTCTTTTCAGCAGCCTACTAATTTCTAGATTTTTGAAAATCAAATCATTAATTTCTTGATTGCTATACCCATCAGGTTTATACCAAGAATGTAAACGCTGAACTTCATCATCCAAAAAGTGACCTATTTTTTCTAAAACCGTTACTGTATCTGAAATTTCTTTAGGATATTGCCCCAAATCCAATAATTCATTGAAGAGTTCATCTACATTGGTAAGATTGAAGTTACCCGCTAATACCAAATTTCTACTGATCCAATTGTTTTGGCGGAGAAAAGGATGTACATTTTCTATAGTGTTTGCTCCATGAGTTCCATATCGAAGATGTCCCAACATTACCTCTCCTAAATAAGGAAAATTATCTTTTAACCAACTTGCCTGACTTAATTTTTCTGGGGGCAATTCATTAAAATATGAAAAAAACGCTTTCAAAAACTTCTCGAATAGGTTGTGGACTATTACTTCTTTTGCGGCTGATATAACGAGTTCCTGGTTTTGGATCCAGTTTTATTGTGGCAAGACCAGCTCCATCCTGCCCTCTGTTTCTTTGTTTCTGCATCAAAAGATGCAATTTATTCAGTCCATAAAAAACTGAACCATATTTTTCGTAATAAAATTCTAAAGGTTTAAGAAGTCGAATGAACGCAATGCCGCATTCATGTTTGATTTGATCACTCATAAAGTTTGGTAACTAAGGTGCAAAGTTAATGGTTTTTTGTTTTCTATTACTATCTGTTTTTTTGAAAATTAATTTTATCTTAATTATATATAATTTGCTTCGTACCTTTGTTCTTCAATTACTTTAATTATGACTAAGTTTTTGTTAACATTTTTTGCGATCTATTTTTTTTATAAATATATCACAAAGCCTGTATATATCGTACCTCCAAAACAAAAGGAGAAGGAAAAAGAATCTACTAAGAAGTATGATGGAGATTATATTGACTACGAAGAAGTAAAATAATTATTTAAAAAAAAATTTAGATGAATAATATAGGAGATGCGGTTCTCTATAAAAATAACCAACTAATAGCATTTAATAAACCAGCTGGAATTCCAGTTCAGAAAGACCCTACTGAAGATAAATGTCTTTTGGATTTCGCGGAAATTTATTGTAAATCCAAATTACATTTGGTAAATAGAATTGATAGACCAACTACAGGTATTGTTTTGTTTGCAAAAAGCAGCAATGCAATGACTTTAATGACAAAGCAATTTCAAGAGAAAAAAATAGTAAAATATTATTTGGCTGTTGTCGCAAATTTACCTGCTGAAAAAGAAGGAAAATTGGTTCATTATATTCAAAAGAAAACCAAAGGGAATAGCTCAATTGCTAGTGAGGATGCAAGCAAAGGGGGAGAACTTGCAGAAATGGAATATAGACACATAGGTAGTATCGATCGATACCATCTGTTGGAAATAAAGCTTATTACTGGAAAGCACCACCAAATCAGAGCTCAATTAGCAGCGATAGGTTGTCCGATAAAAGGCGATACGAAGTATGGATTTGGGAGAAGCAATAAAGATAGATCAATTCATTTGCATTCAAAGAAAATTAGTTTTACACATCCTGTTTCGAACGAACCCGTAAATCTGACAGCTCCTGTGCCAAATGAAGTGGTTTGGAATGCTTTTAATATTGAAAAATAGTATTTCACTATTATAAACTAAAAAGGGAAGCCGAAACCGACTTCCCTTTTTTTATTTTCAAACTTTTGGTTTAGAACCAACTGTTGCCTTTTATTTTGAATGTTCCTTTTCCACAAAGGTAACCTTTATTGTAAACCTCCACTTCGTACTGACCTTTTGCTAAAGTAATATTTTTAGCATCCCAGTTAGTACATACATCTGTATCTTTATTACTATAGTTTACATTATTTTCTGTAGTGTAAAGAATTTGCTCATTCTTTGGTAAAACTGTTAATTTTCCACCACCAGAATCTTTAGAAGCCAATGTTTCACCAGTAGGAGAGATGATTCTAACAAAGAAATGCTCATCTCCAGCATCTGCAATATTATTTGCTAAAGCCTTGAAACAGATTTTTACTCTGTTTACATTTTTAGATTTTTTTGCTTTGTCTTCTTTTCCATTTTCTACCTCTAGTGTAGTAACTTTTATTTCGTCAGCTTTGATAACAGCAGCAGCATTTACTTTTTTAGAAAGTGTTTTGTTTTCAGAATCCACTTTTTCTTTTTGTGCAGCCAATTCAGCTCTAGCAGCAGCAATTTCCTCTTTTTGAGTTCTTTCTCTACTGACTTCTTGAGTTAGATTGTCTTTGTCTGCCGTCAATTGAGTATTTTTAGTAGTCAATTGAGTGTTTTCTTCTTTCAATCTTGATATTTCTGCAAGGTATCCAGAAATCTGACTTTTTAGTTTTAACATTTCAGCTTTAGCTTGAGCCAAGCCGTTTTTATTGGCAAGTAAACCACCGATTTTATCTTTTTGAGCAGCTAATTGCGCCTTTTGTTCATCGATCAATTTGTTCAAATCAGCATTTTGGGTTCTCATTTGATCGAGACTTGCATTTGCTTCAGCCACAGTCTTTTCCAATTCTGCTTTTGCTTTCTCAGACTCATCCAAGTTTTGAGTAGTTTGCTGAATGATTTGAGTTTGTTGGGTTTTGTTATATAACAAATAAGCATTTGTACCCAATAAGGCAATGATGATAGCTGCAGCAGCAGTCAATAATTTTTTTGAACCACCATTGTTATTATTCTGAGGATACATCGGAGCTGGACCTTGATTGTTAGCAGGTATCATAATTAGCTAGTTTTGTTTGATTTTGAATTAATTGACAAAATTGTAGTTAAAACGGTAATAAAGTTTTGTTTATTATAGCAAAAATAACAGTTAGATAACGTATTTTTCTAATATTTGTAATAAAAATAAATATTAAAATTATTAATTGATTGATAATTAGATTTTTATAATATTTATTAATTAGTTTTTTACAAAAAATATATAATTTTTTTAACATTTTTTTAAGATGATTGAGCAAATAGATTTACACCAAATATTATTTTTAGATATTGAAACTGTATCTGAAAAAGCAACCTTTGGGGAATTGAAAGATAATTTCAAAAGCTTATGGGAAACAAAAGCCAAGCAACTATTGAAACCCGCAGAGAACGATATCCAAGAAGCTTTTTTTGAAGATTCCTATAAAAAACAGAGCGGCTATATTTGCAGAATTTGGTAAAATAGTCTGTATTTCTGTTGGTTTTATATCGAATAAAAATCAAGAAATTGGTGCTAAATTCAAATCTTTTGCAAATGAGGATGAAAAACAATTGTTATCTGACTTTTCAGAATTGATGAATAAATATTATAACAATCCAGAAAAACAATTTATTTGTGGACACAATGTAAAAGAATTTGATGTCCCCTATATCTGCCGTAGGATGATTATCCATCAGATGGCTTTGCCAAAAATATTTGATTTACATGGGAAAAAACCTTGGGAAACCAAACATTTATTGGACACCATGGAGCTTTGGAAATTTGGAGATGGAAAGGCTTTTTCTTCTTTAAAACTTTTGACTGCGGTGTTAGATATTCCATCTCCAAAGGATGATATTGATGGCAGTGAGGTGGGGAGAGTATTTTGGGAAGAAAACGACTTGCCCCGTATCGCTAAATATTGCGAAAAGGATGTTTTAGCGGTGATGCAGCTTTTGTTGCGTTTTAAATATCAACCTTTGTTGACGGAAGAGCAAATCGTGTTTTCTTCTTTGTAAATTTTTAAAAATAAGTTGTATGATTTTGGAAGAGTATAATTTTAAAAAAGTAGTGAAAGAACAAAAGGTGTGTATCGAATTGCCAAAAGATTGGATTGGTAAAGAAGTTGAAATTATAGTTAAGCCTGTAGATCTGTTGAATTTAAAAGCTATTCAGAACGAACTTACCTTATTAATTCAAGATTTATTTTGGGTCAGTGAATCTGATGAGCCCTTTGAACTGATGAATGAATTGCAAATACCAGAAAATACAAGAATTGAAAAATGGGTAGTAGATAAATTAAATTTAGATAAGCCAATAGAAATTGCCACGATAGATTTTTTCTTTAAAAATGTTATTGTGCATCATGAATGGCAGGACGAAGCAGCAAAAGAAAGTGTAGATAAATTTAAGCGAATTTATCAGTTGTTTCAAACAAAATTTGAAGAAACGATAGTGCTGAGAAGTGGCGATTTTGAGAAGAAAATCCTGATAATTGGTAAAACAGCTGATAACGAATTGGTGATTCTTAAGACAAAATCCATTGAATCTTAATAGACAAATTCCAGAAGATTGTGTTCTAGCATTTCAATTTTTTGGTATTCATTAGTATTGTTTTTTTCGAAAATTTTCCATTTATTTTTTTTCAGAAGTTGGTTAAAATATATTTCCCACCATTTTGCCAATGTGCCCAAAAGTAACATTCCAAAGACCATTCCCCACCATTCCAATTTGCTAAATGTGCTATTGGTAATTTTTTCTATACAATAAATATTGAATGGATACAGAATCATTAAGCCGATTAAACCACCCAACACATTAAAAGTTGAATGATATTCCACAACGGGCTTCACCCATTTTCTAACCATCATTGGGAAAAGGGCAACCAACCAATTAAACACAAAACCCACAATAAATAAAGGAAGACCTAATAAAAGGAAGGCAGATTGAAAAATGGTTTGTGGCTCATTTTTGTAACGGATATCTAATCCATAAGCTGCTAAAATATTTTTAAGCTCAGCAGATGCTTTTGCAATTGCTCTATAATAAGGAGTGTTGTTGGATTCAATGGCGATAAGTTTTTCTGCAATTTCTTGAGATTTTAGCACCTTATCCAAGTACGGTTCCTTACTATTTCCATAATAAATGTCTTGAATTACGGTAAAAATTTGCTCATTCTCTATGGTTTCTGTATGAATTATGGAGGATTTGAGCAATACTTCTATTTTGTTTGTTAATTTCCTAACGGCTTCTTTTTCATTCGTATAATAGTCTGTTTGATAATCACTTACCTTTATGGGGTCACACACTTTAATCCTAACTTTTGAGCCAAAAAAATTGGGCTTATCATAGACCAAACCAACGGCTATAATCATCAACTCTTTTTCAAAATTACAATCTTTAGCATAGTTGAGTGCAATTCTTGCCGTTCCTGTTTTGATGGGATGAAGTCTTTTTTCCATCCAACTCGTACCTTCTGGTGCAACATATAGACAACCGTTATTTGCCAAGAAATCAGTACTTCTTTTAAACGCTTCCACGTTATTCAGCGGTTTTCCACCTGTATCTTGCATCCTTTGCACAGGGATACAATACAACTGATTGAGCAGCCAACCAACGATTTTGTTTTTGAATAAACTAGCATTTGCAAGAAAATAAACATATCGATGAAATAATACAGCAACATGAAGTGGATCCAACAAAGTATTGGGATGGTTCGAAACAACAATTAAGGGACCTTTTTGATACAAATTTTTTTTACCAAGGACAAAAGTGGATGGATTGTATATTTTAATTGCAACCCAAACAATAGCTTTTAAAAAGTAATAAATTGGTATTAATATTATTTGCTTCATTCAAAAAATTAAAATAAAAGTGATTTTTTAGAAGCACAAATGTAATAATTACTTCCTCAGCTTACCAATCTATTTTCAAAATCAAATTTACTAATGGTTAATTCTTAATTTTACGTAACTTTGTGCAACTAATTTACCTGAAAATCAGTTTATTCATTGCTTATAAAATTTATTAGTTCAAAATAGCTAATATGCTAATACAAGTTTTTAAATCTAAGATTCATAAAGTAAAAGTTACAGAGGCAAATCTGAATTATGTAGGTAGTATTACTATCGATGAGGATTTGATGGATGCGGCGAATCTTGTGGAAGGAGAAAAAGTTCAGATAGTGAATAATAACAATGGCGAAAGATTGGAAACCTATGTAATAAAAGGGGAACGAAAATCTGGAGTGATTTGTCTTAATGGCGCTGCTGCAAGAAAAGCAGAAGTTGGCGATATCGTTATTATCATTTCCTATGCACTAATGTCTCAAGAGGAAGCCAGAGGATTCACACCCATTGCTGTTTTTCCTGGAGAAAATAATTTATTACAATCTTAATTATTATCTATTCAAATATTAGTAAATGAAGAAAATCTTCGGTAATCTATTAAGGTTTTTAATTTTTGCTGGTATTGGAATTGCTATTTTATATTACGTTTTCCAGAAACAATCCACCGCTTTTCAGGCTCAATGTGCATTGGACAATGTACCTGCCGAGAAATGTAGTTTGGCTCAAAAAATTTTAACAGATTATCAGCAAGCCAATTGGGGTTGGTTGCTATTAGTTTGGGTGGCATTTTTTTTGAGTAATGTCAGTAGGGCTTATCGTTGGCAAATGCTCATCAAACCCCTTGGTTATCAAACAAAAGTAATTAACGGTCTTTGGACGATCCTCTTAGGCTACTTTGCAAATCTGGGTTTACCAAGAATGGGTGAAATCGTTAGAGCATCCGCAATGAGTAAATACGAAAAAATACCTGTCGAAAAACTTATTGGTACTGTAGTAATTGACCGAATTGCGGACACACTTACTCTTTTGTTGATTGTCGGAATCACTTTTTTGGTCGAATTTGAAAGCCTTTGGGGGTATCTTAGCAATATGATGGGTTCCAAAAATAGTGGTAGCGGAAAATTGGTGATGATTGGTTTGATTGTCCTATTTTTTCTTGGATTATATATTTTCAAACTTCTTTTACCCAAATTGCGCCAATTTGCTTTATTTCAAAAAATTGAAAAGATCCTTCAAGGATTTTTGGAGGGATTCTCCACCATCAAAAATTTGGAAAGCCCAATAATGTTTATTGTTCATAGCCTTTTCATTTGGCTAATGTATTATTTAATGCTTTATTTTTGCTTTCTATCTTATGCTCCAACAGCTCATTTAGGGTTTGGTGCTGCTCTGATGGTTTTTGTTTTCGGAACATTCGGAATGGTCATTCCTTCTCCTGGAGGGATGGGAACCTATCATGCTTTAGTGATTGCAGGATTAACAATTTATGGCATCGCTGGCCAAGATGGTTTTTCGTTAGCTAATATCGCATTTTTTACTACTCAAATATTCTTCTGCATACTATTCGGAGTGATTGCACTCATCGTATTGCCGATTATTAATAAAAATTATAAGCAAGTATAAAAATGAAAAAAATTTCTGAAGAGGACATAGATATAGCTATTGGAGAAATAGAAGCAAATGGGATAACTGAAGAAATGATAGAAGCATTCAAATCCTCCCAACCAATTGTTTTTGCTTATTTATTTTCAGACTCTTTTGATTTATCTACACAAGATGAAAAAGAATATTTGCTATATTTGGTGATGGTAGCTTGGAAAGCAATTTTTAAAGTACATCCAGAAATGAATGAAGTGGAGGAAGAGGAAATAGGTGAGTCTGAGGAAAAAAATTGGGAATTAATTAATAACGTTTCAGCCACTAAATTCAGAGATAGATTAACCATATTGTTTGAAAACTCTAACCAAGAAGACCTCTTAGCATTTGCTGAAGATATGCTAACCGAACTTGAAGAGGAAGAAACTACTGAAAAAGAAATAGTTACAAAAGAAGGAAGAGAACTTTTATTTGTAGCATACAAAAGCATCATTGATGCAATGGAAATGGCAAATTAAGTTCTTTAGTAATAATATCTAAAATTACACTTTAGCTACATATTTTAAATTTTGTTTTGTACTTTTGTTACAAAACAAAATTTCAATGAATCTACTTAGACCTACTTTAATTTTTTTAATTTTACTATCTTTTAGTAAAATATTCGCTCAGAATAATTTGGATAGAAGTGTGTTATTAACTGCCTCTATTCAAGAATCTCCAGCCAAAATCACCTTGAATTGGCCTTCTTATGCCGCTGCAACAAAATATTATATTTACAAAAAGGGTAAAGATGAAAGTTTTTGGCTCAATAGCCCCGACTCTGTTGTTGGTACTGCCACTAGTTATGTTGATACCAAAGTATCTGTAGGTGTTTCCTATGAGTATCGAGTCATTAGAATTGCTCCTACTGTCGGTTTTGGGTATATCTTTGCAGGAATAAAGATACCAGAAACTGATACCAAAGGGGGTATGCTGGTGCTAATGGAAGACACTTATCTTAGCCAACTAACTGCTGAAAAAGACCAGCTAATTCAAGACCTTACAAATGACGGTTGGTCGGTTTACTTTTGATACCGTAAAAAGGTCAGACTCAGTATCAGTTGTAAAAAATAAGATTGTTGAGTATTATAAATCGGTTAAAAACTTAAAATCACTTTTCTTAGTGGGTAGAGTACCTGTTCCTTATTCTGGCAATATTTATCCCGATGGTCATCCCGACCATTTAGGTGCTTGGCCTACGGATGGATATTATGCTGATATGGTGGGTACTTGGACAGATACAGATGTAAACAATCCTGGTGCAACCCGCCTTGAAAATCAAAATATTCCTGGTGATGGTAAGTTTGATAATTCTACTTTTCCTGCTTATTTGAAATTACAAGTAGGTCGGGTGGATATGTACAATATGGCATCTTTCGGAACAGAATTAGATTTATTAAAAAGATATTTCAAAAAGAATCATGACTTTAAAATAAAGAAAAATACTGCTCAGAGAAGAGCTTTGATTGACGATAATTTCCCAGGTTATAATATTGCTATTGCTGGATTTAGAAACTTTTCTCCATTGGTTGGTACTGGAAATGTGGTGGATAACATAACTGGATCGGCTGATTACAGAACGAATATGTTGACTGGTAGTTATCTATGGTCTTGTGGTGCAGGAGGTGGTAGTTATACCTCTTGTGGGGGTGTTACCACCAGTACTGATTATGTAAAAGATTCCTTACAAACTATTTTTACAATGTTGGCTGGTAGTTATTTTGGAGATTGGGATGTTCCTAACAATATGTTGAGAGCTCCGATTGCTTCAAAGTCGCCAACATTAGTTTCTTTTTGGGGAGGAATACCTTCTTGGGCATTACACCATATGGCTTTGGGTGAAAATATTGGATATAGCACACAAATTACTCAAAGCAATAATGGAATTGTATATGATGGAGGATTTAATGGTTCGTATGCAAGAGTGCATATTGCACTAATGGGTGACCCATCATTGAGGATGCACATCGTGGCACCACCAACTGCCTTTAATGCTTCTAAAACTGGATCAGTAGTGAGCATGAATTGGATGCCTTCTCCTGATACAATCATCGGTTACAATGTATATCGTCAACATCCCGTTTCAAAAGAGATTTTAAAATTGAACAAAAGTATTATTACAGCTACATCTTTTAATGATACTACCGATACAAATATTAGCTATTATTATATGGCTAGAGCCGTAAAATTAGAAAATACTCCAAGTGGAACTTACTATAATATGAGTTTGGGCTCAGGAGCTAATGTTACTGGAGGTACCGTTCAGACTATTGATGTTTTTGCAAATAATGTAACATTCCCTAAATATTTTGGATGTGGCAAACCAGTTAGTCCAACGGTCAGAGTAGGAAATAAAGGCATTCAAAATATTACTTCTTTAGTAATAGAATATAAGGTAGATAATAATGCCCCAAGTACTTATAGCTGGTCAGGTACTATTTTAAGTGGTGCTTTAGTAGATATTACTTTACCTGAAATTTCAAACTTATCATATGGTAGTCATTTATTAACTATTAATATTTTAAAACCAAATAATATTTCAGATGGCTTTGTCAGTGATAATACTTTAGCAACTACGTTTGATTACAAAAGCGGAACAGAATTTACAGTAGATATCAATACAGATGATTATGGATCTGAAGTGATGTTCCAAATTGTTGATGATGTTGATAATAAAGTCATCATCAGTGAAAGTGGATTGCCAAGTAATGCAAATTTCAATAAAACCTATTGTTTACCTAAAGGTTGTTATTTCTTCAATATATCAGATATTTATGGAGATGGTATTTGTTGTAATTCCGGAAATGGAGATTATACTTTGACAATCGATGGTCTTCAGCCTTATATTGGAAATGGAAATTATGGTTATGGAAGTTACGTTCATTTCTGTGTAACGGATTGTGAGTCTGTTGCAAATGTTTCTGTGGTTGCCTCTACTTCTCCTGGTAAAAATGTTGCTAATTCTACTGTCAATGTTTGTGCTGGAAAATCGGTTACTTTAGGAGCTACTGCAAATTCTGGAGCTATTTTTAAATGGTCAAGCAATAGTGCCGATGGACCTACAACAACTGTTTTCCCAACCCAAACTACAGTTTATACCTTAACTACTACGATGCCAAATAATTGTGTGGTAACTAGTAAAGTGACTGTAGTGGTCGTTCCAAACCCAACTGCAAATGCTGGATCGGATATTGGAATTTGTAAAGGAGAAAGTACAACATTAGTTGCATCAGGAGGAAGTAGCTATTCTTGGAATAATGGAGTGAAAACTGCCGAAAATTTAGTTACACCAACGGTTTCTACAAATTATATTGTTACAGTTACCAACAGTGAAGGCTGTTCTGCTACCGATTTAGTTACTGTTACTGTCAAAGATATTCCAATAGTAGATGCTGGAAATGATGTTGCAATTTGTCTTGGAAAAACGGCAAATTTAGTTGCTACTGGAGCTACTGATTATATTTGGAGTAATGGAACTCAAAATGCAATGACTTCTGTAAATCCTAGTATCACAACTACTTATACTGTTTTTGGTACTAAAAATGGCTGTACTGCAAAAGATTCTGTTAAAGTAACGATAAAACCATTGCCGACGGTAGGTATAAGTCCTCCAACTTCTATTTGCTTAGGGCAAACTATTTCGATAATTTCTACAGGCGGAAATACTTTCCTTTGGAATAATGGTATGACTACTTCATTCATAAATGTAAGCCCAACACAAACAACTACTTATACAGTTACAGTTACTAATTTAGATGGTTGTAGTAATACGGGACAAACACAATTGACAGTTAAGAAGTTACCAACAATTACGATAACACCTGATGTTACAATCTGTAGCGGACAAACTACAAATTTAACTGCAAGTGGAGGAACTGATTATACTTGGAGTAATAATGAAACGAATGAAACTATTTCAGTTACACCAACCACCACTAGCACCTATACAGTTACGGTGACAAATAGTGATGGTTGTTCTGATACAAAATCTGTAAAAGTTAATGTTGTGCCAAGCCTAACAGCATCAATTACTGGAACAACAATAATCTGTAATGGGTCCTCAACGGCATTGTCTGCTTCTGGTGGGACAAGCTACTTATGGAACAATGGTGAAACAACAGATAAAATAGTTGTTTCTCCAAATACGACTTCTACTTATTCTGTTACAGTTAGTAGTGGAACTTGTTCTTCTCAAACGGCAATAACTGTTATTGTGAATCCTAAACCAATTATAAATCCAACTGCATCAAATATGTTTATTTGTGAAAAGGATTCAACTACAATTTCAGCTTCTGGTGGAAATAAATATTTATGGAGCAATGGATCCACCAATTCAAGTCAGAAAGTTGCACCAAGTTCGACGACTCAATATACAGTTACAGTTACCAATGTGGAGGGTTGCACATCTTCTGATAAAATTCTAATTACTGTGAGATCATTGCCAAATGCTGATATTATTGGTAATAAACCGATTTGTGTTGGGGAGAGTTTAACTTTAGAAGTATTGTTGGTGAATAATAATCAATATAAATGGAGTAGTGGCTCAAACACAAATAAAGCAATCGTTACGCCAAATCAAACGACTACCTACTCGGTGTCAATTACTGATAATGTTGGTTGTACGAATCTTTCTTCAGTTCAAGTAGTCGTCAATCCATTGCCGATTGTGAATCTGGGTCAAGATACGATTAAAACCCAGATTGGTAAATCAGCAACCTTAGATGCAGGATCTGGACAAACCAATTACTTATGGAGTAATGGTTCTTCAGCAGCAACTATTGTAGTTACTGAGCCAAGTGCAAATTATTGTGTGACAGTTACGAACCAATTTGGCTGTAAAGCAAGTGATTGTGTTTATGTCAAATTTATCAATACTGGTTTAGATGAGTTGAATGATTGGGGTATTAAATTATTCCCCAATCCAACGATGGATGTGTTAAATATTCAATGCTCGGATTTGAAAAGAGATTTGAAAGTGATGATTTTTGGTGTAAATGGTCAGTTAGTTAAAGAACAAAAAATGACTGATTTGCAATTGACTATTGATGTTGCTCATTTTTCATCAGGACTCTATCTCATTAGATTTATTAGTAATGAAGGAGCAAAAGAAGGATTGTTTGTAAAACGATAAGTTATTTAATAAATTATAGAAAAGCCACTATTTTGAAGAAGATAGTGGCTTTCTTTTTATGCTTATTTTATTTGCCTGAATAAATTGCACCATTAATATTATCCATACTTGCTCCTGTTACAGAAGACATACTATTTGGAATTTTCTCAATTCTCAGTAATCCCAACAATGCAATCAATAAGGCTTCTTTGAATTTAATAATATCCTGATCTGGAATTATAATTTCAATTTTTTCCAATCCTACTTTTTTCAATAATGCTTTAATTCTCTCGATTTGAAAGTCATTGAAAGCACCGCCACCAGTAATAATCATTTTATAATTCTCTTTTAAGAATTGCTCTTTTTCAATAATTAGTTGGATGGCATTCACTAGTTGTTGTGCTGTTTGTTCAGTTGCTGTTGCTAATTTATCTTTTAGATCAATTGTTGATTTTAAATAAAATGGCGTTACCTTTTGTTGAACCCAAGTATTGTCTAAAGATTTTGGATAGGGTTGTGTATAGTAGGAGTTTTGATTTATGGAATCAAGTAATTGAATATCAATATTCCCAGTTGATGCCATGTTTCCTTTATCATCATATTCAAGTCCAATCGTTTGTGTTAGAGCATTCAGAACTTGATTTGCAGCTCCAGTATCGTAAGCAATATATTTTCCATTGATATTACATGAAATATTTGCTATTCCCCCGAGATTCACATAAAAGTCATATCCAATCAAAAGATATTTATCAGCCAAAGGAGCTAAAGGTGCTCCTTGCCCTCCCAAAGCAACATCCTTTGTTCTAAATTCCGTAATCACATCAATTCCTGTTTTTGCAGCAATTGCAGCACCATCTCCTATTTGAACCGTAAAAAGATCTGATGGAAAATGGAAAATAGTATGCCCATGTGATGCAATAAAATCTGGTTTTAAAGAATGTTGTTTTAGAAAAGAATTGACGATTTCTCCAAAATAATGTCCTATCTGAGCATGAAGTTTGCAAAAAGAGATTGCATCATATTTTGTAGCATCTTTTAATTTTTGTATCCATTCCTCATTATATGGAATTGTATCGGCTGCTACTAATTTCCAATTTAATTTAAAAGATTCCTTTTCTTCTATTTCGAAATTTGCTACTGCAATATCTAATCCATCCAATGAGCTTCCGGACATTAGTCCTACAATTTGATATTGTTTCATCTCTTTAATTTTTTAAAGTTTGAACATAATTTACAACTAATTCAATTTCATTTTCTGTTAATATATTTTTAAATGGAGTCATCAATCCTTTTCCTTCCTTTACTTGCAATTTTTTTTCATCAATACTAAGACTAGATTTGGTTAAATCTTTTGCGCCATTCAAACCCAATTTGCCATCTACTCCATGACAAACCACACAATTTTCTTTAAAAATTTGTACACCAGTAGCTGATTTATTGCTTTTCTTTTCTGTACAATTTACTATAAGAAACATCATTACCAATCCACCTAAAAAAATATTAAATTTCATTTACGCTATTTTTACAAATGTATAAATTTATTTTGAGTTCTATTTTATGAATCTTCAATAGATTTCTACTTAAAATTGTAGATAAAAATCATAATTCCACTCCTTCATTCGTTGTATTAGTCATCTCTTTAGGTATCTTTGCGTTTATATTGCAATTTTTTATAAATGAAATTTTATTTCGGTATTTTATTGTTGATTATTATCTCCTGTAATTCTTCTTCCAATAAGAATTATGCAAATGATAAATTATTAGCAAAAGTATATGACAAACCCCTTTATCTTTCTGAATTATCGGATATTTTTTCAGAACAAACAATGTCCAAAGCAGATAGTAATCAGTTGATTGCAAATTATGTTGAGCGATGGGTAAGGGATAATGCAATAATGTATGAAGCAGAAAAGAATGTACCTAAAGATTTGAATTTAGATAAATTGGTAAAGAATTATCGTTCTTCTTTAGTTCGATCTATTTATGAAAAAAGCATTATTGAGGAAGCACTTGACTCCACTGTTACGTTATCTGAGTTGAATGATTTTTATGATAAAAATAAGGATCAATACCAACTTGAAACCCCAATTGTTCGTTGTTATTTAATTAAATTAGAAAAAAATGCTCCTGACCAAGATGCTGTAAGAGATTGGTGGGATGATATTAATGAAGCGGATAATCTAAAAAGACTTTTAAATTATTGTAAATCGAATGCAAAAGTCTATATGTTAGATGAAAAAATGTGGTATAAGGTGGAAGATTTAGTTGGTATTTTACCGAATGGAAAGATTAGTCCTGACAATGTACATAAAGAAGAAATGACTTTTAAGGATGATAATTTTCAGTATTTTTTCAAAATTATTGAATTGGTAAATAAAAAGGAAACAGCTCCAATGTCTTATATCAAAGATCAAGCTATTAAATATATTCTTCACAAAAGAAAAATGAAATTGCTTGACGAAAAGATTGAAAATATTTACAATAAAGAATTATTAAACAAAAACATTGAAATCTATAACCTTAACTAATATTTTAAAAAGTATAAAATGAGAAATATTTGTATTATTTTATTTTGTTTATTATCTGTTTCTAGCTTGTTTTCTCAAGACGAGAAAATATCATTGGATAAAGTGGTTGGAACGATTGGTGGTGAATTAGTTTTGAAATCAGAAATAGAAGAACAATATAGTTATCTATTAGAGAAAAATAAAGGAACACTTCCTCCTGATGCTAAATGTTTGATTAGCGAACAGATTCTTACACAAAAACTATTGTTGAATCAAGCTAAATTGGATAGTGTTTTAGTTTCTGATGAAGAAGTCAATACTCAAGTGAATGCTAAGATTGATAATATTTTAGCTTACATGAATAATGATGTTAGCCAATTGGAAGCATATTATGGACAAACTGTTCAACAATTAAAAGATCAAGTTCGGGAAGATCAGAAGAATCAAATGTTGATTCAAAGAATGCAATCTAAAATAATGGGCGATGTAGCAGTTACTCCTTCTGAAGTAAAAGCTTTTTATAATCAGATGAAAGTTGATAGTTTGCCTTATTTTAATGCTGAAGTTGAGTTAGGTGAAATTGTTTATAAACCTAAAGTTAATGAGGAACAAAAGAAAATTGCTAGAGATAAATTGGAAGACATCAGAAAACAATTGATGGATACCAATGCAAGTTTTGCTTCGTTGGCTGAGAATTATTCAGAAGATCCTGGTTCTGCTCGTTTAGGTGGCGATTTGGGTTGGGCAAAAAGAGGAAAATTCGTTCCTGAATTTGAAGCTGCAGCATTTAAGTTAGAAAAGGCAGAAATCTCTCCAGTAATTGAGTCAGATTTTGGTTTTCATATTATTCAACTTTTGGAAAGAAGAGGAAATTCTATTCATACTCGTCATATTTTAATTAAACCAAAAATTACAGAAGAAGACATTGCTTTAGCAAAACACCGATTAGATACCATCGTTGATTTGTTAAATAAAGACTCAATTGATTTCTCAAAAGCTGTAAAATTATATTCTGATAAAAATACTCAGAGTTATAATAATGACGGAAGAATGGTAAACACAGCTTCGAATAATACTTTCTTTGAAATGTCTGAATTAGATCCTGAGATATTTTTTGTGATTGATACTATGAAAATTGGCAGAGTTTCTGGTGCTATTCAATTCACTGATCCTGCTGGTGAAATTTATTTTAGAGCAGTGAAGATGATGTCAAGAACGACTCCTCATAGAGCTAGTTTGAAAACAGATTATCAGAAGTTTCATAATTTCGTTGTGGAACAAAAAAGAAATGGTATAATTTATAAGTGGGTTTTAGATAAAAAGAAACGGACTTATATTGACATAAAAGATTCAGAATTGGCTAATTGTCCGAATATTTCAAAAGATTGGATATCAACCAAACCAAAATAAAAAAAAGCTCAGTGATTTCCACTGAGCTTTTTTTTGCTTTTTTATAATTGTGGCTGATTATTTTTTATAGCAACTTTATATAGTATTATTGCCAAACTCACAAAAAATAATACACCTAATATTTGGAAGCCGCCTTCCCCTAGAATTCCTGTTAATCCGTGTTCTGCACTGATAGAAGCTATCGTATTCGCAACGTTTTCGTTAACGGATAAAACCGCTACTAATACTCCAGCTAATGCTCCACCAGCAACTAGCCCTGTTGCAAAAAGATTTCCACTACCCAATTCATCCTCTTCTTTTACTTCCACTCCTTTTTTCTTTGATTTCCATTCTACTAAACCTCTAACTGCACCTCCTATAAATATTGGGAAGGTTGTGCTTAATGGTAAGTAAACGCCAACTGCAAAACTCAAAGCATTTATTCCACAAAGCTCAATGAATATAGCAATAAAAACACCTACCAAAACAAATTGCCAATCTAGATTATAGGATAAAATACCTTTAATTAAGGTTGCCATTAAAGTTGCTTGTGGTGCTGCATATTTTTCACCAATAGCATGATAAATTCCTTGTGAAATCATTGTGCTATCTGGTGTGTCTAATAATTTTACTGTTAAACCAATGACTATGGATGAAACGATAGCTCCAATGAATAAGGCTAATTGTTGATAAAATGGGGTGGCTCCTATAATATAACCAGTCTTCAAATCTTGTGATGTTGCTCCAGCATTTGCAGCGGCAATGCATATCATTCCACCAACAACCAATGCCATCGGCTCATATACTTTTCCCGACCAACCAACACTAATGAAAACAAGACAAGTAGCCATCACCGTTGCTATTGTCATTCCTGATATCGGGTTATTTGAAGAGCCAATTAATCCAACGATTCTTGAAGAAACAGTTACGAAAAATGCACCGAAGATTACAACTAAAACACCAATTAGTAATTTGTTAAGAATATTACTTCCTGGAATTATTGGTAAAATAGCCATAATCGCAATTAGTGCAATACTTCCATATAACACTACTTTTATATTTATATCATGTTCTGTTCTTTTTACGCCAGTATCATTTTTTACTCCTATCGAGCCTAGACTTTCTTTAAATGAAGAAATAATCGTTGGTATTGTTTTTATTAAAGTCATAAATCCACCAGCAGCAACTGCACCTGCACCAATTTGACGAATGAATGCTCTATATAATGCTTCTGCATTGTTTGCGAACATTTTTGTAGTTGGGTCCCAACCAAATTTGGTTGGACTAATTCCTAATTTTGTTAGTTGAGCAAAAGTGATATCTGGTGGAACTAAAGAAGCTAATAAAGGAATTAAAACTAATGAACTTAATACGCCACCAGCTACTAATATGCCTCCTATCTTGGGACCAATGATATAACCAACGCCTAAATATTCTGGTGTAATTTCACTATCAATTCTTGCTGATGGAAAAATTTTATTGGTTGCATTCGTAACAAAAGTTGGAACATCTGCTATGACATGAAATATTTTTTGAAGGATTGCATAAATCATTGCTATTCCCAATCCTAGAAAAGATGTTTTAGCAAAATCTCCCCCTTTTTCTCCAGCTTTTAATACTGAAGCACAAGCTGTTCCTTCTGGATAAGGTAATGTTTCGTGTTCATTCACGATAAGTGATTTTCTCAGTGGAATCATCATTAATGTTCCTAATATACCACCGATCATCGCTAAAACCATTATTGTCAAGTATTCAAAAAAATTGGCACTTGCAGGGTCTGTCAAAAATAAAAACCCAGGTAATGTAAAAACAACTCCTGCAGCAATACTTTCACCAGCTGAGCCAGTTGTTTGAATTATATTGTTTTCAAGGATGGTTGTTTTAAATAATTTTTTCCCAATAGTTATTGCCAACACTGCAATTGGTATAGATGCTGAAACGGTTAATCCTGCTTTAAGTGCAAGATATACGGTAGCAGCTCCAAAGAGAACACCAAAAAGACTTCCTAACAAAATACTTTTTAGTGTAAATTCTTTCATTTTTGTTTCACTGGAAACAAAGGGTTGAAATGGTTTAGACATACTTTTTTATTTTTTTTGTTGAAGATAAAAAGATTTTAAATTTCTAAAGCCACTATATAATATTTCTTCTTTCGAATAATGTGATTTGTTATTCATTTGCTCCAATCTTATTTTATCTAACCAATCATAGAAACTTTGTTTTTTTTCTTGCCTAATTTCTATTTCAATATTTTTTGCAGAAATATTTTCAAATCTCTTAATTAACATGCTGGGTTTTAAATTACTATTAAGATATAGTTTTTCTCCAATTATAGTTTTTTTAAGAATTTGTAAGAATGACTCTTTTGGGTCTAATTTTATTTTTTTCCCTTCTATAAATATTAGAAACTCTTGAGCATAGCCCCAGATTGCAAACCAGATTACGATGGATGAAAATGTTAGATAAAATAACCAAAGGGTAGGTTTGTAATTGTTGATGTCTATTTTAAAAAATTTATAAAATATAGGGTCACTCAATAAAATTGCCCCATGAAGTACGAAAAGGTAATTTGTAATTTTTAAGAATACCAATAATCTAAATTGATTTGTTCTTTCCCAAACCATTGTTTGTTCTACATCTAATTTTTTATAAACATATTTCTTTGAAAAATATATGTATAAAAGAACTGTGATTACAAAGATGAATTTTTCAAAAACACCATAGTAAGGAAATATGATGCTATTTTTTATTGAATGTAATTTATCCTCTAATTGAATAAAAGAAAACAAAAAAAATGAAAATTGAGCGATTGGTAAAATGAAGTGTTTCAAATCTTTGGTAGTCAAGGAATGTCCTCTATATAAAGTGTTTTTTGTAAAAAAATATATTAATGGACCTATTGAAAATGAAAAGTAAATTGGCAAAAAATACATTTGAGGATATTGATCATATACTTTTATTAAAAACAAAAATTGATGTAAAAGAGTACAGGAGGTTAATAAGATTAAACTACCAAAGAGGTAATTACTTTGTTGTTTTCCATTTTTTTTAAAAAGGTATATAATGGATATAGATATTCCTATAATTATGGTAAGAATAATAATTCCAAGCAGTATGTAACGTAACCAAATTTGTAAATTGGTCATGATAATTTAATGATTTGAATCAAAGTTATAATAATTTACCCTATAAATTCCATGTTTTTCATGAATCAATAGTAATTTTAACCAGTTTAATTTTAAAACAAGCTAATGAGTATTTTTGAAAACTGGTTTGGAAATAATAAATCTAATAATGAACCAAACCTTAATTTTGGAAGATATACTGATTCTAATAAATCTCCTACTCAATACAAACATTGGGAGCAAGCTCTTATTTCATTTGAATCAGAAGATTTTATCCAATCGTTAGAATCTTTTTTTTTGTATCTAAAAGATGAAAATCTCGAAAACGTTTCATGGGAGAATACCAATGGTGTAATTTATTTCCAATTTTATCAAGGTTCTAGAAGAATTTTTGGAAGTATCAAAGATAATTATTTTAGAGCTGAAGCTTTTATCGCAAAAGCAACTTCACTAAATGTTGGTTTGTTAAGAAGATTAGTTGAAAAAAACTATAAACTCAATTACAGCCGTTTTTCATTAGATGCTGAAAATAATATTGCTATTGTTTTTACAAGTTCGCTTTTTGATGCATCTCCCTATAAAATTTATTATGCTTTAAAAGAAATTGCAACCAATGCAGATAAATTGGATGATATTTTAATAGACGAGTTTGATTCTTTGATTCCTATCGAAGAAGGAAAGAAAATTGAGCTTTCAGAAAATATCAAACTTTGTAAATATCAATTTATTATTTCTGAAATCGAAAAGACATTAAATGAAATTGATAGTGGTAGTTTGAATGCAGAACAATATCCTGGTGCTATATCTTATCAACTGTTAGATCTTTGTTATAAACTAGACTATCTTACTGTACCTGAAGGGTTTATGATGGATTGTTTAGAAAGAATCCATAGGATTTACTTTACTACTCAAGAACATAACATTCCTGTTATTGATAAAAACAATCAAATTATAGCGGAGTATAAAAGTTTATTAGAGAGAAACAGCCAACAATATTATAAAGAAATTTATGATGTGGTTTCTACTTTTGGTGTAACATCATCATTTGGTCAAGATCAAATGAATACTTTTTTGGATGGGGAATTAAAGAATTTACCTTGGTATAAGGACAATCATTATAACAATATCACCATTGCTATTTGTGGATATATCGTTGGTTTTCTTTTGTTTAACTATGCAATTCAAAAACCTATAAAGTCTATTTTCCACCTTTATTATAGAATTCTTAATAATGATTATTTCAAACAGTTAGGTTATTCAACTGACTTTTATGATAGGTCAAAAAATAGTTTTAACCAAAAGAATATTAAAACCATTCTAGAAGGTATTATAATGCAAAACAAAGCTTAATATAAATTTTTGACCACGAATTTCAATTTGGTTTTTGATTCAGAAGCAGATTTTTGTTATTCATATTTGATGATGGTTAGAAATTTGGATTTTAGAAAATAAGTATGGAATTATCAAAATTTTATTTGGATACGGGAATTGAATCTGGATCTGATGAAGCGGGGAGAGGTTGTTTAGCAGGACCAGTTGTTGCAGCATCCGTTATCTTACCACCTGATTTTTATCATCCATTACTTAATGATTCCAAAAAAGTTAGTGAAAAACATCGTGATGAATTGAGATATGTAATTGAGAATGAGGCGATTGAATGGAAAGTTGCTTTTGTTAGCCCAGCCGAGATTGATATTTACAATATTCTAAATTCATCTTTTATTGCTATGCATCGTTCCCTTGACCAATTTAGCACTCTTCCCGATAGATTATTAATTGACGGAAATCGGTTTATTAAATACAAAACTATACCTCATATTTGTATTGTCAAGGGAGATAGTAAATTTGCTTCGATAGCTGCTGCTTCAATTTTGGCAAAAACACATCGTGACGAATATATGGAAAAAATTGATAATGAATTTCCAATGTATAAATGGAAAATCAATAAAGGTTATCCAACAAAGAAACATCGTGAGGCAATAAAGGAACATGGTGTTAGTCCACACCATAGACTTACTTTCAAATTACTACCTGAAGAAAACCAACTTGAGTTATTTTAGGATATGGATGTTTCTTTTTTGTTTTTATTATAGAGGATAATAATTCCAGCTATTCCACTAAAGAAAACCAGTACTGCAATAATTTCTGCTTGTGACCATTTTACAAAACCTAAATCAAATTTTGGATTTACTCTTATTTTTTCTATCCAAAATCTTTCAAATCCATTTAAGATCATATAAACAAAAAATAACATTCCTGGAATGGTTAATCTTTTCCTTAAGATCCAAAGGATGCCTGCAATGATAAATCCAAAGATGGTTTCATAAAATGGAGTAGGGAATACACTTGGCGATAATTGTTTACAATATTTCCATGTGCAACCATCAATGGCAACACCATCATTAACAACGTTGTGAGGATAACTATAGGACCACATCCAATCTGGAAATATAAACCAATTTGGTTTTGCTAATGTATTCACTATTCCCCAATCACCATCTCCAGATAATTGACAACCAATTCTTCCAACAGCATATCCCATAATTAAGGAAATGGCAACGCTATCCATCATATGAATGACAGGTATTCCTAATTTTCGTATATACCAATATACACCAATAAATCCACCAATAAGTCCTCCATAGATTGCTAACCCACTTCCAGAAAGTAGTTGCCCAATTGGATCTTGAAAAAGTGCAGCAGGGTCTTCAAATAATGCAAAGAATTTTGCACCTGCAATTCCTGATATTGCAGCCATCATTGTAATATCACCTAATTTATCATTTGGTGAAACCAATATTTTTCTTGTTGTTTTTTCTGTTGTAAAGGAGTCCTTTTTCTTAAAATATGTATATCCAACAAATGCTAACATTGCAACGATCCCTCCTACCATATTTCCTTTTGAAGATAATAGTACAGATTCGGCGTTTTTAGTAAACTCGTTGACATTTTGTAAGATATATAGAAACTTAAAACCTAATATGAATCCAATAATGGCATTCATAATAAATTCTGGATATGGAATTCCTCCAGTTGTTTCTTCAATATTTATTTTTGAAAGAACACCTTCTTTTTCTTTTCTCTTCAATTCGATAGATAAGAAATAGGCACTAACTAAAAATGATAGTGCTAAAAACAAACCAAATGTTTTTATGACTGAAAAGCCATTATCGGGATTTGTACCGATAATGGCTTGTAAGATATAGGATAAATCTGGATACATTAATTATTGTTAGTTTACCGAACCCATTAATTTTAAATATCTAACATGTGAAGCTAATGCATTTATCATTGATGGATATTCATGATAACTGATATTATATTTTTCACAAACATTTTTAATTATGGGTCTAATTTTAGGATAATGCACATGACTAATTTGAGGGAATAAATGATGTTCTATTTGATAATTTAATCCACCAACAAACCAAGTTATTAAAGGGTTATTTGGTGCAAAGTTTGCTGTTGTTTTTATCTGGTGAGTCGCCCAATCAGATTCTAATTTATTATTTACAGTTTCAGGAAATTCAGTTTCTTCTACAGTATGTGCTAGTTGGAAAACCAAACTAATCACTAAACCTGTACAAACCAAAAACACTAAATATCCAATTAAGAAATTTTGAAATCCTAAAGTATAAATTGGAATAACAATAAAGAATAAAACATAAGCCAATTTAGAACCCCAAAATCCTAGGTGTTGTTTTATTGTCATCTTTGGTATTTCGAATTCACCTATTTTATTTGTAAAATATTTATAAAAGTCCATATAGAATATCCACCAAAAATATAACAAGGAATATAAAAATACAAAGTAGATATGTTGGAATCGATGCATCTTATATCTCTTTTGTTGTTTGCACATTCTCATAAATGGATTTACAGCAATGTCATCATCTATTCCTTCAATATTCGTAAAAGTATGATGAAGGACATTATGTTTTAAGTTCCACATTTGAGAACTACCGCCCATAATACTTAGACTATATGATGCTAATTTGTTTAGTACTTTACTATTTGAAAAACTTCCATGACCGCCATCATGCATTACATTAAAACCAATTGCAATGAATGCAAATGAAATTAATAACCAAAAGCAAATTGCTATACCTAAAGATGGACTACCAAATATTAAGGCTACATATGAGACGATTAAAATCAGCATCAAGAAAACAGCCTTACTTATCAATCGAATTCCTCCTGTTTGAGAAATCTTTTTTTCTGTAAAGTAATTTGATACACTTTGTTTTAGTTCTTCATAAAAAGGGCTGTTCTGTTGAAAGCGAGGAGTCTTCAAATCTTTAAAATTTAGTGAAAAAGAAACAAAGATACTAAATGAAAAACATTTATTGTTTTATTTTTTGAAATTATATATATATTTATATTTTATTGTGCAAAACATTTCTTATGCATTTGATTTTAGATAAAATAAATGAAAACACTGAATTAATAGTAAAAACTGTTAATGAAAATAAATCCATTATTGATTTAAAACCATCAATTGATGAATGGTCAATTATTGAAATAGTAGATCATTTGTTTAAAATTGATACTAATATTCTTCATAATGTGCTTTTGAATAAAAGCACAGAAAATGTTGCAGATAGTAATGAAGCTTTTGGTTTTGATAAAATGTATCATATTTTGGTGAATAAAAGAATTAATAAATTCGAATCACCAAATCAATTTACACCTTTACTAACAAATTTTGAATATGATGTTCATATTAATGAATTTTCAAAACGAAGAAGTGAAATTGTAACTTTTGTTGTAAATAATCCTAATATATTAGATAATTCTACTTTCCAACACCCTAGACTGGGTTTTTTAACACGAAAAGATTGGTTAAATTTTCTTTATTGCCATTCGGTCAGACATTTTTATCAAATGAATGAAATATTAGAACTAATAAACAGCAAAGGGTAGTGTTCCACGTGGAACACTACCCTTTGCTGTTTAAGTAATCCTTAAAGTCGTTAAATTCAATAGAGATATTTATCGAGTTTTTTTCTAAAGCTTCTAAATTACTTAATCTTTCTGGAATTTCTATTTTAGAAGCCAACTCAGCGTATATGTTCTTGTCAAATTTTGACGGATGTGCAGTAGATAATATAATACCATTAGAAATTTTATTCTTATTTTTCAAATATACCTCATAACCAACAGCAGTATGTGGGTCTATTAAATATCTATATTGATTATAGGTGTTTTTAATTCCATTTTGGGTTTCTTTATCATTTATTGAATAGCTTTCAATATTTATCTCCTCGTTGTTCCACGTGGAACCGAATAGTGATAAAAGTCTTTCGAAGTTAGAAGGGTTTCCCACATCCATAGCATTTGAAATGGTTTGAATAGATGGTTTTGGTTCAAACAAACCAGTGGACAAGTATTTTGGAATGATATCATTTTCGTTAGTTGCTGCTATAAAGTTTCTAACGGGTAGCCCTAGTTTGTTTGCAAAAATACCAGCTGTAAGGTTTCCAAAGTTTCCACTTGGAACAATAAAGGTGATATCTTTTTTGTTTTCAAGTTGTTTGTATGCTTCGAAATAATAAAAAGATTGTGGAATTAATCTTGCAATATTAATTGAGTTTGCTGAACACAGATTGAATTTTTTGCTTAATTCATTATCTAGAAATGCTCTTTTTACTATTGATTGGCAATCATCAAAGGTTCCATCCACTTCTAAAGCTGTGATGTTTCCACCTAAGGTAGTTAATTGTTTTTCCTGAAGGGGGCTAACTTTCCCAGATGGATATAAAATGATAACATCTATATTGGGAACATTAAAGAAACCTGAGGCAACTGCACCACCTGTATCACCTGAGGTAGCAACTAAAATCGTCGTTTTTTTATCTTTATCTTTGTTAAGGTAGCTTAGTAATTGAGCCATGAACCTAGCACCAAAATCTTTAAATGCCAAAGTGGGTCCATGAAATAACTCTAAAATGTGCAAACCTTCTTCAAGTTTAACTAATGGAGCATCGAAAGTAATAGCATTATTTACTATAGCTTTTAAATCATTTGAATTGATTTCTCCCTGAAAAAGTTGTTCACAAACTTTCAAACAAAGTTCTTGAAAAGAATATTTTTCTATTTCATCAAAGAAAGATGGGGCAAAGGGAATAAACTTTTCTGGTAAATACAAACCCTTATCATCTGCCAATCCTTTGAAAACTGCCGTTTCTAAATCTACTAAAACGTTTGGATTTCTTGTACTATATAACTTCATAATCTGATTTTATAATAAGATTGCTCCTTCTTGATTAATTGAAGAAACATAGATATTGTTTTCAATTTTATGTTTCATCAAAAGATTTTTGACACCTTCACTGATATTTTCAGCGATTAAACTATTCGAACATAAAGCAAAAATGGAAGGTCCTGCTCCAGAAATACTACAACCTAAAGCACCTAATTCTAAAGCTAATGCTTTAATTTCATAAAAATGAGGAATTAATTGTGCCCTTTGTGGCTCGATAATAACATCCTGCAAGGACCTTTTTATTAATTCGATATCACTATTAAACAATCCCAAAATCAATCCTCCCAAATTTCCTGATTGAGCAATATGCTGTTTTAAAGTAATATTTTCTGATAAAATTGCCCTAGCATCTTTAGTAAGAATTTTAATGTGTGGGTAAATGACTACTGCATACAATCCTTTTGGAACAAAAAGTCTATGTACATCCAAACTAGCATTGTCCCTAATCAAAATCATACCGCCAAAAAGTGAGGGAGCAACATTATCTGCATGATAAGCACCATCCGCAATTTGTTCACCTAAGACTGCAAAAGGTAACAATTCTCTTTTTGATAATGGTTTTCCTAAGAGTTCATTTATTATCATAACACCAGCAGCTGCACTTGCTGCACTACTTCCCATACCGCTACCAAATGGCATCTTTTTGTGAATTTCTATTTCTATTCCTCTTTTCTCTTCACCCAAGTATTCTAATAGTTTTAATGCAGCAAATCCTGCTGTGTTATTCTGTAAATCATACGAAAGCTTTTTATTATCACCAGTGATTTTGGTAATAGTTAGTCCATTCGATTTGTCGTTGAGCTTTCCTATGATTTCGTCTCCAGGATGCTCCAAAGCAAATCCTAACATATCATATCCACAAGCAACATTTGCAACTGAAGCAGGAGCAAATACTTTTATTCCAGATTTTATCATATCAAATTAAATACTATTAGCTAATGTTATTAATTCTGCAAACACTCCAGCAGCTGTAACTTCTGCTCCAGCTCCAGGACCTTTTATAACCAAAGGTCTTTCATTATATCTTTCAGTGGTGAATACAATCATATTATCACTACCGCTCAAATGGTAAAGTGGATTATGCTCATTTATATATTCCAACTTTACTTTTGCCTTGCCTTGCTCATATGATGCAACCATTCTTAATTTAGTTTTTGACTCAATAGCCTTTTGTTTCATAGTTTCAAAATAGCTATTTTCATTTTTAGCAGTAGCATAAAAAGCTTCTATGGTATCAGCATCGTTACAAGATTTTGGTAAAAAAGAATGGACTTCAATATCATTCATGTTTATCTGTAAACCAGCTTCTCTTGCTAATATAACCAACTTCCTTTGTACATCTGTTCCATTCAAATCTAATCTTGGGTCAGGCTCCGTTAATCCTAATTTTTTAGCATCAATGAGAATATCATAAAATGAAGCATTCTCATTAAAATTATTGAAAATATAGGATAAAGAACCAGAGAGCACGCCTTCAATTTTTAATATTTTATCTCCGCTAATAATTAAATCTTTTAAAGTAGATATTACAGGAAGGCCAGCACCAACGGTTGTTTCATATAAAAATTGGACACCTCTTTTATTAGCAACTTTTTTAAGTTGTTGATAATTTTTGTATTCAGATGATAATGCAATTTTATTTGGAGTTGATATTGAAATGCTTGAATTTAATATTTCTTCATAATAGGCAGCCACTTCACTATTTGCGGTATTATCTATAAAAATAGTATTGGGCAAATTATGAGATTTCATTGTCTGGACAAAAGAGTTTAGATTTTGAACTGGGGAAGAATCAATAAATGATTGCCAATTTTCTAAATCGATCCCTTCTAAATCGAATCCCATTTTTCTGCTATTTGCTAAGCCAATTATCTTAATATTTAATGCCAATTTTTCTTTAAGATAATTTCTCTGTTTTAGGAGCTGGGTCAAAAGAGTATTGCCAATTAATCCAGTACCGACAATATACACATGAATAGATTTGGTGTCAGATAAGAAAAAAGATTCATGAATTGCATTCAATGCTTTCTGCTCATTTTTTGAAGGAATCACTACAGAGATATTTAACTCTGAAGATCCTTGAGCAATAGCTACTATATTAATCCCATTGATTCCAAGAGAATGAAATAATTTACCAGCTATTCCTGGTTGGTATCTCATGTTTTCACCAACTACAGCAATTATAGATAAATCCAATTCTACTTTTATAGGATCTATCAATCCAGAATTAATTTCGTATTCGAATGCAGCTTCTATAAACGACTTAGCTGATTGATAATCAGATAGTTGTACCACAAAACTTATGGAACTTTCGGAAGAACCTTGGGTAATGAGTATTACATTTATTTTATTTAAAGCTAAAGTGGAAAAAAGCCTCCCAGCTATTCCAGGAACGCCAAATAATCCGCCTCCAATAAGAGTCAGTAAGGCAATATTATTGATTGACGATATACCTTGAACGATTTTATCGTTTGGGCTCGGTGTTTCGCTTATGAATGTTCCAATATGATTAGGGTTAAATGTGTTTTTTATTAATAAAGGAATTTTGGATTCAAATGCTGGGTGAATTGTCGGTGGGTAAATAACTTTTGCACCAAAATGAGACATTTCCATTGCTTCAGCATAAGTCATTTTTTCAATAGAAAATGCACCTTTTACTTTTCTTGGATCTGCGGTCAACACACCATCTACATCTGTCCATATTTCAATACAATCTGCTTGGAGTGCTGCACCTAAAATAGCGGCAGTATAATCTGAGCCACCTCTACCTAAGGTCGTCGTAATTCCATTGGGCGTTGAACCAATAAAACCAGTAACAATCTGAATTGCATTCGAATTTTTAAAATGTGCAATAATTTTTGAGTAAGTAGTTGCGAAATTGACTTTTGCAGCACCAAAATCATCATTCGTTTCAATAATTTTTCTAGCATCCAAAAATGAAGTGTTCATTCCGATAGAATTCATATAGGCAGAAATAATAGCTGCCGAATTTCTTTCACCAAAGCTAATCACGAAATCCATCGTTCTCAAAGAAGCTTCCTGAACTAGAAATATTCCATTTAAAATATTTTCTAAAGCTTCATGATTATTATTTATTAAATCAGTTATTTGATTTTGATGTAATGATAAATTTTCAATAACCTCATCATGTCTTGATTTATATTGACCCAATTGATCCAAATATGCAACATTTCCTTTTGCAGCCAATTTTGCCATATCTATCAATAGATCTGTAATTCCACCAAATGCCGAAAAAACAGCAGCGAAAATTTCATTATTTTTTTGCTTATTTTTTAAAATTTCAACTACTAGCTTAATTCTTTCTGCATTATAAACAGATGAGCCACCAAATTTTAAAACTCTCATAAAAAATATATTGAAATTAAAAGTATCAAAAAACAAGCCTATTTTAATTTTTAACCACTTATATATTAAAAGAATGAATTATGTGAACACTTTCCTAGCTTAATCAGTTGATATCTATTAACAAATATTCTTTTTTTTAGTATAATATTTAATCAAAAGCAGTTATTCAATGAAATTCATTAAAATAGTATTTGGAATTATTTTATTAAGTTGTTTTGTTTTTTGCAAACAGGGAGAAACCTCTGCAGTATCAGATAAAAAAATTACAACGTCAGGAGATAAAACAGAATCTAAAACCAAAACAAAAAAATATTATTTTTTGGCAATAGCTTGACTGCGGCTTATGGCATAGATCCAAAAATGGGTTATGTGTCCCTAATCCAACAGAAGTTGGATAATGAAAAGTTAGATTATAAGGTTATCAATGCTGGGCTGAGTGGAGAAACAACTGCAGGTGGGTTGGAAAGGATTGACTGGATATTGAAACAGACAATAGATGTATTTGTGTTAGAATTGGGTGGGAATGATGCTTTAAGAGGTATTGACCCAAAAAATTCTTATCAGAACTTGAAAGGGATTATAGAAAAGGTGAAAGCAAAATATCCTGATGTAAAAGTTGTATTAGCAGGAATGCAAGCACCGCCAAATATGGGAAAAGCTTATACAGATGCCTTTAAAAATAATTACATTAATTTGTCAAAGGAGCTAAATACTGCATTGATACCATTTTTATTAGAAAATATTGGGGGTATAAAAGATTTAAATATAAAAGATGGAATTCATCCGAATGAGAAAGGTCAGGTAATTATGGCCGAAAATGTTTGGAAAACATTAAAAACAGTATTGTAAAATGTCGAGTAAACATTCAAAACCACAACCGAATATTGTTACTTCATCCCCGATTTATAAGTATGCTGCTTTAGTCGTAGGTATATCCGTTTTTTGTCTTTTGGTATATTATTTCAGGACGATAGTTAGTTATGTACTGATAGCTTGGGTCTTTTCTATGTTGGGTCAGCCAGTAATGAAATTTTTCAGACAAGTTCGTTACAAAAAAGCCCATATCGGTCCATCCATGGCAGCGACCATAGTTATATTATTGTATTCTTGTTTTTTTATCCTTCTTGGCTGGATTTTCATCCCGCCTTTATTGGAACAAGCCCATAATATCTCCAATATTGATTATAATGCTATCGCAAAAACATTTGACCAACCATTGGCAAATATTAACGCTAGATTACAGGAAGTTGGATTGTTAGATTCTGGTGAGTCATTGATAATCAAATTACAACAATCTGCTAAAAATTGGTTCGACCCTCAAAGGTTAGGGATATATTTGGAGTCCATCGTCTCTTTTGCAGGTCATTTATTCATTTTGGTTGGCTCGGTTGTATTTATTGCTTTTTTCTTTCTGAAAGAAGAGGGAATGTTTGTCAACTTTTTGGTGACCTTAGTGCCACAGCGTTTTGAAATACATATCAGAGAAACGGTAGATGATTGCTCCTTATTATTGACAAGATATTTTTCTGGAATCCTAATTCAAATAATTGTATTGTCCATTTTCATTGGACTGGTATTGACCTTGATGGGGGTGAAAAGTGCTATTCTTATTGCAGTCATCTTGTCGATTTTGAATATTATTCCATATGTAGGTTTTTATTTAGGTGCTACGATTGGCTTGTTTATGACGGTTTCATCAAATCTAGAAATGGAGTTTTATAGTCAATTGACACCAATTTTAATTAAGGTAGGTGTTGTCTTTTTGATAGCACATTTACTCGATAGCTTTTTTCTTCAACCTTTTATTTTTTCAAAAAGGGTTTTGGCACATCCTTTAGAAATTTTCTTAATCATTTTAGTAGGAGCACAGGTAGGAGGCATCTTCGGTATGCTGATTGCAATTCCAACATACACCGTTTTGAGAGTTTTGGCGAAAACATTTTTAAGCGAATATCGATTTGTCCAGAAACTTACAGATAAGTTGGATGAAATCGATGAAATAGAAGGTGTTTAAATTCTATCGCACAATTTTCTGATGACATATCCTGCCATATGTAAGCCGAATAAGGCGGGAATATATGAAATGGTGCCGAAAAAAGATCTTTTATAATTGCTACCATCAGTTAATTTCAAAGATTCTTTAATGACTGGCTCATCAGAAAATACCGACATAATGCCTTCAGGTTTCACACCTTGTTGGCGAAGTCTTTTTCTTACCATTAATGCAAAAGGGCAATTATAGGTTTTGGATAAGTCTGATAATTTTACTTTTGATGTATCAATTTTTCCTCCAGCACCCATCGAGGATATTATGGGCGTTTTCGATTCCACACAACTTTTTATCAAATCAATTTTTGGTTGCAAACTATCTATACAATCTAGAGCGAAATCAAACCCTTCGCCCACCAATACTTGCATTCTTTCAGGTAATAGAAATTCTTGAATTACGGTTAGGTTCACATTCGGATTGATGGCTTTCATCCTTTCACCCATGAGGACGGCTTTGCTTTGTCCAACAGTAGAGTGAAGAGCAGGTAATTGCCTATTTGTATTCGTAATATCTACCACATCCCCATCAACAATGGTTAATGAACCAATGCCAGCTCTGCAAAGAAACTCACCAGCATAACTCCCGACACCACCAAGACCAATCAAAAGTACTTTACTGTTTTCTAGCTTTTTCAAATCTGCTTCACCGATGAGTAATTCAGTTCTTTCCAACCAAGGAGATACCATAATATTATTTTTTGCAAACTTAAAAAAAGGCTTTGCAATATTGAAGAGTTATATAGAAAATTTCAAAACAAACTTAATAATAATGCAACGGTATAAAAATTATAAAATGACTATGTGTAAAAAATACATTATGAAGAATATTTATTACTTTTATCCAAATAATGTAAAATATTATGGTGTAGAAAAGGGAAAATAGACCATAATATTCGAAAAATCATTGCTTTATATCAATTAAAACAAAAATAGTATGTCAACAATGAAACCTCGCCTTTCCTTTTGGCAAATTTGGAATATGTGTTTTGGCTTCTTTGGTATCCAATTCGGATGGAGCCTTCAGATGGGAAATATGAGTGCTATCTATGAATACTTGGGAGCAGAACCCGACCAGATACCTGGTTTATGGCTTGCAGCACCAATGACAGGACTATTGGTTCAGCCAATTATTGGATATATGAGTGATAGAACATGGCATCCAAAATTGGGAAGGAGAAGACCCTACTTTTTAGTCGGTGCCATCCTAAGTTCGATAGCATTATTTTTCATGCCCAATTCACCAACGGTTTGGATGGCAGCAGGGTTGTTGTGGATTTTAGATTCTTGCATAAATATTAGCATGGAACCATTCAGAGCTTTTGTAGCGGACAACTTGAATGACGACCAACGATCATTTGGGTTTTCTATGCAAAGCATGTTTATCGGTTTGGCTTCTTTTATTGCGGGTTATCTTCCTTTGAAATTAGTGGATTGGTTTGGATTGTCGAGAGATAAAATGGGCGGTGCGATTCCACAAAATATTGTGTGGTCGTTTTATATTGGAGCTGCTGTTTTTTTGATCGCCGTTTTATATACCGTTTTTTCAAGTAAAGAATATCCACCAGCAGATTTGGATTGGAAATCGAAAGTCAAAGAATCAAACAAAGGGTTCGGAGCAGGATTTAAGGAAATAACGAGTTCAATAATAAATATGCCGGATGAAATGAAGCGAATTTCGGTAGTTCAGTTTCTAACTTGGCCCGGCTTATTTTTGATGTGGTTTTACTATAGTACTGGCGTTGCTACAGATATATTTCGGAGGCGATGCAAAAACGAATAGCGATGTTTTCACAAGAGGGCTTGAACATGCAAATACAACTTCAGCAATATTAAATTTGGTCACTTTTGGTTTTTCGTTTTTTATTCCATCAATCGTAAAAATCTTGGGAAAAAAATGGACCCACTCCATATGTTTATTAATCGGTGGAATCGGATTAATCTCTGTAAACTACATCACTAATCCACAATTATTATTTGTTTCGATGGGAATGGTTGGTATTGCATGGGCTTCCATTTTATCAATGCCTTATTCTATTTTATCAGCACATTTACCAGAAGACAAAATGGGAATTTACATGGGAATTTTCAATTTTTTCATTGTACTGCCTGAAATAATTGCTTCGCTATTTTTCGGAAAAATCATGTCCAACTATTTAGGAAATGACCGATTGTTAGCGGTTCAGATTGGTGGGATATTATTGTGCATAGCGTCTGTCGTTTGTATTATGATTGTGAAAGACACCAAAAAAGAACAATTGGCATAATAGTATATTTTTTAAATAGGTATCCAAAAAATGAAAATCAAAAGCAAATAGCTTAACTTTATTTCGTGAGAAATAAAATATTAATTTTTTTCTTTTTTCTTTCCCAATGGTCATTCGCTCAATTACCAGGGATTAAAACGCCAAATGGAGCTGAAGGCTGTGAGATTCCATTTGAATATGTGAATCATTTTATAATTATAAAAGTCTATATCAACGGATTTTTCCCTTGCAATTTTATTTTTGACACAGGGGCTGAGCATACCTTAATAACAAAAAAAGAAATATCCGACATTCTTGGCATCCAATACGAAAAGGAATTCAAAGTAATAGGTGCTGATTTAAAAACAGTAATGACGGCATATCTAGCAAAAAAAGTTCAATATAAATTATTCAATGGCATAGAAGCGGAGCAAGATGTGTTAGTGTTAGCGGATGATTATATCAACTTGGATGATTATACTGGAATGCAAATACACGGTATTTTAGGAGCAGATGCATTTTTAAACGGAGTTGTGAAAATAGATTATGACCAAAAGAAAATCCAATTTATTAAATCTGAATATTTTAATGGCAAGCTAAAAAAATACACCAAAATTCCAATAAACATATCAAAATCAAAGCCTTATATAAATGTCGAATCGAAAATATCAGACACGAATACAGTAAACATAAAGCTTTTGATGGATACTGGAGCCAATTTGGGCATTTTGTTATATCCAAATGACTCTATTGGGTTATCAATTCCGCCTAAAACGATAAATGGATCTTTGGGTGCTGGTCTTGGAGGGCAATTATTTGGTGTGATTGGTAGAATTAATGCTTTGAACATAGGCGGCTATAATTTTGGAAGCCTTCCATGCACCTTTCAGGCTTTAGATACCTTGTTGGTATTCAATACTTCTTCTAGAAATGGTATTATTGGAAATGTCATTTTGGAAAGATTTAATTTGATAATAGATTACAATAAAGAACAATTATATTTATCACCCAATAAAAATTTCAAACAACCCTTTTTAGTAGATAAAAGTGGATTATCTTTAATATCATCTGGTGTTCACCATCAAACATTCATCATACAACATGTCCAACCCAACTCTCCAGCTAGTGAAGTAGATATCAAAAAAGGAGATATTATATTAAAAGTAGGGTGGTTGTCTGCCAATTTTTTCTCATTAGATGATTTGATTGCTAAATTTCGAGGTAAAAACGGCAAAAAAATCAAGTTAAAGCTATTAAGAGATGGCAAAAAACTCAAAAAAACCTTCTATTTAAGAGATTTGATTTGATAATTAATAAAAAAAGAATTACTTTTGCACCTCATTTTTAAACGTTTAAATTATTCAGCCTAAATGTATGCAATCGTAACAATAGCTGGTCAGCAATTTAAAGTTACAGAGGGACAAAATCTCTATGTACACCAGTTAGAAGCAAATGTAGGGGATAGCAAAACTTTTGATCAAGTTTTATTGATCGAGAGAGATGGCAATATCTCTGTTGGCAAGCCGGTGCTTTCAGGTGCAAAAGTCAACGCTACCGTATTGAGTCACGAAAAAGGTGACAAAGTAATCGTATTCAAAAAGAAAAGACGTAAAGGTTACCGTAAGAAAAACGGTCACCGTCAATGTTTTACAAAAATTAGCATCGATAGCATCGTTGCATAATTTTAAAACCAAACTTTTTTTCTTATTTTTTAAAAACTTAAAATTTTCCAACCACCATGGCTCATAAAAAAGGTGAAGGTAGTACCCAGAACGGCCGGGACAGTAGAAGTAAAAGACTTGGCGTTAAATTGTATGGCGGACAAACTGCCATTCCAGGTAATATCATCGTTCGTCAAAGAGGAACAAAATTTCATGCTGGAGTAGGAGTAGGTATGGGTAAAGACCATACGTTATTTGCTCTTACAGAAGGTATCGTAACTTATAAAAAAGGTAGATTAGATAGAACAACTATCAGTATTTTACCTGCTGGTGCTTCAGTAGTTGCTCCTGTTGCAGAAGCAAAAAAGGCTGCTCCAGCTAAAAAAGCAGCTCCTGTTGCTGAGAAAGCATCCACTCCAGCTCCTGCACCAGTTGTAGAGAAAGTTGTTGAGGCAGCTCCAGTTGCAGCAGCTCCAAAAGCGGCTTCTTCAGAAATCAAACCGGATGATTTGAAAAAAATCGAAGGAATTGGTCCAAAAATCGAAGAGCACTTAAATAATGGTGGCATCACTACTTTTGCTGAATTAGCAATGGCTAGTTATGACCAACTAAAAGAAATTTTGGATAATGCAGGTCCTAGATATAGAATGCATGATCCATCTACTTGGCCTCAACAAGCTACTTTGGCTGCTGCAGGTAAGTGGGATGAATTAAAAACGCTTCAAGACAACTTGAATGGCGGAAGAGTAGAAAACGAAGACTAGTTTTAAATTAGTTTCAAAAATATTACCCTTTCAGGCAAATAGCTTGGAAGGGTTTTTTCATTTATAGAAAGTTTTAATACTTTTCGCCATTTACCCCAATACCGAATAATGCAAAATCATATTTTACAGGATCTTCAGGATCGAATTTTTTTAAATTTTCAGTAAGCTCTATCACCGTAAGCCAATCGGTTTGCTTTCTTTGAATCAATCCGAGATTTCTGGCTACTCTTTCTACGTGAACATCTAAAGGCATCAATAATTGGCTAGGGGCAATATTTTTCCAAATTCCAAAATCTACTCCTTTTCCATCATTTCTCACCATCCACCGAAGAAACATATTGATTCTTTTGCAAGTAGAGCCTTTTATTGGGCTAGAAATATGCTTTTTTGTTCTTTCCATTACGATAGGCAGGTCGAAAAACTGATTTCTGAAATTATTGATTCCCTCAGTAATGTTTTCAGCATTTTTGTCAATCGCAAAAGCATTTTCTAAGGAATGGTTATTGGAATAATAATGTTGAAAAAAACTTAAGAAATAAAGGGTGTCGTCGGTGTTGAAGGTTCTATGTTTGAAATTGAGCCAAGGTTTCAAATCACTTTCTTGGTGATTAAGGATAAAATCATGAGGAGCACCATCCATTAATGTTACCAACTCTTGGGCTTTTTTTATAATGACAGGTCTTTGTCCCCAAGCCAAAATGGCTGTCCAAAAAGCGATAATCTCGATATCTTGTAACTTAGAAAACTGGTGAGGAACTTGTATTGGATCGGATTCAATAAAACTTGGATGGTTATAATAAATTACTTGTTGATTTAGCCATTCTTTTAAATCAGAATTTATTTTAACGGGCATCAAATTTTTTTTATTTTTTTTTAGAAATGAAGCAGCGGATTAAATTCACTAGGCGTTTTACCTATACAATTGTCCAAAACAAAATTTAAAAGTATGGAAGCAACATTAATCTATACCGTTATTTTAGGAAGCATATTAGCTATTAGAAAAATAATAACTATCCTAAACAAGGTAGCTTAGGATAGTTATTAAACTTTTTTTATTCAGCTGTTTCTTCTTCAGCTCCTTCTTCAATATTCTTTAGAAATTCATCTAAGTTTTTATCGTTAATTATTCCTTTTTCATTCAAGAAACGGAACCATTTTATTGATTTTTTTATATCTTTTGGATAAACTCTCTCTTTATCATATGTGGGTAAAGCTATACCAAAAAATGTTTTGTTAGCTTCTTCAGATTGCTCATTTTCAGGCATATCTGCAAGATGCGCCAACATGTTTTTATACAATTGGAATAAGGCAATAGAATCACCATCATCAGTGTAAATACCAATAGATGCAAGGGGCGTAAACTGATGTTTTCTTGAAGAGGCAAACATTGATTTTCCTGTTTGTAAGTCTTCTGCAACCACTCCGTCCTTTCTGGTAGTTATTATTTTGAACAACCCTGAAAAACCAGAAATGGATGTTATTTTTTCTAAACTCATATTTTTTTATTTTCTAATTAAATTTCTATTATTTTTTTAAAACTACTTTTATTGGAATGATTAAGTCTTCATATATCTCAACCAACTCTGCATCCACATTTGTTGATAGTGTAATATTATCAGCAAGAGTTTCATTACAAATATAAGTGCCGAACTGATCTACAGCATTTCTAATAATTGGATGATCTTCCAAAGTAATGGATATTCTATCCACTATGTTGAAATCGCTTGATTTTCTGATGTTTTGAATTCTGTTTATCAATTCTCTTGCAGTTCCTTCTGCAGCCAGTTTTTCGTCAATCGTCGTATCCAAAGCAACAGTTAATGCGCCGTCGGATGCCACCTGCCATCCTGGAATATCTTCTGAAGTGATTATCAAATCTTCTAAATTCAAATCAAACTTTTCTCCGCTAATTTCTATTTGGAATTGTTGATTTTTTTCAGCATTTGCAATTTCAGCCTGCGTCATATTTTCAATGATCGCCGCAGCATCTTTCATATGCTTACCCATGGAGCGACCCAAAGTTTTGAAATTTGCTTTTGCTTTTTTAGTTATTAACCCACTGGTATCCAAAACATATTCGAGCTCTTTAACATTTGTTTCCGCCAAAACCAAATCTTTCACCTCTTCTACTTTCGACTTAAAGTCTTCATTTAAAACAGGTAACAATATTCTATGAAGCGGTTGGCGAACTCTGATTTTCTCCTTTTTTCTTAACGATAATACCAAGGAAGATATTCTCTGAGCATAGTCCATTCTTTGCTCCAAATCCACATCAATTAAGTTTTCAGATACTGGAGTTAAATAAGTTAGATGGATTGAAGAATATTGAAGCGGCGTATTATTAGCGATTGCTTTTTCTCTAATATTATCCGTTAGATTTTTATACAACCAATCTGTAAAAAATGGTGCTATTGGTGCCATCATCTGAGCTACGACATTCAAGCATTCGAACAAGGTTTCGTAAGCCATCTTTTTATCTTCGCTCATTTCGCCTTTCCAAAAACGTCTTCTACTCAATCGAACATACCAGTTGCTCAAATGCTCATCTACATAATTTTCGATTAATCGAGCTGCATTAGTTGGCTCGTATTGTTCGTAACATTCTTTCACCTGTTTTACCAAACTATACAACTTCGACAAAATCCAACGATCAAGCTCAGTTCTGTTTTTGTAGAGGCTCACATTTTGTTCATCCATTTCGAAGCCATCTACATTAGCATAGATAGCAAAGAAATTGTAGGTGTTGAATAGCGTTCCGAATAATTTATTTCTTGTTTCGGTGATGCCGTTGACGTCGAATTTCAAATTATCCCAAGGTTGAGAGTTGGAAATCATATACCAACGGGTAGCATCAGCACCATAAGTTGGCAAAGTTTCGAATGGATCTACAGCATTACCCAATCTTTTGGACATTTTTTGACCATTTTTATCCAAAACCAATCCGTTGGACACCACATTTTTGAAGGCAACACCAGGGTATCTTTGATCACTTACTGAAATTCCATGTTTTTTCAATTCCTCATGAATATCTTCTTTCACCATAGAACTTATGGCATGAAGGGTATAGAACCAACCTCTGGTTTGGTCAACACCTTCAGCAATAAAATCAGCAGGATAGTTTCTGGCGAATTGCTTGATGTTTTCGAATGGAAAATGCCACTGAGCAAAAGGCATGGCACCCGAATCGAACCAAACGTCGATTAGATCCAATTCTCTTTTCATGGGTTGCCCATCGGAAGAAACCAAGATGATATTATCAATATAAGGTCGATGAATATCTTGAGGGATTACTTGATTCAATCCCAATTTCGAATTTGCTTTATCAATTTCTGATTGTAACTCAGCTAATGAGCCGATACAGATTGCCTCTTTTGTGTCTTCCGTTCTCCAGATAGGAATTGGGATTCCCCAATATCTACTTCTACTAAGATTCCAATCTTGCAAATTGTCCAACCAATTACCAAAACGACCAGTTCCTGTTGATTCTGGTTTCCAGTTGATAGTTTTGTTTAAAGCAGACATTCTTTCTTTCATAGAAGCTGCTTTAATAAACCAGCTATCCAAAGGATAATAGAGAATTGGCTTATCCGTTCTCCAACAATGAGGGTAATTGTGTAAATATTTTTCGACTTTGAATGCCTTATTTTCTGATTTTAAGATAATGCTGATTATTTCATCAACAGTTTTGTAATCAGGTTGCTTTTCATCTTCGTCTAAATAATTTTTTACGTAAAAATCATCTTTTCCAAAGATTTTATGTGTTTTAATATGATGGTCACTAATTTTTTTAACCAAAAACTCGCCTACCTCACTGACAAACTTCCCTTTTTTGTCAACGGTTGGCACATCATTACCATTTTCATCCTTCACCAATACAGAAGGAATATTATTGAGTTGGCAAACTCTAAAGTCATCTGCTCCAAAAACAGAAGCAGTGTGGACGATACCAGTACCATCTTCGATGGTAACGAAATCACCAGCGATTACTCTAAATGCATCTTTTGCTAAAAGCTCATTTTGAACGGCAGGCATCAATTGTTTGTAGCGAATATCTAACAAATCCTTGCCTTTCATTTCCTGAACGATTTGCCAAGGAATTACTTTATCCCCAGCCTTATAGCTATCGAAAGCAACATCTTTCCCTTTTTCAGAAAAATATTTTCCAACCAAAGCTTTTGCAAGAATCACACTAACTGGTAAATAGGTATATGGGCTAAAAGTCTTTACTTTTACGTAGTCGATGTTTGCCCCGACTGTTAAAGCACAGTTTCCAGGCAAAGTCCAAGGAGTAGTTGTCCAAGCCAACATTCTCAAATCTTCCTGATTTTCATCATAAAGAAACTCCGATTGGCTATTTCTGATTACTTCAAATTTTGCAACGATAGAGGTATCCCTCAATTCTCTATAACATCCCGGTTGGTTCAATTCATGTGAGCTCAAACCTGTACCAGCTGCTGGAGAATAGGGTTGTATAGTATAACCTTTATACAACAAATGTTTATTGTAAAGTTTGGAAAGTAGCCACCAAACCGACTCAATATAATTGTTTTCATACGTAATATATGGATGTTCTAGGTCCACCCAATATCCCATATTTTTGGTGAGTTCGTCCCATTTGTCTTTATAGCGAAGGACGGTTTCTCTACATTTATCATTATATTCGTCAACAGAAATTTTCTTTCCAATATCATCTTTTGTGATTCCCAATTCTTTTTCAACACTAAGTTCGATAGGTAAACCATGAGTATCCCATCCTCCTTTTCGTTCCACTTTTTTACCATTCATGGTTTGGAATCTACAAAAAATGTCTTTCACTGCCCTTGCCATCACATGGTGAATGCCGGGCATACCATTAGCGGAAGGTGGACCTTCATAAAAAACAAAAGTGTTGTTTGAATCTCTTTGATCCACACTTTTTTGAAAGACATTTTCTTTTTCCCAAAAAGCAAGAATTTCCTGGTCTATCTCAGGCAAGTTCAAGCTTTTAAATGCTCTATACAACATATATTACAAATCTATTAAACTGAATTAGAATTGATTTTTTAAAAAGAGGTGCAAAGATACGACTTTTTATAAAATATTAAAAAGGTGATTTTGAGTTGAATAACGATTATTCAATAATATAAGGAGAAGTAATGAATGACAAAAAAAATAAATGATAATAAAACAGTCTATTTTAGTTAAATTTTGTTAAAAATTACATTAACAATCATTAACACTCTCTTCGGAATGAAAATTGTTATATAATTGTTATAGAATTAAATCAAACACCTTAATTGGTAAGAAAGATGAAAAAAATATTGTTTGTTTTAAGTTTTTTATCTCTGGTATCCTTTGCAAATGCAGGCATTCCTGAAATATTCAAAGCTATAGGATCTGGCGATATTACCACATTGTCCTCTTATTTTGATGAAAATGTCGAAGTATATATGGAAGGCAATCAGGAAGTGCTTTCAAAAACCGAAGCTACGGAAATGATAAAGAACTTTTTGAATAGAAATAAACCAAAGAGTTTTGTTCAAGCTCACCAAGGTGCTTCTAAAGGCAAAGATGCTCAATATTGTATAGGTGACTTAAGTACAATAAACGGAACATTTAGAGTATATATTTATTTGAAGAATACAGGAAGTTCTTATATCATACAAGAAATAAGATTCGATAAATAATTCTTTTATTAGCGAATTTTCGTTTTTATTCTAAAAGCAATCTATTTTTGTAAATAGGTTGCTTTTATTTTTTAATAGAATTATTATGAATCATTTTCCACACCTTTTCTCTCCTTTAAATCTTGGATTTACAACGCTAAACAATCGAATCTTGATGGGTTCGATGCATACAGGTTTGGAAGAATCGAAGGATGGTTTCGAAAAAATGGCGGTTTTTTATGAAGAAAGAGCAAAAGGGGAAGCAGGGCTTATCGTTACTGGAGGCATTTCACCGAGCATTTTTGGATGGTTGACGCCATTCGGTATTAAAATGACAACCCACAGAGAGTCGAGAAAACATCAAGTAATTACCGAAAGGGTTCATGGAGCTGGCGGAAAAATCGTTACGCAATTATTACATGCTGGAAGATATGGTTATCACCCACTTTGTGTGGCTCCATCATCCATTAAATCGCCGATTTCTCCTTTCAAACCTTGGGCATTGCCGAATTGGGGCGTTCGACAAACGATTAATAGTTTTGTTCAAAGTGCTGTTTTGGCAAAAGAAGCAGGCTATGATGGAGTGGAAGTGATGGGCTCCGAGGGATATTTAATCAATCAATTCATTGTTTCAAAAACGAATAAAAGGAAAGATGAATGGGGTGGCTCCTTCGAAAATAGAATAAAATTTCCTATTGAAATTGTGAAAGGCATCCGAGAAAAAGTGGGCAAAGATTTTATTATAATTTACCGACTGTCCATGCTGGATTTGATTGAGGATGGGAGTAGTTGGGATGAAGTTGTGTTATTAGCAAAAGCAATAGAAAAGGCTGGTGCAACCATTATCAATACTGGCATTGGTTGGCATGAAGCTAGAATCCCTACCATCGCAACGATGGTGCCGAGGGCTGGGTTTGCTTGGGTTACCAAAAAGCTGATGGGGCAAGTAAAAATTCCATTGATTACAACCAATCGGATCAATATGCCTGAGGTAGCAGAACAGGTTTTGGAAGATGGATGTGCAGATATGATATCGATGGCTCGTCCTTTTTTAGCCGATCCCCAGTTTCCCATTAAAGCAAGAACGGGAAAATCTGCAGAAATCAATACTTGTATTGCCTGTAACCAGGCTTGTTTGGATCATATTTTTGCTCAGAAAACTGCTTCTTGTTTGGTGAATCCAAGAGCCTGTAGGGAGACAGTGATGATAACGAAGACAGCACCCAAAAGTAAAAAAATTGCCGTCGTTGGGGCAGGACCTGCTGGATTAGCTTTTGCAAAAAATGCTTCAGATAGGGGTCATGAAGTACATATATTCGATGGCTCCCATGAAATTGGTGGGCAATTCAATATAGCAAAGCAGATTCCTGGCAAAGAAGAGTTTTATGAAACCATTCGTTATTATAAAACTCATTTGGATCTAAATGGCGTAAAATTACATTTGGGGAAATTTGTTGAAAAAGAGGACTTGTTAGATTTTGAAGAAATTGTAATCGCAACTGGTGTTACTCCTAGAAATCCCAAAATAGAGGGTATCAGTCATCCAAAAGTGTTAAGCTATCTGGATGTGATAAAAGCGAAAAAAGCAGTTGGCGATACAGTAGCCATCATTGGTGCTGGAGGAATTGGGTTTGACACAGCAGAATATTTGTTAGAAGAAAACAAACATCCAAATATAAAGGATTTTTCAATCCAATGGGGTATTGATACGGAGATTACCAATCGAGGAGGTATAAAAAAAGGGATGGTTGAAAAACCCAAAAGAGAAATATTTTTATTGCAAAGATCTGAAGGAAAAGTGGGGGAGAAGTTGGGTAAAACAACGGGTTGGATTCATCGAACTACCTTAAAAAACAATCGAGTAAAAATGTGGGATTCAGTTACATATGAAAAAATTGATGATGAAGGATTGCACATTCTGCACGAAGGAAAAAAGGAAGTTTTGAAAGTTGATAATATAATTATCTGTGCTGGGCAGGAGCCGAATAGAAATTTATATGACTTATTGCAACAAATGGGCAAGAACGTACATTTAATTGGAGGAGCATTTGAAGCAAAAGAACTGGATGCGAAAAGAGCAATCGAACAAGGTACATTATTAGCACTAGAGATATGAGTAGTTTAACTTATGGTGATTTAAGGCAAGATTATAAGGCGGGCTTTTTAGAAATTGAAGAAGTGGATAAAAACCCAATCAACCAATTTACAAAATGGTTTGACGAGGCAATCTCCCAACAAATTTTAGAGCCGAATGCCATGTCATTTTCTACAGCCACAAAAGAAGGGAAACCTTCTTGTAGGATTTTATTATTAAAAGATATTCTTCCCACAGGATTTGTATTTTATTCTAATTATGAAAGTAGAAAAGGAAAAGAAATGGAAGAAAATCCATTTGGAGCAATGACTTTTTTGTGGCTTCAGATGGAAAGACAAGTGAGAATTGAAGGAAAAATAGAAAAAGTAAGTAGGGAAGAGGCTGAAATTTATTTCAAAAGCAGGCCCAAAGGGAGCCAAATAGGAGCATGGTCGTCCCCACAAAGTCAAAAGATAGCGGATAGGTCAATTTTGGAAAACAAAGTAGTGTCATTAGAAAACCAATATGCATCCTTAGAGCAATTACCGATGCCGCCATTTTGGGGCGGTTATATTTTGATTCCAAATCGTATCGAATTCTGGCAAGGCAGGAGTAGCCGATTGCACGATAGGATTTGTTACGAAAGAAAGGAAGGGAACCAATGGGATATTTTCAGATTAGCTCCCTAGTTTTCAAATTAAATTTGTTTTCGATAACTCCAAATTGCTAATAAATTAAAAACAACGGCGAAACAACCAATAGCAAAAAAATGAGGAAGAATATCTTTTAATCCGCTTCCTTTCAGAACGATCATTCGAATAACTTCAATAAAATAAGCCGCAGGGTTGAATTTTGTAATCACCTTTGCCCATTCTGGCATACTTTCAATCGGTGTATAGAGCCCCCCTAGCAAGATGAAAACCATCATCAACAAAAAGGAAAAGAACATGGCTTGTTGCTGGGTGTCTGCATAATTTGAAATCAACAACCCCAACCCCAAAGTGCCAATTAAATAAACAGCAGCAAAAGAAAAGAGCAAGAACAAACTTCCAACTGGAACTATACCATAGATAATATATGAAACAATCAATCCAAGTCCTAAAACAACAATTCCTAATATCCAAAAAGGAATTAATTTTCCTAAAATAAAATGATGTTTGCGGATTGGGGTTACATTAATTTGCTCAATAGTGCCCGCTTCTTTTTCATGAACAATATTCAATGAGCTCAAAAAACTCCCCACCATAGTTACGAGAATGACTAAAATGCCAGGAACCATGAAAATTTTATAACTCATCATTTTGTTATACCAAGGGATAGAACTTATCCGAATCTCTGGAATTGGGTTCATTTTTGGGAATGTCATCCAATCCATTCTTATATTTTGATTGAAAGTTCGGATAATTCCAGAGGCATAAGCTGCACCTAAATTTCCTTTCACACCATTCACAGCATTCACAGCTATGAGGAGTGTCGCTTTTTCTTCTTTTATTAAATCTTTTTCAAAGTTTTGGGGGATTTCAAGAATGATATCTGATTTATCTTTTTCCAGTTTAGGCATTGCACCTTCTATATTTTGTTGATAATCAACTAATTTGAAATAAGTGGAAGCTTCTATTTGTCCAATCAATCTTCTGGAATAAGGGGAATGATCATGATCGATAATGCTACAATTTATATTTTTCACTTCATAATCAGCAGCCAATGGAAGCATGATTAATTGCACTATTGGCATTATAAATATCAATCTAAGAATTGCTTTGTTTCTAAATATCTGAGCAAATTCTTTTTCTAGTAAAAATAAAATTGTTCTCATGATATTCTTATTTTAAATTTTTTAAGACTAACAGCGATAAAAAACAAAGTCATCCCCACCAAAACCAAGGTTTCTTTCCATATTGCATTTATCCCCAATCCTTTGATCATAATATCTTTCACGATGCTATAATACCATTTGGAAGGGACAATATTTGAAACGACTTGAAGTGGTAAGGGCATATTTTCTATTGGAAACATAAAACCACTTAATATCAATGTAGGTAAAAGCATTCCCATTAATGAAATCATCATCGCTACTTGCTGTGAATCGGTGATGGAAGAAATAAACAATCCTAAAGCTAAAGATGCTACAATAAACACCAAACTCACCAAAAACAATAAAAGAAAACTTCCATTTATCGGGACTTCCATCAACCAAACACTTAAAATGACAATCATCAACCAATTAAAAAGAGAAATAATCAGGTAGGGAACTACTTTGCTAAGGATCAAAACAAGTGGTTTCATGGGTGATGCCAGCAAAAGCTCCATCGAACCCAATTCTTTTTCTCTTACGATGGCTAAGGAAGTCATCATCGTTGAAATGAGCAAAAGCACCATCGCCATAATACCAGGAACAAAACTATAGGCTCCTATTTGTTGTGGATTGTAGAAAAGCCGAGTGGCGATATTAATTTGATAGGGCATTTGGTAATTCGGGTTCAATTCGGTTTGTGCATCATTGATAATTGCCGTGGCATAATTTGAAACCATTGTAGCAATATTTGGATCGCTAGCATCTGTAATTAGCTGAATATCAGCTTTTTTATTATGGAGCAAATTGCTTTGAAAATTATTTTGAAAAACGACAGCCATTCTTATTTTTCCAGACTTAAAAGCAGCATCTAAATCGTTCGGGCTATTGATTGACTTTTCGATTTCAAAAAATCTACTTGCCTCTAATCTATCCACAATTTTGGTGGTAGTCTCGTCAATAGTTGGATTTAAAATTGCAATTTTAGAATTTTTTACTTCATTGGTTAGGGCAAAACCAAAGGTTAGGATTTGAATAATGGGTAAGCCAATGATGATAATCAAGGTTTTGGGGTCCCTTAAAATGTGGTAGAATTCTTTTTTAACGAATATGATAAATTGCTTCATTTTTTTAGATTTAATGGTCACTTCTTTTAGCACCTCGGGCTAATTGATAAAAAACTTCATCCATTGAAGCTGCTTTAAAATCTTGTTTCAACTGTTTTGGTGTGTTCAGGGCGGCAATTTTTCCATCTACCATAATACTTACCCTTTCACAATATTCTGCTTCATCCATATAGTGAGTAGTGACAAAAACGGTAGTTCCATTTTCGGATGCTTCGTAAATCAAATCCCAAAACTGTCTTCTTGTGATAGGGTCAACTCCCCCTGTTGGTTCGTCCAAAAAAATAATAGATGGTTCGTGAATCATGGCGATTGAAAAGGAAAGTTTTTGTTTCCATCCTAAGGGTAAAGAGCTGACCAAGCTTTTTGAAACGGATTGTAAATCAAGTTTTTCGAGAAGTTTTTCACTTTTTTCAGCTATTTCTTTTCTACTCAAACCATAGATTCCACCATAAAAACGAATATTTTCTATAATATTTAAATCTTCGTAAAGGCTGAATTTTTGGCTCATATAACCAATATTTTGTTTGATTTTGTCTGGATAGCGATTCAAATCAAATCCAGCGACGGTTGCATTTCCGCTGGTCGGGATTGAAATGCCAATTAACATTTTCATAGCTGTTGTTTTTCCGGCACCATTAGCACCCAAAAAACCAAATATTTCTCCCTTTTTTACAGAAAAAGAAATGTGATCAACAGCCACAAAGTCACCAAATTTTTTTGTCAATTCATTTACTTCAATCGCTAAATTCATGATATTAGTTTTGCATAAATGACATAAAACAATCTTCAATAGAAGGAACAATTTTCGAAACCTGAACGGAATCATCCTTCAAATAATGCATAATATCTTGGGGGGTAATTTGAGCATTAATGGAAACAAAGTGAAGATTTTCGCCAAAGGAAAAACAGGATTTTGTGTTTTGCCAAGCCCTTAGTTTGGTCATTAAACTAAAAAGGTTATCTCCAGAAATACTCCATAAAACATTGCCAAAACTATCTATTATATTTTGTGGTGTGTTGATTGTCAGTAGTTTACCATGATGTATAAAGGCGATTCTATCGCACAAATTAGCTTCATCCATATAGGGTGTAGAAACAATAATAGTGATTCCATCGTGTTGTAACCTTCCCAACATATCCCAGAACTCTTTCCTTGAAACAGGGTCAACTCCTGTAGTAGGCTCATCCAAAATCAAGACGGAAGGTTTATGAATCAAAGCACAACAGAGTGCTAACTTTTGCTTCATTCCTCCTGACAATTTACCTGCCCTTCTGTGTTTAAAAGGCTCTATTTGAACATAAATATCTTTGATTAAATGATAGTTTTCTTCGATTGTAGTATTAAAAATAGTTGCAAAAAAGTTCAGATTTTCTTCGATGGTTAGATCTTGGTAGAGAGAAAACCGACCAGGCATATAGCCGATCCTTTGCCGAATAGCTTTAAAATCTGCAACACAATCAAAGTTATCCAACTTAGCTTCGCCACTATCTTGCAAAAGCAAAGTAGCAATGATTCTTAACAAAGTTGTTTTGCCTGCCCCATCGGGACCAACCAAACCAAATAGTTCTCCTTTTTTTACATCGAAGGAAATATTATCTAAAGCTACAATTTTTCCTTTATCGTAGTTTTTTGAAATGTTTTTGACTTCAATGGCTTTAAAATCGGACATCACCATACATTCCAATTTTTAAGAATCCATCATTTTTAACAGCTACTTTTATTGCATACACTAGATTTGCTCTTTCTTCTTTGGTTTGAATGGTTTTGGGGGTAAATTCAGCCTTGTCTGAGATCCAAGTGATTTTTCCACTATATTCTTTTTCACCACCGATGGGTCCCACAAAAACTTTTATGGTTTGACCTAATTTTACGGAGCCAAGTTGAGAATCGGTTATGTAAGCTCTCAATATCATATTTTCTAAGTCACCCAATTTGTAAATTGCTTTACCAACGGTAGTTATCTCATCTTTTTCTGCATATTTCACTAAAACGGTTCCTTTGATAGGATTGATAATTTGACACTTTTTCAAGAAATCATCCACCTGATTTGCTTTGTCTTTCAACGGTTTTTGTTCACTCAAAATCCCTCTGTTTTGGATATTGACCATTGATTTTTGTGCATTTATCTGTGTTTTCACCAAATCAATCTGGCTGTCAGCGGTTTGTATTTGTTGTTTTATGACGTTCATTTGTGCAACGATGTCGTCCAATTGTTTTGTGGGAGCAGCATCTGCTTTAATCAATCGCTCCGTTCTAGCTTTTTCTTTTTCTAGAGTTGCATATTGCACTTGCAAGGTTTTGATTTGTTCTTGCTGCACTTTTATTTGGTCGGTCAGAATACTGATTTGTGGTTGGGCGTCATTTTGCTTTTTTGCAACAGCATCAATTGTTGATTCAATTTGAGCTTTTTGAATATCTAAATTACTTCCATCAATTTTCCCAACCAGCTGATTTGCATTCACTAGGTCTCCTTCTTCAATAGATAATTCTGTGATTTTTCCAGTTGCTTCAGCACTGATAATTTTTTCATTTGCTTCGAATACTCCTGTTGCATCATAGGCGTTTTTGTTTTTTCCGCAGGACAAAATGCCGATGATTCCGAAAAAAATATATAATTTCAAATTGTTCATAATTTCTATTTTTATAAATTTCCAAATAAAAGTTGTAATTGATATTGTGATTGGAGCAATTGTATTTCGTGCATTGCTTTAGTGGTTTTTGCTGTTTCCTCAGCATCTAAATCTTTGAGAAAATCTTGATAGGTGGTGACGCCATTATCTAACATTGCTTGAGCAGCGGTTTTTATCTTTTTTCTGAACTCAATGATTTGATTATCAGATACTATTAGTTTTTTATACTTTTCAATATCTGCTATTTGCGATGAAATATTAGTTTCTGTTTGTAAAACAAAAGCTTCTTTTTGTGCATCAATTGATTTGGATTGTAGTTGTATCACCTGCTTTTCATTCTGTAAAGTATAAAGACTTGATAGATTCCAAGACAACCTAAGACCTCCGATTGCATACCCTTCAAAGCTATTGCTTAGTTGGTTTAATCCTGGCCTTCCGTAGCCGATTTGTCCGAAGGCACCAAGTTTTGGCATCGACTTTTTGTTTGCTATTTCAGCTAAATTATTCAATTGTAATTGTTGAATTTGCATCAATTCTAACTCAGTTCGTTTTAATTCTGTATTATTGTTTGCAACTTGAATGGGGTTTGTAAATCGCACATTTTCAGCAAATTGCTTATTCATAAATTTATTTAAGGATTGAATAATATTGGTTTTCATACTTTTCAATTCTGTTTGCTTTTGATGTAATTTTTCCAATTCCACACCAACTACAGCTTCATTATATTTACTAGAAACTCCATTTTGTGTGGCTGCAGCAATTTTATTAGAAAGTGCCAACAAATCCTTTTCTGCCAAAACAGATTGATCTAATTGATTATCAACAAATAGTGCATTGAAATACAACTGAATAACTTTTTCTTTTATTTTGAACAATTCATTTTCTACTTTTTTGTTTTCAGCAGCATTTTGAATAGTTGTTGCCATTTTTTGTGAAGCAATCAATCCACCATCATATATGTTTTGTTGGATATCTGCAAAAACTTTGTATTGATCTTTGGAAGGGGTTTCGATATTCAACCCTGGGAGTTTAATCGGTAGTTCGATGGTTTTATTTTGATAGGTGGCTTGCACGATGAGGTTCACTTGTGGTAGCCAACTTTTATTAATATTTTTGGTTTGGAGAGAAGCTATTTCATCAAGATATTGATGTTGTTTTTGTAATGGATTGGCAGACAGTGCATTGCTGATGCAGATTTCTAGTGTGACTTCCTCTTGTGCAAAAAGATGGAATCCACAGAAAAGAAACAAAACGGGCAATAGAATATTAATTTTCATATAAAACATCATTTTGATTCGTAAGTGAATGTAGAATGAATGAGGTGATTTCTTTTTTCCTATTAGCGATGATTTCACCAATAAAAGTATCATCTGATTGGGTGGCATATTGGAGCATAGGAGCTGCCAGATAGGGGAAAATACATAAACTGATAATATTCAAAATCAGTTGAATAGGGTTTACGGGCCTAATTTCTTTTTGCTCAATCGCCGAATAAATTTTTTGTGCAAAAGCTACAAAATTTGGTTGAGTAGCGTTTTCTGAAAGCACTTTAAAAAACATATCGTGATTTCGATTCATCTCACCGATAAAATAGCTGGGTAAATCTGGATTTTTTTGGAGGAACTCTAAATAAATTTCTACAAAATTTTCAATTGTTTGAAAAATATTGAGTTCTGTATCGACCAAGCTATTGATTTGAGGAATAATTACTTTTGCAAAGCTCATATTCACTTTTTCATATAGCAATTCTTTACTTCTGAAATAGTAGTGCAACATGGCTTTATTGATGCCAGCATCATTGGCAATATCTTGCATTTTAGCCCCATCATACCCTTTTTCAAAAAAACTCTTTTTTGCCGCTAGTAATATTTTTTCTTCTGTAGTCATGTATGTTTTTTAATTAAAACCCAATCGACAAACCAAACGGTTTAACCAAATGGTTAACAAATATAATATGCTTTGTTTCAAATTGTCAAATAATTTTCAATAAATAATTTTTTAGATAAAAAGATACTATTCAAAATAAAACAAATCATTGGCACTCAATTTGTCTTATCTTCAAGAAAAATACCATATTATGCGATTCGTTCTGTTTCTATTTTTACAATTTTTTGGAATACTTTGCTTTTCTCAAAGTAAAGTTCATTTACAAACTTTTGCAGGATTGGAAGGCGGAATTATGCTTTCGATACCGAGAATTGAGGATAGTGGAAATCAATTGTTGAGTAAATGGGCAAATAATGGATGTTTAGGTTTTGTTGTAAAACAAGAAATCTATTCCAACTTATATATCAGTTTGGGAGCAAATACACAGAAGTATAATGTTAGTTTTAGATTCAAAGATGATGATGCGACGACTTCTTTTAAGAAAATAAATCTTATTCGGTTTCCATTGAAAGTGGCATATGAGATTCCATTAAAATTTGGTGTTCCCGAATTGCAAGTAGGTTTATCCGTTGGCTTAAATTATTATCTGAATCAGAACCCAGGGTTGAGTGATAGTAAATCTGGATTTATTGGATCGGACATCAAGAATAGTTATTATAAATTAGATAGTAAATATAGCGACGAAAAATTTGGAATGCAAGTCGATGGAGCTGCCTATCTCAATATTTTGATGGCAAAAGGCACTGTTCTGACCATAGGAACAGCCTATTATTATGGAGTAAAAGATTTATTAACGAGTTCTGTAATTTATAAAAAAGCGGAAGGGTTTCAAGAAATTAGTTCTAAAATAAATGGGAAAGCAGATATGTTAAGTATCTGGATTGGAGTGCATTATCCTATCAGCAAATGGTGGAGAAAACGAAATGCTTTAGATGAAACGGAGCAAGAAAATTTCTTTAAGAGATAGCGATTGCCATAGTTGCCAAACTAACTTCATACCCATTTTCAATCAAAACTCTAGCACAAGATTCTAATGTAGCCCCAGTTGTCATTACATCATCTACCAAGAGAATATGTTTGTGATACTGTTTTAGGCTATTTTTTTTGATTTGAAAAATTTCTTCCATGTTTTCATGTCTTTCTAGGGTTTCCTTTTTGGTCTGAGTATCCGTAAAAACCCTTCTTTCTAGCACATTCAAAACCGGTTTGTTCATAGATTGGGACAAACCTTGAGCAAAAATTTCACTTTGATTATAACCTCTCCACATTTGCTTTTTGGGGTGAAGAGGAACTGGAATTATGGCATCTATGGTATTAAATCGAGTTGATTTTGACAGCAAACCGCCATAATATTCTCCTAATTTAAGCCCAATTTCTGTTTTACCATTATATTTGAACTGATGAATAATATGCTGCACCGACCCTCCTTTCCTGAATAAATATAAGGCTGCACCACTTTTTATATTCACCCTGCCCCAAAATCTTCTTGTAAAATTGTTTTCATCATAATGATGATAATCAGATTCGGGCAGATGGTATTGGCAAGAAACACAAAAAATTTCTTTGTTGAAAATGCTATTTTTTTCGCAAGAATAACAAAGCTGTGGAAAAAACAAATAGAATAATGAAGCTACGCTGTTTTTTAAACTTTCGAATTTGGTAATCATATAATTGTATTTTTTTGATTAGTATAAAAATAATTGTTTTTAGTATAAATATTTTATACTTTGTGCAAATAATTTATTTTTTTTATCAAAATTTTTAAAATCAATAAAAACAAAATGTATGGAGCCATTAGATTTTAATGCAAACTTGAAAGAAGAAAGTGCCAGACCAACTGGTGTTCGCTATGGATTAATTTTAGGATTAATTTCTACAGTTTTATCTGTTGTGTTTATTATGACAAATACAATTGATTTTTCTGGAACAAAAAGCAATATGCTTTCAACAATAATAAGTTGGGGTGTTTCTGTTTTCTTTTTCTACAAAGCGATTTCTACCTACAAAGAAGAGTTGAATGGTTATATTACTTTGGGAAAAAGTATAGTGGTGAGTATGTGGGTTGGGGTAGTTTCGAGTGTTATCTCTGGCTTATTTATGTTTATTTACTTCAAATTTATTGACCCTACATTTATTGATAAAACTTTAGATATAATGAGAGCAAACCTTGAAGAAAAAGGAATGGACACAAATCAAATAGACACAGCTATGTCTATGACTTCTATGTTTTTGACTCCTGTTTCAATGTCTTTATTTACAGTACTTGGAGGTGTTTTTATGGGATTGTTCCTTGGTTTGGTTTTGGGCTTAATCCTCAGAAAAGACCCACCTACATTTGAATAGATAATAATTTTGATAGTTTACCTATCTTTGCTACTTGAATTTTAAATTATGAATCCAGTAGTTTTGAAATATGGTATAATGGCAGGAGTAAGTACAGTTGTGTACTTACTCTTGTTTTATTTTATACAAAAACCTCTTTTTTTGGATGCTAAAGTGCTTTGGAGTACTTTGATTATCTATTTATTTTTCATGTTCAAAGCAGTGAATGAGATAGATGACATTGCAACATCCATTGATTTCAAGTCGTATATTCAGATAGCATTTTGGGTGTTCGTGATTGCTGATTTGATTTATTATCCATTTTTCCATATTTTGTGTAATTACTTGGATACAAGCCTTTTAGAGCTAATGCGAAGCACACAAAGTGAATATCTTGAATTGACCTTAAAACAATCTACTCGAATAGAAGAACAACAAGTTATTCGAAAAACAATTGAAGAGCTAAAAATTCAAGATATGCATATAACATTCTCAAATACACTTTATAGTCTGGTTCAAGGTATTATCGGTGGATTTTTATTGTCTGTTATAGTAGCCATGATAACTGCAAAGAGAAACGAAGGATAATAAAATTATAAAATATTAATTGAATATAAATGGATATTTCAGTAGTCGTACCATTATTTAATGAAGAAGAATCTCTACCAGAGTTAGAAGCTTGGATTCGAAAGGTAATGAATACCAACGGCTATTCTTATGAAATTCTATTCATTGATGATGGTAGCAAGGATGCTTCGTGGAAAGTCATAGAAAAATTAGCTGCCGAAAATCCCAATGTGAAAGGCATCAAATTCAGAAGAAACTATGGCAAATCTGCTGGGTTGCATACTGGCTTTGAGGCTGCAAAAGGGAATGTGGTTATCACGATGGATGCGGACTTGCAAGATTCTCCCGACGAAATACCTGAATTATACAATATGATAATGAAAGATGGTTTTGATTTGGTCTCTGGATGGAAACAAAAAAGGTTTGATCCATTGTCCAAAACAATCCCAACCAAAATTTATAATTGGGCAACCCGAAAAATGTCAGGTATCGATAATTTACATGATTTTAATTGTGGACTCAAATCCTATAAATTGGATGTCGTGAAAAGCATCGAAGTCTATGGGGAAATGCATCGCTATATTCCAGTCTTGGCAAAATGGGCTGGATTCAATAAAATTGGTGAAAAAATAGTGCAACACCAAGCTAGAAAATATGGAGTGACAAAGTTTGGATTCGAAAGATTCATCAATGGTCCTTTAGATTTGCTATCCATCTCTTTTGTAGGGAAATTTGGAAAAAGACCAATGCACTTTTTTGGAACAATGGGAACTATTTCTTTTTTTATTGGTTTCTTGTTATTACTTTATTTAAGTTACCAAAAAATAGTGGATAATACTACAGGAATTGCAGACAGACCTTTGTTTTTTCTAGGAATGTTAGCAACAATAATAGGTACCCAACTTTTTCTAACTGGATTTATTGCTGAATTGGTCACAAGAAATGCTCCAGGAAGAAATTACTATCAAATTCAGGACACCGTAAATTAAGGTAAAGGTGTTCAATTAATTATGGCAAAAGAGAAGTTTAAACCAATAGATATTAAAAACAGAAAAGCAACCCATGAGTATGAGTTTCTCTCTACTTATGAAGCAGGAATTGTTTTGTCTGGGACTGAAGTAAAGGCAGTGAGGGCAGGTTATGCGAACCTCAATGATGCTTTTTGCCATTTTATTAGTGGAGAACTTTTTATTAGAAATATGCATATTTCCGAGTACTCTCTTGGTACTTACTATAATCACGAAACCAAAAGGGTGCGAAAACTCCTCTTGAGAAAGGAAGAAATAGCCAAACTGGTTCGCAAAACTGCAGAAAAAGGTTTCACCATCGTCCCTTACCGAATCTATACTACCGAAAGAGGGTTTATTAAAATCGAAATAGCATTAGCTCAAGGAAAGAAGAGCTATGATAAAAGAGAAACATTAAAAGAAAGAGATTCTAAAAGAGATTTGGATAGAATAAAAAAGGCATATAAGTAGTAAAAAATTGTTTTTTACGCTATAAATCTTCCTTTCGCAAATCAAAAATCCAAAATTGCAATTCATAATTGTTTATCGTTATCTTTGCCGCAAATAATCAAATCGCAAGTGAATTACCTTACTTTAGAAAATGTAACGAAAACCTACGGAGAAAAAACCTTATTTAACAATATCACTTTGCATATTGATAAAGGGCAGAAAATTGCTTTGGTTGCCAAAAATGGCACAGGAAAATCTACTTTATTGAGAGTTTTGTCAGGCATTGAAGGCTCTGAAGGTGAAAATTCTGAAATTATCATCCGAAAAGATATCCGTACCGGCATCTTGAACCAAGAGCCAGATTTGGACCCTCAACACACCATTCTAGAATCTGTTTTTTCTTCCGATAGTCCACAAATGAAGGCTTTAAGAGATTACGAATATGCCTTGCTTCGCCCTGAAAACACAGAAAATCTGGAGAAAGCCATGCAACAAATGGATGTCTTGAAGGCTTGGGATATCGAAAACAGGGTGAAAGAGGTTTTGAGCAAGTTGAAAATTACAGACCTAAATCAAATTGTAAGAACGCTATCTGGGGGGCAACGCAAAAGAATTGCTTTGGCTCAATTGCTGATAGATGAGCCTGATTTTCTGATTCTCGATGAGCCTACCAACCACCTTGATCTCGACATGATAGAATGGCTCGAAGAATATTTGCAGCAGCCACGTCTGACATTATTCATGGTTACCCATGATCGTTATTTTTTGGATCGGGTATGTGATAGTATTATTGAATTGGATGGAGGACAACTTTTTCGATATAAGGGCAACTATTCTGAATATTTGGAGAAAAAAGCCATTCGTACAGAAATTGATGCAGTTACTTTAGACAAAAACAAGAAATTATTTGAGAAAGAGCTGGATTGGATCAGAAGGCAACCACAGGCAAGAAGTACAAAAGCAAAATCTCGAGTAGATGCTTTTTATGATTTAAAAGAAGCAACCAGCAAAAAAATTGACACAGATAGTGTGCAATTGGATATCAAAATGGAGTGGCTGGGAAGCAAAATTGTGGAATTGCACAATGTGGGAAAAAGCTATGGAGACAAAAAAATACTAGAAAACTTCACTTACAAATTCAGAAGGAAAGAAAGAGTGGGCATCGTAGGTCCCAATGGTGCTGGTAAATCAACCTTAATCCGATTGCTTACAGGAGAAGAAAATCCAGATGTTGGTAAAGTCGTGATTGGGGATACCATTGTTTTCGGACATTATCAGCAAGATGGGATGGTGTTGAAAGAGGACAAAAGGGTGATAGAGGTGATTCAAGATATAGCAGAATATATTCCATTAGAAAAAGGATTGAAAATCACAGCATCTGCTATGTTAGAAAGGTTTTTGTTTTCAAAAGCCCAGCAACAGGTGTATGTATCCCAATTGAGTGGAGGAGAGAGAAGGAGATTGTATTTGTTGACGATTTTGATGAAAAATCCCAACTTTTTGATTCTCGATGAGCCCACCAACGATTTAGATATCCTTACTTTAAATGTGTTGGAAGCTTTTTTAATGGATTATCCAGGTTGTCTTTTGGTGGTTACCCATGATCGTTATTTTATGGATAAATTGGTAGAGCATCTCTTTATTTTCGAAGGAAATGGGCAAATAAAAGATTATAATGGGCAATATTCGGATTATAGAGCCCAACAAAAAGAGCTTGACCAAGAAAAATCTAAATCCGACAAATCCGTAAAACCTGAAGAGAAAACAACGACACAAGAGACAAACAAAGTGGCACTAACCCACGAAGAACAAAAAGAGCTAAAAAGAGTCGAAAAAGAAATAGAAAAACTCGAGACCAAAAAAGCAGAAATTGCAGATCGTTTCAATGACCCTACCATCACACCTGTTTTGATCGCTAAATACTCCAAAGAGCTTTCGGAGCTGAGTGATCAAATCGAAGAAAGAGAAATGAGGTGGATGGAATTAGTGGAGAAAGGTGGATAAAAAAAGCCTCCTAGTAAATTTTTTACTAGGAGGCTTTTTTCTATTCAACCACCACCCATTTAATGGACCTTTTTCCAATATTTGATTGGCATTCCACTATATAAAAGCCTTTTTTCATTGTTGGCATTTCTAGGATATTCAAATCACTAGTTAAATTATTGGTTTTTAGTTGCTCTAGCAATTTACCATTGATATCGAAAATTCGAACATTGAGGTAATCTAACTTTTCAGGAGCATCCACTAATAAATGGGCAGATCCAAAGCTATTTGAAGGGTTCGGCACCATAGTTAACTGCAATTTATCATTAAAAGATAATTCATCAGTAGCCGTTGGGAAGGTGCTACTCGGTCTTTTTATTTTTTGTGATAAATACAAGTGGTACTCACCAGCCTCTAAATTGATTGTTTGATTTTGGTTGGATATATTGATACTATCCCCTTTTAAATAATCAAAATACCATCCTTTTGTGGGAAAACTAACCGTGACACTTCCTTTCGTCACATCAAAATTGCCGATAGCTACCACATTCATCGAAGGCGAACTCAAGGTAACCCATTTGGTCTTATCTGCTAATTGTGTGGAAACGCCTAAGGATTTGAAAATAGGCTGTGTTTGCTTCAGTCGGGCAAGGTCGGCAGTAATGTTGTATAATTTTCTTCTCAATGGGTCATTCATATAATCCCATCTTATAGGTTTGTTGGAAAGCCTACAGCCATTGTTGATGGTGCCATCCTCACAAGTATTGATGGAGTAATCATAACCTAACTCCCCAAATTGCCATAGCATTTTCGGACCAGGAATTGTATAGAAAAACACAGAAGCCATCGCATTTCTTTCCAAGGCTGTTGCCAATGTTTTTATATTGTAGCTACCTGAAGAATTTCCATATTGTAAGTTTCTGAACATCAATCTTTCCTCATCATGACTTTCCATATAACCCATCAAGTTCGGCTTGCTCCAGCCTCGATTGCCATAATAGATTCCACTAAAATTGGAGGTGGAAGTAAATCCCATTGTTGCTTCGTTGTAATTATAATTCAAATTTCCCCAAAGCATAAAACCATAATTTGCCAACTCGATTTCTTCTGAATTTTCTGCGAAATGCTCCAAAATAACAGGTGCTTTTGGGTTGGTAGCCCAGATGGCATCTCCATAACCTTTCAAAATGGCGATTCTTGTTGCATCATAGTTACCCATAGTGCTTTCTGTACTTTGTTTTTGGGTGAAACCTTTGGATAAATCAAAACGGAAGCCATCAACTTTATATTCTGTCAACCAATAGGTTAGGCATCTTTTTACATAATCTTTTGTCGCAGTAGATTCGTGATTAAAATCAAATCCAACATTATAGGGATGCTTAGCATCAGGATTCAGCCAAGGGTTGGTTACGGAGGGTTTGTTGCCCGCAGCATCCCAATATAAGCTGCATAATGGGCTCTGCCCAAAAGCATGGTTGAAAACAACATCTAAGATAATAGCGATCCCTCTTTTATGGGCTTCATCTACTAGCGACTTAAACCGCTCTGGAGATCCATAATATTTATCCAATGCCATATGGTAAGAAGGGTTGTAGCCCCAACTTAGGTTATTTTCAAATTCATTTATGGGCATCAATTCAATGGCATTGACACCAAGTCGTTGAAGATAGTCCAAAGTGTCTTGAATAGTTTTATAGCTATGTGTTTTTACAAAATCCCTTACCAACAATTCGTAAACCACCAAATCTTCCTTTGCTGACGGTGAGAAATTAGTAATATTCCAAGGATAAGCACTTGCTCCGATATAAATTACAGAAACATGTCCATTATTTAAAGTGTTTGGATATACAGGCAAATTTGGAAAAACAGTTGGATCAATATATTTATCATTTTGGGGATCTAAAATCAATTCACTCAACGGATCTGCAATGGTTATGCCATCTACAACATATTGATAGTAAAGGGTTTCGGTAGAAGAACTAGGAACATAATCAATCCAAAAGTATTTTCCATCAGGCGTTTTTTTCATTTGAAAATTAATAGATGGTCGCCAGTTACTAAAATTACCTATCAGAAAAGCATTGTTTTTATTGGGTGCTTCTAGCACCAATCTTATGCCATTGCCCACCCTGTTTGCCCCCAAAACCGAGCCAGCTGGTAATGCTTCAATAGTATTGTTTTTGGGCACCACCACATTAAAACTTTTAACAGAAACCTCTGTTCCAGCAGTAGATTTTGCCTCCACCAAATAATCTCCAGGACCTCCAGCAACGTAGTTGTAATCTAATTGAGCAGCGTTTAATTTTTCAGTTGTTTTCACATTATTTACCCAAAGTTGTAAGGTAGATAACTTAGAGGCAATAAATTTTACAGGAATTATTTGTCCTGTTGTGGCAGTAATATTTGTTGCGGTTGGCAAAGAAAGTAAGGTTTGTAGCCCTGCATTTGCCCCATAAACATCTATAAATATATCTGAACCAGTAGTAGAACGTCCCACTTTGGAGCCATTTACATTTCTGAAAACAAAAGCTAGCTTCAACACCTTGTCTGCGGCAGAAGCCCCATAAAAGGTTTTGATATTATAACTGATGGAATATTTGTTGTTGCCAAGGCTAGTCATTTTTCTAGGCGTATCATCCGTTCCCCATACTCCCTGAACATATTTCCAATCGGAGCCTGAGGTGCTTTTGTCTGTTATCAGCCCAGTATGTGCATATACGACACAATTGCAATCTTTCAATTCTTTGTTCCCTTCAGCAGCATCAAAAGTGACTGTAACTTGTTGATCGTCAATCGGAAAGATAGGATCTGTAGTCACCACCTGTGCCATTAAAGAAGCGAAGGAAGCCACAAAGCATATAGAGAGAAAATATTTGATATTCATAAAATCAGTTTCTATTGTGTAAAAATTACACGTAAGATAACAAGGTTTTTAGAATAAATAAATATTAAACCAATGAAAAACGGCTATTTTTTATTTTATTATATTGTTCAAAATCAAAACTGTATAGTTTTGCAGGTCGGTGAGACACTTCTTTCTCTATTTCGTTCCTATCAACTAAGAGTTTGGTGCTAAAAAATTTCTTCCTAAAATTCCTTCTATCAAAGGAAGTCCCTAAAATTGCTTCATATAATAATTGCAGATCCCGAAGGGTGAACGTTTCGGGCAAAAGATTTAAGCCGATAGGCTCGGTGAGGACTTTTTTCTGAAGGGTCTGATAGCAGGTTTCTAGAATTAGGTTGTGGTCAAACGCCATTTTTCCAACTTCACTAACTGGATGCCAATGAAGATCGTTATCCGTTTTTTGTAGTTGGATATGATTGATATTTAACAAAGAATAATATGCAATTGAGACAATTCTTCCTTCTGGATGTCTATTGATGCTTCCGAAAGTTTTGGTTTGCTCCAAAAAAATGTTTTCCAAGCCCGTTCTTTCATACAAAACACGTTCTGCGGCAGCATCCAAATCCTCATTCATCTTGAGTTTATTACCCAACAATGACCATAATCCCAAGAATTCAGGTTGATCAGATTTTATTAATAACACCTTCAATACTTGATCGTCGAAACCAAAAATCACACAATCCACAGATAGGGATGGCTCCGTGGAAATTTTGTTTTCAATTTGATTAGATTGTATATTTTCTCTGATAAACCCTTCTTCCGAATAGCTTTCCAAATCTTTTGTCATAAATAATTGCAAGTTGTAAAGTGAAATTTTCGGTTGACAAAAGTAATAAAATTTTCAAATAATTATAAGACTGAAAACGGGAAGACTTTATTTTACTTATTTTGACTTGCTAATAACTTCTTCATAATAAGATTCGTATTCTGGAAGAATATTTGTTATGTCAAATTTTCTTGCTTGCAAAAGAGCATTGGTTTTGAAAGCATTTAATTTTTCATCATCCGTTAATAGTTCGATGGCAAAATTGGACATACTTTCGATATCGCCCACATCACTCAAGAATCCAGTAATTTCGTGGATATTTACTTCAGGTAAGCCACCAATATTAGAAGAAATCACAGGCACCTCACAAGCCATAGCTTCCAAGGCTGCCAATCCAAAACTTTCACTTGCCGAAGGGATTAAAAACAAATCTGCAATGGATAATAATTCCTCGATAGCATCTTGTTTGCCCAAAAAACGAACATCATCGCTCATTTTTAACTCACGACACAATCTTTCTAAGGAATCTCTTTCTGGTCCATCCCCAATTAATAAAAGTTTACAAGCTACTTTTTCACTTACTTTTTGAAATATGTATATTGTGTCTTCTACTCTTTTTACTTTTCTAAAATTAGAAGTATGGACGATGATTTTCTCCCCATTCGGAGCGATAGCTCTTTTGAAATGATCCTTATCGACTTTTCTGAACCGATTGAAATCAATAAAATTATAGATTACTTTAATATCTTTATTAATGTTAAAATATTCCAAAGTCTGGTCTTTTAGGCTTTGAGAAACAGCGGTGACGCCATCCGAATTGTTGATCGAAAACTCCACCACAGGAGCAAAAGTTTTATTGCTGCCAACTATAGTAATATCTGTGCCATGCAAAGTGGTAACATATGGAATTTTGATTCCTTCTGACAATAGAATTTGTTTAGCAATATATGCCACAGTAGCATGTGGGATTGCATAGTGGACATGCAAGATGTCGAGTTTTTCGTATTTCACCACATCCACCATTTTACTAGCCAAAGCAGTATCATAAGGCGGATATTCGAAGAGTGGATATTCCTCAGCTGAAACTTCGTGATAAAAGATATTTTCATGAAATTGGGTAAGCCTAGCTGGTTGTCGATAGGTTATAAAATGAACCAAATGACCTTTATTTGCAAGACCCATTCCTAATTCGGTAGCAACCACTCCACTACCTCCGTAGGTAGGATAACAGACAATGCCTATTTTCATAAAAAAATTATAATTTACAAATTAAAGCTCCAGCTTTTTCGAGAGTTTCGTCGGTTTTAGCAAAACAAAACCGTAGCACTTTATCATCTCTTTTGCTGGAATAAAAAGCAGATATGGGAATGCTAGCCACACCATTTTCTATGGTTAATTGCTTTGCAAAATCCAAATCACTTTTTGTTGAAACATTTTTGTAACTAAAAAGTTGAAAATAAGTTCCCTCACAATGAATCGGTTCTAGCTTTGAGGCATGGGTAAGTGCTAGAAAATAGTCTCTTTTAGCTTGGTAAAAATTGGGTAAACCGAGATATTCATTGGGGTCTTCCAAAAAAGTAGCCAAAGCAGCTTGAATCGGGGTGTTTACTGAAAACACATTGAATTGGTGCACTTTCCTAAACTCTTTCATCAGGTAATCTGGTCCGACCACATAACCGATTTTCCAGCCTGTGTTATGAAAGGTTTTACCAAATGAATATACTGCCAAACTTTTATTATATAAATTTGGATACTTTAATACCGATTCGTGAATTTTTCCATCAAAAATTAAATGCTCATAGACTTCATCACTTAGCAAAATGGTGTTTCTATTTTCCAAAATAGTTTCTAAACTAGAAAGATCACTTGCCTTCAATGCTTTCCCAGCAGGATTGTTGGGAGTATTGATGAGAATCATTTTTGTTTTTTCTGTAAAAAGCGAAGCCAACTTATCCCAGTCAATCGAATAGTTGGGATATTCCAATTCGTAAACGACTGGAATGCCGCCACATAATTCTATAGAGGGAATATAAGAATCATAGGCAGGTTCTATCACAATTACTTCATCCCCTTTTTCCACAAAAGCATTAATAGCAGTGAATAAAGCTTGAGTTGCCCCTGCGGTTATTGTAATTTCTGTGTTTGGGTCTATATCTTTTTGATAAAGCGATTGGATTTTTTTGGCTATTTGATTTCGCAAATCAAGGTTTCCTTGCATGGCAGCATACTGATTATTTCCTTTTAACATGTTTTCTGAAACCAGATCCATTAACCTTTTGGATGTTTCAAAATTTGGGAATCCTTGAGACAAATTAATGGCTTTATGCTCATTTGCTAAGCCTGACATAATGGTAAAAATGGAAGTACCAGTATTTGGAAGTTTCGAATTAAAAATAATATTTGAACTCATTTTTATTCAAATTATATGAAAAAAAGGTGTTTTTGACACATATATTACAAAGCTACTAATTTAGAACTGGAAAAAACTAAAATTTATTTGGTATTCATACGTAATCTTTTTTAATTTGCATCAAATTTAAAAACCTTAAACGGTAAATTTCATATTATGTCAAACATTGCAGAAAGAGTTAAAAAAATTATTATCGACAAATTAGGTGTGGACGAAGCTGAAGTTACACCTGAAGCAAGCTTCACTAATGACTTAGGTGCTGATTCATTAGATACAGTGGAGTTGATAATGGAATTTGAGAAAGAATTTGATATTTCTATCCCTGATGATCAGGCTGAAAATATTCAAACTGTCGGTCAGGCAGTATCTTACCTCGAATCACAAGTTAACGGATAATTAATAATTGCCGTTATGAATAGTTTCGATTATTAAATCGGAATTTTGCATCCACAGGTCGGAGTGTTTTCCGATTTGTGGATGTTTTATTTTATTCACAACCAAATAATTTATAATGAGAAGAGTAGTTGTTACAGGAATTGGTGCACTTACCCCTATCGGGAATAATGTTGGTGCTTACAAAGATGGTTTACAAAAAGGAATCAGTGGTGCAAACTTAATCACACATTTTGATGCGACTTTATTTAAAACTAAGTTTGCTTGTGAAATAAAAAATTTAGATATCTCTGGCACCTTAGATTCGAAAGATGCTAAAAGAATGGATCTGTACACTCAATATGCAATGATCACAGCACATGAAGCTATGGTGGATTCTGGTTTGGATTTAGAAAAAGAAGATTTAGATAGAATTGGCGTAATTTATGGGTCAGGAATTGGCGGATTGGGTACTTTAGAAAAAGAGATTGAAGACTTTGCTAGAGGAAATGGAACGCCACGTTTCAATCCATTTATGATTCCTAAAATGATATCTGATATTGCTGCTGGGCAAATATCGATGCGATATGGATTGAGAGGAATTAATTATGCAACGGTTTCGGCTTGTGCTACTTCTTCCCATGCTGTAATAAATGCCTTCGATTATATAAGATTGAACAAAGCGGATATAATTGTTTCTGGTGGCTCTGAAGCGACAGTGACTCATGCTGGAATAGGCGGTTTCAATGCGATGAAAGCTTTATCCGAAAACAATGATAATTATTTGACTGCATCTCGTCCTTTTGATAAAGAAAGAGACGGTTTTGTTTTGGGAGAAGGTTCTGGTACTTTGATATTAGAAGAATACGAACATGCCAAAAGAAGGGGAGCAAAAATATATGCAGAAGTAATCGGAACAGGAATGACTGCAGATGCTTATCACCTAACAGCACCGCATCCAGAAGGGATTAGTGTAGAAAAAGTGATGAGAATTGCATTGGCAGAAGCAGGAGTGAGCACAAATGAAGTGGATTATATCAATGTTCATGGCACATCAACACCATTGGGAGATATTGCTGAGTTGAAAGCGATTCAAAAGACTTTTGGAGCGGATGCATATGGTATAAATATCAGTTCTACCAAGTCGATGACGGGACATTTATTGGGAGCAGCAGGAGCAATAGAATCTATTGCTGGATTGTTGGCGATAAAAGAAGGTTTTATTCCTCCTTCGATAAATCATTCTGTGGCGGATCCTGATATTGATCCGAAACTGAATCTTACTTTGAATGAACCGCAACAACGAGATGTTAAAATCGTATTAAGTAATACTTTCGGATTTGGAGGACACAACACCTCCATCATATTCAAGAAAATCTAGTTCATTATATTTGTGAAGTTAGTCAGAAGAACCTATAATTATTTTTTCTCAAAGGATCGAGAATTTGCTAGGAGATTAAAATCTCTTTTAGGCTTTACTCCTTCCAATTTGTCAATTTTCAAATTAGCATTTTTTCATAAATCCACTTCCAATTCATCGGACAAATACGTTCCTTTTCAGAATAATGAAAGGTTGGAATATTTGGGAGATGCGGTTCTAGGGACAATTGTTGCAGAGTATTTATTCAAGAAATATCCAAATAGCGACGAAGGATTTTTAACTAAAATGAGATCTAAAATCGTAAAAAGACAATCTTTAAACAAGATTGCTGACAATATGGGTTTGGATGTGATTTTATCTGAGTATAACAACACCAGACTAAGTCGGTCGATGTTAGGTAATGCTTTAGAGGCTTTGGTTGGTGCAGTATATTTAGAGTGTGGATATGTCAAAACCAAAAAATATATCATTAGTAAAGTGCTGCGAAGATATCTTGACATTCACGAATTAGAAACTTTTGACGACAATTATAAAAGCCAATTGTTGGAGTGGAGTCAGAAAAATGGCAAAATAGTAGGCTACAAAGTAATTGCAAAATATAAATTTGAGAAAAGAGATCGCTTTAAAGTTGCTGTTATGGTGGATAATGAAAAAGTCGCATCAGCAGATGATTTCAATAAAAAAAGTGCAGAACAATTAGCCTCAGAAAAAGCAATGCAGATTTTAGGAATAAAATATGATGAAAACTTTGCTTTAGAAGAAGCTTATAATGAGGATGAAGAAGATTAGTTCTATAAATTTCATTAAAAATTCTAACCGACTATAAAATAGGTGCTTAAAATTCTTGACAAATATATCATTAAGAAGTATTTAAGTACTTTCTTTTTCACCGCTTTGATGTTCAGTATGATTGCGACCATCATTGATTTTAGTGAGAAAGTTGAGAATTTTATAGAAGAACCTTGTACTAAAAAACAGATATTTTTCGAATATTACCTTAATTTCATCCCCTACATTAATGGGCTTTTGTGGCCACTATTTTCATTAATAGCAGTAGTTTTTTTCACATCCAGATTAGCTTATAATACCGAAATTATCCCTATTTTAGAAGCAGGAGTGAGCTTCAAAAGGTTGTTAAGACCCTTTATGCTGGGTGCAGCAGTGCTAGTTTTTTTGTTGTTAATTGGCAACCATCTTGTGATTCCGTATGGAAACAAATATCGACTACATTTTCTTCATACATATGTTTGGAAAAACGATGACAAGGGTAAAACGGAAAATATCCATATGTTCATTGGTGAAGGCTCGAAGGTTTTTATCAAATATTATCGCAAAAGAGATACTATTGCCAATGAATTAAGATTGGAAACTTTTAAAAATGGGCAATTAGTTAGTATTGTAGAAGCAGCTACTGCAAAATGGATGGGTTATCCTAATAAATGGCAATTACAAGATTTTAGAAAGAGAACATTTAATGGATTAAAAGAGTCCTTGGTAGTCTCATCAAAGTCAATGGATACAATTTTAAATATCGTACCAGAAGATTTTGTAAGATTTAACAACCAAAAAGAAATGATGCCAACCTACGAGTTGAGCACTTTTATTGCACAGGAAAAAGAAAGAGGACTTACCCCTACCAAAAATTTCGAATTGGAGATACATAGAAGAACTGCTGATCCTGCATCCATTTTTATACTAACGATTATTGGAGTAGCAGTCGCCGCCAGAAAAGTAAGAGGGGGAATGGGGCTTCATTTAGCAATTGGCATCGGATTAGGTGCTGCTTTTATCGTAATTTCTAGATTTTCAAACACATTTGTTACCAATCTAAACTTTCCTGCATTGATTGGGGTTTGGATTCCAAACATTCTTTTTTCCTTTTTAGGATTGTTTTTGGTTAAAAGAGCACAACAATAAATTATATAAAGCTGCTCTTGTTTTTCGAATCAAGATTTTTATTAAAATTTCTTTTTCTTTTTTATTAATTCTACTCATTTTTTTAAAAAATTAGAATGGAAGTATTTGTATATTTGCACTTTGTCATTCAATTCGGACAAAATATATAAATGAAACTATTCAATTTATTTTCCCAAGAGCTTGCTATAGACTTGGGAACTGCTAATACCCTTATCATCATGAACGACAAAATTGTCGTTGATGAACCTTCCATCGTTGCTATTAATCGTAGAACTGGTGAAACTATTGCTGTAGGTAATCGTGCTATGCAAATGCATGAGAAAACCCATGACAATATAAAAACGATTCGACCGCTGAAAGATGGTGTGATTGCTGATTTTACAGCTGCGGAAAGCATGATTGAGGGATTGATAAATATGATAGGTGCTAGAAAACGATTTTTCTCCCACCTAAAAATGGTTATTTGTATCCCTTCTGGAATTACTGAAGTAGAAAAAAGAGCAGTTTTTGAATCAGCAGATAAAGTGGACTCTAAAGAAACTTATTTGATTCATGAGCCAATGGCAGCTGCATTAGGAATAGGATTAGATGTAGAAGAGCCTATCGGAAATATGGTAATTGATATTGGAGGTGGAACTACCGAAATTGCGGTGATTGCCCTTTCTGGTATCGTTTGTGATCAATCTATTCGTACCGCAGGAGATGAGTTTACGATGGACATCGTGAATTATATGAAACGCCAACACAATATCCTTATTGGGGAAAGAACTGCTGAGCAAATCAAAATCCATGTGGGTTCAGCATTACCAGAATTAGAAAACCCACCAGCTGATTTTTCAGTGAATGGTAGAGATTTAATGACTGGTATTCCGAAACAAATTACTATTTCTTATGGAGAGGTTGCTCATGCTTTGGACAAATCTATCGTAAAAATTGAAGAGGCAATTCTAAAAGCATTGGAAACGACACCACCAGAATTAGCTTCTGATATTTACAGAACAGGTCTTTATCTTACTGGCGGTGGAGCATTACTTAGAGGGTTGGATAAAAGAATAAGTCAAAAGACCAAATTGAATGTACATGTTGCTGAAGACCCATTAAGAGCGGTTGTTAGAGGTACAGGTTTGGCTTTGAAGAATACCGATAAATATTCTTTCCTGATTGACAGAAAGAGTGTCTAGTACTGATATATGCAAAATCTCATCTACCTATTTATACGGTATGGAGGCTTTATTTTATTCCTCTTTTTAGAAGGTGTAAGTTTTTATTTTGTAGTACAATACAATCAAAAACAAAAGGAAATCTATGTGAGTTCTGCAAACTCCTGGGTTGGGATTGTATATGATAAATACGATAGGGTTGCTCGATTTTGGAATTTATCCAGTGTTAATGATAGTCTTGCAAAAGAAAATGCATCATTAAGAGCTCAGATTAGGAACGCTCAGTTCGAAGCTACGATCAGGAGAGATACCAATAGTATTAAAAAAGATAGCTTTATTCAGCAATACACTTTTCAAGAAGCGGTAATCATCAATAATTCGATAAATCAAGCTAACAACTATTTGACCATCAATAGAGGGAGCAATAGCGGATTGAAATATGGAATGGGAGTGATTAGTTCGAATGGAATTGTCGGAATAATTAGAAGTATTTCGCCCAATTTTTCGCTAGTCATGTCTATTTTGCACAATCAAACTAAAATTAGTGCTGCAGTGTCTTCCAACAATTATTTTGGGTCTTTGGTGTGGAAAGGAGCGGATCCAAGATATATGAACTTGGATGCAATTCCAAAACATGCAACAGTACATATAGGAGACACCGTACAGACTAGTGGATATTCCAATATTTTTCCGAAAGGGCTTCCAATTGGTTTGGTAGAGAAGGTAAAATGAAAAAACAGGTTCTGGTTTTTTAAATATTAATGTTAGATTATTCAATGATTTGAGTAATCTAAAATATGTATATGTAGTTGAAAATATTTTTGATGAAGAACAAAAAAAGTTAGATCAAAGCTTAAAATGACGAACAACTTAATTGTTTCAAATGTAATTAGATGGGTAATAATTTTCATCCTACAAGTACTAATTTTAAAAAGTATTGTGATAGGGTGGAATGGTTTTAATTATATCAGTATATTGATGTACCCAATGGTCATAATCTTATTACCAGTTGATTTACATGTGACCATCTCGATCATCATTAGTTTCATTTTAGGCATTTTGATTGATATTTTTTATGGCTCACTTGGCGTTCATGCTAGTGCCTGTGTGTTCACTGCTTTCATCAGGCCTTTTATCCTAAATTATTACGAACCCAAAGGCGGATATGCTTTAAATTTGGCACCAAGTAAACGAAAATATGGCTTTAATTGGTTTTTTAGATATGCATCTGTGCTAATGCTTTTACATTTATTTTTTTATTTTTCAGTAGAAGTATTTACTTATGTTTATATTGGAGAAATTCTATTGAAAACATTCCTTAGCTTTTTGTTTTCAATGCTTTTTGTTATAATGTATCAATTTTTATTCGATCCAGAATATTAAAAAAGTGAGTACAAAAGATATATATCAAGATAGGTCAATTGTAATTAGAATAACGATTTTAATTGCAGCATCATTATTGATTTTGAAAGCCGCACAAATCCAGCTTTTTGACCACTCCTATCAAAATAGAGCCGAATCGACAACTATTGAAAAAAATATAATCTATCCATCCAGAGGATTAATCTACGACAGAAATAGTAAGCTTTTAGTAAATAATAAAGCCATGTACGATTTGATGGTGACTTATCGTCAAATCAATCCTACGATGGACACTCAAAAATTTTGTAAATTATTAGGTATTGATACCGCTACTTTTCGCCAAAATCTGGATAAGGATTGGAAAAGTGGTAGGTTTTCCAAATCCATCCCTTTTGAGTTTTTATCAAATATATCAGCAGAGACATATGCAAGGTTTCAAGAAAGTCTCTATGAGTTTCCCGGATTTTTTATTCAATTAAAAAATGTGAGAGGTTATCCATTGAATAGTGCTGCTCAGATTTTTGGTTATATTGGTGAGGTGGATCAGCAAAAAATAGATGCCAGTAAAGGGCAATATGTTAGGGGAGATTATATTGGAATAACAGGGATTGAAAAATCTTATGAATCCATGCTTTCTGGGAAAAAAGGGATTGAATACATTCTAAAAGATAACTTGGGTAGGTTGGTAGGTCCTTACAAAAAGGGAGCTTTGGATTCACAAGCAATTTCCGGAAAAGATTTAATCGTTTCATTAGATATAAATTTGCAGCAATTTGGTGAAGAGCTTTTGAAAAACAAATCCGGAAGTATCGTGGCAATCGAACCAAACACTGGGGAGTTACTTACGATGATAACTGCACCTACTTTTGACCCCAATTTATTATCTGTGGATAATCCGAATAGAAACAAAGAAATTCAGAAGCTATTGACGAATGAATATAAACCCATGTTTGATAGAAGTGTGATGGCGAAATACCCTCCAGGCTCCATTTTTAAAACAGTAGTTGGTTTAGTTGGTTTGCAGGAAGGCGTTTGGAGTGCATCTAATTCTGTGTATTGTGGCGGAGGATACTGGAACGGAAATAAATTGCAAAAATGTCATAGACATGCTTCCTGTGGAAATATCAGCAATGCAATTCAAAATTCTTGCAACACCTATTTTTTACTGAATTCAGAAGAATTATAGACAAATTTGGATATACGAACCCACAAAAAGGATTGGATGTTTTTTCAGATTACTTATATAGATTCGGTTTGGGAAGACCATTAGGCGTAGATTTTCCTAATGAAAACAAAGGAAACGTACCGACTTCTACCTATTTCGACAAAGTTTACCCCAAAGCTAAAGGAGGGTGGAGAAGCCCAGGGATTATTTCAATTGGTATTGGACAAGGGGAAATCCAATTATCTACCATTCAAATGGCTAATTTGGCAGCAACAATAGCAAATAGAGGCTATTTTTTCACCCCACATTTGGTGAAAGCTATTAAAGATGGTGGAAAAATTGATGATAAATATACGACAAAAAGAATTGTAGGCATTGACCAACAGAATTTTGAAGTGATTATTGATGGAATGGAAGGCGTTGTTTTGGCTGGAACTGCAAAAAATGCATACATACCAGATATTCCTATCTGTGGAAAAACAGGAACCGTTCAAAATCCTCATAATAACAAAAAAGATCACTCTGTATTTTTTGGCTTTGCTCCCAAAGTGAACCCAAAAATTGCAATTGCAGTTTATGTAGAGTTCGGCGGATGGGGTAGAGATTTTGCCGCACCGATTGCCAGTCTAATGATTGAAAAATATCTGAGAGGATATATTTCAGATGGAAGAAAGCATTGGGAAACTAAAATGAAAGAATCTAAATTGGTTAATTTTGAGTAAGGATTTTATTTTTCTACTAAATTCAAGCCAACTAAGCCGACAACTATAAATCCAATAAACAGCAATTTCCAAAAAGATATATTTTCATCGAAAAAGAAATATCCAATTAAAAAAACAATCACAGCACTCGAACCTGCCCAAACAGCATTTGTCCATCCCATCGGAAGGTGCTTCAGTGCATTTGTAAGCAAAAAAAAGGAAAGAATATAAAACAATGCGGCTAATCCAAACATCATTTTATTGGTCTGCCCATCGGACAACTTCATAAATGTAATTGCTATAGATTCAGCCACAATGGTTAGTATCAAAAATAGCATCCCTTGCATAGGTATCAATTGAAAGGATTATCCGATTTCTTCGGCTTCTCTTGCCTTCATTTTTTCTGCATTTTCTGCTACTTGTAGCGACTCGATAATGCCATTTATATCGCCTTCCATTATTTGATCCAAGTTGTACAAAGTCAGATTGATTCGGTGATCCGTCACCCTATTTTGTGGATAATTGTAAGTCCTGATTTTGTCAGATCTATCACCAGTCCCCACCAATGAGCGTCTTTGAGCAGCTTGTTCGTTTTGATTTTGCAGCTTTTGAGCATCTTTTAAGTTTTGATACAGTCGTTGCATCGCAATTTCTTTATTCTGATGTTGCGATCTACCTTCTTGACACTCTGTGACAAAGCCTGTAGGAAGGTGGGTGATACGAACAGCAGATTCCGTTCTATTAACGTGCTGTCCTCCAGCTCCACTTGCTCTAAAAACATCGATTCTCAAATCTTCCTTCCTGATATTAATATCTTCTTCTTCAAATTTTGGCATCACAGCAACCGTTGCCGCAGAAGTATGAACCCTTCCTTGCGACTCCGTTTTAGGAATCCTTTGTACACGGTGTGCACCCGACTCAAACTTTAATTTGCCATATACGTTCTCTCCAACCACTTCTATAATTATCTTGCTATACCCACCAGATGAGCCTTCGTTTACGAACAACAAATCTGTTTTCCACCGTTGATCTTCAAAATATCGAGTGTACATTCTGAACAAATCTCCTGCAAAAATACTGGCTTCATCTCCTCCTGTACCAGAACGTATTTCGAAAATAACGTCTTTTGAATCATCAGGGTCTTTGGGTATCAACATTATCTTGATTTCTTCCTCTAAATTTTCAAGTTCTGGAACAAGCTCAGACAGCTCTTCTTTAGCCATTTTTCTCATATCATCATCTTCATCAGATAGCATTTCTTTTGCATTAGCAATGTTTGCTGTAAGATTTTGATGCTTTTTATATGCTTCTACAAGTGGTTCTAAATCACGATATTCTTTATTCAATTTTGTGAATTTCGTCATATCGGACACAATTTCGGGGTTTGAAAGTTGCTCTTCCAAATGAACAAAACGTTCGTATATTGATGATAATTGAGCGACCATAGGTGCTAAATGCTTATAATATTATTATAAAATAATGATAATCAAATGATAAGAAAATTTTTATAATTGAATTTTCCAATCGGAGTGCAAAGATACAAGGAATACTTTTATTTCGCTAATGTTTTGAAATGTTCAATTTCTGAATAAAGGTTTTGTAAATCCATCTCCGTAATTTCATTTGCATGATTTATAATTTCAATTTGTCGGAATAGATTTTTTAAAACCTGAATATCAATTCCACTTTGTAAAGCTAGTTTAGAAATGCTATTTTCATTAGAAATGTCTTTTGGTAAAAAATTAAAACGTTCTTTCAAAAAATTATAGAAATATTTCAACCGAATGGTCGCTATTTGCTTATGATTGTTATTGTTGAAATACAAAACTCCCATGTTTTTTACAAAAGCAAGGGCAGAATTGGTTGGTTGAGGTAGCACCTCGATGGGTTTTTGCCTTCTTTTGGTATAGAAAATAATATAGAGGATTAATGAAAACATGGCGAGATACCAAGCCCAAGATAAGGATGGCTGTGCCAAGATATATTGGATTGGGCTTTTTTCTAATGAATTATTAAATGAAATTGAGGAACCATTATAAGTTCTATCATCAAAATATATTTTTCCCTTTTTTAAAACTGAAAAAGAATTTGAAGCATAATCAAATGCTGATTTATTTTTCAAATAATAATTGGTATAAACAATAGGTGTTGTATGAATAAAAAAGGCGCCTTTCCCATATCCAAAAGCATAGAAATTACAAAAAGAATCATTCAAAACGCCCAGTTTTTCTAGCTTCAAATTTTTAATATTCCATAAATCTCCATCAGGAAGATATGGATAATCGAAAACCTCTTTATTAAACTGATTTCTTTTAAATATATCAATAGACTGACTATCAGCAAATTGGGTCAATAATTTGATTTTAACAATGGTATCCTGTTGTTTATAATAGTTTGTCCATAGTTCTTGATTGCTTTCTGGGTAAAGAGAAAGCATGAATGAGTCATTTATATTGAAAGAAGAAATGAAAACCCGATTACCATTTGCTGCAAATCGTTTTAAAGTATTTATTTCTTTTTTGTCAAAAAACAAATTATGTCCGATATAAACGTAGTTGGCGTTGGTTTCGTTTGTATCTAAGGTTCTGGACAAGAATTTTCCTACCTTAACGAATTCCTGATCTGGGAAGTAATTATCCAAAAGCTCTCTAGTCACATAAGTTCCATAAGGATCTTTCGAGTCTGATGACAAATTAACAATCCAGTTGTCTTTGATATAATATTTTGCTAAAAGATATAAACCTCCTATCAAAAGAAATAAGCCAATGGCGATATAAACTGCTCTTTTATTTCCCATTGTACCCAATTTTTTTGAAAAAATCTAAAAAATCACTTTGCAGCGATTCGAAGCCCGACTGGTTGAGTAGCCTGTTTCCGAACCAGTATCTTTCATATTTTGCTGTTATTTCTTTGAAAGAAGGATGAAAATCTGATTGCTGACATTCTTGGAGATAAGACCGATTGGTTTTATATCGTTGCCAAACAATAAAATTCTTTTTATCCAGCAATTGTATAACTTTTAAAAAATATAATCTTATTGCCAAATTATATTGATTTTCATCAATTGCTTTTTTTATTAAAGCATCTAAATCAGCGATTGGTAAATTTATTTCAGCATCCTCAACTGCTAGGTTCAGTTTTTCGATAACATTGTTGGGATTATTTCGAAGTTTAATGATCCATCTAATAATTATATACAAGAGCAAACCAAGTAATAAAAAGATAAAGAGCATTTTAAATTGCATAGGAAGATTAGGGAATTTAAAGTCAGAATTATACTTTTTTTCTTCTTTTTTTCTTTCTTTCGGCTTTTCGAAATCAGCGTAATTCAAATCTTTCGTAAGAGATTCCCATTTTTTTATATCTAAAGACTTTTGCTCATAAGGTGGGAGTGGCGGAGATTGTATTACTTCAGCATCTTCCATAAAGGAATCTTGCTCTATATCATAATCTTCATCACTATTTTCATTATAAATGGTAGAATCAACAGGATATTCCTCAAGGGAGTCGTGTTGTTCAGATTGTGCAAAAATGGAGTTTTGCAGCAAAAAAAGTAATATGATAATAAAGTGTTTCACCCAGCATTAAATTGATTCATAGCAGTGGATAATCCTACCGTACCAAAGGTAAGCACTGCATCGGAAGCTTTTTGCAAAATGAAAGGAATTATTTTCATTTCTTCAGCATTCCATTTTCCCAAAACGTAATCTGCCTGTCTGCCTTTGAAAAAATTGTTACCTACTCCCAATCGCATTCTAGCATAATCCTGGTTTCCTATAAGCTGGTCGATGCTTTTCAACCCATTATGTCCACCATCACTTCCTTTTGCACGAATTCTCAATTTTTCAAATGGAAGATTGATGTCATCTGTAATAACCAACATGTTTTCTTGGGATATTTTGCTTTGTTGCAACCAATATCTTACCGCTTTTCCACTTAGATTCATATAAGTAGTAGGCTTAAGAAGGATGAAAGTTCTGCCTTTGTGGCGAAACTCAGCAATACTTCCCAAATGTTGCACATTAAAAGGTGCATTAAAAGAAGATGCAAGGGCATCTAAAACCATAAAACCGATATTGTGTCTCGTCATTGCATACTCTGCACCTATATTTCCCAATCCAACAATTAAATATTTCATTCCGACAAATTAAAATTTTGGGTTCAAATAAAAAAGAAGTTTATAAAAAGAAAATTTATTTTAAAAGTATTTGGTAAAAAACTATTCCATTTTGTCAATTTCCTCTAATAAATGACGAATTTTTTTTCTTTTATTTTTTTCTTCAATCCAAGTTGGCGGTGCCATTCTTTCCTGACAATCTTGGATAGGGCATCTTTCACAGGTGATGTTTACAACTTGTCTTTTGATTAAAGGATCGTCAGTGAATCGAATGACTTTTTTCATTTTGTCATCAATTTTTATTCCGATCGTAACACTTACATTTCTATTAGGCATCGTATTGTGCCCTTTTCTGGCAACACTTATGCATAGATATTCCTCATCCGACTGGAAAAAGATGGATCGCTGAACAGCAATCAAATTGCCACTAAAGTCCTGATTTTGTTGAAGTTGCTTTAGGTCGTCAAAAATCCAATTGGATACCCATCTCTTACAATAGGTTTCATTTAGATTGTTAGAATGTGGATAGTGGTGTCTATTGAGATGCAATTCTTTATCCATGAACAATTTTTCAGAATTTGTGTCATGAACCATTCTAAAAAAGAACAATTGGTCTAATTCGAAAAACTTGGGGAGAATATTTCCTCTTTGAAAAAATATTTCTGCCGAGACGCCATATGAATCGATGATATTCAATAAAGCGGCACTATTCCATTTGACATTTTTGAAAAAAGCAGACATTTTTTCCTTTGCAGTATCTTTATTAACCAATAAGGCAACGGAAAAGTAGTTGGCTTTAAAGTTATTCAGAACAATATCGAAGGAGTTTGGATTGGAAAGGGTTGCCGTTTTCCCATGCTCTTTTAATTGTAAATAAGAAAAACCGATTTCCTTACCAAATTGAAAAGCCTTTTGCGAATTACTTAACCCCATTTGGAGTAAAAGTTTGTTTTTTCGAGGCACCCAAACTGATCGTAAATGCGACAATTCAGGATATTGAGCTAGACCATCATCCACTATCTCATATTGGTACTGATTTTTGAGAATATCTTGTAAAACTGTAGCATTAATTGGTAAATTCTTATTGATATTATTGGCTTTCAGGAAGGCATCAACTGCTATTTCAATATCATCAAAATAATTGTAATGGAGCTCTTGGTAAGCCCTCATGGCTGCAAAATAAAAATTATCTGCACTAAGAGCATAGTTTTTAGCAATTCCTACTAATGCAGCAATAAAAGCACCTACTCTAGCTGGAGCATCTGCAATGATTTCTACCACTTTTACCAACTCAATACCAAAAAGATCAAGCGGTAATTCATTCAAGAAATTTGAATTTAATAGTTCGCCAATTGGGGCAAGATTTCTTTTTAAGTCTGTGTTACACAACTCTTCGGAGGTGGTATTTAGAGCAGTGGCAAGCAAGGCAATTTTATCTTCTTTTGGGTGCTTTTTTCCTTTCTCAATTTCGTTAAGATAAGAAATTGACAATCCTGATTTCTTTGAAAGTTCTGCAAAAGAAAGACCTTTTTCGATTCTCAGTTGTCTAACTTTTAAGCCGAAAATTATTTTAAAATCAATTTGTTTATTATTCATGCTCTCAGAATACTAGAATCCAGTATTTATCGTTAATCACTAAATTTATTTAGATTACTTTTGTACGTTAAAAATCTAAATTAGATTTGTATTTGTTAACAGCCAATTAACAATATTGATACATAATAAGATTAAAAATTTGTTATTTTTGTGGCTTATTCTTTAAAACCTTAATTTTTTAATTTATTTAATTTATGAAAAATAAATTTATTTACACCCTACTGTCGCTTTTTTTAATTCAAACAATTTTTGCACAAAAGTCAGATCCTGTTTTATTTACAGTAGAAAACAACCCAATTCATCTTTCCGAATTCAAATATATTTATTCTAAAACGAATGGTGATAAAGCTGATTTTTCTAAAAAATCACTTGAAGAGTATTTGGATTTATATACTAAGTTTAAGCTAAAAGTACAAAAAGGAAAAGATCTAAAGTTGGACACACTAGATTCTTATAAAAAAGAGTTGGAAGGTTATAGACAACAGCTAGCCGGTTCTTATTTGATTGATAAGGAAGTAACGGATAAGTTGGTGGAAGAAGCATACCAGAGAACAAAGAAAGATGTGAGCATTAGTCATATTTTCTTTTCTTGTGAGAAGGAAGCTCCGGCAAGAGACACCTTAGCTGTTTATTCAAAGGCAATGGATGCTAAAAGAAGATTGGATAGTGGGTCAATAACTTTTGAAAACTTAGCAAAAGAAGTATCGGACGACAAATCTGCAAAAGAGAATGGTGGTTTGTTAGGATATTTAACTGCGATGTTACCCAATGGTTTTTATAATTTAGAAAATGGTATTTATTCATTAGGGAAAGGGCAAGTTTCAGCACCTATCAGAACGGATTTGGGATATCATGTGATAAAAGTAAATGACATTAGAGATGCTAGAGGGGAAGTAGAGGTTGCTCATATTTTAGTTAGAAAAAATGAAAACCAAACTTATGAGCAAGGGAAAATAAAAATAGATAGCATTTATGGGTTACTTCAAAAAGGAAGTAATTTTGAAGAGTCTGCTAAAATATTCTCAGAAGACAAAACTACAGGATCAAAAGGTGGTTATGTTGGCGTTTTTGGAATAAACAAATATGAAAAAGCATTTGAAGATGCAGCATTTGGATTAACGAAAGATGGTGAATATACCAAAGCCATTCCAATCATCAGCAGGATGGCATATCCTTAAAAGAATTAGCAAAAAAGATATTCCAGCATTTGACATTGCAAAAAGAAGATTAAAACCATTGGTTCAGAAAGATGGAAGACATGAATTGTCAAAACAAGCTTTGATTGCAAAAATCAAAAAAGACAATAAATTTGAAGAAACGCCATCTGCAGTTTCAGATTTTGCAAAAACATTAAATAATGAAGATTTTCTTTCTCACAAATGGAAGTCTCCAGAGGCTAGAAATAATACTACTGCATTTAAATTGGCGGGTAAGAATTATACTGTAGCGGATGTGGCTGATTATATGGAAAAAGCAGGAAGAAGAAGATTGACAATGAATAAGGAAATCCCAATGGAAGAGGCGACTAAATCTTTGTATAAAGATATGGTGGATGAGACTTGTGTGAAATATGAAGAAAGTATGTTAGAAACAAGATATCCTGAATTTAAAGCCTTGATGAGAGAATACGAAGAAGGAATTTTACTTTTCGAAGCTACTAAAAATATCGTTTGGGACAAAGCATCAGCAGATTCTGTTGGACTTCAGCAATATTATGATGGACATAAGAATGCTTATAAATGGGACGATAGAGCTGTTGTGAAGCAATATACTATTAAAGATGCTTCAAAGGTTAGAGTAAAAGAAGTTCAAGACTTTTGCAAAAAGAATACATCGGATAAAGTATTAGAAAAATTCAATGAAAAAGACAAGGAGATATTACTAGCTGTTCAGGATAAAACTTTCGAAAAAGGTAGAAATAAGTTGGTGGACAATACTAGCTGGAAGGAAGGCGAAATGAGCCAAATCGAAACGGACCCTAGAAGCAAATCAGTTGTATTTTATATGATTGAAAAAGTAATTCCTAGCTCATTGAAAAATCTAAGTGAGGCAAGAGGTTATGTTGTGGCAGATTATCAAGATTTTCTTGAAAAGAAATGGGTGGAAGAGCTACAATCAAAATATAAAGTGAAAGTAAATAAAGAAGTTTTAGAGAGTTTGATTAAGAAGTAATAATCAATAATAATTTTAAACTTTATTGGATGCCTAATCGGATGTATTTCTGTTTAGGCATTTTTTATTGTAATTGCTTTATTTTGAATTAGATATAGATTTAAGAATGAAGTAATTATTTGAAACTGAAAGCTTATATAGATTTATTATTTTAAAGTCTATTATGTGGTTAATCTTAAAGGGTAAAACATGTTTATTATCACCTCATATGGGCTTTAATGTAGAATTAGCAATACAAATTGCATTAAGCTAATGGGTGTGTTTAAATAAGCTATAATAGATTATTAAAATCGCTCTCTCTATTTGAATTTAAGATTGAAAAGGAGTTAAAATATTGGCAAAAAAAAAGACCAATAAATTCAAACAGAACTTATTGGTCTTTTTATATCACTTTTTGATGGTGATAATATGTTAACTTTTAGAAGTTAGGACAATATACATTTCTTGATTCTGGTCCACACATTTTATAAATTAATGCGAATTCAAAACCTCCATTATATTGTGAAGCTACTTTTAAGCTAGAAATATTCAAATCGTAACTAAATCCAACTGCAAAATCATTATAATCAAATCTTGTTGATAAGATGAATGCATCTGCTAAGATTCCACCACCACTTCCATCAGTAGCTTTATAACGATTCGCTAATCTTAAAAATGATCCTATTTGGAAAGATTGGTTGTCCCAACCATTCGGATTCGTTAATTGAAACTTAAATGATGTTCCAGCATTCACCTCCAAAGAAGGACCTTGGATAAAAGTAACGATACCTGGCACTAAAGAAAGTCTATCAGATAATTGGAACTCACCACCTGCATGCAAAGTAAACTTAGACCACAAAGGATGAAATTTGTTCTTATCAAAAGATTGATTCGCTCTATTTAAGTGACTATATGCACCACCTACATAAAAGTTATTGTATTCATCAAAAACAGAGAACCACAACAAACCTGCAGAAACATCAGCAAACAAGAAATTATCTCTATTAAGATTTAATTCGTTAGATGGCAAATTTGGATCGTGAGTACCATTATTGTTTTGTTCGCCCCATTGAGCTTTGAAAAAATCAATACTTCTTTGAGAAACCCCAACATCCACACCAGCAACTAAGAAGTGGCCACTATTTCTGTCGCCGCCCATTTGCTTACTGTAAGAGCCAGATAGTCTAGCTTGCAAAGTACTAAAGCTTACTTGACCAGCTTTGTCACCCCACAAAGTTCCACCAAATCCCATATAATCATATCTCCCAATTGGAACTCTTTGGTCATAAGATGCAGAATAGGTGTTGTAAGCATTTGATCGCAAAACAGAAGCCCACTGGTTTCTATAGTTTGCAACAAACCTACTTTTACAGTTCATTACTCCTGTCATGGCAGGATTCAAATTGAGCGGAGAAAGATAAAACTGTGAAAAGTGAATATCTTGTGCCTCTGCACCTAAAGAAATTGTTAGTAAAAAACCAACAATGAATAATTTGTTAAAAAACTTCATAAGCATCTTTTTTAAAACATCAACAAGCAAATTGGTTTTCGTTTGAGTGTTGAAATACAAAGGTAGTTTTTTTAGTTATATATTTTAGCAAATTTTAAGCTAATATTTTTTGCAAATGACAAATATAATTGTTTAGATACCTATCTTTTTAAAAACGCTGCTTTGGTTTCCAAAGTATTAATATTTGTTAAAAAATAGATTTTAACCACTGCAATTATATATTCGGTTGCAATATGAATCGTAAATTTATTATTAAAATTGATAATTGAGTATTTTTATTTGTTTTTTTGTAAAAAAATAATTTTGTAAAAAAAATATATTTTAATAGTTGAGTAATAGGTAGATGACTTATTTTTACCCAAGTCGTTCAATTTCAAATCGTTTTACATGAAGAATAATTTTATTACTGTTTTTTTGCTTTTAATATTTCAATTTGCTTTTGGTCAGGGTTATTTCCAACAGCAAGTCAATTATGATATAAAAGTTAGTTTAAATGATAAAAAACAGGTGGCTCAGGCTACTGTTTTGATTGACTATCATAATAATAGTAGTAAAACTTTAAAAGAAATAAAATTTCATTTTTGGGCGAATGCCCACCAATCTCAAAATGCTTCGCCGTTGGCAAAACAGCTCGTTGAGAAAGATAAATTGGATTGGTATTTTGCAAAAGATGATGCTCTTGGAGGGTATTCGAATATTGAGATTTTGTACCAAAACAATAAAATCGAATGGACTTTTGAGGATGAAAGTAAAGAAATTTGTACGGTAAAACTACCGGAAGAACTGCTACCAAAAAAAACAATTCAATTAAAAATAAATTATCAATTAAAAATCCCTTTTTTGATATCTAGGCTGGGTCATGTAAAAAATGAGTATGCCATATCTCAATGGTACCCCAAGCCAGCAGTTTACAATCAGAATGGTTGGAACACAATGCCCTATTTGGATCAAGGTGAGTTTTTTTCAGAATTTGGCAACTATGAAGTTGATATTACTTTACCTGAAAATTATGTAGTTGCAGCTACCGGTACATTACAGACAGAAAGTGAAAAAAAATGGTTGAGTAAAATTGCGAAGGAGCAAACAGAAGAAAGGATGCAAAGGGTTGGTTCAAAAGAAATTACCGCTTCTCCAAATTTAAAAACTATCCATTTCTCCGCTCAAAATGTCCATGATTTTGCTTGGTTTGCAAGTAAACGATTTATAGTTGATCAATCCAAATTGACCCTAAATAAAGATAAAACAATAGAAGTTAATAGTTTTTATTACCCCGAAAGTGCTAAAGTTTGGCAACATTCGAATGGGTTTGCCCAAAGAGCAATACAATATTTTTCTGAAGAAATTGGGGAATATCCTTATCCACAAATATCAGTAGTGAATGGGGATTTGAAAGCTGGAGGCGGCATGGAATATCCGATGATTACACTAATCTCAGACACCCCAGATTCTCAATCTTTAGATCAAATAATTGCTCATGAATTGGCTCATAACTGGTTTTATGGCATACTTGCATCCAATGAAAGAAAATACCCTTGGATGGATGAAGGGTTTACCTCTTTTTACGAACAAAAGTATATGAAAGCTTTTTATAAAAACAGCATTGGGCAGTTTCCACCTTTTTTTCATAACAAAGGGGATTTTTCCGACAATCAAATTTTTCAAAGACTTTTGACTTACCAGAACAAAGAGGAGTCGGGTAGTCTTTCTTCTGAAGAATTTTCAAGATTGGGTTACTTAAATGCTGCTTATTCGAAACCAGCGATAAGTCTTGAGCTTCTTGAAGGAAAAATGGGCGAAGCAAATTTTAAAAAAGCAATTCAACACTATTATAATATATGGCAATTCAAACATCCCTATCCTGAAGATTGTAAATTAGCACTTGAGAAAGGAAGTGGACAAAATTTGGATTGGTTGTTTTATGATTTATTACAAAGTAATAAGAGAACGGATGTTAGCATCCAAAAAGTTAGTAATAATGGAAATAATTGGAAAATTAATCTCAGAAACAATGGTAAATCAAAGATTCCAATTCCCATTAGTTTTTTTAGTAAAAATGAGTTGAAAAAAACTATTTGGTTGGAGCCATTTGTGAAAGATACGACTTTTGAAATTGATGATTTCGCTGCTAATAAAGTAATTATTGATGCAGAAGGAATATCTACAGACTGCAATTCCAATAATAATTATTTTAATTCCAATCAAATTTTTAAAAAATGTTTGCCTTGGAAAGTTTCTATGTTGCCTAAAGTGGCGAACCCTACCCACAACAATCTATTTTTAACACCAATTCCAGCATATAATTCGAATGATCAATTTATGGTAGGGGTTGCAATGTATAAAGATTTTATCCCTTCCAAAAACTGGGAAACTTATTTAATGCCTTTATATTCATTCAAAACGAATTCGTTGGTGGGGATGGCAGGTGCTGAGCATTTTTGGTATTTGACAAAAAGTGTTTTTCAAAAAATAAATATAGGTGCTGACTATCAATCTTTTCACTACAATACGGATCAGAGTTATGGATATTTTGATAGATATCAAAGATTGCACTCATGGATAGAAGCAACTGTAGATAGCAAAAATAGCATTTGGAATTTCGGCTTTAACAATACGTTAATCAATCAAAATTACGGAGAAGGTATTGACATTGCTACCAAAAATATGAATTTAAAATAGAAATTATTATATCAATGAGTTTGGTATAGATTATAATAACAAAAATAAAATCAACCCATTTCATGCAAAATTCTCTATACAACAAGGAGAAGGTTTCGTGAAATCTTTTGTTCATGGTTATCAAAATGTTCGGTATGCAGCACCCAAAAGAGGATTAAATGGAAATCTTCTAATCCATGTTTTTGCTGGTACGTTCCTCAACTATAATAATCCTGCAGCAGCAGTTAATTTCAGAATGGGTGGAAATACAGGCTTTGAGTATTTTCAAAGAGATTACCGATATGAAAACACATTAATTGGAAGAAATGACAATAAAAATTCTTTATGGAGCCAGCAGATATTCATGCAAGATGCAGGGTTGAAGACTTTAAGTAATCTGGGCAGTACAAATAAATATGCATTTGGATTTGGGATAAAAGATGGGATTCCATTACCACTGCCAATACAGTATTATTTTGATGCAGCTATCTATCCAGAATTTGATATCAATTCCTCTAAATATAAAACCACAATTGCCTATTCAGCTGGATTATCATTGGTATTACTAAAAGATCAATTTGAAATTTACTTTCCAATAATAGATAGTCAAAACATCACAGAAAACTTAAAATTGCAAGACAGAGCAAATTATCTACAAAAAATCACTTTTTTACTTAACCTAAAAAAAGCAAACCCTTATAAATTTGTTAGAAACTTTACTTTTTAACGTTGGTTTCTTTGATAATATAGAGGGGTCTATTTCTCAGATCGTGATTCATTCTTGAGATATATTCCCCAATTATTCCAATCCCTATCATTTGAATGCCTCCAATAAATAAGACACTAATTATGGTAGAAGCCCAACCTGCTGGCACATGGTTATTGCTGATAAATCTGCCCCACAAAACATATAAAGACATGAGAAAGGCAAAAATAGATACCAATAATCCAAAATAAGTTACAACTTTTAGGGGGATATCCGAAAAGCCAGTAATGCCGTCCAAGGCGAGTTTGAGTAGTTTTCGAAAAGTATAATTAGACTTTCCTCCAAATCTAGGATCTCTGTCAAATTCCACAAAAGTTTGTTTGAACCCGATCCAAGCAATTTGACCCCGAAGGTATTTGCTTTTTTCAGGCATTTGCTTGAGTACTTCCACGATTTGTTTGCTAATAAGCCTAAAATCTCCAGTATCTACTGGAATGGGGAAGGAAGTCAATTTGGCTAAGATTCGATAGAATATTTTAGCTGCCCATATTTTTGGTGGAAAGTCACCAGCTCTTTTTTTCCTTTTAGCATATACCACATCATAACCCTCTTTAATTTTTTGATACATATCAATAATTAATTCTGGAGGATCTTGAAGATCAGCATCAATAATACAGATGGTCTCCCCAATAGCATTGTCTATTCCGGCACTTACAGCGATTTGGTGCCCAAAATTTCTACTAAAATCAATGAATTTTACATTTGATTTTTGGTTGGCAAGGGCTTTCACCAAAGCTAAAGTATTATCCTTGCTTCCATCATTAATAAATATCAATTCATAACTTACCTTCAACTGCTCCATCACAGAAGTAAGTCGATTGTAAATCAACTGAATATTATCTTCTTCGTTGTAAACAGGAATGATGACTGAAAAATCGGTATTTGCCATAAAATAGCTGGTTTCTATTGAGCAAAATACGTTTAAACAAAATTTTTGTTCAAGGAGGTTGTTGTATTGTTCAAAAATTATAATTCAAAGTGAATAAAAAAAATTTTGAGGTACCTCAAACAATAGCTTTGCCAACCTCAATGAAGAAAAGCCACTTAAACGTAAAATAATTTAAACAATAACCTAATTGTCTTCTTCTTGCTGTACTATTACACTTTCCAATTCTCGTTGTAAAGTTTCCATTGAAGGCAAGGCATCCTTGATATTATATTCTGAAATTGAAATTGGCGTATTTATATTGTGTAATGAATATTGTACTTTGGTTTTCCCTGTTTTATTCTTACAAAGCAATATTCCAATAGTTGGATTATCTAGTTTTTCATCTCTTATCTCACCATCCACTGCATTGACATAAAAATTGAGTTTTCCAATATATTCTGGTTGAAAATCTTTTGCCTTTAATTCTATGACAACATAGCAACGTAATTTTAAGTGATAAAATAATAGGTCAATTTTGAAATCCTCATCATCCACCGTTATTACATATTGTCTGCCGACAAATGAAAACCCTACCCCTAATTCTAAAAGAAAATGTGTTATATGTTTGACAAGGGCTTCTTCCAAATCCTTTTCCAAATAATCTTGTTGGAGTGTTAAGAAATCAAAATTATAAGGGTCTTTTAAAATATCTCGTGCTAATTCTGATTGTGCTGCTGGTAAGGTGGTGTTAAAATTATTACTTGCTTTACCGCTTCTTTCATATTGTTTATATTCAATTTGATGTTCCAGCATCCTAACCGACCAACCAAATTCTAAGGACTTTTTGGCATACCAAAGACGTTCTTCTTGGTTTTTACAATAATCCAATAAACGAATATTGTGTGTCCAGCTAATTAGTGCAATCGGTGATTGCACTAATTCTATTTTCTGATTTTCAAGGAAAAAACGTTTCATATAAAAGAGATTCCTTCTTGCAAAACCACTATTATTCGGATAATTTTCTTTTAGGTCTTTAGAAAGTTGTTCTAGAATTTTATCTCCCCATTGATAAAGTTGTTGTTTTTCATTTATTAACTTCCCAATATTCCAGTACATCAGCAAAAGTTCCTGATTGACTTTTACCATTGCTTTTATCTGGGCTTCACGAATACTATTCTTAATTTCTTGGACGAAATCAAGGTATTCGTTTGACTGTAGAGTGTTTTCCATACTTTTAATGTATTATATTTTAATATCTGCTACTACTTTGGGTAAGGCTTTAACCCAATAGCCAAAAAGACTAAATATAAAAACAAAAAGGCAATTTTTAAAATATTATATATTCGGAAACCTGAATAGGTAAGGTAATAAACAAAAAAAGCTGACTCCACTATTGGGTCAGCTTTGAATATGAGCTTTCGTTATTTCTTAAATCTATTATATCCTTTTTTATAAACTTTCTTTTTCGTTTAATTTCTTAAACTTCATAGTGCTAGAATTCAAGCAGTTTTCATCATTAGTCAACTCTTTCAATGTTAGATATCCAGCGTTGATTTCAACCAATCTTCTTGTAGATTGAGTTTTTGTAGTATTTAAAGATAAATATTGTCCGTTTTGGCTGATTGACCAATTACCATTGGTGATATTATTATCAGCTATTTTTTGGAAAGTACCGTTTTTGTTGAAAATATAAGTGATGTTTTTATCCTGATCACAATTGATTTTCCAAGCTCCAATTAAGTCCATTTTCAACAACTCCAAATCTGTTTCAACCAACTGATCAGCAGCAATTAAAGCATTTTCTTTATTGGTGAAGTCTTCAGTTAACATTAAGTTGTTTCCAACCAAGCTAATTAAAAAGTTGTCACCCACATTTGTCTTTTGATCAACGATGCTCAAAAGGATGCTTTTTTTGTTTTCTGTCAATTTCCAAAGCTTTTGAATCGTAACGATTGCTCCATTTGGTTTTGTTAAGAAAGTTGTTGCAGTTCCATTAGTATGGAACTCATAAACTACTTTTCCTTGAGTTTTTGAAAAGAATAAAAAATCTCTACTAGTTAATTGGTTTTCAATTAATTTTTTTTGAATTGCTAAAGTTCCAGAAATAGTGGTTGGCTCTTCTCCACCAATAAAAGTGTCATTCATTGCAGACAATCCTAAGGACTGAACTAAAATCGAGAACACTATTAAATACGTTTTCATATATTTTATTATTAAAAATTTGTTGTAAAAATTGATTTCGATGCAAAATTATCGGCGAAGCAACTTCAATTCAAAATGTCATTAGATAAGTACTTGTATTTGATAGATGAAAATCATTTATTTTTACTTTATGATTTAAAAACGTTACAATCTACCATTTTTTAACTCCCAACGAATAGCCATGAAATTTAATTTGCTTTTGAGACTCTTTTGTCTATCAAATCAAAATATTATACTGCAAAGATACAACCATTATATGAAATGTCAAGTATTAAATTAAAATTTAACGATTCATTATGAATTGATTAGCTTAAAAACACAACCTATAACCAAATAAAATTTTGTCAAAAAATGGTTTCATTTGTGTTTATCCTTGATATTTTATTTTAATCTGTTAACTTTGATGGAAAATAATTTTTTTATATACCTTTTGTTTTGAATTCAAGACGGTAGAGGTGTGTAAGTGACAGATTATCAATTAATTATATAATTAATTTACCCAAATAAATAATTTTAAATTTTTTTTATTATTCGACAAAATGTCTGGATTTTCTAAGATTGATACTTTAAACTTTTTGTCAAAACTGACAATTTCCAAGATTTGGAACATCATAAAGCTGTATAGTTCTTATCAGTTGACTAAATTATTGAAAAAACCGATTCAATGGGGCTTACCCATGACTGTTTCGATAGAACCTACCACTGCTTGCAATCTTAGATGCCCAGAATGTCCCAGCGGATTGAGAGCTTTTTCTAGACCAACTGGTAACTTGAAAAAAGATTTTTTTACCAAAACAATTGAAGAGCTTCACCAACACCTAGTATATCTGATTTTTTATTTTCAAGGTGAGCCTTACATCAATCCCGATTTTTTAGAAATGGTGAAATTGGCAAATCAAAAAGGTATTTATACAATTACTTCCACCAATGCTCATTTTTTGAATGATGCTAATGCTAGAAAGACCATTGAATCTGGCTTGAATCGGCTCATTATCTCAGTGGATGGCACCACTCAAGAAGTGTATGAGCAATATCGCAAAGAGGGAAAACTAGAAAATGTGTTACAAGGAGCTAAAAATATAGTGAAGTGGAAAAAAGAACTAAAATCAAAAACCCCCCACATCATATTTCAATTTTTAGTAGTAAAACCAAATGAACACCAGATTCCAGAATTGTATCAATTGGCAAAAGAAATTGGGGTGGATGAGGTGAAGTTGAAAACTGCACAAATCTATGATTATGAATCTGGAAACCCACTAATCCCGACCATTGATAAATATTCAAGATATCGAAAAATATCAGATGGAAAGTACACCATTAAAAATGAGCTGCTCAATCACTGTTGGAAACTTTGGCATGCCTGTGTGATCACCTGGGATGGCTTGGTGGTGCCATGTTGTTTCGACAAAGATGCGACGCATCAATTAGGAGACTTAAAAAAACAAACGTTCAGGGATTTGTGGAAAGGAAATTCCTATGTCGATTTTCGAAAAATGATATTAAAAGGTAGGGATCAAATTGACATTTGTAAGAATTGTACAGAAGGTTGCAAAGTGTGGGCAGAGCAAGACTAAATCCATTGACAATTCTATAGTTTCTTCATCAAATATAAAAATTACTTATTACTTTTGTTTCTTTTGTCTTAAACTATAAGAAATGAAGCCGTTAGTATTTTTGTTTTTCACCTTATTTTTAGTTTCCAACACCAATATTGCCCAAAAAGAAATAACCTTAGAGGATATTTGGAGCAAAGGGACTTTTAGAGCAAAGTCGGTTCCTGGATTTAATTTTTTAAATGATGGAAAACACTATAGTGTTTCAGAAGGCACTAAAATCAAACAATATGATCTAACAACAGGTAAATTCGTTAAAGACATCCTTGATGTATCGATGCTGAATGAAAAAGGAATAAAAGAGGGCTTCGAAGGATATCAATTTAGTGAAGATGAGCAAAAAATTATTTTCACCACAGAAAGTCAAAATATTTATAGAAGATCAAGTGTTGGTTATAACTATATTGTGAATCGAGCAAATAATACAGTAACTCCAGTATTTCCAGAAGGTAAACACAGGGATGTTTCCCTCTCTCCAGATGGCAATAAAGTTGCTTTTTGTTATAATAACAACTTGTATTTCAAAGATTTACAATCTGGAAAGACAACTCAAATCACAAAAGATGGCAAAAAGAATAGCATCATAAATGGTACAACAGATTGGGTATATGAAGAAGAATTCGAGTTTACAAAATTTTACCAATGGTCCACAGACGGAAAAACCATAGCATTTGTAAGATCGGATGAAAGCAATGTCCCAGAGTTTACAATGACGCATTTTAAAGGTGGCTTATATCCTGATTACGAATCTTTTAAATATCCAAAAGTTGGCGAAAAAAACTCGGAAGTTCAGCTTTTTCTATATCAATTAGATAAAAAGAAACTAGTGAAAGTGGATTTGGGGACTAATTTCGAATATATCCCGAGATTGAAATGGACCAACGATGCTTCTAAATGTTGTGTTTATAAAATGAACCGCTTTCAAAATGAATTAGAATTATTATTGGTAGATGCCAAAACAGGAAAAACATCCACCTTACTCAAAGAAACGAATTCAAAATATATCGAGATAAATGATGATTTGACATTTTTAAAAGACAACAAACGATTTATTTGGAGTTCGGAGAAAGAAGGTTTCAGACATTTGTATTTATATGATATGACTGGAAAGCTAATCAAACAAATCACAAAAAGGAGATTGGGAGTTTACAAATTATTATGGTTTTGATGAACCAAAGAATTTATTGTATTATCAATCCACTGAAATTTCTCCATTGCAAAGAAATGTGTATGAAATAAATATTGAAACTGGAGAAAAAAAGATATTGACGCCAAGACTTGGGACAAATGATGTTCAGTTTAGCCCCAGTTTCGATTATTTTGTGAATACTTATTCTAATATAAATACGCCAACAGAGATTGGAGTGTATGATAGAGCAGGAAAAGAAGTAAGAATTATAGAGCAAAACAAAGAACTTGCTCAAAAAGCAATGGATTATGGATTTGAAAAAGTAGAATTTTTCAAGTTTAAAACAAGTGACAATACGGAACTAAATGGCTACATGATAAAACCCGCTAATTTTGATCCTACTAAGAAATATCCTGTTTTTATGAATCTATATGGCGGACCTGGAAGCCAGCAAGTCCTTGATAAATGGTCTAGTGGAGATAGATATTGGTATCAAATGATGGCAGACAAAGGATATATTATAGCATGTGTTGACAATAGAGGCACAGGAGGAAGAGGAGAAGCTTTCAAAAAGTGTACTTATTTGGAATTAGGAAAACTAGAAACAGCTGACCAAATAGAAGCTGCAAAATATTTAGGAAATTTACCTTTTGCCGATAAAAATAGAATAGGAATATTTGGATGGAGTTACGGAGGTTTTATGTCTTCCTCTTGCTTATTCAAAGGGAATGACGTTTTCAAAGCAGCAATTTCTGTTGCTCCAGTCACTAGTTGGAGATGGTATGACAATATATACACTGAGCGATATATGCAAACAGAAAAGACCAATCCGAATGGGTACAAAGATAACTCTCCCGTAAATTTTGCAGACAAATTGAAAGGAAACTTATTGTTGGTTCATGGAATGGGCGACGATAATGTTCATTTTCAAAATGCTGCTGAATTGGTGAATGCTCTAGTGAAGGCAAATAAGCAATTCGATACTTATTATTATCCTAATAGAAACCACGGTATATATGGTGGAAATACCAGATTGCACCTTTATACTAAAATGACCAATTTCTTATTAGAAAAATTGTAGCCAGTTAAGTCAGAAAAGGGTTGTTTTCTTTTTCATAGCCAATCGTTGTAGTGGGTCCGTGCCCACTATAAACTATTGTTTGGTTTGGAAGAGTGAAAAGATGGGTGTTGATACTATTAACTAAGGTGTCGAAATTACCTCCTGGTAAATCTGTCCTACCGATGCTCTCCCTAAAAAGAACATCACCTGATATTATAAAACCACTTGCTTCGCAATAAAAGGAAAGGCTAGCAGGTGAATGCCCAGGAGTCAGTAAAGCAAGCATTTGGGTGTTTCCAAATGAGATAACATCTTGGTGTTCAATGAATTTAGTAGGATTTGGTGAAGGTACTTTTATGGGAATGCCATAAAGTTGGCAAGTAGGTATAAAGCTATTTAAAACAGGAACTTCACCTTTATGCATTGAAAATTCAACCTTGTATTTTTCAACCACATATTGATTTCCGAATACATGATCCAAATGACAATGAGTATTGATGAGTTGAACCACATTTAATTGTTCTTTTTCAATAAAAGCAGAAAGGATTTTATCCTCTTTTACATTTATATTTCCAGGGTCAAAAATGACACATTCTTTCGTTTCGTCATAGACGACATAGGTGTTTTCCTGAAAAGGATTGAATGTAAAACATTGTACTTTAGTCATAAAACAAAGGTAATGTAAAAAATTTTATTTTGAATAATTGAAAAAAACATTAATTTTGAATAATATTTCAATAAATTGATAATTAAAAAGTTGCTTTTGTTTCTCAAATCAATTTTTAATGTCTTTTTCTCTACAAAAAAATCCAGTATTGATAAATTGTTATTTCAAGAATGATAAGAATCATTTACAAATTGAAATTAATAATTAACTATTTTTAAAATATAAAAAATAAAATATGATGAAAAGTTTTTACACTACAGTTTTTTTATTGTTTTCCGACATTCGTTTTTTCGCAAAACAGTTTATTAAAATTTATTAAAGGTGATACGGTTGTCGCTAAAAAAATGGATCAGACAGAGTACGTTGCTCATAGTTTTATAAAAAATATCAGCTCTGCTCCATTGAAAATTGTTTGGAAAAGAAAGATGATTAGCACAAGTGAAACTTGTGAAGCTCAAACTTGTGATAATAATCTGTGTTATGGTGGTAGTATAAATTATTCTGTTAAAGTAATTAATTTAGCACCAAATGACTCCTCAATTATTGATCTTCATTATTCTATTAACTGCTGTGAGCCAGACCCAAATATCTTGCAAATGTCTTTTTGTCAAAGTATAGATACCACTGTTAATTTGGTAAGTGCCATTTTTACTTGTGGTGTAGTAACTGATATAAAATATTTTGAAGATACAAAATTAAAAATAGCTCCCAACCCGACAGCTGGTAACGTCACTTTAACTATTTCAAATTTCGAATCGGATAAGTACCAATATCAAGTTATGAATTTGAGTGGAATGGTTTTGGAAACAAACAAAATTAATCAGAACAATCAAGTTGTAGATTTATCAAAGTTGTCCAACGGAATGTATTTCATCCGAATTTTAGATGACAACAGGGTTTCTAAAGTAGAGAAAATAATTGTCAATAAAGAATAATATTTGGCAAAAGCATTTCGGAGTTCGTGTTATTATTACAATAATTTGGCAAATGTCAATTTAATGTAATAATATTTTAAGGATATGTTAAATGGTAAAATAATGTGGCAAATATCAAGTAAAAACTTATATATTTGTTCATTATTATTCTTTTATTAATCGGTTTTTAGAGAAAATTCTATACAAATATTTGATTATGAAGCAATTATTTACTTTATTTGGCTTATTTGCATTTAGCTTATTTGCTTTTGCACAGCAGAGTTCTATTTTAAAATTTGAAACATCTGACACTATGTATGCAAAATTTGATCCTGCATTAGACGAATATGCCATTAAAAGGATCTATTAAAAACATCAGTGGCGTTACAGAAAATAAAATGGAAAAGAAAATATTTACAAATTGCAGATAATTGCGAAGCTACAATTTGTGATAATTTATGTTATTCTTCTAATATAAATGAATCTCCAAAAGAATTGACATTGTTACCAAATGCATCTATTCCAATAGAAAGCCATTTTTACAAAGAGTGTGCTGCAAATGGTGGAACTAGCTATAGATTAACTTTTCACCCAAGTACAGATTTAACCACTGTGTTATATACTGTGGTTTTTAATTGTGGAACTACGACAGCTGTTTCTGATTTAGAAAAAGATAACATTAAAATCACTCCAAATCCAGTTAGTCAATTTTTTAAATTGAAAGACAATTTTAGTAATGTAAGTAATATTAATATTTACAACATGACTGGAAGATTAATTAAAAACTTAGATGCAATAGATTCTGATGAATATTATATTGGTGATTTACCAAATGGTGTTTATTTAGTTAGATTGTCTGACAAAAACAATAAAACGATCAAAACACTTAGAATTAATAAAAACAACCCATAATTATTTTATATCTATTCATTTAAATTCATTTATGAAAAAAATTTTACCAGTATTTACACTTTTATTGGTGGGTGTACTTATTACCAATGCTCAAGTTGCAAGAAAAATAATGATTGAGCAATTTACTCAAGCTTCATGTGCTCCATGTGCAGCTCAAAACCCTGCATTTAATACAATGTTGAAAGCAAACTATACCAAACATGTTTCTTTGAAATATCAAACAAGTTGGCCTGGAGTTGACCCAATGAATGCTCAAAACCCAACAGAAGTTGCAAATAGAGTAACTTATTATAATGTTACTGGTGTTCCAAATGTTGAATGTAACGGTGAGACAGTTTTGGGTGGATCATTTGACGGTTCTCCTGATGGAGTAACTCAGGCATTTATTGATGAAAAAGCACTTTTAACATCACCTTTAACAGTTAATGTTAGTCATTCAATTTCCAGTTTGTTAGATTCAATTGCAATTAGAGTAGTAGTTAAAAATGTTACAAATACTACTTTCTCTACAGATAAACTTGTAATTCATACAGCTGTAATTGAAAAAACATTAAATTTCCCTACAGCTCCAGGATCTAATGGAGAAAAGGATTTTTATAATGTGATGAGAAAAATGTTGCCGAATGCTGATGGAAGTGCAGTTAGTGGTAATTCAATTGCAGCTGGAGACTCTGTTGTTTTGAATTTCAATGTTTGGTTACCTTATTATATTTATAAATACAATCAAATTGGAGTAGTTGCTTTTGTTCAAGATAAAACATCTAAAGAAGTATTTCAAGCGGAAATAAGTGAACCACAAATATTATCTGCTGGACCATTTGGTGATGCATCAGCTCTTTCAAGATCAGTTGTTCCAAATGCTACTTCAGGATATTGTAATTATACAACCACACCAAAATTAACATTAAAAAATACAGGTAAGTCAGTAATCACATCTGCTACTGTTAGAATGACATTGAATAATGTTAATACTGACACTACTGTTGTAGCAAACACAAATCCATTGGATTCTATTGTAATCACATTCCCAACGATTCAAGCAAATATAGGTAAAAACACATTAGGTTTTACATTGCTTTCAATTAACGGAACTAGAGATACAGTTGGTTACAATAATAATGTAGCTACTTTAACATTCACAACAATGAATGATAAAGTATTCGGAACAAATTTGACAGAAGGTTTTGAAACTACTGCTAATGGAGCAGATCCATTACATGCTTTGCAAGTTGAGGCTGCTACTTTTATGGTAAATGTTGTTGATAAGAGCTATTTTGGTGCTGCAGCAAATGCTCCGTCAATGGGTGCTTTTCAAAAATCTGAAAAATCTTTAATGTTCAATTTCTGGGCAGGTGGATGGACTGGGCTAAAAGCATCTGTTATTTATGAAAAATTAGATTTTACAAATGCTAAAAATTTGAATTTAACATTTGATCATGCTTATACTCAATTTGAAGGAACTGAAAATGATAAATTAGAAATACGAGCTTCTTTTGATTGTGGAAAAACTTGGACAACTTTATGGACAAAAGCTGGAGCAGCATTGAAAACTGCACCTGAAGTTGCTAATAATAGCTTACCATTTTTACCAGAAGCTGATCAATGGGTTTCTGATACAATCAAATTGACGGCATTAGAAGGTAAATCAGAAGTAAATATTCAATTCCAAGGTACATCTGCTTTTGGAGACAACCTTTATGTTGATAATATCAATTTGAATGAATTATCAGTTGGAAATAAGGAGTTAAACTTCTTAGAAGGAAATGTTTTTGCATATCCTAATCCAGCTTCTGAATTAGTAAATATTGATTTGAATATTACTGAAGCAACTAATTTATCTGTAAAAGTTTTAGATGCTACTGGTAAAACGATTGACGTAATCGCTCAAAATAAAGAATTTGGTGTTGGATTATATAAATTAAACTGGATTCCAACGGATGCTGGTTTTTATATGATTAGAATCAACTCTGACAAAGGAGAAGTTACAAGAAAAATTACAGTAGTTAAATAAATTTATTACTGCAATTTCAAAAGAGCCGTTTCAATGTTTTTGGAACGGCTCTTTTATTTTAATGTACTTATTGTAAATTTGTGGAATTTATAAACTTAATCAGAAATCATTGGTTTGTAATTACCAACCAAACAAATTATGGCAAAAGAAAAAAAGCAAGAATATTTAGAAATAACGAGTAGTAGAGTACATAATTTAAAAAACCTGAGTGTAAAGATTCCTAGGCATCAACTCGTAGTTATCACAGGGATTAGTGGAAGTGGTAAATCATCTTTGGCTTTCGACACCATCTTTGCGGAAGGGCAAAGAAGATATATGGAGACTTTCTCCGCTTATGCCCGCCAATTTATTGGTGAAATGGAAAGACCAGATGTAGAGAATATTTCTGGACTCAGCCCAGTAATTTCTATTGAACAAAAAACAACTAATAAAAATCCCAGATCTACGGTAGGGACAGTTACAGAGATTTATGATTTTCTTCGTTTGTTATTTGCTAGAGTGGGGGAAGCATATTCTTATGTAACCAATGAGAAAATGGTGAAATATACCGAAGAACAAATCCAACAACATATATTTTCTAATTTTGAAGACAAGAAAATAAGCCTATTAGCTCCTATTGTAAAAGGAAGAAAGGGGCATTATCGGGAATTAATAGAACAAATCAGAAAACAAGGTTACACCAAGCTTAGAATTGATGGGGTGCTAATTGATATCACTCCAGGATTGCAGGTAGATCGTTTTAAAATCCATGATATCGAAGTTGTGGTAGATAGAATAATTCTTTCTCAGGAAAAAAGAGATCGTTTTCTGTCTTCTTTAAAAAACACATTGCAAATGGGCAATGGGGTGGTGATGGTAATGGATAATGACACGGAAGAAATCAAACAGTTTAGTAAGTTTCTGATGTGCCCAGTTTCTGGGATTTCCTACGACGACCCATCTCCAAACTCGTTTTCATTCAACTCTCCTTATGGTGCCTGCCCAACCTGCAAAGGTTTAGGGGAGGTTTCGAGAGTAGATTTAGAAAAAGTAATCCCAGACAAAACTAAAAGTATAAACGATATTGGAATTGTTCCTTTTGGTGAAGTACGGGACAATATGATGTTCAAGCAACTTCGGGCAATCGCCAAGAAGTATAATTTTTCTTTTGCAGCACCAATCAATGAAATTCCTGAAGCAGCATTAAATGCAATATTATATGGCGGAGATTCACCAGTGAATGTTACCGTTGGAAGCGAAACTGGAGCTGAATATGGCTACGAATTATCTGTCGAAGGCTTGGTAAATCTCTTGACAAGATGGTTCAATGAGACGACCTCAGAAAAAATTCGACAGTGGGCAGAAGAATTTATGGTCATTGATAATTGCACAGAATGTAATGGACAACGATTGAAAATCGAATCTCTTCATTTTAAGATACAAGAAAAGAATATTGCTGAGTTGTGTGATATGGATATTGAAGAGCTATACAATTGGATTCTGGAGCAAGAGCCCTTGATGAGCGAAAGGCAACAAACTATTGGAAAAGAAATCTTAAAAGAGCTCAAGCTTCGTTTAGGGTTTTTATTGCATGTTGGTTTAGATTATCTTACACTGAATCGGTCTTCAAGATCCTTATCTGGAGGGGAAAGTCAACGGATTCGGCTAGCTACTCAAATTGGTTCGCAACTGACAGGAATCACCTATATTTTAGATGAACCAAGTATCGGTTTGCATCAAAGAGACAATCAAAAACTCATTGAATCCTTGAAACAACTGACCAAAATTGGCAACTCCGTTTTGGTGGTTGAGCACGATAAAGATATCATGTTAGCTTCCGATTATTTAATAGATTTGGGCCCAGGTGCTGGAAAGCATGGTGGTGAAATGGTAGCAGAGGGTACTCCAGCCGAATTTTTAAAAATGGGCTCTATCACTGCAGGATATTTGAATAATACGAGAAGAATCGAGCTACCTAAAAACAGAAGAAAAGGAAATGGGAAATCCTTGAAATTAGTTGGTTGCACAGGACATAATCTCAAGAAGGTAGATTTGGAAATTCCATTAGGAAAGCTAATCTGTATTTCAGGAGTATCTGGTAGTGGAAAATCCTCCTTGATCAATGAAACTTTATATCCCATCCTTCGCCATCATTTCTACAGAAGCCAACAAAAACCTTTGCATTATGATAAAATTGAAGGATTAGAATATTTGGATAAAGTTATAGAGATTGACCAGTCGCCTATTGGTCGAACTCCCAGATCTAATCCAGCAACTTACACAGGATTGTTCAATGATATTCGTAAAATATTTGCAGAATTGCCTGAGGCAAAGATTAGAGGATACAAACCCGGTAGATTTTCATTCAATGTGAAAGGGGGCAGATGTGAGGCTTGCGAAGGGGCAGGAAAAAGAGTGATTGAAATGAATTTTTTGCCAGATGTAGAGGTGGACTGTGAGAAATGTTTGGGTAGAAGGTATAATAGAGAAACCTTAGAGGTACTTTATAAAGGCAAATCCATCAATGATGTGCTCAATATGACTGTTGAAGAAGCGGTTGCGTTTTATGCAGCAATTCCTTCTATCTATAGAAAGGTAAGAACGTTATCTGAAGTAGGACTTGGGTATATTACTTTGGGTCAGCAGGCAACAACCTTATCGGGAGGAGAGGCTCAGAGGGTGAAACTAGCTGAAGAACTTTCAAAGAAAGACACAGGAAACACATTGTATATTTTGGACGAGCCGACTACGGGCTTACATTTTGAAGATATTCGCCAATTGATGAGTGTTTTGAATAAATTGGTAGATAAAGGAAATACGATTGTTGTGATCGAACACAGTATGGATGTAATCAAAATGGCGGATCACATCATTGATGTGGGTCCTGAAGGAGGAAACAAAGGGGGCACAATAGTAGGGACTGGAACACCAGAAGAAATAGTAAAAGCAGACAAAGGGCATACAGCTCGATTTTTAAAACTTGAATTAAACTAACAAAATGAATAATTATCAACAAATAATAGAAGCAGCATGGCAAGATAGAAGCTTACTGAAAGATGCTGCCACCCAAACTACCATCAAAGAAATCATAGATTTATTGGATAAAGGACAATTGAGGGTAGCCACTCCAGATGGCGAAAACTGGATCGTAAACGAATGGGTAAAAAAAGCAGTTATTCTTTATTTCCCCATCATGCCTATGAAAATCATGCAAGAAGGTCCTGAGCAATATTACGATAAGATTCCGCTAAAAACAGATATGGAAGTAGCGGGAATTAGAACTGTTCCGGGCTCTATTCTTCGTTATGGAGCATATGTAGCTGCTGGCGTCATCTGTATGCCCTCATTTGTGAATATCGGTGCCTATGTAGATGGTGGCACCATGGTGGACACTTGGGCCACTGTAGGCTCTTGTGCTCAAATCGGAAAAAACGTACATTTAAGTGGTGGAGTAGGAATTGGGGGCGTATTAGAGCCCGTCCAAGCAGCACCAGTAATCATCGAAGACAATGCTTTTATTGGCTCGAGATGTATTGTAGTGGAAGGTGTTAGAGTGGGGAAAGAAGCTGTTTTAGGTGCAAATGTGGTACTTACCATGAGTACTAAAATAATAGATGTCAGTGGTGAAGAGCCAGTGGAGTATAAAGGTTACGTACCTCCTAGGTCAGTAGTAATTCCAGGAAGTTATACCAAACAGTTCAAGGCAGGAGCCTATCAAGTGTCTTGTGCTTTAATCATTGGTAAGCGGAAAGAGAGCACAGATACCAAGACCTCTTTGAATGATGCATTGAGAGATTTTGGTGTTTCTGTGTAATTAATTGAAATAGAATACGTTCCATCTATAAAATACTATAATTTTGAAAAACATTTTGCTAATCATTTCTTCATTAATTATACTTATTTCCTGTAGTAAAGAAAATGATATTCGCAGTGTTCAATATTGGAGTAACTCTAATAATATTGCTAAAGGAACCATAAATGGTATTCCTTCTGAGAGTAAAATTTCAATCTATTCAGATGGAAAAACATTACAAATTTCCTTAACAAAAAGAGATATAGATTCTGTATTAATTGAGCAATTTAGTTTTCTAAATGTACCAATTCATACTGGTGATTTTAAATTAAATAGATATAGCTTTCTAACTGATAAGATTTATTCAACATATGATGCTGGCTATGGCGATGTTTTAAGCACCTATTGTATTGATAGTACAAAAAACAATGTGCTGAGTATAAAAACGTTAAATTTAGATAAAGGTATCATAAATGGGGTAGTAAATGCAGTTTATTTATATAAATATGGAATTCCAACCAATATAGATACAATAAGAATCAAAGACTTTGAGTTTACTTATTCAAAGTAAAACAGGGTTTTCACATACATTCTATTTTTTATCTATACTTATTTAGTTATAAATTATATAATCATGAAAAAAGAAATACTTTTACTTTTATTCATTTTTTGCTTATTTTCTTGTAAAGAAAAATATGAATATGATTTTTCAAATGGGAAGACTACAATTCAAATGGACGGCAAGAATATGGTTGCTGAGGCAGTTGGAGGTTTTGAAAGCAAAAGTTTATTTAGTAGTTCATTTTTGTTTCGTGATGAAATTGGTTTATTATCTGGTCATTTTTATATAGCTCATATTCCTTATCCACCAGTGAATGGTAAATATAATTTATCTGATAATGGAGCTTCGAATTTTTTTACATATTATGCGATAGTCAATGATGATGTACTATTAGAAACCTATAAATTAAAACCTGATTCTGTAAGATCAGTTTGTGAAATAACCAATTTTAATAGTATAAATGGGTTTATTTCTGGGAAAATTAATGCTGTTTTTGTTAAAGATTCCAATTCATCTAAAAACATAAAATATCCAGATACTATTGTTTTTTCTAATGGCAACTTTGATATTAGAAGTAAATATTAAATTATGAAGCACTTATTAATTATTATATTTTTTTTGTTTATATCCTGTAATAAGGATTATCAATATAATTTTACGAATGGAAAAGGAACTGCTACAAAAGATAATGTAGGTTGGGCAGCAGAAGCAGAAGCTTATTATTATGATGGGTCATTCGATATTGATTTATATCAGAAGAATAAAGATGGCGTCATTAATGATCATATTAGATTTAGCATCCCATTTCCGCCTACTTTAGGAATTCATGAATTAAAGAAACATCATGAAGATAGTTCTTATTATTTTAACTCCAATTTTCTTAAAAGAGATGGTAGTAATATTATCGCTTTATATATGTTGAATGAACCAAGCAATTCAGAAATTAATATAATAAGCTATAACCCTCAAACTAAATGGCTCTCTGCAACCTTTAATACTTCATATTATAGGGATACTTCCTATTCAGTAATTACTCGGCTACCATATCCCGATTCACTTAAATTTACCAATGGAAAAATAGATGTATTATTAATGGGAATTTAATAATTAAAATATAGAAGTCTGAAAAAAATGAAGATTTGTATCTAAAACAACTTTTTTCAAGATTAACTTTTTTTGTCTCTTTTGGTATTTAAGATGGCATCTAATTTATCTTGATTCCATTCATTATTAACCCATGTTTCATCTGCCTTTTTGATAAGTTTTTCAGCAAAAAAAAGTGCTATAGCTTTTTTAATTCAATTAATTCAGACTCCTTCAAATTATGTGAAAAGGCTTTTAATAATTCTAGCTGAACATTCGTCAAGGGTTGTTTTAAAGTTGTTGACATTTTTTTTTACAAAAATATACAATATTAATTTAATTTACAAAAATTAATATTTTGGTAAATTAAATCTAAATACAAATTGCTTTTACTCCCCTAAAATATAGAAGTCAGCAATAAATCTATATTGGTGGTTTTGATTCCGAATCTTTGACCTAAGTATTCATTAGTAAGGCAGCCTTTGTAGGAATAAACGCCATTTCGGAGACCCGGAAAGTGGTAGAGCAATTGCTCCACATTTCTAGGATTATCGGCATTGAGTAAAATACTTGTCAGGATATTGCTGGCTGCGATGGAGGCAGTTTGAGCTACCCTCGATGCAATATTCGGTACACAATAGTGAATTACACCATGTTTTGTAAAAGTAGGGTGGTCATGATTGGTCATTTCGGAAGTGGCGAAGCAACCGCCTTGATCGATGCTGACATCCACTATTACTGCTCCTTCTTTCATTTCAGCAACCATTTCTTCGGTTACTATCATTGGTGTTCTTCCTGTTTTGGAATGAATTGCCCCAATCACCACATCAGCAGAGACTAATTCTTTTTTGAGATATTGTGGATTCAGTACAGAAGTGTACAGTTGTTTGCCCACCATATTCTGAAGACGCATTAGTTTATAAATATTGTTGTCGAAAATTCTAACTTCTGCTCCCAACCCAAGAGCTGTTCGGGTAGCAAATTCGCCAACAACACCAGCACCCAAAATCACAACTTTTGCAGAAGGAACACCGCTGATGCCTCCCAACAAAACGCCTTTGCCACCATTGATATTATTCATTAATTCAGCAGCAGTGAGAATGGCACTAAGTCCAGCAATTTCACTCATTATTCGAACTATTGGGAAAGAACCAGACTCGTCTTTGATGTATTCCATTGCCAAAGCAACAATTCTTTTTTGTCGCAACAGCTGAATATATTCCTCTGTAATCGTCGGGAGTTGTAGTGGAGAAATGAGAATTTGATTGGGGTGCATGAGTTCAATTTCTTGAATGGTCGGTGGGGCTGCTTTTATGATGATTTCTGCTTTGAAAACAGCGGCTTTATCATCGATTAACTCTGCTCCTGCCTCTGTATATTCGATATCTTTGAAATTAGACTTTTCGCCAGCACCTCTTTCTACTAGAACATTGTAGCCATTGGCAACTAAAATTGCAACAGAACTGGGCACTAAAGCAACTCTTTTTTCTTGTAAAATGGATTCTTTAGGTACGCCAATAAAAGACTTTTGGTGTTGTTGTTTTACTTCCAACGTTTCAGTCTGATATTGCATCTGAACATCCGACAACACTTTGGGTATTTGTATGATAGGCTTATTTGGATCCATAATCTTAAGTAATAGATTTCGATGATTACAAAAGTATTATTTTTCGGCTTAAATCTTCGTTTATTTGTATATCAATTTTCTTAATATTTTCTGGCAAGAGATTTTCAATTATTTGAGGCCATTCAATAAAACAGAATTCATTGGAATATAAATAATCTTCAATTCCGATATCTAGTGCCTCTGCCTCTGATTTTAACCGATATAAATCCATGTGAAAAACCTTCTTGGTGAATTGGTTTTCTTCATAATGATATTCATTGATGATGGAATAAGTGGGGCTTCCTATGGTGTCTTTCACTTTAAGATACTTACAAATCGCAGCGATTAAGGTGGTTTTGCCAGCACCCATTTCTGCTGCTAAGACGACCACTTTTGAAGAACCTAATGCCTCTAGAATCTCTGGTACAACACTTTCTAAAGTATTTAATGTGACGATCCAGGTTTTCACGGTTGATTGAAAGTTAGTTTATTAAGCCTTAGTTTGTAAAGATATTTTGGAGTGTAAGCATATAGATTTGTGTATAATTCTAAAGCCAATTGCCTGTGATTTTCTTTTCTTTCTAGTTTCCAAAGAATATAAATAATAGCTGCTTTTTCGATATCATTCGTAGCGAATTGATCCAATTGATTTAGAAGGTTAATTGCTTCTGTTTGATCGTTTTTCAAAACAGCTAATTTAGCTTTGAGCAATTCGATATCAAGGTGTAGGGCTTTAATCAAATTCATATCGTGGTAGGCTTCAGCTTCGGCAATCACCTCTGCCACTCCATTCAAATCTTCTTTTGCAATAAGCACCTCTCCTTTTTCAACCAAACTAGCAATAATTAATATTTTGTTGTCAATCTCCTTTGCCTTTTGAATCGCTAAATTGTAATATTCTAAGGATTTATCAAATTTTTCGAGGAAAAAATAGATATCTCCCAATACATTTAAAGCTTTGGCTATTCCTTTTCGATAATTTAATTTTTCACACAAATCCAAATTTTTGTTCATGTAATTAATTGCTTTATCAAAAGCTCCTTGTAAACTATAAAGCCCACCAATTAACCCTAAAGCGATGGAGATTCCCTGTTTATCGCCAAGTTGTTGGCAAATTTCAAGGTCTTCAAAATAGAGATCCATTGCCTTTTGGTAGTTTCCCTTCCGTTCATAAACGGATCCTATACAGCCCAAAGCAATAGAAACTAACAATTGATTTCCCAACATCTTGCTCATTTCCAATCCTTTTTGGTAATGATCCAATGCCATTTCAAAATCTCCTTTCTCGAAATATACAATTCCTATATTGGTGTGTAAAACTGCCAAACTTCGAGTATCGTTGGTGCCATCTGTTAGATTCAATTGATCAGAAAGACATTTGATGCCCAAATCAAACTGGTTTTGGTTCATATAGGTCAATCCAAGATTTGCAACCAATTGGGCACTAGTAGGGAATTGATAATTTTTATTGATTTGGATAGCTTCGATAAAATATTCTTTAGCTTCCTCGTATTTCCCATGACGAAAATAAAGATTTCCCAAATTGCCATTTACGATTGCACGTAACTTAAAATCGTCCTTTTGAATGAAAATATCTAAAGCACTTTCAAGAATAATTTTTGCAGAATCGTAATTTCCTTTTAACAAATAAAGATTGCCGAGTGTATTTTTGATTCTTCCGATTTGCAGCGTTAAATGATTGCTTTCGGCTAGGAGCAGTGCCATATTGCATGTATGCATACTCTTGTCCCACTGCCCAATTTGCTCTTGTAAAGTCGCTTTTTTTAATAGAATATTTACTTTGTTTTCAACCAAATTTTCTACATCTAAGTATTTTATCAGCTTATCATAGAACTCAATAGCCTGTAAATTTTGGTATTTTTTTCTAGATTTATCTGCTGATTTTCGTAGATAATAGATGGTTTTCTCTGTGTTTTCAGCCTTTTCATAGTGAAAAGCTAAGTCCTCATATCGATCTTCAATCCTATCAACATATATTTTTTCGATAGCTACCCCAATAAGAAAATGTATTTCTTTTAGTCTCGATCGAAGCTGCATATCATAAACTGCCTCCCTAAGTAAACTATGTTTGAAGATATATCGCATTTCGTTCATTGCCCGCCAAATTTGGTTTTCTTCAGCAATGACAATTTGCTCATTCAGAATCGTATGATAATTATTATGATTAGCAAATTCGGACTGATTATACATCACTTCTGAGAGAATCGGCACCTCAAATTCTCTGCCGATTACAGCAGCAGCTTTCACCGTACTTTTAGCTAAAGCTGATAGCCGATCTACCCTTGCCACCAAAATACTATTGATGGAATTGGATAATTTAACTTCACTTTTTTGAATTACCCAAGTGTTGTTTACTTTTGATAACGTATTGTTTTCCAGCAAGTAATCTAAGACTTGTTCTACATAAAAGGGATTTCCATTGGAAGATTTTTCGAGAATTTCTACAATATCTTCACTAATGACTCCTTTCAATTTGTTTTCTGCAAAATGTAAGATATCGCTTGATTCGAAGGAAGAAAGATTAATGTCGAGGGTTGGAATGTTGTTTTTTAGTAAGATTTCATCTTCAATTATATTTAGCTTGTTTCCATTGTCCATATATCTTGAAGTGAACAACAGAAACATTGGAAAATCTTTACAATATTGGATGAATTCGTGCACCACCTCTAATGTACTTTCGTCGCTCCAATGTGCATCCTCAATCAGGATAATAGAAGATTTTAATTTTGACAAAGATTTTAAAAGAACATGGATTGCAAATTTCGTATTTTCATATCGACCCTTTGCATCTAGCATTTCCCACAAAGAATTTTCTTTAAAAATACCCAATATTGCTAAATAAATGGGTTTTAGTCTGTTAAATTCTTGAAGAAGTTCTGTTTCTTGAATATCTGCTAATTGCTTTGAAATGTTGTCAAAGACATATTCAAAGTTTTGTTGATTATAGGTTTTGCTTTCTTCATTGATTTGATGAAAAAAGTTTTTTAGGTAATAAATAAATGGATTAAATGGTTTTTTTAATATTTGATCACATTGACAATGGATAATTTCAATAGAATGGTTGGAAGAAAAATAGCTAACAACTTCATAAGCTAACCTACTTTTTCCGATGCCTGCTTCTCCAGCAATGGCTGCAATTCCTGCAAAATTTCTATTTATTATTGGTTTTGCAAAATCAATTAACTGAGTTAGTTCTTTGTTTCTGGCAACCATTTTTCCAACAAATTCTATGGGCTGAAAATTTTTGGATCCCAGCAATTGGTAAGTAGGCACCTCACCCTCCAATCCTTTATAGCGAATTTTTCCTTTATATGCGAATTTGAAGTTTTTTTCCTTACTGATATTTTCATCTACCAAGACTTCTCCCCAATTCGCAAAAGTCATTAATCGAGCTGCTAAGTTAACCATGGAGCCGATGGCGGCATATTGGGACCGTTCTGCTCCGCCGATGATTCCAGCAAAGGCAACACCTTCGGTAATGGCTGTTCTGAACTTAATATTTGAAGTAGCAAAATGTTCGTTAAGTGCACCGACAAAGGATAATGCTCTTTCCGTATTGTTTTCAAAAGTAATTGGAATACCAAAAAAGACTGTAATTACACCGCCTTTGTCACCAAAATCTATTTCTTTAAAATAGCCAGAAAAATTCTGTACCTCATGAAGAATGACACTGACAAACTGATTTATTTCAGAATAAGTATCTAGGTTTTCAAAAGAAATAAAAACTGAAACGATGGAGCGAAATTCTCCATTATTGCTCATTTCAATTATTTCTTTAGTATAAAAGTGTTCTAAAATATCTAAACGAATCGGTTGTGATTTTTCATTTTGTGCGACTGGAAGATTTGTCTCAAAAGAAAATCGGTCAAGTTTGCAAAGCTTATGGTCAATAAAAAATGGAATATGATGGTAGTGGAAGATATCACTAAATGACAAATCTGCCACAATCTCCCCAGCATTTGCAACCAATTGGTTAGTGGAAGAATTGTCGATAGCATCTCCTTTAAAATAAAAGGCTAGCTTTTCATCACCCACAATTCCCCAATCGATTTCTCCTTTTGACAAACCAATTTTTACAGTAATGGAAGATTCTTCGAAATTCATTCCATTTTCAAAAAGTTGATAAATGGATTGCAAAGTCTGTAAAAAGGTCGTTTCTTCTACTTCAGATTCAATAAAAATTCCTGTAAGTGCATCGCCTGCAAAGTAGGGAACAAAGCCACCTCCTTTATGGATTTCATAAACTAATGCCCCAAAAATTTGATTTAAAATAACAGATAACCTTTCTGACCCAAAGGGTCCTTGTTTCATCAACTTTTCAGTTAATTTGGTAAAACCCGACATGTCCAAAAATATGGCATAGGCTTGTATTTTTCCTTCATACAAGCCATTGGACATGTTTTTAACAACAAAATCAGGTAATAACCTTTTGGTTATCATTATTTAAAAAATTTTATTTTAAAAATTAATGAGCTTCTCTCCAATTTTTTCCAACTCCCGTTTCAACTAAAATAGGCACATTCAAACCTTCAATGGCATTTTGCATACAATTTGTAACAATATTTCTGACGATATCAACTTCCGTTTTTAAGACATCAAAAACCAATTCGTCATGTACTTGAAGTATTAATTTGCTTTGGATATTTTTTTCTTTGAATTGCTGATGAATTTTAATCATTGCCATTTTTATCAAATCCGCTGCTGTCCCTTGTATTGGGCTATTGATTGCCATTCTTTCTGCATTACTGCGGGCAAGGGAATTTCTAGAATCAATATCTCTCAAATATCGTCTTCTTCCCAAAAGAGTAGCGACATAATGGTGATTTCTTGCAAATTCAACTGTTTTGTCCATATAGTTTTTCAAGCCACTATATTGAGCAAAATATTGTTCGATCAATTGTTTTGATTCAGCTCTTGGAATACCTAATTGTTGAGAAAGATTCTGAGCCCCAGCCCCATAAATAATGCTAAAATTAACCGTTTTAGCATTTCTTCTCTGGGTGGCAGTCACTTCGTCTAAAGGCACATTATACACTTTTGCAGCTGTAGCTTTGTGAATATCATGACCGCTACTAAATGCCTCTAACATGGATACATCCCCACTGATTTCAGCAATTAACCGCAATTCTATTTGTGAATAATCGGCAGAAAGCAACACATGATCTTCATCCCTAGCGATAAATGCCTCTCGAACTCTGCTTCCTTCTTTGGTTTTTATAGGTATATTTTGAAGATTCGGATTGTTGGAGCTCAATCTGCCTGTTGCTGTCAGAGCCTGATTAAAAGAGCTATGGATTCTGCCCGTTTTTGGGTTCACCATTTTGGGCAAAGAATCTACATAGGTTGATTTCAACTTCATCAACCCTCTGAATTTCAATATTTTTTCAATAACAGGATGAATGCCATTCAAATCATTGAGGGCATCTTCGTCAGTTACATATTGTCCAGTTTTGGTTTTCTTTTTTGTATAAGGAATTTTAAGGTGCTCAAAAAGAACTTCGCCTACCTGTTTGGGGCTGCCAATATTGAATCTTAAACCTGCAAGGTTGTAGATTTCGTCTTCTACAATAAAGATACTCTCCGTCAATTCTTTTGAATATTCTGAAAGAAATTTGCTATCTAAATTGATTCCTTCATATTCCATATCGACCAAAACTTTGATCAGCGGGCATTCCATTTCTTCAAATAATTTGTGAACGCCTTCAGATTTTAGTTTGGGTTCTAAAACGTCTTTCAATTGCAAAGTGATATCAGCATCCTCAGCAGCATATTCTTTCACCTTTTCAATGGAGACATCCCTCATATTTCCCTGCAATTTGCCCTTGCTACCGATTAGGGTTTCGATAGAAATAGGGGCATATTTCAAATAAGACTCAGACATGTAATTCATGTTGTGTCTGAGTTCAGGCTCGATTAGATAATGGGCTATCATTGTATCAAAATATTCACCTTTCAACTCAATCCCATATCTTTTTAACAGAATAGCATCATATTTGATATTTTGACCAACTTTTTGTATGTTTTCATTTTCAAACAGTGCTCTGAATTCTTCCAAAATTGTTTCTGCTTCACTTCTGTTTTCAGGTATCGGAACATACCAAGCTTCATGAGCTTTAACGGAAAATGACATTCCGACTATTTCTGCCATATTTGCATCAATATCAGTTGATTCACTATCGTAGCAAAAGAAAGGTTCTGCACTTAAAGCATCCACAAGTTCTTTTCTGAGTTCTTTTGTATCAGCTAATTTGTAATTATGTGGGGTGTTTTCTATGTTTTTCTCTGCAATTTTTGGTGGAGTAGGGGCAAAACCACTTTCTCCAGGTTGGTCATTGTCAAAAAGGGAATATTGCTGCGATCCAGAGGCATCCGAAACTGGTTTCGGTGTTAATTTTGGTGATGGGGACACTTCAATTTGACTGCTTCCCAATATAGCAGTAGCTAAAGTTCGGAATTCTAACTCAACAAAAATTTCATTTAATGCTGTCTTATCAAAAGGGTCAATCGTATAATCTGTTGCGTTGAAAGCGATGGGAACATCAATATCAATGGTTGCTAGTTTTTTGGATAGCAGCCCTTGTTCTGCAAAATTTTCTACATTTTCCTTTTGTTTTCCCTTTAGGTCAGCTGTGTTTTGAAGGAGTGCTTCGATGGAGCCGTATTTGTCAATGAGAGTAATTGCAGTTTTTTCGCCGATTCCAGGTATGCCTGGGATATTATCCACCTTATCTCCTTCGAGCCCCAATATATCAATAACTTGCTCTACTTTTTTTATTTTCCATTCTTCTAAAATTTCAGGAACACCCAAAACTTCGATTTCTGTTCCAGATCTTGAGGGTTTATAAATAAAGATGTTTTCGGACACCAATTGAGCATAATCTTTATCAGGAGTCATCATGAAAACTTGGAAATCCTCCTTTTCTGCTTTTTTTGCAATTGTCCCAATCACATCATCTGCCTCATAGCCATCCAAGGTTAGAATCGGGATTTTGAAGGCTTCGAGGATTTTTTTGATATAGGGTAAGGCAAAAGTGATGTCTTCTGGTTGTGCATCTCGATGTGCTTTGTATGGTTCATACATTACATGGCGAAAGGTGGGGGTTGGTAAATCAAATGCAACTGCAATGTGAGAGGGTTTTTCTTTCCTTATCAAATCCCAAAGCATACGGACAAAGCCATTGATGGCGGAAGTATTCCATCCTTTCGAATTGATTAGTGGTCTTGTGATGAATGCATAATGAGCTCTATAAACTAAAGCATGACCATCTAGCAAAAACAATTTTGATTTTGACATCTGTTGTAGTTGATTTACCTCACAAAATAAAGACAAATTACTAAATGGTGTATTTTATTAGTTGGATAATTTCAAATTTGAAAGGAATCAAAAAAAATTACAAATAGAAATACAACAGAAAAGGTTGATTTTTAAGATAAAAAAATGGAAAAAAAGGATAACTGATTTAGTTAAAGTCAGATAATTATTTGAAATAATACAAAGCTAGTTTGTATCCTTCAAGCCCTAATCCAACGATTTTACCCACACATTTTGCGGAAAGATAAGAGTGGTGTCTATATGATTCTCTTTTGTAGATATTTGAAATATGTACTTCAATGACTGGAGTATGTATTGCTCCGATAGCATCGGCAATAGCAATGGAAGTATGACTGTAGGCTCCTGCATTTATAATGATTCCTTCTTTTTCATCAGCCCATTCATGCAATTTATCAATTAAAAGTCCTTCGTGATTGCTTTGGAAATAGTCAATTTCATATCCAACAAATTGTCCTTGAAGTGCTTCCAAATATTCTTCAAAAGATTTTGAACCATACACTGCTGGCTCTCTGTTCCCTAAAAGATTGAGATTGGGTCCATTGATAATGCCAATTTTTTTAGTTGTTGTTTCCATACAATTCAAAAATTATCTGATTCCGACTATATCCTAATTTTAAGAAAATATTTACTACTGCCTCATCAATCATTTTGCTCCAACCACACAAATAGAACTGTCTTTGCTCCGTTTTAGTTGCATATTTTTCCATATATACATTGTGCACATGCCCTTTTGCCCCTTCCCAATCGGATTCTCTTGATAGGACGATTGTATAGTCAAAAGAAGGAAATTTTGCCTTTATTGATTCAAAATCTTGTTGGAAAAGAATGTTTTCCTTATTTCGAGTACCAAATATTAAATGTATTTTTTGATTGAATTGATTTCTATTCAATTTATCCATCAAAATGCTCCTAAATGGAACAACCCCAGTCCCCGTACAAATCATAATGATTTCGTTTGGGTTGTCGTCCCCCAAGATAAATGTCCCTTCGGGTCCTTTAAATTTTAAGGTATCACCTACATTTAAGGTATCCACGAGATAGGTTGAGCCTAAGCCGTCCTCGATTTTTGAAACACACAATTCCAAATAATTTTCATCTGTTGGTGCATTTGCAATAGAATAGCTTTTCCATCGATTCAACCTTTTTTCTCCCACAGGCAAATCTAAGGTGATAAATTGACCAGCGGTGAATTGAAAATCAACTTCGGAAGGTAGGGTTAGTCTAATTAATTTCGTGTTTGGGGCGATGAAATCAGTGCTACTCACTTCACCAAAATACCATTGGGTTGCCATATTAATTTTTTCTTTCTATCACATAATCTACCAATTGTTGCATTGCATCTCTTGAGGAAGAAGCTGGAAATTCTTGTAAAATAGTTTTTGCTTCCTCTTTATATTGATTCATAACGGAAGAAGCATATTCGATGCCACCAGAATTTCGAACAAAACTAATCACCTCGTTCACAAAGCTAGTTTTGCTGTTTTTATTTTTAATCAGATTGATAATTCTATTTCTTTGAGAACGGTCGGCTTTTTTAAGGGCATAAATCAGCGGCAAAGTCATTTTTTTCTCTTTAATATCTGTCCCTAAGGGCTTCCCCACATCGTCCCAACCGAATTCAAAAAGATCGTCTTTAATCTGAAATGCCATTCCGATTTTTTCACCAAACAACCGCATTTTCTCCACTTTTTCTTTCTCAACACCAGAGGAAGCAGCACCAGCACTGCAGGCAGAAGCAATTAAAGAAGCTGTTTTTCCTCTAATTATCTCAAAATAAACCGATTCGTCAATGTCTAGTCTTCTTGATTTTTCTATTTGGAGCAACTCTCCCTCACTCATCGACTTTACTGCATTAGAGAGGATTTGCAAAAGGTCGTACTGATTGTTTTCAAGAGAAAGCAACAAGCCTCTCGACAACAAATAATCGCCAACTAAAACTGCAATTTTGTTTTTCCAAAGTGCATTGATTGAAAAAAAACCTCTTCTTTGATAGGAATCGTCCACCACATCGTCATGAACTAGGGTTGCGGTATGCAAAAGCTCAACTAATGAAGCAGCGGTATAGGTAGTTTCATTGGAGTTTCCACAAATTTTTGCTGCAAGAAAGACAAACATAGGTCTCACCTGTTTTCCCTTTCTTTTCACAATATAATGTGTTATTTTATCCAATAATGGCACATGGCTTTTCATGGAATCCCGAAATTTGTCTTCAAATATTTCGAGTTCGTCTTTTATTGGTTCTTTAATGGCATCTAATTTGGCCATAGTACATCTAGTTTATTGTAGCTTTTTAAAAACATTGAAAATAAAAACAAGATTGTTCGTTATATTTATCAATAGGTTTTAAAATTGATGCCGCAAGATACATTTTTTCAAAATCGAAAAATAATAATTAATGTTTTTTAAAATACATTATATAATTCTAAAGTAGTGAAATGGCGTTTAATAATATGATAACTACTTTGAAAAGAATTTGTTTAATAATTCAAGTGTGTTTCTTCGTTACCATCGGTTTCGGACAGAGTAGTTATGCTATTAAATGGAAAATAGTAGGTGATCAAAAAGCTTTACCACAAGAAATAAGTAATTTTTCAGTAAAAGATAGTGTTTCCATAACTGATTCACTTCAAAATCAATTATTTAAATTGCAAAACAATGGCAGATTATTAGCATCGATTGATACCATAATAAAAAAGGATTCAATTATCACTGCCCATTTGTTTTTAGGTCCCCAATATTCATGGCTAATGTTATCAAATGGGAATGTTCCTGATATTTTTTGGAGTCAAAGTGGATTTTCGAATAGAAAATGGCAAAATGAGCCAATAAATTTATATAAAATACGAGATTTTCAAGAAAAATTGAAAACGACTTTAGAAAATAGCGGCTATCCTTTTAGCAAAAACTGGCTGGACTCATTAAAAATTTCAGAGGAAAAAATCAGTGCAAAGCTAATGGTGGATAAAGGAAAGTTAATCATCATCGATAGTTTTCAAATTGCTGGAAATGCTAAAATTAGTAAGCATTTTATTCAAAATTATTTGGGGATAAAAAATGGTTCTTTATACAACAAGTCGAAAATAGCTAAAATAAAAACTAGGCTAAAAGAGCTACCTTTTCTAAAAGAAAAAGATAACCTAATCACCACTTTTACGAATGAAAAAGCAACAATAACGCTTTTTCTAGAAAACAAAAATGCCAGTAAATTTGATTTTTTAATTGGATTGTTGCCAAGTAATTCTTTGCAACAGTCTGGAAAACAAAGTTTTACTGTGACTGGAACAATCAATACGGATTTGTATAATTTATTGGGATTTGGCGAAAGAATCATTGCCGATTTTCAACAGCTAAAACCTGGAACTCAACAGCTAAAAACAAAAATAAACTATCCATACCTTTTTAACACCACTTTTGGAGTAGATACTAAATTTGAGTTGTTCAAAAGAGATTCTTCTAATCTGGATTTGAATTTCGACTTAGGAGTTCAATATAATTTTGTGGGAAACAACTACTTAAAAGCCTATTGGAATACAAATTCTTCTAGATTATTAAGTATTGATTCCAATGCCATCAAAATTAGTATGAAACTTCCGAATACCTTAGATTTCTCAAGGTTTCAACTCGGTTTGGAAGGGCACTATCAGGAATTGGATTATATTTTCAATCCCAAAAAAGGATTTAGTAATTGGGTTAGGGTAGGTGTGGGGCAAAAGAAAGTTAAAAAGAATACCAACATCATAAAGTTAAGTTCGAATGATTTCAATTTTGAAACCTTATACGACAGCATATCTAAACCAATAGAGCAGATTCAGTTAGAGGGAAAATTTCAAAATTATATTCCTATCAGTAAATATAGTTGTGTGAAAACAGCGGTTACTGGAGCAACCATAATATCAAAAGGTGCAGTATTTCAGAATGAAAATTTTAGAATTGGCGGAAATGCTTTGATGAGAGGATTCAATGAAGCATCTATATTTGCCACAAGTTACTTAGTCGGGACAGTAGAATTACGGTATTTGACCGCACAAAATTCCTATTTTTACCTATTTGGAGATTATGGAATGATAGAAAACAAATCAACCAATAATTCACAAAATCAATATCTAGGCGTTGGAGCAGGAATTACTTTTGATACCGCAATTGGTATATTTGGTATTTCAGCAGCTATCGGAAAACAAGATGCCAATAGTTTTGATTTCAAAAGTACTAAAATTCATTTTGGGTATGTGAATTTATTTTAAGTTTTATCTTCTGGATTTTGATTCACAAACATTTTTGTTATTTTTTTTATCCCATGCTCAATCATACTGGATTCATTAAGTTCTTCATTCATTTTTTCTATTGACCGCAACTCGATATGCAAAGCATCCATGGAAATCCAAATTTCTATAGATGCCATTACAACAGATACCATCAAAAAAAACAAACTAACGACAAAAACAAATCCTCCTAACCATTCATTATCAGCATATAAAAACAGAATGGAGCAAATGCTTAAGAATAAGGAGATGAGTCCAAGAAACTGCATATTTCTAATAAGAACAATCCTCCGCCTCAAGTTGCTGATTTGTTGGATGATAGCTTCATCTTGAGTATTGATATATCGTTCTTTGAGTCCTCTCACTAAATGTGAAAGGGATACAAATCGGTTGGTATAGCCGATATGGACCAAAGAAACTGTTGAAAACAAAATAGCTGGGGTTGTAAGTGTAATTGACATACTTTAATTTTTTTTAGAATAACAAAATTATTCAATAATCAGTTTTGATGACAATAGGTTGAGTGCCACTTTTTCAAAGTGTCTGCTCCAATTTTTCCTTGAGGGGAATAATCTCTTTCCGGATAACCCTCATGTCCTTGCATTTCTGGAAACCATTTCCACAAAAATCCTCCTGCCCACCAAGGTTCTTGATGAAACACCGTCCACAAAGCTCCCAAAGCATTGGCTTGAGCCTGCTCATTGATTGGTGTTTCGTTAACTTTTGATTCCACTTCCCATCCTTTCCAGGCACAGCCATCCACACTCAAATATCCGTATTCCGTAAACAAAACAGGCTTTTTTATAGAATCACTAACTGATTTTAATTTATTGAAATGGGACTTCCAACCTTTGATAAGATCATCAGTTTTGGGTGTTTTCCCTTCTGCTATCGAAAAATAAGCACTCACCCCGATATAGTCTAATTCTTTCCAAAAAGGTATTTTTTCAAAATTATCCCAATTTGAAGAATAGGTAAGTTTTCCATCGTATTCTGTTTTAATTTTTTTGATAAGCTGATGCCAAAATTCAGGCCTTTGGCTAGTGCTCATACTGAATTCAGTGCCGATGCAAAACATTTCTACCTTAAGCTCTTTTGCAATAATAAGCATTTTGTCCAAATAGGAAATGTAGCTGGACTCCCACTTTTCCCAATCCTCTTTTTTTCAAAACTCAAAGACCCAGTCCAACTACCAGGAACATAAACCTGCGGCTTAAGCATCACTTTCAACCCTGCATCATGAGCTAATTGGATGGTCTTGCGAATTCCTTCTGGCTTTTCTCCCCACCATTGTCCACCAAATTCTTTATAATGCACTTCTGGTTTGCCTAGCATCGTAAAACCATAAGGAATCACGGCTATCCAATTGGCTCCAATTGATTTAATTTCGTTCATCGGGTTGCCAGAAAAAGATTTTGGAGGAGCAACAAAAGTGAGCCCACCAATTTTTAGTGAATCGCTAGAAACAGTAGGATTAGATGAAGTATTTGCTTTTTTGGCAAAAATCTCAAAACAACCATAACATAAAATACTTAGCCCTATAATTATTAAGAATTTCAAATTTTTCTGAATTTAATTGTAAAATATTGTACAAATTTTGTTAAAGTTTTGTTTATTTTGATAACAAATTTGAATTTTTGCTCATTATTACCCTATCTTGCAGGTTATATAACGAGATTAGATTTGTAATATATGAAAAAAAATATACAATTATTAGTTTTATTCCTCTGTTTATCAATGGGTTTGTCGGCTCAGAGGATAGATGATGGATGTAGTGGTTGCAATAGTGGCAACAATGGAGCTTATTTTGATGCAAAAAAAGCAAATGCTGAAATTGGCGTTTATCCGAACCCAACTGCTGAATATATTTTCTTAACCAATGATGATGTAGCAGATCAAATTACTGTATTTTCAATGGTGGGAAGAAAAGTGAAAGTTTTTTCTGTAAATAAAGGAGAAAAATATTATTTAGGTGATTTACCAACGGGTACTTATCTTGTTCAAATAGCAGATAAGCAGAGAAATACCCTAAATACAATTAGAGTAACTAAGAAGTAAATTGAATTTAAATAGTATAAAAAGCTATTCCATTTTTTGGGATAGCTTTTTTTTGCAAAAAACTTTTAAAAATTGCCTTATTTAATTCAAAATCAAATAAATAAGCTACATTATTTGTGGTTTTTATTAAAATAATATTACCTTTGCACCCTTATTTTATTTTTTAACAATTTTTTTAATCATGTCAGAAGAAACGGTTCTACAAAACCAGGAAATGGCCGCTCCTAAAAAAACGGCTCATGATGATTTCAATTGGAACATTGGAAAGCGACAAAAAATCGCTTATACACCAGCAGAAATTGAAAATTATCGTGGACAATATGATGCTACATTAAGCACAGTATCTGAAAACGAAATCGTAAAAGGTATCGTAACTTCAATCACTGGAAGTGATGCAGTATTAGATATCAACTACAAATCAGACGGACTTGTTCCATTATCTGAGTTCAGGGATATGCCTGATTTGAAAGTAGGTGATGCAGTAGAATTGTACATTGAGCGTCATGAAGATGGTCGTGGACAATTAATCCTATCTCGTCGTAAGGCTAAATTACTAAGAGCATGGGAAAATTTAGTGAATTCATTTACAAACGGTGCAGTGATCAAAGGAAACGTGATCAGCAAAACCAAAGGTGGTTTGATCGTAGATTGTGGTGGTTTGGAAACATTCTTACCTGGATCTCAAATCGATATCAAACCTATCATTGATTATGATGCATACGTTGGTAAGACAATGGAATTCAAAGTTGTGAAGATTAATGAAGTAATCAAGAATGCTGTGGTTTCTCACAAGGCATTGATTGAAAGCGACTTAGCTGAGCAACGTGAACACATCATTGCTGGTTTGGAGAAAGGCCAAGTATTGGAGGGTATCGTGAAAAATATCACCGATTTCGGAGCTTTCTTAGATTTAGGAGGTGTGGATGGTTTATTATATATCACAGATATTTCTTGGGGCCGTATCAGCCATCCAGCAGAAGTATTGACATTGAACCAAAAAATCAATGTAGTGGTATTAGATTTTGATGAAAACAAAAAACGTATTTCATTAGGTCTAAAACAATTGATACCGCATCCTTGGGAAGTGTTGAACACTGACGTAAGTGAAGGTTCAATTGTGAAAGGTAAGATTGTGAACATCGAAGATTACGGTGCTTTCCTTGAAATCACTCCGGGTGTAGAAGGATTAATCCATGTTTCTGAGGTGACTTGGAGCAATCAGCCAATCAATGCAAGAGAATATTTCAAGTTAGGACAAGAGCATGAAGCTAAAGTAGTGACAATTGACAGAGATAGTCATAAAATGTCATTGAGTATCAAGCAAATGTCTAATGACCCATGGAGTATTGTTGAAACCAAATATCCTGTAAATAGCAGACATTCTGGTGAAGTTAAAAACTTAACACCATACGGAGTATTTGTTGAATTAGAGGAAGGAATTGGTGGAATGGTACACATTTCAGATTTATCTTGGACGAAGAGATTTGCTCACCCATCAGAATTTATCAAAGTGGGAAGTAAAATGGATGTAGTTATTCTAGAAATAGATGGCGACAACAGAAAATTATCTTTAGGTCACAAACAAATCGAAGAAAATCCTTGGGACACTTTCGAAACAGTATTCCCTGTAGGATCTTACCACGAAGCAACTGTGCTTAGAAAAGATGAGAGAGGCGCAATCGTTCAATTACCTTACGGTTTGGAAGCATTTGCACCAATCAAACACATCAAGAAAGACGATGGTTCGATGGCAGAGTTAGATGAAGTAATCACTGTAAAAGTGATTGAGTTCAACAGAGATGACAAACGTATTTTAGTATCTCATTTAAGATATCTTGAGGATATCAAAAAAGAAGCAGATGAATCTGTGAAAAGAGAGAAAGAAGATGCGGAAGATCAAACAAGAAAAGCAGTGAAAGATACACAATCGAAAGTAGAGAAATCTACTTTAGGTGATATGGATGTATTCGCTGATTTGAAAAAAGAATTCGATAAATAGTTTACCTATTTTTTGAGCGATACAAAGCCCTCATCGAAGCAATTCGGTGAGGGCTTTTTCTTTGTGGAAGTAGAAGCAGCGTTTTTGGTAATAATTTTTATATCATTTAACCACAAGATATTCAGCTAATTAAAAATTATTTTCATTTACTACGAAAAAAATCGTAAAAAAATTTGGAGCTACGATACAAATCGTACTATATTTGCTACGAATTAAATCGTAACAAAGAAATAATGAATACTATAACATCTCCAACAGCGGCAGAATTAGAAGTGCTCCAGATTTTATGGGAAAACGGTCCGCAGACCGTTCGATATGTGAATGATGCGTTGAACAAAATAAAAGGGGAAGTGGGATATACTACTACCTTGAAAACTATGCAAAATATGCTAGACAAGGGCATTCTTTCCAGAGAAATCATTGACAGAATGCATATTTATACTCCTGCTCAGCCCAAAGAGGTCACTCAAACTCAATTACTACAAGGGTTTGTTGAGACTACCTATAGGGGTTCAGCAGCGTCACTGGTGCTTCAAGCATTGGGAAATGCAGAAACTTCTCCAGAAGAGCTTCAAAAAATAAAAGAGCTAATCAATAGCTTAGAAAACAATCAATAATATTTCATCAAAACTAAATGATAAATTATGGCAGCATTCATTTTAACTGAAAAAGTTACCTATGCTTTGGGTTGGGTTGTACTTCATTCTTTGTGGCAAGCAGTTTTAATTGCCATTATTAGTGGAACAATGTTGATTGCTTTTAGGAAAAAGTCGTCGAAAGTGAAATATTGGTTAGCTAATCTATCCCTATTTTCAGTATTGTTGTCCGCTATTGTCACTTTCTTTATTTATACGAATTATTATCAACAAGCTATGGATTTGTCCTTCACTCCTGTTGATTATACTTCCTCCAATGTCACTAAAGTGGTGCATGATGTAAACTGTGTTCCCACAGAAGAACAACCTACTATTTCAAATAATATCAATTCGCTTTCTTGGAATGGCTTCAAAGATTATATCAATAGTAACATTTACTTGATTGTAACTTTTTGGTTATTAGGAGTTTCTGTTTTTCTAATCAAATTATTAGGCGGCATTAGTTATATTTATTATTTGAAATCAAAAATGAACTTTCCACCTGATGAATATTGGATTGAGCTTTTAGAAAGTTTGAAAAATAAAGCAGGCATTAAAAAGTCAATTGATTTGGTAGAATCGGCGATGGTGAGAACGCCCATTGTAGTTGGCTATTTGAAACCGATGATTTTATTTCCTATTGGTGCTATCAATCGGCTTGAGGCAGGGGAGGTGGAAGCTATTTTGGCTCATGAATTGGCTCATGTACTTAGCAATGACTACTTTTTCAATATTTTGCAAAACATCGTAGAAGCCCTATTTTACTATCATCCAGCGGTGTGGTGGATGTCTGCACAGATAAGAGTAGAAAGAGAAAATTGTTGTGATGATAAGGCGATTGAACTTTGTGGCAACTCGATGATATATGCAAAATCCTTGGTGAGAGTGCAGGAAATGGCCTATTACTCCCCTAGTTTAGCGATGAGCTTTTCAGGAAATAAGAAAGGACAATTGCTAAATAGAGTGCAAAGAATATTGAAGCAACCGCAGAATCGCAATAATATTGTTGAGAAATTAGTAGCAACGTGTTTGTTATTGTTTTTTGTGATTGCTTTATCAATTGGTGGTAGTTTTGAAGGCAAAAACGAAAATTTATTTGCTCAAAATACCGATAATTCTGAAGCAGTTTCAACCAATAAGAAAGCTAAAAATTATTTAAAATATGAAGAAGCATCCGGATTTTTGGACTCATTACCGATCAATAGCGATATTAAAGATGGTGTTTATGATATAAGCGACCCTTTGCATATGCTTCATTTAGTGGTGAAAGATAAAAGTGTAGTTGCTTTTAATTTGAATGGATTGGAAGTGCCAGCATCAAAAATTCGAGATTTTGAAAAATTGATAATTAAAGCTTTTGCTAAGAAAAAAGAGTTCGATGAAAAACCATTTACTGAAACCAAACTTACCAATGTAGATAATCAAAGCGAAAACCAATTAGCAGCATTGACTTCATCAACTGACAACAATACAGAAAATATCACTTCATCTACAAAATCAGCTTGGTCAGCATCCTTTTCAACAGAAGACGATGGAAATGGAGCACATGTTGGTAATAAAAACACCAACCTAGTTTTGACCAATAGTGATGGATTTAGATTCAATTTTGTTCAAAATAGAAATGGAGAATTTCTATATGTTTCTAAACATGATAAAATTCTTGGAACTATAGAATTAAAAGGAAAACGTTTTTTGATAAATGGTAAAGATGCAAATGAAAAACAATTGAAAGAATTTGGGCTTAAATTATCAGGAAATGGGTTGAATCCAATAAATGGGTCATTTACAACAGAAGAAAACAGAGGAGAAATCACTTCAAATGACGAATCAGATAATGATTCTGACAAAGAGGAATATCAAGAACAAATTCAGAATGTTCAAGAAAAAATAAATTGTTATAGTAATAAAGGCTATGACAAAAGAAAATTAGAAAAATTACAAAACGACCTAAATAAGTTGAGTGCCCAATTAGACAAAAAAGTGGACGAAGATAGATTTCAAAATCAAATAGAAAATATTGAAGAATCGTTAAATAATTTGTGTTACGATAAAGGAGAAAAAGGGGAAAAGGGGGAGAAAGGTGAAAAAAATAATTACTATTATTACAATAATGGAGGAAATGATTCTAATCTTAAAACCTTAGTTTATAACGAATTAGTGAAAGATGGATTGTTGAAAAAAGGTGTAACTTTTGTTTCGATTAACAATTTCAACATGATGGTTAATAATGAAGTAATTACAAATAGTAAGTTAGAAAAGTATAAAAAATTGTGTGAAAAAGCTACTGGAACGCCATTTGATAAAACTTCTTATTTCACACTTTCTTATAACAATGATGACGAGGGAGCTTCAGTAGGTAATAAATCTTCATCATACAATAATAATGATGAGGAAGAATCTGGAACCAAAGAAGAGAATTCGAAAGTGTTTACGACATTGATCAATATGATGAATAAAGATGGATTTATTTCGATAAATAAAAAGACCAAAATATTCATTGATAATAATAGAGTGACGCTGAATGGAAAAAGTTTAGACTATGAGAAAACCCAGAAATACTGTAATGAAATCGCACAATTGGTAAAGAGAAACTCAAGATTTAGTGTTTATTTTGACGGAAAAATCCAAAAAATCGAAAAAAATGGTATCCAATTGAATGGAAGATTGGATCAAAGTTTTTCTGACTAATGGGTAGAAAAGTGGGCATTGCCCACTTTTTTTTACCCATACCTACGAAAAAAATCGTATTGATGCAACCTCTTTGAATAAAAACCATCTTTATAATTATTCTTAATTAAAAAACTAAAAATTTATGGAATCTGCAGCAAAGATCCTCTGGCGATCTATGGTCATTCTTTTGTTATTAATTTTGAAACCCGGCATAAATCATGGAATGGGAGACACCAGCCAAGTAAATAAAAAGAAACTAATCAAACCTGAATATATTATTCAAAAGACGAATGTAGCACCCAAGATAGATGGTGTATTGGCAGATGAAGTTTGGCGAAAAGCAGCAGTTGGCAGCAATTTTACCCAGTTCGACCCAAAGCCATTTTCTGCAAGTTCACAAGCTACTTTCTTTCAACTTTCTTATGACGACGAAGCCATTTATGTGGCAATACAATGTGAGGAAGAAAAGGGAAAAGTACGAAGGCACATGAGCCAAAGAGATGGATCAATATTTGATTCTAATACAGATTATGTGAGTTTAAGCTTGGATACTTATGATGACGACCAGAATGGATTTCGATTTGTGGTGGGTGCAAGTGGAGTGCAAGCAGATGCAAGAGTAACCCCCAACAATACGGATTTCAATTGGGACGGCGTTTGGGAAAGTAAAGTTCAACTAAATGAAAAGGGGTGGGTAGCTGAATATAAAATACCTTTTTTTAATCTTCGATTTTCTAATAAGAAAGTACAAAAATGGGGACTGCAAGTTAGCAGAGTCATCAAAAGGTTGAATGAAACTGATACTTGGTCGCCGCTAGACCCTACCGTTGATGGACAGGCTATTCAATGGGGTAATCTTATTGGCTTGGAAGATTTGAAGCCACCGTTGCGATTACAATTTTCGCCATATATTGCTGTGGATTATCAGATTCAAGGGAGCAAAAATGAGTTTGAAAAAAATATTTATAGCACAACAAAAGGAATTTCAGGTGGGTTGGATATGAAAGTGGGCATCAACGAAGCATTTACATTAGATGCCACATTGATTCCTAATTTCGGACAAGTTCAATCGGATAATAAAATCTTAAATTTATCCCCATTTGAAGTATATTTCCAGGAAAGAAGACCTTTCTTCACAGAAGGAACGGAGCTATTCAATCGAGGAAATATTTTTTACAGTAGAAGAATTGGTGGGTTGCCCAGAAAGTTTTTTGAAGCATATAATGATTTGAAAGATGGGGAAGTTGTAAAAAACAATCCAACCGAAACACAACTTTATAATGCCACAAAAATATCGGGCAGGTTAGCAAACAAAGTGGGATTAGGAATCTTAAATGCCGTTACAGCACCTATGTATGCCACCATTGACGATACTTCGAACCATACAACTAGAAAATTTCAGACCAGCCCCTTGACCAATTATAATGTTTTTGTGGTAGATAAACTTTTTAAAAATAACTCAACGATCAGTTTTACCAATGCCGCTACTTGGAGGGCAGGGGGTGACAACGATGCAAATGTCTCTGCTCTGAGAGTGAAATTGAGGGATAAAAAAAATAAATACGAATTTTATTATACAGGTCGAATGAGTCATATTTTTCAAGAAAACAAAAAAACGTATTCTGGATATGCTAGTGAGTGGAATTTCGGAAAAGTTAGTGGCAATTTGACTTGGAGTGTAGGACAAGAATTTTTGGATAATCAATGGAATCCCTCTGATTTAGCCTATTTCCAGATAAATAATACCTTCGGAAATTATTTTAATCTAAATTATAGCAACTATGAGCCCAATAAAATCTTTTTACAAAGCAACCTTTGGGTGAATGCTTATGTTTCCCACCGATATTTGCCTTTTGATTATCAAGTAGCAAATTTAAATGCTGGCTTTTGGGGAAAATTCAAAAATCAATATTGGGCAAATTACTATATGAATATCAGACCCATGGAAAATGATTTTTATGAGTCGAGAGATGGCTCAAAATTTGTAAAACCTGCTAGTTATCAAGGGGGTATCAATATGGGAACGGATGACAGAAAGAAAATCTATAGCTATTTTTATGTTGGTTTATATAAAAACAATAAATGGAGTACTTCCGCTATTGACTTGATTGCAGAGCCAACTTTCAGAATAAATAGCTGGTTCAAACTTTCAGCTTCCTTATGGTATTCAAAAGCAATCAATGATGTAGGATACAACACCACCCACTACAATGGCACTTTTGGAAAAAGAGATGTCAACACTTTTAATAATAGTTTGCAATTCAATTTTAATTTTAACCCTTATAGCAATTTATCTATCCGATTACGTCATTATTGGACAAAATTGAATTACAAAGAGTTTTATAACAAAGATGAATCGGGTAATTTATCGCCAATTGTAGATTATAATGCAAATGCAGATATTAGCCAAAACTACTTTAATGTCGATTTTATCTACACTTGGCAATTTGCTCCAGGTAGCTTTTTTAACCTGATTTGGAAAAATAGTCTAGACAGTTACGAAGCAGAAAAAGATAATATCAGAACACAAACTTATTTTAACAATATCAATAAGTTGGTCAATAGCCCACAAAACAATCATTTTACGGTGAAAATGATTTACTTTTTGGATTACAATCGGGTTAATAAAGCTTTAAAGAAGATATAAAAAAAAGGAGTTCAACATGTTTGAACTCCTTTCTTTTTATACGGCTACTGCTTTAAGATTTTCAATTGCTTGATTCAAAAAATTGGGCAATATCAAATCATGAGTCAGTTGAATTTTATCTGGGTCATCGGCATGATCCACCATGTCAAGGTATTTTTTCATACCATATTCTTTAATAATGTTATCTTTTCTAGTGTCTTCCTTTAAGTATTGAATCATCCCTATCGCATCTGCTTCAGGATGAAACTGAGTGCCGATCATTTCATTATTAAAACGAATTGCCATTGGAGCAATCATATTATTTACCTGCGATACTTTATTTTCGGTAGCTAACAACTTAAAACCTCTTCCTTCAAAATCATTTTCATCAATATTTGCTACTTGATAATACCTGAAATCAGCCACATAAAATGGATTCGGCAACACATAAAGTAGGTCGTCATTGATGGTGTCAGGTGTCGTATCCACAGGATATATCCCGAAAGACATATGTGGTCGTTCTATTAAATTGCCAATTTTGAAGTAAATGCAGGCGATTTGAAAAGAATGACAAATAAAGAAAACCTGTTTTTTTCTATCGTTATGTTTGTTGTAATCTATGATTTGATCCAAAAGGTTAAAATATAATTTATCCCATCCATCTCCAAAATCATAAGGACTTCCTGGACCTCCAGTGGAAATATAAATATCGAAACTTAGGTCGGGAACTTCATTCTTTGACCGAACATCAAATATTTGATATTCATCAATATCTGGATATTTTTCAACCAATACTTGTATGTAGCCCAATCCTTTATTGGGTACATTGTTGTTCATATCAAGGATTGCTAATCTTAGCGACATTGTAGTTTTCTTTTATGTAAAAAAAATAAGAGGACAATGTAATGGTTTTTTACAATGTCCTCCAAAAAATTATCAATAAAATACTAAAGGTTATTTACCACCATTTAGTTCATCTTGTAGTTTTTTTAGCTCATCCATTTTGCCTTTCGCTGCCAAATCAGCTTGTTTTGGCCAACTTGTAGGGTCATGCATTTTGTATCTAGAGCCAGCTGCTTCCAAAATTTCTTTTACTTTAGTTGCTTTTGTTTTTGCCAATTCAGCAAAAGTAGCAATTCCTGCAGCAATAAGAATTTCTGCTATTTTGGGTCCAATTCCTTCTATTATTTTCAAATCATCTGCTTTCACAGGTGTTTCTTTGATTGCTGGAGCCGCTTTTACTTCTTTCACTTCCTTCACAGGCTTAGCTGTAGCTTTTTTCTCCACCACAGGAGCAACTTCTTTTTTAGCAGGTGCTGCTTTTGGCGTTGCTGCTTTAGTTACTGCTGCAGGTTCCTTCTTTGCTTGAGTTCCTACATTTACCGATGAGCCGATTGCTGCATTTTTGATATAAGTACCCCAAGTCAAATTGTCTTGTCCATCTTTGTGGTTCATAGCTCTTTCGATTGCCATTCTTGAAGCATTTTCAACAATCCAATCGAAGTTTTCTTGACCTACTGAATGAATGTCAGCATCTGGAGCAGGATTACAGAAGTCAATTGCATAAGGAATACCATCTCTTACAGCAAATTCTACTGTATTGAAATCATAACCAAGTACATGATTAAGAGCTAAAACATATTTTTCAACAGTCTCTAATAATTTTTTTGTAGCAGGACCAGCATTACTTACATATCTCAAATGGTGCGGATTTCTCGGCTCATAAGGCATGATGTGTACTCTTTTGCCACCCAAACAATAACATCTGAAATATTCTGTAAATTGAATTTCTTCTTGCAAAAGCATCACTAATTGCTCAGTCTCAGCATATTTGTTGAAGAAATCTTCCATGTTTTCTACTTTGTAAACACTTTTCCAACCTCCACCAGAATGCGGTTTCATATATGCAGGGAAGCCAATTCTTTCAAATATTGTATCCCATGATAATGGAAACTTTAAGTTTTTGAAAGATCTTTCCGTTGTGTCAGCTGGTCTTTCTCTTGAAGGTAATAAAACAGTTTTTGGAACTGGCACACCAATCTGTGTAGCCAATACATTGTTGAAAAACTTTTCATCAGCACTCCACCAAAAAGGATTGTTGATTACAGCAGTGCCACAAGCTGCAGCATTTTTTAGGTATGCTCTATAAAAAGGAACGTCTTGTGAAATCCTATCAATAATAACCGCATAATCAGTAGGAACGCCTTGCTCAACTTTGTCCACCAATACATGCTCAGCCATCAAAGGCAAGCTTTCTTTTTTAACAATTTCGTTAACTCTACTAACGAAAGCAGCAGGAAATGTCTCTTCCATTCCGTGCAATATTCCAATTTTTTTGATATTTTTCATTTCTAATTGTTTGCTTATTAAAATATTGTGCAAAAATAAATAAAAAAATTTTATGTTTAAATGTTTTTTTAAAAATAATTTAAATAGAAACAAAATTTAATTTTGATAACAATGTTAATTTTTGATATATTAATTATAAAATTCTATAAAAATATAATTTAACAAAACAATATTTGTTTTTATGATTAAATACTTATTTTTTTGGATATTTGCATTTTTTTCAATTAAATCAATGTCGCAGGATTTTCAGAACCAAATTGTATTGGAGTCCACTTTTTTGCAAAGAAAAGTATGGATTGATATTCTTTTGCCTGCCTCTTACTTTGATAGTGTTCAATATTACCCCGTTTTATGGTTGAATGATGGGCAAGATTTAGCGGCATTAGATTTGAAAAAATCGATCGCTACTTTGTGTGAACAAAAGAAGATGCAAGAAATCCTTGTGGTTGCAATCCATAACCCCTACAATAGGTTGCAAGAATATGGAGTGGCAGGAATACCAGATTATATGAATCGGGGAAACAAAGCAACAGAATATACAAAGTTTGTATTAGAAGAATTACAAAAATTTATCCGTTCAAAATATAGATGCAGGATGGAAGCGGAAAGTAATGTCTTCGCAGGATGTTCGTTAGGGGGGCTATCAGCAATGGATATCGTTTGGAATAATCCGACAGTTTTTGGAAAAGTGGGTGTTTTTTCTGGGTCATTTTGGTGGAGAAGCAAGGCTTTTGACGCTGCTCACCCCGACGATTATCGAATTTTGCAAGATAAAATAGCTCTAGATTCGAAAAAAGAGGGATTGAAATTTTGGTTTCAAGCAGGCACTCAAGATGAAACTTCAGATAGGAACCACAACCAAATTATCGATGCCATCGATGACACCTGGGACGTCATAGAAATCCTAGAAACCAAAGGTTACAAGATGCCAACTGACATTCGATATGTGGAAGTACAGGAGGGAAAACACGACCAAGCAACTTGGGCTAAGATTTTTCCAAACTTTTTGGAATGGGCTTTTAAATTATAAAAGTGCTGCTCCAAAAACACCTGCACTATCTCCTAGGCTAGGTTTGAAAAACAACGTATCTAATTGATAGTTAAAGACATGTTTCGCAGCTTCTTTCACTCCTTCAGTATATAACAAGTCAATATTTCCGACGCCGCCTCCCAAAACAATTGCATCTGGGTCAAGAATATTTATGATATAAGCGATGCTTTTCCCAAAAAAGTGTGTCAATCTATTCATAGTAGCTATTGCAGCTTCATCGTTGCCCATTAAGTAATTTTGGTAAATATCTGGCAGTTTGATGGTGTTACCAGTCAGAGAAGTATAAAATCTTTCAAGAGCAGGACCAGAGATTACGGTTTCTACACATCCTATTTTTCCACAATAGCATTTTCCTCCAGAAGCATCTAAGAAATTGTGGCCCCATTCTCCGCCGATACCCTGACGACCATTGATGACTTTGTGGTTAACGACCAATCCGCCGCCGACACCAGTGCCCATAATGACGCCAAAAACAACTTCAGCATTGGGCAAATGCTCTTTTACTGCGCCAAAATTTGCTTCGGCCACGGCAAAACAATTGGCATCATTTGCTAGATTAAACTGAAGTCCCGATTTTTTTTCCAAATCTTCCTTGAGTGGCATCCCATTGACTGCGACTATGTTGCAATTTTTCATTTTTTTGGTCAATGGGTCGGTTGTGCCAGGAGTGCCCATCCCTATTTTAGTCGGCTTCAAGCCGGTTGCTGCTGAGATTTCGCTCAACAATTTTAATATTTGTAGCTGAACATGCTCATACCCTTTGTCTTTTTCGGTAGGAATTCTATGGCGATGAATTACTTTCAAATTATCTTTTGATTCGATAACGACTCCTTCTATTTTAGTACCTCCTAAATCAATTCCCCAAAGTGGCTCCATATTAATTTATTTTAATCACAAACGAAAACGGTATAAAAAACCCAATTGTTAATAATATTCAAAACTACAAAAAAAATGTACAATTCTATGAAAACGAACTTATTTTAAAGCTCATTTTAATGCTTTCTATGAAATATATTTGGATTTTCCTGCTGTTTTTATTTGCAACTACTATTCAAGCAAAACCTACAATTTTTGAAGGCACCTTTTTGTATCAAAAAAATGAAAAATTTTGTATTGGAATTATTGAAAACAACCTGTTGGATGAGGTGGAGTGTTGGAAAGATACGATAAGCGACGATAAGGGAAACTTTAAAGTGAATATAGATTTGGAGGATGAAAAAATATTGGTTTTCAAATCATCTCATGGAAAATTCAAGTTTTATGCGAAGCCATCTGATTCGGTATTTATTTCTATTTTAAATATTTGGAACATAAAATTTACGGGAGCATCTTCCTTTGAAAACAATTGGATGATAGCTCACAAATTCCATCAACTCACTACTTCATTTCCTAATCCTTTTGACTCATGGATGGATGAAAAACAAAGAGCACAGATTGATTTTGAGGAAAATATGGGACAATTAGAAAAAATTAAAGATCAGGTTTCGAAATATTTTTATAGCTATGCGAAAACGGAAATATTGGGGATGAAATATAGAGTTTGGTGTAAAATACATGCTGACTTAGTGCAAATTAAAAGGGATTTCGAAATGATCAGTTATATGGAAAATGAAATTAAAACATTTTTGAATGAGCCAATAATCGATGATATTAGTTCCTATAATTATCATTATTCCATGATTTATTGCGATAAATTTATACCAGTTAATCCCAGTTTTAATCAATACTCGATTGCTGATATTTGGCAAAAAGTGCCTAATGATACCACCAAACAAGTTTTGCAACACTTCAAAAACTTTCCCAATTTGTACAAGTCTATACAATATTTGGCTGCTAATGGGTTGATTAATAATGCAAAAGATAGCACGGAGCTGTTTTTTGCAAAGCGATATGTAACTTACCTCAGTGATTTATTTCCAAAGCAAGGAACAAATAAAGTGTTGGATGATTCCTATTTTAATATGGCTAGGACGATTTTACTGACAAAAGCTAAAGACTTTAAAGTACTAGACAGCCATAAAGACACTTTCAATATGGTTGAATTAATAGATCAAAAGACTTTATTGGTGTTCTATACATTGAATCAAAGAGAAAATTTTGATAGTTTACAAAACAGTATTAATTCATTTGTCAAAATGATAAAACACCCTGAAGAATTCAAAATCGTAGCAGTATATGTGTCGGACAGTTTGGAAACTTGGTTACAACATATTGCCACCCTCAAAAATAAGGAGAATTGTTATTTCCTTTGTGAAAACCAAAAAGAGACCATCAAAAAAGATTATTACGTCAAGACCCTACCATATTGTATGATGGTGGAAAAGGATTTGAAAATCTCCAAAAAATCAGCCTATTTCTATGGAATCTTTACTGATGTGATTTTAACTGGTAGGAATTAGTGTTTCTGAATTTCTGCATAACCATAAAAATCTAATAAAGGTGATTCGTCAATTAGCCTACCTGAATCTTCTTTTGTTGGGGTTTTGTACATCAAATAGGTATATTTTCCTTTTACTCCAATATAAAGTTTTTTATTTTTTAAAGAATCTATTTCATCACAAACTATTTCTATGATTTCGATAGCTTCTGATCTAGCTTCTTTTTCTACTCTTTTCAACTTTGGAATTTGCAATAAAATTAAAGCTTTATCTCCTAAAACTCTTGTATGATATTTAAAATCCTCTGGATGAATTGATTCTAAAGTTAAAGAGTCAAATGCTGTTTTAATCATATTTGAAATTGTGTCTTTTTCTTTTAATGGTTCTTGACTTAATAATAATTCTTCAGAAGATAATAAAGCTTTTCTGTTATCAGGTTTGACTGTAGAAATTACAAATACAGAAATTAAAATCATCATTAACATAAATCCACCTAGAATGAGTAATCCTGACCATTGCCATAATGGTTTTTTTACATTATTTTTTTCTAATTCGTAAGCATTTAATATTTCTTTGGTTATTTCATTTTTTGAAACTGTTTTTTTGCAATGATTGCATTCAACCACCAAAACTTCACCAATAGGAAACATAGGGATCCAAAAGAGATGTGCATATTTGCTGTAGATACTTACTATTTGGGTGTCTTTATTCTCACAATAGTTACATTTAGTATTAAATAATTTAACTGTGCCTATTTTCGAAGCTTGTTTTCCAAAGATTAGCATAAAAAGTTTATTTATTGGTTTATTAATTCCCAAATTTATTAAATTATTTCAATTTCAATTCGACTAAACTATTTTTTATTTCCTCTTCACCCATTCTTAGCACTATATTTGCGGTTTATTTTAAAAATTTGAAAAATGGCGATCAGTCAAGAAGATTTATTTAAAAAAATTGTTGCTCATTGTAAGGAATATGGATTTATATATCAATCTAGCGAAATATATGATGGATTAAGTGCTGTTTATGATTACGGTCCCTACGGCTCTTTGCTCAAAAATAATATCAAAGAATATTGGTGGAAATCAATGGTTCAGCTTCATGACAATATAGTTGGGATTGATGCTGCTATTTTCATGCACCCGACCACTTGGAAAGCTTCAGGTCATGTGGATGCTTTCAATGACCCATTGGTGGACAATAAGGATAGCAAAAAAAGATACAGAGCCGATCAGTTGATAGAGGGCTACATGGATAAAATCGAAGCCAAAATCAAAAAAGAAGTGGAAAAAGCAGCAAACCGCTTCGAAAACTTCGATGAGGCAATGTACAGATCGACCAATCCTAGAGTGGTGGAATATCAAAATGAGATAAACACCATAGATAAAAGGATGAATGATGCCATGAAAAATGGCGACATGGCGGAGTTGAAACAAATCATTGAAGATTTACAAATAGCTTGTCCGGAGAGTGGAAGCCGCAATTGGACGGATGTTCGTCAATTCAATTTGATGTTTAATACCCAATTGGGCAATATTTCAGGCGAAGAGGGCAAATTGTACCTTCGTCCGGAGACTGCTCAAGGAATCTTTGTTAATTTCCTAAACGTTCAGAAAACGACTCGCCAAAAAGTACCTTTTGGTATTGCTCAGATAGGTAAAGCCTTCAGAAATGAAATCGTTGCAAGACAATTTATTTTCAGAATGCGGGAATTTGAGCAAATGGAAATGCAGTTTTTTATCCGTCCTGGCTCAGAGATGGAGTGGTATGAATATTGGAAAAATGCAAGAATGCAATGGCATTTGGCTTTAGGCACGGATGCTTCAAAGTTGAAATTCAAAGATCACGACAACTTGGCTCACTATGCAAATGCTGCGGTAGATATCCAGTTTGAGTTTCCTTTTGGCTTCAAGGAATTGGAGGGAATACATTCTCGAACAGATTATGATTTGAGCCAACACCAGCAATTTTCAGGTAAAAAATTACAATATTTCGATACTGAATTGAATCAAAGTTATGTGCCATATGTGGTAGAGACTTCTGTGGGTTGCGATAGGATGTTTCTAGCGATGATGAGTAATGCATACCAAGAAGAGACGGTGCCAGATGCTCAAGGAGAAGATGCTACTAGAACGGTATTGAAAATCCATCCAGCATTGTCGCCAATAAAATGTGCAATATTGCCGTTGTTAAAAAACAAAGAGGAGTTGACCAAAAAAGCAAAGACGATTTACGATAATTTAAAATTAGCTTTCACTTGTCAATATGACGAGAAAGACGCTATTGGAAAAAGATATCGCCGTCAGGATGCTATTGGAACGCCATTTTGTGTAACCATCGACTTTGAAACATTAGAAAACGATACTGTAACTATCAGAGATAGAGACACGTTGAAGCAAGAAAGAATTTCGATAAAAGACATAGAGCAGGCTGTTTTGTCAAAAACGGAAATGCGCTATTTATTTTCATAACCATTTCCCCAAAAAACAATTATTTTAAAATGGACCAAAAAAATTTGGATAGAAACTCGGAACAAATATTTGAAGAAGAATTACTTCCTCAGATAGATGCACTCTACAATTTTGCCTTTCATTTAACTCATAATGAAGAGGATGCAAATGATTTGGTTCAAGAAACGTATTTGAAAGCCTATCGGTTTATAGAAAAGTATGAAGTGGGAACTAATCCGAAGGCTTGGTTGTTCAGGATATTGAAAAATGCTTTTATAAACGACTACAGAAAAGCAGTAAGGGAGCCGAATAAGGTGAACTTTGAAGACTATGTAGCCTATCATGACGAAGAAGATACCCCACTAGCTAGTACAGTTGACCTTAGAACTGATTTGTTTCAGAAAATGATGGGAGATGAGGTGACTTTTGCACTCAATACCCTTCCTGAAGATTTTCGGACTGTCATTATATTGTGTGATTTGGAAGGCTTTAGTTATGATGAAATTGCCAAAATTCTAGAAATTCCGGTAGGAACGGTAAGATCAAGATTGCACCGAGCAAGGAATTTACTGAAAGAGAAACTAAAAAGTTATGCTGAGTCCTTAGGATATGAAGATAAGAGGAATTAGCATTTTTGAGTATTGACACAAATAAAATTTTAAGATAAAAACTTGTATTTCAACGATTTGGGTGCAAGTTTAAAAAATGTTTCTATGCAACCAGAGATTCGACATGATTTTAAACACAGAGTGGATTTATATTTAGACAACGAGCTTCAGATGGATGAACAAGAAGTGTTGATGAATGAAGTAAAAACAACCACATTTCAGGAAGCAGTTTTGGTCAAGAAAGAAACTTTATCGAAATGTGAGTAGAAAAAGTGTTTCCCCTGCATTGATTGAGAATATAAAAGAGCGATTAAGACAACCCCCCGTTTAGCATATCATATACATTTATTTGGCTGTTGCCATTTCAATTTTCAATAATAGATGAGTTGGAAAGCTTTATAAATATACATACTCATCATATTCCTACTCACGATGTGGATGTTTGGACAAATGTGAATTTGCAACAGGATGCAAACACCTTTCTCCAACCTAATTTTTGATAGAAATAATGGAAAAACCACCTTTTCTGTAGGAATCCATCCTTGGTATTTGGATACGGAAAATTATCTACATCAAATAGACCAGGTGTCATTATTATTGAAAGAAGAAAACTGTATTGCAATTGGCGAAGCTGGATTGGATAAAGGGATAGAAACAAATTGGGAGCTTCAAAAAAAGGTGTTTATTCGCCAAATCGAATTATCTGAGCAGCACCAATTGCCCATGATTTTGCATAGTGTAAAATCTTTTCATGAAATAATACAAATAAAACAACAGTTAAAACCACAAATGCCATGGATATTTCATGGCTTCAATCATAGAAAAAGTTTTTATGATTTATTGGTTCAGAATGGTTGTTTTATCTCTATTGGTACCGCTATTTTGAATCCAAAATCTATTTTAAACACCTATATTTCAGCCATTGATTTGAATTCCATTTTCCCTGAACGGATGACAGTACGATTTCTATCAAAACCGTTTATGACCAAATTAAGTTTTTAAAATCCATCGAATTGGAGTCATTAATTTCAATTTTGCAAAATAATTTTAATAAAACATTTCGTTGACCATAATATTTTTTAACTTTAGCCACAGATAAAAAGTGGTTAGTTATGCATATTAGTAAGTTATTCGATTATATTTATTATCAACAGGAGAATTTCCTCGGATCATTGGTCATTTTGTGGATGGAAAAGTAGTGAAATTCCACAAAGAAGGAAGTGCTCGAATTATCCAGAAAAATTGCCGTTGGACTATTAGAAACAGGATTAAAGCCAGGGGATAGAGTGGGTATGGTTTCCTATAAAAACAGACCAGAATGGGTGATTATGGATTTGGCAATGTTGCAAATAGGTGTTATAAATGTACCCGTTTATCCAACTATTAGCTCAAAAGAATATGAAATATATTTTCAATGATGCTGAAATAAAAGCCTGTATTGTTGGGGATGGTGATTTGTTGATAAGGTTAAAGCCCAAGCTGCAGTACCATCACTAACCACCATTTATACTTTCGATAAAAGAACCAACCTACCTTTTTGGATGGATTTGATTCACGATGGTGACCAATCTGAAGTAGATCGAATCAAAGATGCGATAACTCCAGCTGAAATGGCAATATTGATTTATACTTCTGGCACGACTGGTGAGCCCAAAGGAGTAATGCTTTCCCACAACAATATAGTGAGTAACATCAATGCTGTTCGACCATTAATTCCTATAAAAGCTGGGGATAAATCCTTGAGCTTTTGCCCATGTGTCATGTGTTTGAAAGAGTCGTCTCCATGCTTATTTGACATCGGAGCGAATGTAAATTTTTTGTAGGTACGGATAACTTAGGCGGAGATGAGGGAGACCCGGAAAAAGTAAAGCCCCATTTTTTTACAACTGTACCTAGGCTCTTGGAGAAAGTCTATGAAAAAATATACAACAAAGGATTAGCACTCAAAGGTATCAAAAAAGGGTTGTTTTTCTGGGCTTTACGACTAGTAGATGATTTTGAATATGATAAACCTTATACAGGAATTAAAGCTTTAAAATTAAAAATAGCGGACAAATTGATTTTTAGTAAATGGAGAGAAGCTCTAGGTGGTAATGTAAAGGAATCATAACTGGAGCTGCACAGTGTCCAGAAAAAATGGCTAGAGTTTTTTCAGCTGCTGGTATACCAGTTCGGGAAGGTTATGGGATGACAGAAACCTCTCCAGCCATCAGTATCACCCGATTTGACAAAGGATATGCAAAGCTTGGAACTGTGGGACCAGCCATAGACGGAGTGGAAATCAAAATTGATACATCTGAGGAGAATATAGGCAGGAGAGGGGAAATCATTGTGAATGGACCGGAATGTGATGCTTGGTTATTACAGAAAACCAGATAAGACGGTTGAAATAATGAAGACTGTAGATGGTAAGCAATGGCTAAAAACTGGAGATGTTGGGACGTTAATTACTGCAGAGAACGGTGTGAAATTCTTGAAAATAACAGATAGGAAAAAGGAGTTGTTAAAAACATCTGGAGGAAAGTACGTAGCTCCATCACCAATAGAAGGAAAACTAAAAGAGGATTTTTTGATTGAACAAATTATGGTAGTAGGGGACAATCATAAGTTTATAACTGCTTTGATTATTCCTGCAGAAGAAGCCCTGAAAGAGTGGTGCGGTAGGCATCATTTGGATTTGAGTAGCCTAAAAGAGATGGTAAAGCACCCAACGGTAATTGAAAAATACCAATCTGTGGTGAATAAATACAATCCAGAGTTTAATCATGTGGATCAAATAAAAGCATTTAAACTATTGCCAACCACATGGGAAACCACCAAAGCCGATGGCACCGAAGCAGAGCTAACGCCTACCATGAAACTCAAAAGAAGGGTGATTTTACAAAAATATGAAAAAGAAATTGCTGAGATGTATGCAGAAAAGTAGGATTGGGTGAGATATTCATTAATTTTGCATTTCTTGAATCATCATACCAATGAAAGAGGTTATTGAATTATATAAAAAAGTGGTTGTCCAGATTGCTACTCCTTATAGCACAGGAACTGGTTTGTTGTGAAAGATGCCAATTTGATAGTTACCAACGAACATGTGATTCGGGGAATGCAACCGTGATTATTGAGAGCCCTTTATTTCAAGAGACAAATATCAAAAGTAGTCTATATTGACCAAAAACATGATTTGGCATTTTTAAGTGCACCTTCTATGAGAAATATCCCCGATATTGACTTGTGGATACAATAAACGTTTCTAAGGGGATGCCGTAATTGCAGTAGGTCATCCTTTTGGATTGAAATATACCGCCACTCAGGAATTATATCTAATACCAAACACATTATAAATTCCCTAAATTATTACCAACACGATGCTGCTTTGAATCCTGGCAACAGTGGTGGTCCATTGGTGAATAAACTAGGACAAGTCATTGGAATCAATACATTTATCATTCAAAATGGAAATAGTATTGGGTTTTCGTTGCCTTCCACAGCGTTGATTCAGGCTATTGATGAATTCTTGCATTCTTGAGCAATGCTGGAACAAGATGTGCATCTTGTACAAATTTGGTGACGGAAAAGACAATAGAACAAAACTATTGTCCATCCTGTGGCTCAAAGGTTGCCTTGCCCTCCAGTGCCCCTGAATATGTGCCAAAAGGGGTATGTAAAACTATAGAAGAAATAATATCTAAAACGGGCAATGTAGTGGCATTATCCCGTTTGGGACCGAATTCTTGGCAGATCATTCATGGAAGTGCGAAAATATCCATTTCTTATCACGAAAAAACAGGAATGATCACAGGTGATGCTTTCCTATGTAAGTTGCCTAAAGAAAATATCAAAGCTATATATGAATACCTTTTAAGGCAAAATTATGAATTGGATGGTTTGTCATTAAGTATTTTAGGACAAGAGATTGTGATCTCTTTGGTGATGTACGACCGATATTTGAAACCAGAAACAGGATTAAAACTTTTCAATAATTTATTGCATAAAGCAGATGATTATGATGATATCCTCATTCATGAATTTGGCGCTATTGCAAGAACAGCTGACTAGCAAACTTTATATGTTTGCATAAGTGACAGATAACCAGCTATTAAAATATCTTCTTGGTGAGCTTATTTGCTCAAATTGCTTATTTTAAATTATAATTTCTCTAAATAAGCTAATTTTGCATCCATATATTTGGATTAAAAACACTTTTTACAAAAAAAATCTACATGTCTCATTATTTAGAAGGATTGAATCCAGCACAATATGCTGCAGTTACCCAAACGGAAGGTCCTGTTTTGGTGGTTGCTGGTCCAGGATCTGGCAAAACGAGGGTATTGACATATCGTATCGCCCACCTAATTGAAAAAGGTGTAGCACCGTGGGAAATTCTTTCCTTGACTTTCACCAATAAAGCGGCGAAGGAAATGAAAGAAAGAATAGAAAAGGTGGTGGGAGAAAAAGCCAATCAGATTTGGGCAGGAACTTTTCACTCAGTATTTGGGAAAATATTGAGAATAGAAGCAGAAAAAATAAATTACACCTCCGATTTTACTATTTACGATACAGACGATTCAAAAAGTCTAATTAACTCAATCGTAAAAGAGCTCAACTTAGATAGCACAAGCTACCCTGCAAATGCTGTTTTGAGCCGCATATCTAATGCAAAAAGCAATATCATTCCACCAGCAAAATATGCGAACAATCCCGTTTTGCTGCAAGAAGATGCTTCACAAAAAAGACCACATATTTATAAAATATATGAAACTTATGTGAGCCGTTGTAGAAAAGCAGGAGCAATGGATTTCGACGATATGTTGTATCTTTTATATGCTCTTTTTATTAAAAACGAAGAGGTACTTACGAAATATAGGAATAAGTTCAAATATGTTTTGGTAGATGAGTTTCAGGATACCAATCAATTGCAATATGGTATAATAAAATTGTTGACCTACTATGATAAAAGTCCTTGTAATATTTGTGTGGTTGGGGATGATGCACAGAGTATATATGCATTTAGAGGGGCGACCATTGATAATATATTAGATTATGAAAAGGACTTTAAAAATAGGGGTATTAAAACCATCAAATTGGAGCAGAACTACCGCTCTACCCACCATATTGTACAGGCAGCCAATGAGGTAATAGCATATAATAGTCGACAATTAAAAAAAGATATTTGGACAGAAAATAATGAAGGAACCAAGATTCGCCTCATCAGGACTATGACAGATAATGAGGAGGGAAAAAGGGTGGCAGATTTGATTTTGGAACAAAAAAATAGATTTCACTTGATCAATAGAGAAATCGTTATTTTGTACAGAACCAACTCACAATCAAGGGTTTTTGAAGAATATTTAAGGCATTATAATATTACTTACCGAGTTTTTGGAGGGATGTCATTTTATCATCGAAAGGAGGTAAAAGACCTGTTGGCTTACCTTCGATTGGTAATCAACCCGAACGACGAAGAAGCTTTGAAGAGAGTCATCAATTATCCCAAAAGAGGTATCGGGGACACAACTGTAGAAAAAATAATCTCACTGGCTACAGCCGAACAAATTCCAGTCTGGAATGGAATTCTAAAGGTGGAAGTTCCACCAAGGACTAAGAATTTATTGGTAGGATTTGTAGAAATGATGGAGGTTTTTAAGCAAAAAGCCAAAGTGATAAATGCATATGAGGTGGCAACAATGGTAGCCCGTCAGTCAGGTTTGCTCAATGAATTGAAGGCGGACACCACCATTGAAGGACAGGGTAGATTGGAGAATTTTAATTCATTGTTGGATAGTATAAAAGAATATGTAGAAAACGACTTGGTTGAAACGGATGATGAAAAAAATATTTCCAATTATTTGCAAACTGTTTCATTATATACGGATGCAGATGATGAAAAAAACGACACCGATTATGTTTCTTTAATGTCTGTCCATGCTGCCAAAGGGCTTGAATTTAAGTCAGTTTTTGTGGTTGGATTGGAGGAAAAACTATTTCCATCCTTTATGTCCATGAATTCCACTCAGGAATTGGATGAGGAGCGTCGATTGTTTTATGTGGCGATAACTAGGGCAAAACAATTGCTTACTCTAACGTATTCAAATAGTAGATACAAATTTGGCCAACTAAATTATAATGACCCAAGCCGATTCATTTCTGAGATAAATGAATCACATTTGGATAGCAATGTGAATTCGATGAAAGGCAATGGTACTGAGCTAGTTTCGGAAGCATTTGGCAGTTTGAAGTCGAGTATAAAAGGGAATTTCAAACCAATTCGACAAGTCAGTTTGCCAAAAATAGATATCAGCAATTTTGTCCCTTCGCCGTCAGAGAATATTGCTGCAGGGATGAAAGTTTTTACACTTGAAATTTGGAGAAGGAAAGGTGTTAGGGATAGAAGGAGGAAAAGATAATCGAATTGCCACTATTCATTTTTCGGATTTGAACGACGAACAAGAGAAAAAGATCATGCTTAAGTTTGCCAAATTGCAGATAGTGGAGTAGTCCTGTGGGCTATTGTAATTTAGAAAAAAGTCCTATATATTTGTAATCATGGAAGATGTGATATCAAAAATTTTGAGGAAAACAAATGCACCGTCCATAGTTCAAGAATTAAATGGAATTATAGAGCAGGAGCATCAAAAAAGGCTATCATTTTATGATTGGGTAGAAGACAATCATAAAGCGGAGTTTATTAATGGTAAGATAATAATACATTCTCCTGCTAGTAAAAAGCATTTAGAGATTTCTGACTTATTATCAAGATTATTAAGTATTTATGTTAGTGTACATTCTCTAGGGAAATGTTATACTGAAAAAGCAATGATTGCTTTAAGCAGAAATGATTATGAGCCAGATATCGTCTTTTTTTCTAATGATAAATTGGTAGATTTGGATGCTGATGCAGTGTTATTTCCAGCACCAGATTTTGTTGTAGAAATTTTGTCAAAAATTACCAAGAAAACAGATAGAACCATCAAAAATGAAGATTACGCCCTTCACCACATTAAGGAATATTGGATTATAGACCCTGACAAAAGGTTAATCGAGCAATACTTGTTGTTAAACGAAATGGATACAATTTATTTTGAGCCCTATATCTATCGAATGGGTGATGAGATCAAAAGCAAGGTTATAAAAGGTTTTGAAATTCCAGTTGATGCCATTTTTGATTACCAATCCAATATGGATGCAATGAAAAAAATGGTTTAATATCTTATTTTATTAAAAGATCTCAATATAAACTTAAGTATACCGTATTATTTTTAATGTCATGCCTATTTTGCAAAGTGAAAAGCTATAAAACAGAAATCATAAGCTAAACTAGATTATACAATTCGTTTTTTCTGTTGTTTGTTTTCTCAATTAGTTCTTCACCTATAGAATGGGCTTATTACCTTTTCCACAAAATGAAATCATAACTATTATTTTAAGAAAACAATAAGAAAAGTTTTATAATATTAACTTTGCTAACTCGTTTCTAAATAAAAAATTTCAATGAGGATTATCTTTGTTTGTTTTGTGTTGTTCGTTTTAAATACTGGAAGTAAACCCTCTGAACTTAAATTTAAAGATGAAAAAGTTGGTGATATGACGGAGAATCTAAACCCAGATATGATAGATTTGGTGAATTATTATCGCCAAAGAGGATGTAATTGTGGTAACAGATATATGCCGCCAGTACCGCCACTCATTTGGGATAATAAAATAGAAAGTGCTGCAATGCGACATGCAAAAGATATGAATTTGCATACCAATTACGATCATAGAGGCACTGACCGAAGTGATCCTGCAAGACGACTTGACCAAGCCGGTTATGAATGGAGTGCTGTTGCAGAAAATATTGCTTGGGGTTATAATGACTTCAAATCAGTGTTGGTAGGATGGATGAAAAGTCCGAGCCATTGCAAAAACATCATGAGCACCAAATTTACTCATTTTGGTGCTGCCAGATATGGTGATTGCTGGGTGCAGGATTTTGCAAAACCATTAAAATTGAAAAACAATTAGTTATTTACGAGTTTAAAAATCTGATTAATTTTTTCTCCTTGTATTTTTAGTAAATATAACCCTTTTGAACAATCTGTTAAATCAACGTTTTCAACAAGTTCTCTAGATATATTTTGTAGAAAAATAGTTTTAATATTTATACCTACTTCGTTATAAATATTAATTGTAAAGCTGGATAAAGTTGGGTTTTTTATTTGAATTTTAAAAATTCCATTATTTGGATTGGGTGAAACAGTACATTCAAAAAAACCTTCTTCAGAATTTGTCAATATTGCATTTTCTAAAATGGGTAATGTTTGATTACTGGAAATTGAAACTTGGGTAGTATTAATGTATTTTGATTCAGATAGCGCTGAAAAGCAAAGAGAACTATTAAAGATTTTAACTGCATAATTTCCAGTTTTAGTTACAAAATACGTTTGACCAGTTGCATTTGGTATGGGTTTTCCATCCAAATACCATTGATTTCCATTTTCAAAATCCGATGTTAACTCATACCCTTTTGAATTGATTTTTGGTTTTGTAATTGGGTAACAATTCTGATATTTAGAAACAAAGAAATTATATTTTCCATTAACAGCTATCAATTGATCAAGATTGTCAATTCCTAGATTATAACTCCCTTTACCAAGGATTCCTGTAATATACAAATCACTCATGCTGTTTTGGAATATTGAATAACTATAATCATTTTCAATTCCTCCTAAATTTTTAGCCATGACAAAAGAACCATTTGGGTCTATTTTCAACAAAAAAAGGTCAAAGTTTCCATTAGAACGAAGATTAGTGGTGTTATTACTAAAATCAAAATCAACAATCCCATTAAACATTCCGAAAACCAATAGGTTTTCATCCTTATCAAGCAACAAAGAATTCATACTTGCAAAAGACTGTTTAACCCAAATCATTTTGCCATCATAATCCATTTTCATTAAAAAATAGTTACCATTTTTTCCATCATAATAATTATTATCTATTAAAGTTGAGATTTCACTAAAAAAGGTTGTATAATAGCTTCCTTTTTTATCATCAATTATTATGATACCTTTATCGTTTTTTGTATTTCCATAACATATTTTGTCCCAAATTTTTTCTCCTTTATTATTCAATTTTAATAATCTAATATTTCCGATATAGCTACAGGTTAATATTAAATTATTGTTTTTATCTAAAACCATAGAATTTGCTTCGTCTTTATATGCAAATTCACCAAATTGTTTTACCCAAATTAAATTGTATTTGTTATCTAATTTTATAACGAAAATATCGAAACTAAAAACTTGATAACCACTACATATCTCATCTGGATAAACTTGTAAAATATATTTTCCTTCCTGTGGGTCAAAATCAACTCCTCCTGAAAAACCACCTGCCAGATAAATATTTTCATTAATGTCGAAGGCTATAGAATTTATATTTACATCTCCTTCAAATTTTAACACTGAAATAAAAGATCCTGTAGGTTTTAATTTTAAAAAAAAAGGCATTATGTCCATTATTTGAAATTGGAATTATTGGTAGAATTTAAGAAAAAAGTATTTTCATTGGGTCAAAATCCGAAATATTATTAAAAATACCTGCTATTAGAATATCACCATTAGAATCAACTTTTATTGTAGTTGGATAATCATCCCCTCGACCTTCAACTTGCTTTACCCATTCATATTCACCTTCCCTATTTATTTTAATGATAAGTATATCGTTTTCGTAAATGGAGGTAAACTTTTCGAAAAAACTACCTTTACTAATTGTAATAGAGTCAAGAAATGATGTAGCAATATATATATTACCCATGCTATCAATAGTTTGGAAAGAATATTGATAATAATTCGAATTTTCAATACTATTTACCCATTCAGAAATTAATTTAGAATTTTGGCAAAAGCCAAAAAAATAAAATGCTGAGAAAAAAATGGTTGTTAAAGTCTTCATGATTATATTTTTTAATTAATGGATTGATAATTAAGTAAAAACGTTTGAAATTTCAATTTGTATTCAGAAATATAAATTTTAACATAGTTCTTATTTTTCCCTATCTTTACACCAAAATAATAATTGTAATATGTGGAAACCCACTTTTTTATGTATCATTTTTTTGTGTATTTATACTGTTGCATCTGCTCAATATCCATCCTATAAATATCGTTTTGGACTTCAGTGTAGCCCAACTATCAATTGGATGTCCACCAACGACAAAAAGGATTGTAAGTGGAGGTAGTAAGGCTGGATTTAGGTTTGGTTTTGTTGCAGAATATTATTTTTCAAAAAGCTATTCGGTAACGGGTGGATTAGGGTTTTTCTTCAATCAAGGGGGGACGTTGAAATACAATAATGCTGGTAATTATTGGCCAAATATTACGACACTTCCCGATAGCCTTCGACTTGGAGCGACTCCGATAGCAGCTGGATCTACCATCAATTATCATTTAAAATATATTGAATTGCCATTTGGGCTCAAAATGAGAACTAGGGATTTTGGTTATTGGCGATTTTTTGCAGAGCTACCTGTTTTCACAATAGGTATTTTAACAAGTGCCTCTGGAGATTTGAAAACAAATACCACTTCTAGAACTGACGAAAATGCAAAAAGTGCTATTAGCTCCATGAATATATCTTGGGGAGTTGGCTTAGGGTCTGAATATGAGATAAGTGAAAAAACATCAATTTCCGCTGGATTATATTTTAATCAAGGTTTTGCTGATCTAACGAAAGATTCGAATGTCCTAATCAAACAAGACAGTGGAAATGCAGTTGCAGAGTCCTCAAAAGCAATTTCTAACAATATTCTATTGAAAATAGCCGTGTTGTTTTAATTTCAAGAGTACAATTAAATTGGTTTTTCTCATAAAACTGGCTTAAATTTGCGGCTCAAATTTATTAAAAAATCAATTCTTACATATTTTATAATGAGTGCAACAATCAATCAAATTGAATTACAGGATTTTATAGCAAGAGGACTTAGAGAAGATATTGGAAATGGAGATCATACTTCTTTGGCTTGTATTCCATCGGATGCAAAAGCAAAAGCAATATTGAAAGTAAAAGATGTTGGTGTTTTGGCAGGGGTGGAAGTGGCAAAACAAATTTTATTAACGGTAGATCCAAATGCAATTGTAAATATTTTAATTCAAGATGGCACTCCTGTTCATGTAGGGGATATAGCTTTCGAGGTAGAGGCAAATACTCATGCATTACTCAAGGCGGAAAGATTATTGTTGAACACTATGCAGCGAATGACAGGTATCGCAACACTATCTAATCAGTACTTTTTTGAAGTGGAAGATTTGCCAGTTACGATATTGGATACCAGAAAAACAACTCCTAATATACGATTTTTGGAGAAATGGGCTGTAAGATTAGGTGGCTGTACCAATTATAGAATTGGTCTTTATGATCGATTTATGATTAAAGACAATCATGTGGAAGCTGCTGGTGGAGTGAAAAATGCGATTAACAAGGTATTGGAATACAGAAAAGCAAACCATCTAGAAGATTTGAAAATTACTGTTGAGGTTAGAAATCTAGTAGAACTGTATGATGCAATGGAAGCTGGAAAAGGAACTATTGATAGGATTATGCTAGATAATTTTGAGTTACCACTACTTGTGGAAGCGGTGGAAGTAATTGGCGATCAATTCGAATCTGAAGCTTCAGGTGGAATTAATTTGCATACTATCCGACAAGTGGCAATGACAGGGGTACAATATATTTCTGTAGGAGCATTAACTCATAGTGCTCAAAGTTTGGATTTAAGTTTTAAAATAATTGGTTAAATTATGAAATGGGGTAAGTTCTTTTTTTTCTTTTTATTAGGTATCACATTTTATCATTGTAAAAGTGATAAAGAAAAGACCCCCGATGTTACAAATATTGACCTATCGGTAAAAATAGATAGATTTGATTTAGATTTATTTGCATTGGATACCAATAATATTCAATTAGGTCTTTCGAATTTAGTGAAAAAATATCCTGATTTTTCAGAGATTTTCATTCAAAATTTAATCATTACAGAACCACCACAATCTCCTGAAAACACTGTAAGAGGTTTTATTACTTTCCCTGCAATAAAAAAATTACAAGATACGGTTGGTATTGTGTACCCAAATCTTCAAGATATTGAAAAGGATTTGACTCAAGCCATGAAGTATATGAAATATTATATGCCAGAAAAAAAGACACCCACTTTCTTATCTTTTATTTCTGAGTATTCAAATGCCATTGTTACATATGGAGATTCAACACAATCAAAATTTGGAATTGGTTTGGATATGTTTCTTGGTGGGGAGTATCCTGTTTATGAAGCTTTTTTACCCAATTATATCAAAAGAAGTCAGGATAAAAAGCATTTAGTATCAAAGGTGATTGCAGCGATTGCAGAAGATATTCAGCCGAAACCAATGGGTCAGCGATTGCTGGACCAAATGATTTACAATGGAAGAAAACTCTATTTAGAAAATATTTTGTTGCCTAACGAACAAGATAGTATTTTGATGGAATATACTGACAAACAGACAAAATGGTGTGTTGAAAACGAACAAAATATTTGGTTGCACCTGATAAGTGAAAATATATTATATTCTACAGATAGAGATAAAATTCAAAAACTCGTAAATCCAAGCCCGAATGCTCCAAATATGCCTGCGGAAGCACCAGGAAGAGCTGGAAACTTTATTGGTTGGAAAATCGTAGAATCTTTTATGAAACACAATCCAAATGTTACAGTATCAGAATTATTTAAAATCTCTGATGCACAATACATTATGGATAAAGCCAAGTATAAGCCTGAGAGAGCTAAATAAAAATCAACCAAATTATTATTTTAACTGAAAATTCTAAAAGTTATGGCAAATAGAGCAATTCCTTTAGTAGATTTATCTTCATTCGTCAACGGAAATGACCAACAAAGAGCAGAATTTGTAAGTCAACTAGGTGATGCATTTCACAAAATTGGTTTTGTGGGAGTTATTAATCATGGTATTCCAAAATCTTTAATTGATAGTTTTTATACTAATGCAAAATCATTTTTTGCTCATTCATTAGAAGTCAAAACCAAATATGAAGTTCCAGGATTAGCGGGGCAGAGAGGATATACTTCATTTGGAAAAGAACATGCAAAGCAGTCGAATGTAGGGGATTTGAAAGAATTTTTCCAAATTGGCCAAACTGTTACAGATAATGACCCTATAAAATCTGAATATCCTGACAATGTTTCTACCACTGAAATTCCAGAATTCACTGAAACTGGGGATAAGCTATACAAAGAATTCGAAAAGGCTGGTTCGGAATTATTGAAAGCTATTGCAATCCATTTAAATATAGGAGAAAATTATTTCAAGGATAAAATTCATAATGGAAATAGCATATTAAGAGCCATTCATTATCCTCCTATTACTGAAGAACCAAAAAATGCAATTCGCTCTGAGCAGCATGAAGATATTAATTTAATTACGTTATTAGTTGGTGCTTCTGCTGGTGGATTACAAGTTCTTACTATGGAAGATGAATGGTTGGATGTGGTGCCTGAGGCTGATGAAATTGTGATCAATGTGGGCGACATGCTACAGCGATTGACTAATAATTATTTAAAATCGACAACACACAGAGTTGTAAATCCACCAAGAGAAGAATGGCATAATCCAAGATTGTCAATACCTTTCTTTCTTCATCCAAGAAGTACGATGGATTTGACTTGTTTGGCAGATTGTGTTACATCTGAAAATCCATTACATTATGAACCAATTACAGCTGGTGAATATTTGGATGAAAGATTACGAGAAATAGGTCTAAAAAAGTAGTTTCATTAAACTAAGTTGTCAAATTTGAGTCATAAAAGTATAATTTTAAAATCACAATTTTTTTTGTTGTATATTTGCAATTATTCTTTTTAGTAAAAATTGAAATTATGAATACGCTGATAATTTTAGCTGGGATAATTCCTGGAGGGTATGAATTAATACTGATTCTTTTCGTAGTGTTATTATTGTTCGGTGGTAAGAAAATCCCTGAACTGATGAGAGGAATTGGGAAGGGTGTAAGAGAGTTCAATAGTGCAAGAGCTACTATTGAAAGCGAAATAAAAGAGGGCATGAAGGAAGAAAAGAAAATAGATTAGAAATAAAAAAATAGCCTCGTTGAAATCCAACGAGGCTATTTTTTTTAATCATTATCAGCTAAATCTGCTGGATCTCTTCCTGCCACTAAGAAATCTTGAAATTCTTTAAGTTTATCCCATTCCCCATTATGAGCCATCATTGCTTGCTCACCCCAAGTTTTAGGATTGTGGATTCTGTATCTTGGACCAGCATCATCCAATATTTTTTGTAATCTTTCCAATGGTGATTCGCCAAGTTGTTTCCAAGTGAATATTCCATCATTAAACATTAATTGTTCAATTTTAGGACCAATGCCTTCAACAATTTTTAGGTCGTCTTTACTGTCAGAAGCAGCATTTGCGACGATGTTCGTAGCAGCAGCTGCTACAACTGGTGCAGCAACACTTGCAGCGATAGCATTACCTTTTTTAGCGTCTCTGCATTCTTGTAGATCTGCATATAATTGTCCATTTTCTTCTGAGTATTTTCTTACTTTCAATGTTAAACTTGAAATTTCTTCATTTGCTGCATGAAGCGATTTTTCTGATTCGTTGAATCTGATTTCCAAATCGGCATATTTTTTCTTCCATCCTGTCAATTCACTATTCAATGCAGCCAGTGCATCATTTAATTGTTTTACTTTTCTACCCCAGATAAACCAACCTGTTAGTAATCCTAAAAGAAAGGCTAATATCAACCAAAATAGTATGAGATTGCTATCATGGGTATCTAAATTTGCGAATAATTGAGAAAAATTCATAATATTTTAAATTTATAAGTTGATTTAAATTGTTTTAATTGATCATTACATTTACTCTTCTGTTCTTTGCTTTTCCATCTTCAGTTTCATTTGGAGCGATAGGCTCTGATTCTCCCTTACTATTCGTAGCAATTTTTGATTTTATTCCTTTTTTAAGGAAATAATTCTTCACTGCTACTGCTCTTCTTTGTCCTAGGCTCATGTTTGGCTTGTCCTCACCTACATTATCAGTATGACCTATAATTGTCAGGTTTTTATTTGGATTTGCTTTCATGTAAGTAACTACAGAATCTGCATATAACACAAACTGAGCTCCTGGCTTGAATACATCAGACCCAGAGTCGAAATTGGCATCAGAAAAAGTCATATTGGTAAATGAAAATTGAGCACCATTGTTAGTGGCGGTGTTTGCAGCGACAGTAGCCGTTTTTGCAAAGGCATTGAAAGCAGCAGAAGTGGTTAAATTTTCTTCACCCATCTGGTGGTCAAGAGTGAACCTATCTTCAGGAATTCCTTTTGCCATCATCAAAGTTCTGATAGATGCAGCTCTAGCCAATCCTAAATTTTCGTAAAAACCATCTTTTGCATCTTTTTCACTAGGTCTGTAATAACCAGTGATTTTCAAATTTTTGTCTGGATTTGCTTTCAAATAAGCTACAGCTTTCTCGATAAAATCTGAATTGTCATTTGATAAAGTAGGTTTTACTCCGTTTTTGTCAAATGCAAATTGTTCATATCCTGATAAAACTGCTTTCGAACCATCATTTAATGATAGGTTTTTAAGATTAGCAACTTGTTCTGTTTTTATAACGGGTTCATCACAGAGCAATCTCATTTTGCAGACATAATGCCACCTTGCATAAACAGCAAGTAAGCAAAATGCAGCAATACTTAAAAAATATGGCTTCATAGTAAATGTTTTATTTGCAGAAAGATAATAAAATATTCGCAAATATTATTTACTTTTTTGAAGAATTAATGATTAATTAATGCAAAACAAGCTGTTTTCGTAAAATTTAATTTTAATTTAATGCCGTTTTGGAAGATATTATTGTTTTGCAAGCAGAAAAGATTAGATTATAAGTGTCTTCAAATTTATTGGTATAGTATGGATCTGGTACATTTTGCTCCATCATATTAGCTGCTGATAGCAAGTATTTTACTTTTTTTGCATGTATTTCGTTCGTAGTCAGTCTAATAATATCTTTATAATTTTCTTCATCCATTACATAAATTTCATCAAAAACATCAAAATCTCTTTTATTAAATTGTCTTGCCTTCTGTTTTGAAATATCAATTCCATGTTTTTTGGCAATATTAATGGAGCCAACATGAGGAGATTCGCCGACATGCCATCCGCCAGTACCTGCCGAATCCACCTTCCAGTTTAATTTTTTATCATTTGATAATTTTTGCATAATGCCTTCTGCCAACGGCGACCTACAAATATTTCCAAGGCAAACCATTAATATTTTTTTGTTATTATCCATTTTGATGCAACGCTAATATTATTATTTGTATCTATACCAAAAAAATGCCTAATTTTGTATTTTGTTTAATTTCTAAAAAATTATTTTATGAAAGTACTTTCAACCTTTTCTTTTATTCTTTTTTTTGGAGCTTTATTTGCCCAAAAAAATATCGATGTTAATAAAGTTATAAAAAAAATTAAGATTGAACCTTCTATTAATAGAGGTACCTATGTTCTTGATTCTACAGTAACTTTTATTTCTTTAACCCCAGGTAATCCTCAATTATTTACAAAATCTGCATGCCAATATGATAACGTTGGAAAAGAAACAAAAGCTTACAATTCTTCTGTTGATATCTTTTCTGGTGGATCTACATTAGAATTAAGTTCAATAGATTCGTCTGTATATGATGCTAAAGGAAATTTGAGTGTAAAATTTACAAAACTAGTTAATGTAAATGGGGTGGTCTCTAACTATACCAAAGTGAGTTCGACTTATGATTCAAATAATTCAAAGCTTACTGAAAAAACTCAAAAATGGAATACAACTACAAATCAATATGATGATTTGCAATTGTTAAGCTATTTGTATAATACTAAAAATAAGGAAATCAGGTATTTAAAACAGACTTATTCTGGAAGTACGTTGATAAACGACTCAAAAGACACTTCAATTTACGATTCAAGTGATAGATTAGTTGAAAACATTTCATTAATATGGGATGAAACAACTAGTTCATGGGTAAATGAGTCTAGAACGGTGAATATGTATGTAGGAACTGCAACAAATGTTTCTACAAATGATGGATATGATTGGATTAATAATGCTTGGGTATTAACGAACAAAGGGGCTAATACCTATAATTCAGACAATAAAATATCTTTATATAATTATTATGAATTAGATACAACTGTTAATCAATTTGTGAATACTTATAGATATGTCTATACTTATGATAGTAATAAAAATCTAAAAACAGTGGTGGCTAGTGCATCAGATAATGGCTCCAATTTCTCTGAAATTGTTAGAATTAATTATTATTGGTCAGAATTAAAAACAGGTATTAAAGGGTTATATGACTCTCAAATAAAAGTAATTGTTCCAAACCCAATTGTTTCTAACCAATTGATTAGTTGTTCGAATTTGAAGGCTGGTTCGCAATACAAAGCAAATATTATTGATTTGAATGGTCAAATAAAGCAATCATTTAATTTTAGTGGTGATTTCTACTTTCCAACTAATTTATCAAATGGATATTATTTGATTCAAATTACTGAAGATAATCTTCCTGTAAGATTGTTTCAAGTAGTTAAAAACTAAAAAAAAGGGGCAAAACGATTTCGTTTTGCCCCTTTTTTTATTCTATTTCTTTTAGCTTTATCCGCTTTCCTGCTCTTACTGATTTTGTATTTTTGATATTATTGAGCCTCAATAAGTCTTTTAAGCTAACACCAGAATATTTTTCAGCGATTTCTGAAAGTGTTTCATTTCGCTTAATTTGATAATATAAATATTTCTTCTTTGCCTTTTTTGTTTTATCCACAAAATTTGTGGAGTTAGTGTTTTCCGCTTTTGCAACAGTAGCATTATCCAAATCTATATTATCCTCCTCTTCTTCTACTTCATTCATGACTTTTTCTCCCATTTTCAATCGCTTCATTTCTTTTGGCAAGTAGATGCTTAATTCTTTTCCAGCAGAAATATTTGAATTAGTCAAATTGTTCCAAGCCATTAGATTTTCAGCACTGCAATGAAATAGCTTTGCTAAATCATCGATAGTTTCATTTTTATCAACAACATAAATGGATTTAAAATAATAGCCATAAGGATCTTCTGAAGAGTTTGGATTGGCAATTTTATTAGAAAAATCTATTACACCCAACTGTTTTACATCCGAATTTTCTTGATAATCTCTAAACAAGGGAACGACTCTTTCAGGAAGCACCAAATTATTGCCTTCTGTACTTGATGGTATATAATCTCTTGAATATGTGGGGTTTAATTGTTTTATCATCTCGATCGGCAAAGCTGTCAAAGAGGATAACATGGCAAAAGAAATACTATTATGAACTTTCAAGTTATTTGTAATCTGCAAATCCAAGTTGGGTTGCCTTCTAACTAAATTATGTTCTTGATAAAAACTAAGAATATAATTTGCTGCGATATAGGCTGGTACGTAGTTTTGAGTTTCTTTTGGCAAATATTTTCTTATTCTCCAAAAATCATTACTTCTTGCCAATTTCATTGCACTAGTAATTCTATTTGGTCCACTATTATAGGCAGCAATTGCCAATTCCCAGTCTCCAAATGATCGGTACAAATCTTTTAATAATTTTATTGCTGAAATGGTCGATTTATGTGGGTCACATCTATCATCTGTATATGAACTAATATTTAATCCATATTGATATCCTGTTTCTGGCATAAACTGCCAAAGTCCCATTGCTCCAGATTTTGAAATTGCAACAGGATTTAAAGCAGATTCAACTACTGCCAAATTTCTTAAATCTTTTGGAAGGTCTGAATTATTAAAATATTTTTCAATAATCGGAAAATATATCAATGTTCTTGTGAGCATATCCTCCGTTTTTTCTCTTTTTCTAATCGTATAACCGTTAATATAACCTTTTACTTCTTGAGTAAACCTATTGGAGGTACATAAATTCAATTGTTTCAACCGATTGATAATTTCATTATCAGAGGGTGCATTTAATTCTATATTTGAATCTATTGTTTCTATGACCTGAGGTTCATCTTGAGCTAAGATGCTAGAAATGAATAAGATAGAAGTATATATGAGCAAGAAAGTTTTTTTCATAGCATTTCCATAATTATTAATAAAAAATAGAATGTGTGTTTGTTTCAATCAAATAAAAGGTTGAAATTATACAATTTTTTTTAAAACAGGTTCATAACAAGCCTATTTTATACTAGATAAATTGAAATTTGTTATCAAAAAAATTGTTTTTGAAATGTTAAAATTTCTTTAAAGCACTATTTATGTAAACAATTATTAGTGAATACATTAACACTAAAAAAAATTTCCTATGAATTTAAGCAACTAATTCTTCCACTTCTTCTATTAGTTCACTTTCTTCTGGTTCGTCAATAATATCTTTCTCAATTCTTAAATTATCAATAATAAATTCTTGCCGCTCTGGGGTGTTTTTGCCCATATAGTAACTTAATATTTTTTCAATACTTGTATCTTGAAGCATGATAACTGGTTCTAATCGGATATTTTCTCCAATAAAACCACCAAACTCTGAAGGGGAAATTTCACCCAACCCCTTAAAACGAGTGACTTCAGCTTTTCCTCTTAATTTTTTCATAGCATCTTGCTTTTCTTTTTCAGAATAGCAATAGAAGGTAGTTTTTTTATCTCTAACCCTAAACAAAGGGGTGTCGAGGATAAATAAATGCCCATATCGCACTAAATCGGGGAAAAACTGTAGGAAAAAAGTAAGTAAAAGTAGCCTGATGTGCATTCCATCCACATCGGCATCTGTAGCGATTACGACTCTGTGATAACGAAGATCATCTAAGCCATCTTCTATATTGAGGGCATGTTGCAATAAATTTAACTCCTCGTTTTGATAAACAATTTTTTTGGTAAGACCATAACAATTTAAAGGTTTACCTCGAAGACTAAAGACTGCCTGTGCATCCACATTTCTTGATTTGGTGATGGATCCACTTGCAGAGTCACCCTCAGTAATAAAGATGGTCGTTGCTAATTTTTGCTCTTCAGTGCCTTTTTCATTTAAGTGATATCTACAATCTCTTAATTTTTTGTTGTGTAGATTTGCTTTTTTAGCCCTTTCGTTTGCAATCTTTTTTACATCTGCTATTTCTTTTCTTTCCCTTTCGGATTGCAAAATCCTTTTTTCAATTTCTTTGGTGATTTCTGGATTTTTATGCAAAAAATTATCTAGTTCTTTTGATAAAAAGCCTTCAATAAAACTTTTCATGGATGGACCATCAGGTGCAATGGTTGCCGAACCTAATTTTGTCTTTGTCTGACTTTCAAAAACAGGCTCCTCAATTCTTACACTTAGAGCTGCGACGATAGATGCTCTGATATCTCTTGCATCAAATGTCTTTTTGAAGTGGTCTCTAATAACTTTTACATAAGCCTCTTTAAAGGCATTGAGGTGTGTTCCTCCTTGAGTTGTGTTTTGTCCATTGACGAATGAATAGTACATTTCTCCATATTGCTGACCATGGGTCACCGCTATTTCGATGTCCTCTCCTCGTAAATGTATGATGGGATATCGTAGTTCTTCTACATTAGTTCTTCTTTGAAGGAGGTCGAGCAAACCATTCTTGGATTGAATGATTTTGCCGTTATAATTAATTTTTAAGCCAGTATTTAAATAAGCATAATTCCATAATTGGGCGTCAATAAATTCAGGAAAAAAGCGATAGTGTTTAAAAACCGAATCATCTGGACGAAAAGTAACTAAAGTTCCATTTTGCTCAGTTGTAGATTCTAATGGTAAATCATTGACTAAAATTCCTTTATTAAATTCGGCAACCTTCTTTTGTCCGTCTCTGACGGATTGTACTTTGAAATAATCAGAAAGTGCATTTACAGCTTTCGTACCAACCCCATTTAATCCTACAGACTTTTTAAATGCCTTAGAATCATATTTTCCTCCTGTATTTATTTGAGAAACACAATCAATCACCTTTCCTAAAGGAATTCCTCTACCGTAATCTCTAATAGAAATTTCGCTATCTTTTTGGATAATTTCGACGGATTTTCCGTGTCCCATCACATATTCGTCAATGGTATTGTCGAATATTTCTTTCATTAAAATATATATCCCGTCATCCGCAGCAGTCCCATCGCCCAACTTACCTATATACATTCCCGGTCTTAGTCGAATATGTTCTCTCCAGTCTAATGATCTAATATTATCTTCATTATAGACTACATTGTCAACTTTCGGATTGTCCATAAATTATTATTTAAAAGCAAATATAGAGAAATTAATAATATAAAATTATTTGTTTTTTATTTTATGAAATAAATTGTTTAAAACACTAGTGAATGGAGAATTTTATCCATTTAATTGTGTTTGAACCAGATATGTTCATTCCTTCATATTTGGTTTTGATAGCCAACTCAGGAATTGGAAAGGGTTTTGAATAAATATTTTCATCAGCAATGTGAATAACACATTGATTGTCTTGCTGTAAAGTCTCTAAAGTAAATTCATAAAGAGTAGGGTCATCTGTTTTCAAATGGAGAATTCCTCCGGGTTTGATAATTTTTCGATATTCATTCAGAAACCTAGCAGAAGTTAATCTCTTGTTTGCTTTACCTTCTCTTAAAAAAGGGTCGGGGAAAGTAATCCAAATTTCATCTATTTCATTTGGTCCGAAAAAAAGCCCAATTTGTTCGATTCTGGTACGAACAAAAGAAACATTAGAAAGATTGTTTTCCAAAGCATATTTTGCCCCTCTCCATATTCTAGCTCCTTTTATGTCCACACCAATAAAGTTTCTTTCTGGAAACATTTTTCCTAGATCAACAGCATATTCACCGCCGCCACAAGCCAATTCTAAGGTGATAGGATGATTATTGTTGAAATGTTTTTCACTCCATATTCCTTTGAAATCAACTTCTTCTCCATCTTTCCCTGTCAAAACTGGAGTCTTCATATTAAAGTTTTCAAAAACATTTGGAAACGAAAGCATTTCCGCAAATTTTTGTAATTTATTTCTCTTCGCCATTTTTTATCTAATTAGAAATGTACCCAGCCCTGAGCTAAAATTTTATGAATATTTCCCCCTTTGGTATGTAGTTGAATTCCTTCGGAAGCAGCAACGATTTCTCCCATAATATATACATCAGGGAGGTATTTAATTTTTTCAGTATCCGATGGGTCGATGGTAAATAATAATTCATAATCCTCCCCGCCATTCAAAGCACAAGTAATGGGGTCTAAGTTGAATTTAATTGCCATTAATTCCGCATCAGGATGAATCGGAACCCCACTTTCTTCAACTATGGCACCGACACCAGATTGAGAACAGATATGATGTAATTCGGAAGCTAAACCATCTGAAATATCTATCATTGAAGTGGGGATTAATTTGTTTTTTTCAAACATTTCAATAAAATCCTTTCTTGCTTCTGGTTTTAATTGGCGTCCAATAAGATATTGTTGATTTTCTAAATCTGGTTTTGTGTTCGGATCAGAAAGATACAATTGTTTTTCTCGTTCCAATATTTGAAGCCCAAGATAAGCTGCTCCTAAGTCTCCAGTACAACAAATTAAATCTCCGATTTTGGCAGTGTTTCTATAAGTTATTTTTTCTTTTTGAACTTCTCCAATAGCAGTTATTGAAATCACCAATCCTTTCAAGGAGGAAGTGGTGTCGCCCCCTACTAAATCCACATTATATTCCTTGCAAGCTGCATTTATTCCGGCATATAATTCCTCTAATGCTTCCACAGAAAATCTGTTTGAAATTGCGATAGAAACAGTAATTTGAGTTGGGATTGCATTCATGGCATAAATATCAGAAACATTCACAACCACAGATTTGTATCCGAGATGTTTTAAAGGGACATACATCAAATCAAAATGGATGCCTTCCGTTAACATATCCGTCGATACCACCATACATTTATTGTCAGCTAATGATATAATAGCTGCATCATCTCCAATGCCTTTTATAGTAGAAGGCTGCCTAAGCTCTATTTGATTGGTTAATTGACGAATCAAACCAAACTCACCTAAAGAGGCAACTTCTGTTCTTTTTTCATTCATTATCTTAAATTGTGGGGCAAAATTAATAAAAATAAAAAAATATTTTTTTAAATAATAAAAAATGACTAAATTTGTCATGAATTAAAAAGACATAAATGGAAACACTTCATCAAGAATTAAAAAAACTAAGAGTCCAACAAGGATGGAAAATGAATGATATTGTAGCAAATACTGGTATAGATCAGGGATTGTTGTCAAAATACGAAAGTGGTACAAGAACGCCATCTGAAAAACATATTGAGAAATTAATAACAGTTTTTCAGGATACTAATGGGCAATTAAGAAAATTATGGTTGGCAGAAAAAATAGCAAGAATAGTATATCAATATCCAGATAGTGCTGAAATACTTTCTGTTGCAGAAAGCAGAGTTGAATATTTGGTAAGTAATCAAGTACTAAAAACACCCTCAATTCCTGAAAACATTCAATCAAAACTTGAGGAATTAACAGAACTAAAAAACACTTGGAACTTACACAAACCGCTAAATAACACACAATTGAATAAGTTAAAATCCTATTTCAATCTAGAAAATACTTTTGAAAGCAATAAAATTGAGGGAAACACTTTAACTTTTCAAGAAACACATTTGGTGGTAAACGAAGGAATTACGATTGGCGGAAAATCAATGAGGGAGCATTTGGAAGCAATTAATCACTCGGAAGCTATTGATTTTATTGAAGATTTGGTTACTGGAAAAGAAGATTTTAATAAAAGAACATTACTCGAAATTCATAGGCTTATTTTGAAAAGTATAGACAATGAAAATGCAGGAAAATATCGAACTGTTCCTGTAAGAATATCTGGTAGCAGGCATGAACCACCACAACCCTATCTTTTAGACAAAATGATGGAAGATTATTTTATTCATTATGAGCATCAAAAGAAAAGGTTACATCCGGTTTTATTGGCAGCTGAGATGCATGAAAGATTAGTGAGTATTCATCCGTTTATTGATGGAAACGGAAGGACTTCTAGGTTGGTTATGAATTTTATTTTATTAAAACATGGATATACTGTTACAAGTCTTAAAGGAGATTTGAATTCGAGAATGGCATATTATAAAGCTTTAGAAGAAGTTCAGGTCAATAATGATGCAACTGTATTTTATGATTTAATTATTCAAGAAGTAATTGGGTCATTAAATGCTCATTTAAAAATGGTATAAAAAAAGCCTGAGTTTATTTACTCAGGCTTTTTCGCTATTTATTATTTTCTTCTACAAATTTCATCAACCAATTACTTGATAAAGATTTAGGACGTTCAAGTGGCAAGCCAAGTGCTCTTGACCAACATTGTGCTGCCAAAACACCTAATGTTCTTGAAACACCAAAAAGTACAGTATAAAAATTGAATTCCTTCAGACCATAATGAACCAATAATGCCCCCGAATGTGCATCCACATTTGGCCAAGGGTTTTTCACCTTACCTAATGATTCTAGAATTGGCGGAACTACTTCAAATACGTCCCAAACAATTTGAACCATTGGTGCATTTTTGATGAATTTTTCTGCAAATTCTTTTTGTGCCATAAACCTTGGGTCAGGTCTTCTCAGCACTGCATGACCATAGCCAGGAACCACTTTTCCAGCAGCCAAAGTTTCTTTTACGTAATTTGCAATTTGATCTTTAGTAGGAGTCAATGTGCCTAAAGTATCGGTCATCTCAGTGATCCATCCTACAACCTCTTGATTTGCAAGTCCGTGTAATGGACCAGCCAATGCATTCATTCCTGCAGCTAGAGACAAGTAGGCATCACTCAAAGTCGAGCCAACCAAATGAGTCGTATGAGCAGAAGCATTTCCGCCTTCATGATCAGCATGAATCGTGAGATATAATCTCATTAACTCTTTAAAGTCTTCTCCTTCAAATCCTAATTGGTGAGCAAAATTTCCAGCCCAGTCCAACGAGTTATCAGGTGGAATTTGATTGCCATTATGATAGGTTCTTCTATAAATATAGGCTGCCAACTTAGGAATTCTAGCACATACATTCATTGCATCTTCGTAAGTAGCATCCCAATAGTCTGCTTTATTTAAGCCATCATGATATTTTTTTGCAAAAATACTATCAGACTGCATCGCCATGATTCCAATGCTAAATTGAGTCATCGGATGAGTATCAATTGACAAAGAATCGATTGTTTTTAAAACCTGATTGGGCAACTCACTTCTCCTTTCCCACTCATCACATAGCCAATTCACCTCATCTTGAGTAGGGATTTCGCCAGTCAACATTAACCAAAACAAACCTTCAGGTAAAGGTTCTGTACCTCCACTTACTTTTGGCAATAATTTATGTAAATCAGGAATATTATACCCTCTAAATCTGATTCCTTCGATAGCGTCTAGCTCTGATGTTTCCCAAATCATAGATTTGATGTCTCTCATCCCACCGATGATTTGGTTGACTTTAACATCATCAACTTTAACCTCTCCGAAATCTTTATTTAATTTTTTGACTTCTGCAGCTACCAAAGTAGCTTTTTCTTTAAATTTTAATTTTAATGAATCCATTATTAATAGGATATAATTTATTTGGTTAAGTTTGCTTTATAACAGCAATAATTCAAATTTTGTTGCATTTTCAAAAAAGAATATTGTTGCTGTTTTAAATATATCAAATTTTAATTTTTAAAAATTAAGCGGACAAAATTATTTAGAATACCCCTGTAATTTCAATTTTTACGTAGTTATTTTTTAAAATAAATAAAATGATTATAATTCAAGATAAATTGGTCAGTGATGCATTGTTAGAAGAAAACTTTATTTGCAATATAAATGCCTGTAAAGGAATTTGTTGTATTGAAGGCGATATGGGAGCCCCTATTGATGGTTCAGAAATTCCAATATTAGAAAAAATATATCCTTTGGTGAAAAAGTATTTGACGAATGAAGGTATTGCAGCCATCGAAGCTCAAGGACTATATATCAATGATGTGGAAAACAATATTAGCACACCACTGATAGATGGAAAAGCCTGTGCATATATTCAATTTGATTCGATGGGGAATGCAAAATGTGGTATTGAAATTGCTTATGAAGAAGGAGTAATAGATTTTAAAAAGCCAATTTCTTGTCACTTATATCCGATAAGGGTAAGTAAATTGCCAGAAGATTCATTTGAAGCATTAAATTATGATGTCTGGGACATTTGTAAAGATGCTTGTGTTTTGGGGGATAAAGAGAAATTGCCGGTATTTAAGTTTTTAAAAGAACCTTTAATAAGAAAATATGGAGCGGATTTTTATGAAGAATTAGATCAGGCTTATGAATATACCCAAAAAGATAAATTATAATTTATTACATACATTGCAACTAAATTATGATTGTATTCGTACTGCTACTGGGTAAAATTTTGATTTTCTGAAATAACCTATTACCTTTGCGGAAATTTTTTTAAAAGTAACCTATAACGTATTAATAATCAAAAGTAAAAGTATATAAGAATGGCTCTTATTAGTAAAATTCGTCAGAAAAGTGGTCTATTGATTGTATTGATTGCCTTAGGATTGGGTGGTTTTATCCTTATGGATATTATGGATTCAAAAAAAACAGGTGGATTGATGAATAGTGATTCAACACTTGGAAAAGTTAATGGCAACAAAATAGATTATAAAGAATTTGGGGAAATGGAGAGAGTGCTTTATGCAAATTCTCAAGCTGATTCCTATACCAAAAGATTTAATATTTGGAATTATTTTGTAGAAAATGCTCTTGTAACAGAGGAAGCAAATAAATTAGGCTTAGGTGTTGGTAAAGAGGAAAAGAACGAAGTTGAATTTGGAAACAACTTAAGTAATATTATTTTACAAAGATTTCAAGATCAATCAACTGGTCAAGTGAATAGAGAGCAATTGGCTCAAATCAAACAAGCTATTGAGTCTAATCAATTACCAAAAGAATTAAAAGATTTTTGGTTTGAACAAGAAAAAGAGGTTGTAAAAGATAGACTTCAAACTAAAATTATCAGTATGGTTTCTAAAGGAATTTATACTCCAACTTGGATGATGGAGCAAAATTTCTTAGATATGAACCAAAAAGTTGATTTTAACTATGTTAAAGTTACTTATGATAAAGTAAATGATACGGAAGTAAAAGTTACTGATGAAGATTTGAAGGCATATTTGAATGAATATAAGTCTCAATATAAAAATGTTAGAGAGTCTAGAAAACTAGGTTTTGTTTCATTCCCTGTGAAAGCATCTTCAGCTGATACAGCAAAAATCAGAGAAGAATTAGCTAAATTAATTCCTGATTTTCAAGCTTCTACTAAAGATTCTTCATTTGTAGCTACTAATGATGGTACAATAGATGAAGGATATTTTCCTAAATCTGCTTTAGGTACTATTGCTGATTCTGCTTTTAGTCATTCAAATGGCTCTATTGTAGGACCATACTATGAGAATGGAACAATAGCAATCATGAAGGTTTTGGATAGAATGGTTATTGCGGACTCTGTTAAATCAAGACATATTTTAATCCAAGCTAAAACCCCTGCTGATATTACTACAGCACAAAAAACAATTGATAGTTTGAAAACTGCAATTGAAAAAGGTACTGCAAGATTTGATAGTTTAGCAACTAAATTCGGTCAAGATGCAACTGCAGCTAAAGGTGGTGATTTAGGTTATGCTGCTCCTGGAAGAATGGTGAAAGAATTCAATAATTTAATTTTCTTCAAAGCTGAAAAAGGTAAATTGTACACGGTAAGAACTCAGTTTGGTGTTCACTTAGTGGAAGTTACTGACAAGAAATACGGTAAGAACGAAATGGGATTGAAATTCGCAACTGTCAAAAGACCAATTGTACCTAGTGATGAAACAGTTGCTTTAACTGAAGATTTAGCTAGAAAGTTTTTGGAAGGAAACAGAACTATTGAATCTTTAACTAAAGAAGCTGACAAATCAGGTTTGAGATTAGAGCTTGTACCTAATGTAGGAGAAAATGATTTTTCTTTAGGTCAATTAGGTAGTAACCAAACATCAAGAGACATTGTGAAATGGATGTATGATTCTAAGACTAGAGTAGGGGATGTTTCTCCAGAGTTGTATCAATACCAAGATCAAGCTTTATATTACACTAATAAATTTGTAATTGCTTGCCTTAAAGGAATTCAAAAGGCTGGAATACCAGATATTGCAGATATAAAAGAAGATATCGAACCAGTTGTTAAAAACCTTAAAAAAGGTGAAATATTAAAGGCGAAAATTAAATCTAAAGATTTAAATGCTATCTCTAGTGAATTTTATGCTAAAGTGGATACTGTGAAAAGTGTTGCTTTTGCTCAACAATTCATCCAAGGTTTAGGAAACGAGCCAAAAGTAATGGCAAAAGCATTTGGAATGGAAGCAGGTTCAGTATCTGACCCAATCATTGGAACTGGTGGTGTTTATGTTATTAATGTAACAAATAAACCTGCACCTGAAAATCAAATGATGAATAATCCTGCAATTAGAAATTCAATGTCGATGTCTATGAAAAATCAAGTTAAATCTAGATTATTAGGAGCAATGAAAGATAAATCTGAAATAAAAGATTACAGATCTAAATTTTTCTAGACCGATAATTCAAATTTTAATATAATTAAAAAGGGAATGACTAACCATCATTCCCTTTTTTTATTTGCTTTCTAGTTCTTCCCAATATTCAACGGCTCTCCGAGTATGTGGAATGCAAATGGAGCCACCCACCAAATTTGCAATTGCAAATACTTCGAATACCTCATCTTTAGATACGCCTAAATCATGGCATTTTCCCAAATGATATTTGATGCAATCGTCACAACGAAGCACCATTGAAGCCACAAGTCCTAATAATTCTTTAGTTTTGGTAGGCAAAGCACCATCTGCATAAGCAGCACCGTCTAGCGACCAAAACCGCTTTAATGTTTTATTATCATGTGCCAAAATCTTATCATTCATTTTGGAGCGATATTCATTGAATTCTTTTTCTAAAGACATCATTTTCTTATTTTAATATTCAAATTCCATTTTTTGTTTGGGCAATTCGAATAAATGTTTTGATTTAATTATTTCAATAGTATTTTTGGGAACCATATTTTCCCATCCCGACTCCCCTCCCTGTATCATTTTGAAAACATTATGAGAGAAAATATTCAAGATATTTGGATTGAATTTATCAATATTGACAATTTGATGAGTGTTTTTTAAATATTGGAAAATAAATTCTGCTTCTTCTGGAATTTCCATATTACTTGAAGTATTAATGGACTCCTTATTCCCATCCTTTGCTGGATAAACATATAGTGTAAAGATTTTTGGAAATAATTCTCCGAAAACACTCAGCAGAGAAATATCATTTTTATCCCTGAATTCTAAATATCTTTTGTTCACCAAATCAGTGAACGGAATGACACCCAAAGCTAAACCAACCTGCTTCACCTTATAGTCATTCAGATATTTTATCAATTTCAAATGTTGCTCACAATTGGATACCACCACTTTATAACCCATAGAGTTTAATAATTCAACCCTATCCAAAAAGTCTTTTTCATCAATATCACCATTGCTGTTTTTTAAACTATCAATAGTGATTTCAAGGAGAAGTCTAGCATCCTCTTGGCTAATCTTATGTTCTTCTTTAAACTGGTCGTAACTCGTATTTATCATGTCTTCATTGACCAAAGTAATAGGTCGAAAACTTCCTCTCACAACCAACACACTCTTTTTGTAGAGAAACTCAGAGGCGTGTATGTTCTGCCTGTTGGGTCCGAACATCGCCACATTGGTCATATTGTTTTTAACTAACATTAGACTCAATAGCCGATTGTCAATATTGATAAAATTTGGACCTGTGAGTCTGACCATATCTATTAGCACCCTTCCTTGCAAACTATCCATCAGCGATGTCAACATCTTTTCTGGGTAGTTTTGATAGCGATAGCAGGAATAAATTAGGTTGGTGCCAAGAATACCAATAGCTTGCTGTTGCAATCGATTGTCATTGTCTAGCATCTTCACATGAATCACCAAATCATTAGTAGCACCATTAGGGTCAAGTTGGAATCGAATACCTAACCAACCATCGCCAGGAATGGTTTTGGTGTAATTAATCGCTGCTACGGTGTCTGCAAACACAAAGAAATTGGTATTTGGTTTGATGTTTTGCAATCTGGATTGCATCAAATCATACTCATGTTCGAGCATTTTGTACAATCTAGATTCACAAACATATCTTCCACTGGGCTCAGGACCGTAAATTTCGTCGGAATATGTTTTGTCATAAGCCGACATGGTTTTTGCAATGGTTCCCAAAGCTGCACCAGCTTGAAAAAAATATCTTGCAACTTCCTGACCAGCACCGATTTCAGCAAAGGTGCCATAAATTCTATCGTCAAGATTTATTTCTAAAGCTTTTTGTTCTGGTTCTAAAAATGGTTGTTGCTGCATATCAAATGCTAAAAACTGGTTTAATTATTTTCTTTCATAAATATTAAAGCAATAAGCATGCTCATTTTTTTCATCTACTTCATGACATTCCTTGGATTGCAATTTCCATTCTTCCATATTTAATTTTGGGAAAAAGACATCTCCTGCTGGTTCAATATCGACTTCTGTCCAATAAATTTTATCCCAATAATCAATACTTTGGTTATATATTTCGCCACCACCAATGATGAAGGCTTCTGTTTCGTCATTATCGGCAGCTATTTGAAGTGCTTCGTCAATGCTATGAGCTACAATACAGCCTGTTACTATAAAAAAAGGAGATCTGGTTACGATAATATTGGTTCTGTTGGGCAAAGGATTTCCGATTGACTCAAAACATTTCCTACCCATAATGATATGGTGATGTTGCGTCATTTTTTTAAAAAATTTCAAATCGGCAGGTAAGTACCATGGGATTTGATTATTGTGGCCAATGACGCCATTTTTGGCGGTGGCAACTATAGAAGAAACTATCATGGATTAATCTAAAAGGTTTTTAACATAGTACATATCAATTTCCCCTTTGTTTTTTGCATGGATTTTCCCTCTATATTGACAATCAAAAGTATAACGAACCTGCCAATAAGTACTTTCAGAAATATTTATTTCTCCTGGTTCGCAATGTTGTTCCATTCTTGCTGCGATATTTACAGTATCTCCCCAAATGTCGTAGGCAAACTTATCATCACCCACCACTCCAGCAACTACTGGACCCGTATGAATACCAATTCTTGCTTCAAAAAAAGGCAAACTATTTGCTTCTTTTTCATATTGAGCAGTTTTCATGAATTCTTTCATTTCGTAAGCAGCCTTCACCATGGCAGTTGCATCTGATTTCTTTCCAGAAAGCCCAGCTGCACACATATAAGCATCACCAATTGTCTTTATTTTTTCAATATTATATTTCTTGATGATGGCATCAAACCCTTTGAAATAGAAATCTAATTGACTCACCAATTCCTCTGGAGAGAGTCTTTCTGCGATATTCGTGAAGTTTTTAAAATCTGTGAAAAGAACGGTACTTTCTTCATATCTTCTTGCAATAGCCTTCCCTTTTTCTTTAAGTTCTTGAGCAATAGCTGGAGGTAAGATATTCAATAACAACTTTTCAGACCTTTCTTGTTCTTGCTCTATTATTTTATTTTTATCTTCTAATGCAACATTTGCTTTCTTTTTAGATCGATATCTACTAAAAGCCAAACCCGCCAAAGCTATTCCCGAACCAGAAACCAAGAGAAGCATATTTCTTAAATTCGCATTCTTTTCCAACTGAAGATCTTTTTGCTTTATTTCATTTTGCTTTTTTTGGAGTACTAGCTCATCCTCAGCTTGTGATTTTTTTAGTATTGCAATTTGTTTTTCCCTGTTTGCCTTTATTGCTTCCAATTTAGCTTGTTGGGCAGACATTTGACTAATTGCCTTTTCTTTTTCGTTTAAGTTGGTGGTGATGGTGCTCAATGATTGTTCTACTTTTTCTTTTTCTTTTGACAATTTAGTTTTATCAGTCGCTAATTTAGTTTTATCATAGTTTAGCTTTTCTTTTTCTTGGCTTGTGCTAGATAACTGAAGTTCCAAAGCTCTTTTTTCTTTCAACAATTGCTCTTTTTCTTTTTGCCATGCTGCATTTGAGCTACTACTCGAAAAATTTTCAGTTGCTTGCTTCACTACACCTTTGCTTAGCATATCAATAGCTTGTTGCCCATAAGTATATGCAGCTCTAAAATCAGAATTACTGACCGCAATTTCTTGTAGTTTTTTGTAGCATTGCAAGGCGGTATTTCCGTCACCAGCCGATTTTGCATGACCCAAGCTTCTCTCATATCTGATTTTCGCATTACTCATATCTCTTCTTCTATAAAAGCCTTCTGCATTGATATAAGAAGATTTTCCCATCATCAGATTGTTTTTCAAATCTGTCGCATTATTATATGCCATGTGGGCATACTCTGATGCTTTTGCTGGATCACTATTGAGCACTTTCACCGCAATCTCATAATGAAGCCTCATTTTTTCAGACAAGTCTTCTGTTCTATTCAATTGATCTTCAAGTGCTTTTATGCTTTGGGCAAATGAATTATTGGTAAATAAAAGTAGTAATAATAATGAAAAAATAATGCTTTTATTCATCTGAAAATGTTGTATTAAGTAAAAATCAATAAATTGAACTTAAATATTTTGATTGACGATATTCCAAATTTCTTGTTCTGCCATATTGGATTCAGCTAAAATAGCTTCTGCTTTTGCTAATAACTGATTTGCCAAATCTTTATTTTCAAACCCTGAAATATTAATTTTGACATTCAAATAAGCTCCTGCAATCGCTGTTTTTGCACATAATGCACCCACAGCAGCATCCGTTATTGAGTTTGGATTTCCTTTGATGACCATTTCCTTGGCAATTTCATAGACTTTAAAGCTCGTTTCCATGACTTCCAAAGGAATTTCAACTGCATAAATGGTGGCAACTTGAACGGCTGCTTTTCTTTTTATTTTTTCTTCGGCAGTTTCTTTCGGCAACTTAAATGCTTCCATTATAGCTTTATAGGAGTTCGTATCTTCATCCACTAGCCATAAAAGCTTGTCTTTGATCACTTGTCCTTTATTTGCCCAAACGGAAAATTCTGGGATTTTACTATCCCATCCTTTCTTGTTTCCACTTAAATTTGCAACCATAGTTGCCAAAGAAGCACCTAAAGTGCCGACATAAGCTGAAATAGAGCCACCACCTGGAGCAGGAACTTCAGATGCAGTTTCATTGGCGAAAGCTCTTAAATCCATTCCAACCAATCTTCTTTTTTCGCCTAATTTGTATTCAATAATTTTTTGTTTTGGATCAAATGGCGCCAATTCGTCAAGCCCAAGTGTTTTCACAGCGATGCGAATCAATTCTTCTTCGGCTACGCCGCTAGATAAGTTTTGTTTTTCGATAAAATATTTTCCAGCATCGGTCAATACTTTTTTGGGAACCATACCCACCAATTCGGAGCCAGTAACCCTCAATCCTCTTGCAATAGCACTTTTTTGGCACTCATCAAAAGCAATATGAAGCGGCGTAACATTGATATCCGTCAAATTCATAGATACCTGAGCCAACCCATACTCTTCTATAAACCAACCAATTGCTTTGACAGACTTGCAGGTGCCGGGAATTCTCATCGGCTCTCCACTAGCATCAAGGATGATTTTTCCATTGACAGGGTCACCTTCTCTCATCACTCTCCCTTGCTCTCTGATATCAAAAGCAACTGAATTTGCTCTTTTCACAGAAGTTGTATTCAAATTTACATTATAAGCTACTAAAAAATCCCTAGCTCCAATGACAGTTGCACCAGCCTTTTTATTGAATGTAGCCTTGCCATAATCTGGTTTCCACTCTGGTTTTTTTAGCTTGTCTTCCAATGCTTCATATTCTCCAGCTCTGATATCTGCTAAATTTTTTCTCTCAGGCATCGTTGCAGCAGCTTCATAGGTATAAACAGGAATAGCAAGCTCTTCTCCTACTTTTTTTGCCAATTGATGGGCATAAAAAACGGTCTCTTCCATACTGATCCCAGAAATAGGAATTAGTGGACAAACGTCAGTGGCACCCATTCTCGGATGCTCCCCTTTATGCTTACTCATATCAATTAGTTCGGCAGCTTTTTTGATAGATTGGAATGCAGCTTCCACCACTGCTTCGGGATTCCCTACAAAGGTCACCACCGTTCTGTTGGTCGCCTTTCCCGGATCCACATCCAGTAATTGAACACCAGTAACAGCACTAATCGAAGCAGCAATTTGTTGGATAATCTCCATGTTTTGTCCTTCACTAAAGTTGGGTACACATTCTATTAACCTTTGATTAGACATTTTTTGAATATAATTTAGCTAGAAAATAATGATGCCAAAGATAAGATAATTCATAAATCAAACGAATAAAAGCGATTCAATCATTTTTGTAAGGTGAAAAAAATGATTGAATAGTGGCTGCAAAAGATGATTTTGAGCTTTTTGAATTGACTTTGATGAATTCAAATCTTGATTGAATGGATAAACATTAAATCTAAAAACATTTTAAGCTTATATGGTTTATTGATGCAATGATTAGGTAATGTTGATATTCATCACATTTCAAATATCCATTTGCAAATTTCGCAAAATATATATTTGAATTATAGTGATGGATTATTAAATTTCAATATAAGAAAAATATTTTTTATCGAAATATGCAAAAAATCAATAAAAAAATACCTGTAACTTTGTAACAACTTATTTAACCTAAATAATATGAAAAAGAACCTTTTTGTTTCCATCTCTTTATTGTCTTTACTTTTTTCTTGTAAGAAAGACGGAATTGATTTACACAAATACCCTGGTTTACCTGATGCTACTCAATCTGGTGAAAATACGATGGGTTGCCTAATCAATGGGAAACCTTGGGTTGCTCAAAAAGAAGGTACCACAATTGGTTGGCATACATTTCCCATAGTTGACTGTTTTTATGGAGAATATAGAAAAAATATTTCTAATTATGATTCATTATATTTTTCAATTTACAGTAGAATGTAGCTTGGAAAAAATGTTTCTGAAGGTAGATATAATATTGAAGAATCATTATTTATTAATTTACAACCAATTAATAAAACTGGCAAATATTTTTTTAAAGATCTCATGAAAAATAAGATTGAGTATTGGCAAGATAGCATAAATAGACCAATAAAAATATTTGAATTAGATCCAACAAGAAATTCATATATTGAAATTACAAAATTGGATACTTTTCATAATATAATTTCAGGTTTATTTGATTTAAAGCTAATTGAGATTGAAGATAAAAATGATACCGTTAGAATTACAAATGGACGTTTTGATGCATTATATACTCCATTATAAAAATTTCTATTTAAATATTATAAATTAATTTAAACTTTATGAAAAATATAAATTTCTTTAAAGTATCATTTTGGTACTTTTGAGCCTAAGTTGTTATGTCCTTAATGCTCAAAATTTTGAGTAAAAAAATAATGCAAATAGCTGACTATTGTTGGATTAAAATTCTATAATTAATTAATAGTTTTGAAAATAAATAAATTAAATCAGCTGGAGCTTTAATATCTTCTAGGTTAATTTATTTAGAAATCAAATCTTGCGTTTTAGATTTTGGAAAAGGAATTGATATTGATGAAATATATAATTATTTTTTTATATATTAAGAACCATTTATGAATAAAGAATTAGTGGTATTTAGGTATTCAGGTTTATATTATTATACATTTATGTTAATAATGTTAGCTTTAATAATATATAAAAGTGTTAAAAGTAGCTTTGAATTAATTGATTTAACGGTATTGTTATTTGGATTTTATATTCTAATATTAAGAAATCTAATGTTTTGCCATCAAATTAACATATCATTAAAAACAATGATATTTATTTTTCCATTAAAATCTGCTCAAAAATTTGATATAAATGAAATGAAAAATATTCAGGTACATAAAATCATGTCTAGAGTGGATGATTTTTTTATTAAATTTGAATATTGTCAAAAAGTGCAAAGAATAGATTTGAATTGTAATATAAATAATTATAATTCATTAAAAAACAAGTTGGTAGAATTAAATATAGATTATGAGGAAATATGAAAGTCAAAGAGAAATACTAATAAGGCTTTGATTCGTGATTCAGATTGCATTTCCCATTTATTCCCTATCTTTGCTTTTTTTTATCGCTATAAGATTTTATTCTCATAATATTGTAGAATGGCGGATGCAATAAGGGCAGGGAGCGAAAAGCAAAACAAACTCTGGTAAAATTGAAGTAGTTATACAAAAAAGAGCAGGCAATGTGTTTCCAGATAATAAGAAGTATTAGTCTATTTTTCTTCCTAATACAAGTTGCTAGTTGTCAAAAGAAAGATTCTAAATCTGTTGCAGAAATATTAATTGTTACGCCAGTTAATACTAATTTTGTTTCATCAGATGAACATTCTGATTTGAATATTGATGGTAAAAAATATTGGACTCACTATAAAATCAAATATAGTAACGATACTTTGATTGAATTTAAAAAATATCTATCAGAAGGTCCAATTGAATATTCAATTGTAGAGTTAAAAGCTGATACTGCAATTTATAAAAGTTTAAATGTGCCTTTAAAACATAGTTGGCGTATCTATAATAATGAATTATATGATAACAATAGTAAATCAGAAGTTGAAATTGTTAAACTTGATGAGATACATTATAAAGAGTATGAAGGTAGAAGAATCTTTATAGTCAAGTAAAAAAGCCTTGCAGAAATGCAGGGCTTTTTTTATGCTTTTAGAAATTTACTTTACTGTCTAACAAATCTTTCATACGTTTTTTGGTAAGCATTGAGTTAATGATTTTTACCAGTGCATTTTTTCAACTTATTCTAGTTTTGTAACTAATAAGTGTTTATGAAATTAATGAATGTAAAATCTTAAAATTCAGTATTCTTTTTAATTCAAACAGCAGCTAATATTAGTAAACTTTATTTTTTCCAATTTATCCTTCCCATTTATTCCCTATCTTTGCTTTTTTTATCGCTATAAGATTTTATAGCTCATAATATTGTAGAATGACGGATGCAATTGCAAAAATAGATATTCGATTGTTGACCAAAAAAGAATTGGAAGAGACTTTGGTTTCTTTGGGTGAACCTAAGTTTAGGGCAAAGCAATTGTTGGAATGGATGTGGAAGAAAGGGGTAACTGATTTTGAGGAAATGACCAATCTTTCCAAATCTTTGAGGGAAAAACTACAAGAAAAATATACCATAAATTCTATTGTACTCGATAAATCTCAAAACAGTCTGGATGGCACCATCAAGTCTCGTTTCAAGCTTCATGACGGCACTTTGATAGAATCTGTTTTGATACCAGTTCCTGACCATGACCGTTTCACTGTGTGTGTCTCCACTCAGGTTGGTTGTAGCCTGACTTGCAAGTTCTGTGCAACTGGACAAATGGGGAGAATCCGAAACCTAGATGCTGGCGAAATTTTTGATCAAGTGATAGCGGTGAATCAGCAATGTATGGAAACTTTTCAGCATCCACTGACCAATATTGTGTATATGGGCATGGGAGAGCCCTTGCTTACCTATAAAAACACAATGGAAAGTATTCATTGGATTACTGCTCCAGAAGGGCTCGGTTGGTCACCCAAAAGAATAACGGTTAGTACGGCAGGAATCGCTAAAATGATCAATAAACTGGCAGATGACAATGTGAAATTCAACCTTGCCCTTTCGCTTCATGCTGCCGATGACACAAAAAGAGACACTATAATGCCCATCAATGAGCAGAATAGCTTAGGGGTTCTGATAGATTCATTGGAGTATTTTTACAAAAAGACTGGAAATAGAATTTCTTACGAATACATTGCCTTTCAAGGGTTCAACGACAATGTGGACGATGCTGTAAATTTAGCGAAGCTATGCAAAAAGTTTCCTGTCCGAGTAAACATTATTGAATACAATCAGATTGACGGGGTCACTTTTGAAAAGTCGGATGAAAACAGATTGGATAAATTTGCAGCCCATCTGACCCGTTTAGGCGTAACAGTAACCGTAAGAAGGAGTAGGGGAAAAGACATTGATGCAGCCTGTGGCCAATTGGCGAACAAGGTGTAAGAAAGTAAATTGGAAGTAAAGGGTTAACTCCCCACCTTTGCTTTACCCCAAACTCTAAACACATTTTTATAACATATTTTGGCGATGTCATCCTCGCTGTAGCCTCTTTTTAGTAGCACAGCAATTAAATTCGGATATTGAGAGACATCTTTCAAGCCTGTTGGTAAAGAATCTCCCACACCATCGAAGTCTGATCCAAGCCCAACATGATCAATACCTGCTAGTTTTACCACGTGGTCAATATGATTAGCAACCATTTCAACATCTGAATATAACTTCGGATTTTTCTTTCTAAAAGCTTCAATGATTGGTTTTGCAGCCTCATCCTCTTCTTTTAGTCCTTTTGTTGATAACAAAGTTCTCAATTCATCTCTTTTTTTATTCTGATATTCAGGTACTTTGCTATCTAAAAAAGTGGAACCAAAATTAATTTGAATAACGCCCCCATTCTTACCCAACAACTTAATCATGTCATCACTCATATTTCGTTTGAATTTTGGTGTGAAAAAACGACAACCAGAATGTGAAGCAATACAAGGAGCTTTTGACAATGCCATTACATCATAAAAAGCACTATCTGAAACATGGGAAATATCAACCATGATTCCCAATCGATTCATTTCCATCACCACTTTTTCGCCATAGGGGCTCAAGCCATTCCAAGTTGCAGTAGTATCATAGGAGGAGTCACAAATTTTATTGTCTTTGCCATGAGTCAAAGTGATATAGCTGATTCCTCTGTTTTTGAAATATGCCAAATTCGACAAATCATCTTCTATTCCTGCCCCATTTTCCATCCCCATTGGCAACGAAATAATCCCTTTAGCAAAGTTGTTTTCCACATCACTCACCGATTTTGCGATTTTAAATTTATCTGGATGAGCATTTGTGATGGACTCAATCATGTTGATTAAAGAATCTGCCAATAATTTTGCACCACCATTTATTTGATATTCCGAAGGAATATAAATCGACATAAAGGGAGCCGATAATCCTCCTTTTTTTGCCCTTACATAATCGAAATCTCCTTCTTTTGTTTCAATGGGAATGCCCATATACTCTTTGGTCAGTTTGAAATTTTTTGCTTTCAGTCGATAAGGCAAGTCCACATGACCATCCGTAATGATGTATTTATGTGCTATTTCATTCGCTTTTTTGGCAAAATCACTATTGTTGGGCACTGAGCTGCGATGGCATGCAATAAAACCTAATGCCAACAAAAACAATAAATTTTTCATATTCGGATATTTAAGTATGAACTCAAATGTAATATTTTGGTTTTATTAAATAGAAATAAAAGCATAAATTCTTTATCAAATTGTATTCTTGCAATTAATAAAGGGTATTTTACTAACTTTGAGGCGTGAAATTTGATCAAATTATCGGACATCAATTGCTAAAAAAGCAATTAACTGCCATGTTTCAGCATGATCGGTTACCGCATGCTATTATGTTGGTGGGTCCAAGTGGATGTGGAGGCGTCTCTTTAGCAAGGGCTTTTTCTAGCTATTTATTGTGTGAGAATAGGACAGAATCGGATTCCTGCGGAATTTGTAGCAATTGCCAAAAACGGAGAAATTAATTCATGCAGATTTGCATTATGCATATCCCGTGATTTCCAAAAAAGCTGGTGACAAACCTGTTAGTACCGATTATATTCACGAATGGAGAGCTTTTGTGAAACAATTTCCTTATGCGACCCAAAATGATTGGATGACACAAATTGCTGCTGAAAGCAAACAAGGAAATATTACTGCTCAAGAATGTTTGGAAATCACCAAGAAATTATCGTTAAAAGCATTTGAGGGTGGAAAAAAGATATTGATACTTTGGCTTCCAGAATATTTGGCAAAGGAAGGAAATAGGTTGTTGAAATTAATCGAAGAACCACCAGATAACACCATTTTCATTTTCGTAGCTGAGGATACGGAACTAATATTACCCACCATTTTATCCAGATGCCAATTGCTTCATTTTCATGTATATAGCGACAAGGAAGTGGAGGCAGGGTTGGAGCAATTTACGACACTTTCTGAAACAGAAAAGCAACAGATTGCTCAGATTGCCAACGGGAATTTAGGTGCAGCATTAGATATTGCAAATCATTCATTACAAAACAATTCTGAAGTGTTTATCAATTGGCTTCGCAAATGTTATGTAGGGAATGGGATCGAAATAGTGCCTGTTGCGGAGAAGATTGCCGCCATTGGAAAGGAGCAATTAAAAAATATGTTAACCTATGGTTTACACATATTTAGAGAGTTGATGATCTATCATGCAACAGGAAACACAAATCTCCGTTTAAACGAAAACGACAAAATAACTACCTTGAACCTTTCAAAAGTAGTACATTTGTCTCAAATAGATTTGGCAATGAAATTAATCAACCAAATCATCTATCATATAGAAAGGAATGCAAATACAAAAATATTGTTTGTCGATGCCTCCCTTCAATTAAATAATATACTTAATAACAAGAAATAAATGGGATGTTCAGGATGTTCTGTTTCATCAGACTTAGGGAAAGGATGTGGCTGCGGAAGTGGCGGATGTTCTTCGGGCGGATGCAACAGATTGAATACTTTTGATTGGTTAACCACTTTAGATATAGAAGATGCTTCAGATTTTGAGTTAGTAGAAGTTAGTTTTAGGAATGGATCTAGGAAGGAGTTTTTTAGAAACCTTCCCAACTCTAGAGCAACTACTGGCGATTATGTGATGTTGGAAGCAGAAAATGGTTTTGATATAGGAAAAATTAGTCTTTCTGGTGAATTAGCTCGATTGCAAATTAAAAAGAAAAGTATCAAAGAAGATGCACTTTTTAGAAATGTGATTAGAAAAGCGAATGAAAGAGACTTAGAAAAACTCCAAGATATTCGGTCGATGGAAAAACCGACGATGATTCAGGCTAGAGCCATCGCTAAGACTTTGAATATCGATATGAAAATTGGAGATGTTGAATATCAAGGAGATGGAAGAAAAGCAACCTTTTATTATACTGCTGAAGGAAGGATAGATTTTAGAGAGCTTATTCGCCATTTTGCCAAAGATTTTAAAGTTAAAATCGAAATGAGGCAAATTGGTGTTCGTCAGGAATCTGCAAAAATTGGAGGAATAGGTTCTTGCGGAAGAGAATTGTGTTGTTCTACATGGTTAACTGATTTTAAATCAGTATCTACTATTGCAGCAAGATATCAAAACTTAGCAATCAATCAAGCTAAATTGTCTGGTCAGTGTGGCAGACTCAAATGTTGTCTAAACTATGAGCTAGATGTTTACATGGAAGCATTGGAGCAATTTCCTCAAAATGCTGAACGAATCAGAACAGCTGGTGGAATGGCTACTTTGGTTAAAACAGATATTTTCAAAGGACTACTTTTCTATGGTTATGAAAATGATAAATCCAATAAAACCTATCCTTTGGAGCCAATCCAGGTGAGAAGTATGCAAGAAATGCTTTCGAGAGGGCAAATGCCACCTGAACTAAGTCAAATGCAGATTGTCGCTGAAGATTTAGAAAAGGAAGTGGGTTATGAAGATGTAACTGGAGCAGTAGAATTGCCAGATGAGAAAAAGAAAAAGAAGAAAAAGAAGAAAAAACCAAACTCTGGTGAGCCAAGAGAGAATAGAAACGAGCCTAGAAATAATGAAAAACCGCAACCTCCAAGAGAAAATGCACCTAACGAAGTAGTGCCAAACAATCAAGGAGGCAATAAAGGGGAGCAGCAAAACAGAGTAGATCGTCAAAACAGACCAGAACATCAGAATAGGCCAGATCAACCTCAGAATAAAGGAGAGCATCCACAAAAGAAATGGGAGAAAAAGCCTTTCAATCCAAATAAAGAAAGAAATTTTGATAGGAATGTTGATCAAAATAAAGGGGAAAGGAGTGAAAACGCCAAACCTAATACTGATCAAGAAAAGCCAATTAACCCTAATCCACCACAAAATCCACCTCAGCAAAAAGAACAGAGGGCAGAGGGAGATATACAGCCTCCAAATTCTGATCAACCCAATAACGGTGGGTTTAAAAAACCATTTAAGAAGAAATTTAAAAAATTTCCACCAAAAAACAATAACAATCCAAACAACAACAATAGTCAATAAGAATAAACGTTTTATAATAGTATGAAATACGATGTAGCAATCATCGGATCTGGTCCGGGAGGTTATGTAGCAGCAATAAGAGCTGCACAATTGGGGTTTAAAACAGCAATCATTGAAAAATATAGCACCCTTGGTGGTACTTGTTTGAATGTTGGTTGCATTCCTTCAAAGGCTTTATTGGACTCTTCCGAGCATTACCACAATGCTGTACATAAGTTTTCCATTCATGGGATTAAAACTGGAACAGTGAAAGTTGATTTTGCACAAATGGTGGGCAGAAAAAACGAAGTGGTAAGTCAGACTAGCGGAGGGATTAATTTTTTAATGAAAAAAAATAAAGTGGATGTTTACAATGGAGTTGGCTCTTTTGTAAATAAAAACACCATCAATATTACTGCTACAGACGGTACGATACAAACTATCGAAACCGATAAAACGATTATTGCAACAGGATCTAAGCCGATCACTCCAGCTTCGATGAATTATGATAAGAAGCGAATTATTACCTCAACGGAAGCTTTGAGCTTGACTGAGATTCCTAAAAAAATGGTTGTAATTGGGGGTGGTGTAATCGGATTAGAATTAGGATCAGTCTATGCAAGATTGGGGACAGAAATAGAGGTGATTGAGTTTGCAGATAAGATTATTCCTTCGATGGATGGAGATTGCAGTAAAGAATTGCAAAGGTCATTAAAAGATTTAGGGTTCAAATTCTTTTTAAAACATGCCGTTACTTCTGTTGAAAACAAAGGTAAAAAGGTGGTAATTAGCTATAAGAAAAGAGATACTGAAGACATACTAACCACAGAAGCAGATTATTGTCTGATTGCTATTGGCAGGAGACCATATACCGACGGATTGGGATTGGAAAATATTGGAATCACATTAGATGACAAAGGAAGAATTCCAGTAAATGCTGCAGTAGGGCAGACAGAAGAGCAATTGAAAGCAGCAAATATTCCATACAAGTCTGGAAAATTTCCATTCAAAGCATTGGGTAGAGCAAGAGCAAGTACGGATATTGAAGGAATGGTAAAGGTGTTAGCACATAAAGAAACGGATGAAATATTAGGTGTACATATGGTGGGACCGAGGACAGCAGATATGATTGCTGAAGCGGTGGCATTGATGGAGTTTAGAGCTTCTGCAGAGGATGCTGCAAGAATTAGTCATGCTCACCCTACCTATACTGAAGCATTTAAAGAAGCGGCATTGGCGGCAACCGACAATAGAGCTTTGCATGTTTAAAATTTTTTAAATAGTTGAAAAACAGCACGATACAGCGGGTAATTATTTTAGGTACTATTGCAATTTTTGGAATATTATCCGTTCAGAGTTTTTGGTTATATCGGACTTGGGATTTTGCTCAACAACAATTTCAAGAAAAAGTAATCATTTCGCTCATCAATACAGCCAAAGATTTGGCGAAATTGAAAAATGTAACCCTTACGGAGCAAGATTTGGTGACTCCAGTTTCCTCTGATTATTTTGTCGTGAATCTAAACGATAAAATCAATGCCAGTGATTTAGAATTTTATTTATCCAAAAATCTAGTATCTACAGGGCTTCAAGAAGATTTCGAGTATGGAATTTATGATTGTTATAGCAATGCTATGGTTTATGGAAACTATGTAAGTTTTGACAAATCTGATTCTACGAATGTAAAAACAACTTATCTTCCCAAATACGAAAAGTCACCATATAATTTTGGTGTTAGATTTCCGAAAAAGAATAGTTTTATGCTAGATAGCATGAAGGTGACGATCTTTTTTACCTTCATTTTATTATTGGCGATTTTGTTTTTCTTGTATTCTATGTTTGTGATTTTGAAGCAAAAAAGAATGTCGGAAATGCAAAAAGATTTTATAAACAATATGACTCATGAGTTCAAAACGCCGATTTCAACCATCAAAATTGCAGCTGATGTATTTGTCAATAGCGATTTAATACGGAGTGATAATAGATTGTTAAAATATGCTTCGATAATAAAAGAGCAAAACAATCGGCTAAATAATCAAGTGGAAAAAGTCCTCCAATTAACAAAAATAGAAAAAGAAACCCTCCAATTAACGAAAGAAAGACTGGACTTGCATCATCTTTTGAATATTGTGTATGAAAGTTGTGAGATGAAGGTATTGGATATGAAAGGAAATATTTCATTAGATTTGAAAGCTACCCATCCCATCATTTTTGCAGATAATTTGCACTTAACCAATATTTTACACAACTTGGTGGATAATGCAATGAAATATAATAAAGGAAATCCTGAAATTAATATTTCTACAAAAGACGAGGGTAAAAATCGGTTATTGCTGACAATAGAAGATAAGGGAATTGGTATCAGCAAGGAATATCAAAACAAAGTATTTCAAAAATTTTATAGAGTCCCAACTGGGGATGTTCATAATGTGAAGGGCTTTGGATTAGGGTTGTATTATGTAAAAAATATTTGTGATGCCCATCTTTGGGATATCTCCTTGGAGAGCGAACCAAACCAATTTACGAAAGTAAAAATCTTAATAGAGAAGGTGGCTTAATATTTATTAAGTTTTTTTTAGTTGATTTTCAAAAGTGGATATTGGTAAATAAAACGAAAGAACACATTATGTTTTGCATCAAGTGCTATACAAAAAATAATGTGTCCCAATCTAGAATTTCAGATTAACAATCAATCTTAATCACTCTGTTCTCATGCCTTCCTCCTTCAAATGGAGTTTCGATAAATATCTTTGCCATACTTTCAGCCAATTCATAACTCACAAATCTGGAAGGAAGACATAAAATATTGGCATTGTTGTGCTGACGAGCTAATGCTGCCAATGATTCCTCCCAACACAAGGCTGCTCTCACTCCTTTGTGTTTATTTGCAGTGATTGCTACGCCATTTCCGCTACCACAAATTAAAATACCAAAATCCACAGATTGATCTTCCACCATGTTTGCAACTGGATGAGCAAAATCGGGATAATCAACAGAGGAGGCATCAAATGGACCTACATCCATCACTTCGATATCATTGTCTATTAAGAATGCTTTTAGTTTTTCTTTATATTCAAATCCGGCATGGTCGCCACCAATAGCTAATTTCATTTACTTATTTTGTTTTAAAATATTTGGATCTAATTTTAAGGCTTTTTGATAATATATATCACCATTCGTTTTGTCGCCAAGACTCATGGTAGCAGTGCCAAGATCAAGCCAAGCCCTAGCATTTTCAGGTTGAATTTCTGTCAATCTTTTAAAATACTTTGCAGCATCCGTATGATTTCCTTTTATCCCATTTGCAACGCCTAATAAACGAATCGTTTCCGGGTCATCATTTTTGAGTTTATAAGATTCAGTTAAGAAAAAGATGGATTGGTTTAAATCATTTTTTACCTCCCCAAATTGTCTTCCCAAATCACGTAAAGAAATAGAAAGATTATTTACCGCATCTTTGTATTGAGGATCGATTTTTAAAGCATTTTGATAAGCTTCAACCGATTTAGCATAATCTTTTAGATAAAAATAGGCATTTCCCATTAATAAATAAGCATTTTTGTAGATTGGGTGAATTTCAACGGCTCTGTTTAAATATCCAATTGCTTCTGTCAACTTTTGCTTTTTCAGGTTTTCATCCTTACTTTCACTATAAACCCTAATCATGTCTCCACCCACTGCATTACAGAGTTTTGCACTATTTTTCGAAACATTAATATCTGTTGTAAACAAGGTGAAATTGTCTTTCCAAACCATATTTCGAGTGATGGTTTTGTAGCCAAAACCAACCGTTACAATGCCAACAATTATCAAAGCTGTATTTCGTGATAATTTTGAGAGGAAATAGGCTGCCAATAAACAAAATCCAACCGAAGGCATAAATAAAAATCTTTCTGACATGTTTGTTCCAATTGGGAATATTAGATTTGAAACAATCGAAAGAGTTATTAAATAAAATAATATTGAAAAGCCAATCAAATTTTTTCTCAAAGCTAATTTTATCCCTACCACTAATAAGGAAACATAAATAAGTAAACTTGCTAAAACCGAAAGGTCTCCAAAAGTTTTCATCTCAATATGTCTCGGATAATAATCATGAGTCAATGGATGAGGGAGAAATAATAGTTGAATATATTTGCCTAAGGTGTAAAAAATAGTAGCCATTTTCTCTCCAAAAGTGAAATGAACATACTTATTTCCCTCTAATTTTAAAAAAGGATTATTCATAAGTTCAAGAGGTGCATCCCCCACCTGATTTCCAATAACCGCCATCCGAATAAGTAAAAACAAAAAGGTAGAAACTATTATTGGAATCATAGGAGGAACTATTTTTGAGAAATCCGCCTTCCTGAAAACAAATAAAGCTAAGGGAATAATGCCTAAAAAAGTTATCGTGTTTTCTTTGGACATAATCGCAATAAAATATAGTAACCCTGCTAAAAACAAGTTTTTAACCTGCTTTTCATCAAAATATTTAAAAATAAAATAGGTGGCAGAAAGGCTACCCAGTAGTGCCATTATTTCATCTCTCCCTTTGATATTTGCAACTGCCTCCACATGAATGGGATGAGCAATGAAAAGTATGGTTGCAATAAATGCCAAAAAATCCGATTTTTCGTTAGCATTTTCTTTAAAAAACAGCAATAGCAATTTATAAAGTACTACTCCTGTTAGAATAAATAATAGAATATTGATGAAGTGACCAATGAAAGGTGTATTTCCGAACAATTGGTATTCCATTGCGAACATAATCAAAGTAAAGGGTCTGTATCTTCCTCCAGCTACCAGATTTGCTTTGCCAGCTTCTTTGAAAAATCCATAAAAGGTATCGTATTGAAGAATGCCAGGTATTCCAGATAACCCTTTGGTTGTGAACATATTATCGGTTATTACGATTGCATCATCTATCGTAAAATCATGAAACAAAGTATTTGCATAAAGTATAAAACCTAGAATAGCGATAATCCAGATATGATTATGCTGATTTTCCCACCATTTTGGAGCGATATTGTTCTCTACTGCAATAGTTTTTGGGCTATTTTTATTAATTGTAGGTTTTGTTTTAGACATAAATGAAAATTTGTTATGCAAAAATAATTTCCTTCTATCAAAATTAATCTAATTTACTATTTTTATCCGCTACTTATTAGCTTTTAATCTTAAATTAGAAAAATTGTTAGCTTTTGATTTATTGTTTTTTATTGGAATTTACCTTTTAGGAACAATTTATATAGGTTGGTGGGCATCAAAGAAGGTGAAAACAACAGCTGATTTTGTAGTAGCTGGAAAAAACTTGCCCATGATAGTGGCTGCATTTGCATTGTTCGCTACCTGGTTTGGCTCTGAGACTGTTTTAGGTGCCTCTTCTGAATTTATTGAGAATGGACTCATTGGCGTAATTGAAGACCCTTTTGGTGCCGCTTTATGCTTGTTTTTATCTGGAAGGCTCCTGTCAAAGCCACTATATAGACTGAACCTGCTAACTTTTGGAGATTACTATAGAATCAGATACAATAGAAAAGTAGAATTGGTATCTTCAATTTTAATGATTCCTTCTTATTTTGGATGGATTGCAGCACAATTAGTTGCCTTAGGCATTATTCTACAATCAATATCAGGTTTGCCCATCTCTTATGGTATATTTATTTGTGCTATTGTGGTTACGATCTATACTTATATTGGTGGAATGTGGGCTGTTTCAATTACAGATTTTGTACAGACTATTATCATAATTATAGGACTTCTAGCAATTTTAATAATTGTTTTAAATGATGCTGGAGGTTTAGTCAAGGTTTTAACTACAGCACATACCGAAAATAATGATTTTTTTAATTTTTTTCCGAAGGAAAGAAGTTTAAAAGATTGGTTAGAATATTTCACAGCTTGGATAACGTTAGGTTTGGGTTCATTGCCACAGCAAGATATTTTCCAAAGAGTAATGGCGGCAAAAAGTGAAAAGGATTCAGAAAATGCTGCTTATCTATCTGCATTCATGTATTTGACAATTGCTTTTATTCCCCTCTTAATTGCTTTATGTGCTAAACAACTTTATCCTAATTTGGCACTAAATAACCTACAAATGTTGTTACCAAATATGGTTATTCAACATTTTGGGCTATTTATGAAAATTTTATTTTTTGGAGCTCTATTATCCGCAATATTGAGCACAACCAGTGGAGCAATTTTAGCACCGGCAACTGTATTAGGAGAAAACATTATCAAACCATATTATAAAAATTTGAACGACAAGAGTTTAATGAAAATTATTCGTTTGTCTATACTCATAATTGCCGCCATTTCTTGCATCATGGCAAATCTTAATGCAAATATATACGAATTGGTGAGCCAATCTTCTGCTTTGAGTCTTGTGGGGTTGTTTACACCATTAATATTTGGATTATATTGGAAAAAGTCGAATAGTATGGGGGCAATGTTTAGTATGATTATTGGCACTATAACTTGGTTGGTTTTATTGAATTTTGAAACCACATTTCCACCCACATTAATTGCATTGATTTCTAGTATAATAAGTATGATGATTTTTAGTAACATTAAATGGTTAATTCATTTTGGTCACAAACATTCAAATTAAAAAGAACTAATAATTTTCTATTGTGACATTTTATTTTATTTTAATATTTAATATTTTTTGACGAAATCTTAGTAAAAATTTGTTTAAATGATAATAAACTATTACTTTTGCAGTCAAATTCGTATCATACAGTCTTGCCATAAATTTACTTAGCTGCAATTATTATATCTAACAACTATTTATACAGAATAAGAAACAAACAAACGTAAACATCACTTGATAAGAATGTATTTTTTTAAAGAAAATTAATTTTGTATCATGTTTAAGGGTTACAAGGGTATTATTTTATTTACACTATTGTTTTTGAATCAATTATTGAATGGTCAATGTAATAATTATTACATTACTGTTTCACCTAATTTCAATTCAAGTGTATCTGCTGTTTTTCAATTAAATTTAGCAACTGGAGATTTGACAAGAATCACTCCAGATTTAAATGGGTTTATTACAGCTCTGGGGATGACTCCTTCAGCTGATAAATTCTATATGGCGGATCCTCCTGATCAACAAAATCAACTAAATCCAATATTTAAATCAAATGGAATAAGTCCATTGGTTGACACACCTTTTTTAGGTACTAATCTTAAGTTGGGAGGTCCAAGAATGTGTGTTTCGACAGATGGTCAAAAAATTTATTCTATTTCTTCTACTTTTCCAGGCACTGATGCCACTACATTTCATGTAAGAAGATCAAATATTAATACTTTAGTTGAAGACACTGCTCAAGTGATTGATGCTACAGGAGTTCCAATGATTTCAAATTCAGATGGTGACATTCATATGACTTCCGAAGGAAAACTTTATATGATAGATGGTCCAGGAAACTTATATGAAATAGATTTATCAAGCTGGTCAGGAACTCATGTTACTGCTAAAAAGTATGGTAAATTTGTTCCAATTTTGCCTTTCGAACAATTTTATGCTATAGGTCAAGACTCAAAAGGTAATCTAGTTGGAATTGGAAGTTCTTCTACTTTTTATAAATTAAGATTAACTGACAAAAAGGTAGTAGCTTTGGGAACTGCAAAATACAGTCAAGCTTTTTCTAATTTAACAACTTTTACTACAGATGCAGCTACTTGCTCCTATCCGCTTTTCCATACTGTTTCAGGATATGTTTATTTTGATGCAAACCAAAATGCAAATAAAGAAAACTCGGAAAATGGTATAAGTCAAACAATGTATGCAAAGATACTTTATCTTGGAAAAGTTTATGCTGTAGCAACAGTTGACCCAGTTACAGGTTATTATAAATTCGATGTGAACATTCCAAATAGTGATTATACGGTTGTTTATAGCACCAATGATTTAAAAACAGATGCCACTTCAATTGTTCCTTCAGGTTTTACAGCTACTTCTCCCACTACAAACTCAATTGTTGTGGATGCTGCTGATGTAAACAATGTAAATTTTGGTTTGTATTCCACAAGTTTAGCAGTTGATTTAGCAGTATTTACTGCTGAGAAAAAAGGTGCTACTGTAGAATTAAATTGGGTGACAAATAGCGAAGCAAACAGCAATTATTTTGAAATAGAAAGGAGTATAGATGGTGTTAATTTTGAAGTAATTGGTTCTAAAGCAGCAGCTGGAAATAGTGTTTCATCTATTTCGTACCAATATATTGACAAGTACCCTACAAAAGGCTACAACTATTATAGATTAAAAGAAATAGATCAAAAATATCATGCTACAAATAGTTCGATTGTAAGTGTATATTACACATCAGCAGATGGGTATATGGTGGTTTCACCAAATCCAATTGCATCTGAATATAAAGTAAATTTGAATAGTGTAAGTACTGGCAATTATGTGTTGCAGATATTTAATTTCAGTGGCTCCATAATTGAAGAAAAACAATTCGAATTACTTGAAAGTAAAATGGAATTAAACTTAAATTCAAATCATTTGGAAAATGGATGGTATTATATCCGAGTCTTAAACAAAGACAATAATCATCAATTTGTTGAAAAAATTTCAATTTCAAAATAGTAAAAAAGCCATCTTTTCGAGATGGCTTTTTTGTTTTTTAAATATCTTAATTGGCTTCAATTTCAATAATTTAGTCATATTTCCAATTCAATCAGTTTTAATTGTATAAATTATATAATTTTGTAAAAAGTTATTGAAAATAAATTTTTTAAATGACAAACTATATTTTTCACAATGTCGTTTAATGAATATTAATCAATGTTTTATGAAGTACCAATTTACATTAGTATTTATATTTTTATGCAATTTTATTTTTGCACAATTATCAAATGACAATTGTGACAAACCTATATTAATTTCTAATCCGATTAATTATTGTTCAAAAGCTGGTGAATTTACCAATGTTGGTGCCACTCCTTCAGGTTATGGACCAGCAAACTGTTTTGCAGCATCTTCCAACGATGTTTGGTTTTCATTTGTAGCTCAAGCAACCGATGTAACGATTATCGTAAAAGGACTAATAAATGTTGCTGGATCAGGTGGAACATTGGCTAGCCCTCAGGCAGCTTTGTATTATGGTAATTGTGGTGGAACACTTACTGAACTAGAATGTCAATCAGCTACAGCTGGTATTTCTCAGTTGTATCAAGGTGGATTGATTGTCGGGGATACCTATTTAATTAGGATTCAAGGTAAAAATAATGGAGTGGGTACTTTTCAGTTATGTATGATTAATTATAATCCTCCGAAAGAACCAACTGGTGATTGCCCAACTGCTAGTATTTTGTGCGACAAATCACCATTTGTGGTGAAAGCAGTTACAGGTGCTGGGTTGAATATAAAAGAAGCAGATGATGCCTTATGTTTCACGAATGGATTAGGGGGCATAAGTAATGTGGAGATGAACTCTACGTGGTATGCATGGACTTGTGATAAATCGGGAACATTATCTTTTACGTTAAAACCACTGAAAGAAGATGATGACATAGATTTTGTAGTATATGAATTACCGAATGGTGTAGAAAATTGTACTGGAAAAATTGTGTTGAGATGTATGGCTGCTGGTGATAATCCAAGTTCTTATCCTAATAGTCCATGTATGGGACCGACGGGGTTAAGTTTGACTTCAACTGACATTTCAGAAACTGCTGGATGTGACCCAAGTGGTTCTAAAGATAATTTTGTGAAAGCACTTGATATGGTTTCAGGGAAAAGCTATGCAATCATGATTAATAATTTTACCTCAACAGGTACTGGCTTTTCAATGGAGTTTGGTGGAACAGGTACATTTTTAGGTCCGGTTCCTGATTTTACGATAACAAGTATTTCTGGAACTAATCCTATTTGTTTTGGGGATGATGTTTCTGTTTTAGATAAATCGACTTTTCAACTAGGTAAATTGATCAAATGGACTTGGAATTTTGGAGCAGGGGCAATTCCTGGCACGGCTTCTGGGTCAGGACCAATTCCCGTAAGATATAATTCTCCGGGCGAAAAATTTATATCATTATTAGTCGAATCTGATAAAGGTTGTCAAGTAACCAAAATTGAGAACTTTAAAATTGACCCATGTTGCTCTACAAAAAATGCGATAACACTAAATAATTCGAAGGTTGTAGATTTGAAATGCAGAAATATAAAGGATGGTTCCATCCTAGTAAATGCTTCAAGTACAATACCAATTCTTGCCTATTTATGGAATTCTGGACAAAATTCAAATAGTATAACCAATTTAGATATTAATAATTATAGTGTTACAATAGCTACTGAAATTTGTGATACTATTTTTAACTATACTGTAGTCGGTCCTCCTGAAATTGGTTTTGATACTATTATTACTCGACCTACTTGTAATGGTGGGCAAGATGGAAAAATAGCTATTAATGTCAATGGAGGCGTTCCACCTTATAAATATCTTTGGTTCAATGGAAATACGACCAACCAAGTAACGAATTTGCCAGTTGGAAAATACAACTTAACCGTTACTGATGCGAATTTGTGCCAAAGTGTATTAACAATAGATTTGAAAGAGTTAGAATTGGAGTTGAACCCAAGTGTAAAGACCATCACTCCTCCTACCTGTTTTGGGTTTTCAAATGGGAAAATAAATGTCGTAATTGCAAATGGAAAACCACCTTATCAATATGATTTTAATGATGGCAAAGGTTTTAGCAATTCAAATATCTTAAACAATATTCCAAAAGGAACCTACTCCGTAGATGTATTAGATGCGAATGGTTGTAAGGGAAAGTTCAATTTAGTCGTTCCAGAGCCTGACATTATAACTATAGATTTAGATACAGTGAATGTAAGTTGCTATGGGTTGTCGGATGGAAAACTTACGGCAAACGTAACTGGTGGAGTCGGAGGTTATATTTATTTATGGAAGAATGGGAATCCAACAAAAGAAATCGATAAATTGGTTGTTGGCGATTATAATTTGACTGTCGTAGATGCAAATGGCTGCGAAGCCAAAGCAAAAGGCACAGTGACTCAACCTCCACAATTATTTTTAAATCCAGTAAACGTTAATAATTTATTGTGCTTTGGTGATAGTATTGGTTCTTTAAGTGTTATTGGAAGCGGTGGAACACCTGGCTACCAATATAGTTTGGATGGAAATCTTTTCCTACAAGATACTTTATTTAGAAATCTAAAAGCTGGAAAATATAAAATCTTCGTTAAAGATTCATTAGGATGTTTTGCGAACACTTTTGCCTCACTCAACCAACCTGAAAAGTTGATAGTGGATGCAGGAAAAGATACCACCATTGAATTGGGTTTCGGGACAGTCCTCGTTGCATCTTACACTCCAAGAGATAGAGAGGTAGCTTTTAAATGGACTCCAAGTGAGCTGATAACCAAATGTGGCAATTGCAAGAGAGTCGAGGTTTTCCCATATAACACCACTTACTTTAAAATATTATTAACGGATGATAATGGATGTATTGCACTTGATAGTGTTTTAGTGAAAGTGGAAAAGAAAAGACCTGTTTATATTCCAAATGCATTTTCACCCAATTTTGATGGATGGAACGATAAATTTACTGCTTTCTCCAACCAATCTGCCAAAGAAATAAAGTTGATGAGAGTATATAGTCGGTGGGGGAGTTTGGTATATGAAACAAAAAACATACCTTTGAATGAAGACAAATATGGCTGGGATGGTTATTTTAATGGAAAAGAATTGCCGCCAGATGTTTTTACATATTATATGGAAATCGAATTTATTGATGGCGAAATAGTGCCTTACAAAGGAGATATCACAATTATTAAATAAATGGTTTTGAGGGGATTTGTTTTTATTTTTATATTATTTATATTGAGTTGTAGTGAAGAAATTGCATCCAATGAAGTAGCAGTTCGAAAAGATCAAGTGTCGGTAGAGGTGGGGAAAGACGTAGAAATTTTGTATAGCGACTCAGCTATCGTAAGAATAAAAATAACAGCTCCATTAATGTATAATTATACTGAAAACGAGCAAAAGCAAACTTTTCCTCAAGGCATTCGGATTGAGTTTTTTGATGCCAATGCAGTTTCCCAGAGTGTGTTGACCGCTAAAAATGCAACTCGAAAATTATCTGAAAAATTAGTAATTATTAGAGATAGCATTGAATGGCATAGCGTAAAACAAGAAAATTTATTTACAGAAGAATTGAATTGGGATGAAGCAAACAACTCCATTTTCACCAAGAAATTTGTAAAAATCACAAGACCCGGCGAAAAAATGTTTGGTTATGATTTTAAATCAAATCAAGATTTTACAAAATGGGAATTATCCACAGGAAGTGGTTGGGTCAAATCAGATGCTTTAACTAAAGAAATTGAATAGCTATGAAAAATCTGCTTTTTTTACTGCTTTTTTTCCAAGCCTTTTCAATTTATGCACAAAATCCCTCCAACTATTTCACCAAAAAAACAATTTCTCCGAAAATTAAAAAATATTTTGATTCTGGAATCGACGATTTGTCCATGGGGGAATACAAAAAAGCTTTAAGAAATTTCAAAAGAGCTTTGGAGGAAGAACCTAAATTTATTGATGCACAAATATATTATGCTGCCACACAACAGGCTTTGGGAGATTTAAATGCAGCAGAAATCGGTTTTCATAAAGTAATGATGATGGATGACCAATATGATCCCAAAGCGATGTATTCTTTAGCTCAGATTTATTGGAAGATGGAAAATTATCTAGATGCATCCAAGTGGGCAAAAAAGTTTTTAGAATCAAGGTCTAAAAACGAAATTATGCGGAAAGAGGTAAAACTATTCTATGAAAATTGCCTTTTTATCTCGGAAGCACTGAAAAACCCAGTTACTATTACCCCTAAAAATTTAGGTCCGAATATAAATACTAATATGATGGAATATATTCCATCCATTTCAATAGACGATTCAACTTTAGTTTTTACTCGAAAAATTCCAGTGGATAATGAGGATTTTTTTCAAAGCAAAAAAATAAATAATGAATGGCAACCAGCCACACCCATCAGCGAATTGAATACACTAAACAATGAAGGGGCTCAGACCATCAGTGCTGATGGTAAGACACTTATATATGCTAGTTGTGTTGGAAACGGAAGAGACAATTGTCAGATGGATTTATTTATTTCAAAATTTGAAAATGGTCATTGGACAAAAGCAAAGAATATGGGAAGCCCCATCAACACACCTGGCTGGGAATCATATCCCTCACTTAATTCGAATGGGAAAAGAATCTATTTTGCTAGTAAAAGAGTTGGTGGAAAAGGAGAAGTGGATTTGTGGTCGAGTGATTTAAAAAATGATGGTTCATGGAGCATACCTGAGAATCTCGGAGACTCTATCAATACAGAAGGGGTAGAGCAGGCTCCTTTTATTCACCCTGACGGAAACTCTTTGTATTTTATGTCGAACGGACACCCAGGAATGGGCGGATTTGATTTATATTTAAGCCACAAGGGAATTGATGGAAAATGGGAAAAACCAATCAATTTGGGATATCCCATAAATACTAGAGCTAACGAAGGCTCATTAGTAGTAAGTCTTGATGGGAAAACAGCATATTATACCTATACAGATACTTCAGTCGATATAAATTCCATCAACAAACAAAATTTCAATAATATCAAAACAGATATTTATTCTTTTGAAATGCCACCAAAGTTGCGACCCAAATTAGTAACATTTGTCAAAGGAATTACACTAGATAATGAGACCAAACAACCGATAAAATCCACTGTATTCATATATGAATTGGATAATAATGTGGAAATAAGTAGTAGTGAGACTGATGAAAATGGTTCATTTACAATTGTTTTGCCTGCTGGTAAAAGTTATGGTTTCAGAGTAAATAAGCAGGGCTATTTATTTTATTCAGACAATTTTGAAGTTCCTTATAATGCCTCAAGTGTAGAAAAACCATTTACAAGAACAATTTTTTTAAGAAAAATACCAGAATCAAAGTCAATTACAGTTACAAAACCAATTGTGCTTAAAAATGTATTATTCAAAACAGGCTCATCAACTTTATTGGAAGCTTCTTATATTGAATTAGCTCAATTATTGGTATTATTAAAAGAAAATCCAAATATCAAAATTCAAATTAATGGGCATACGGATAATATTGGTAGTGAAAGTGCAAATCAAGTATTATCTTTGAATAGAGCAAAGGCAGTTTATGATTATTTAATTCAAAATAAGGCGGATACAAATCGAATTAGTTACAAAGGTTTTGGGATGACAAAACCACTCGATACCAATGATACTGAGCAAGGTAGGCAAAATAATCGTAGGACAGAATTTGAAATATTAAGTAATTGACCTATTTTACAAACTTTTCAAAGGGCGAAGAGATCGTAAGTAATTCTTTTTTTGGAATAAATTTTGCAAGGTATTAACGTTCAGCCTTTAATAAAGTAATAGTTGTCATAATGTATTTTCTAAAATATAGTTTTTATTCATTAGTTATTTTTTTTTCTGGCATTTCATTAAGCATAGTTGATAAAGCAGATAAGAAAAATAATGATCCCATATATCCCAAAAGGACTTATGTGGTCACACCGTATGAGAATGCTTGGGTTGATTCTGTGTATAATTCATTGAGTCAGGAGGAAAAAATAGCTCAAACAATGATGATTAGAGCTCATTCTGACAAAGGTCCCGACCATATTGCTGCTGTTGAAAATTTGATAAAAAAATATAATGTAGGGAGTTTGTGTTTCTTCCAAGGAACTCCACAAAAGCAAGCTGAACTAACCAATCTTTACCAATTCGAAGCAAAAACTCCGTTGATTATTGCTATTGATGCAGAATGGGGATTAGGAATGCGGTTAAAAGAATCTACTATTTCTTTTCCTAAAAACTTAGCTTTAGGTGCGATTCAAGACAACAGACTAATATATGATTTAGGTAAAGAAATAGCTAGAGAATGTAGAAGAATCGGTATTCATTACAATTTTGCACCAGCTGTGGATGTCAATAACAACCCACAGAACCCTGTAATCAATGAAAGATCATTTGGAGAAGATAGGTATAATGTTACTGCAAAAGGATACCAATTTATGATGGGTCTGCAAGACGGGAATGTCATGGCATGTGCCAAACATTTTCCTGGTCATGGCGATACAGATGTTGATTCTCACCAAGATTTGCCGTCCATCAACCATAATAGAAATAGGCTTGATAGTTTGGAGTTGTTTCCCTTTAGAGTGTTGATCCAACATGATATTCAGAGTATTATGGTGGCACATTTGCAAGTCCCTTCTTTAGATAATACCTATAATTTACCAACTACATTATCCCCAAAAGTAATTACCAATCTTTTGAAAGAAGAATTGTGCTATGAAGGCTTAATTGTTACCGATGCACTTGAAATGAAAGGGGTGACAAAACATTATAAAAATGGAGAAATAGAAGTAATGGCTCTTATTGCTGGAAATGATATTCTTTGTTTGCCAAATGATGTAAATGCCTCAATTACTGAAATAAAAGCAGCATTGGAGAACGGAAGATTAAGTTGGAAGAGAATAGAAGAAAGTGTTAAAAAAATATTGCATGCAAAGTATAGACTAGGATTAAATAATTATCAGCCCGTTAATTTGCAAAATATTGATAGTGAGTTGAATACAACTTCTGCTTTAGCTTTAAAAAGAAAATTATACGAAAAATCTATAGTAACAGTTAGAAATAATGATCATATCATCCCAATAAAGAATAACCAGAAAATAGCGACATTAGCTATTGGTTCTCAATATATTACACCATTTCAAAAAACCATTGATAATTACCAAGAGGTGATGCACTTAGTTGCCCCAAAACAAATTGATAATGAATTGTCGGTAAAACTTTTAGACCAGTTAAGTGGGAATGATATTGTGTTGGTAACCTTAAATGATATGACGAGTAAGGCGGCACAAAATTTTAATTTAAATGCTTCCATTACAGATTTTCTACAAAAGTTACAATCGAAACAAAAAGTTATTTTAACAGTTTTTGGGAATCCATATGCTCTTAAAAATTTTGATTTTGCTCAAAATGTCATTTTAGGATGGAATACGGATGAAATGGTACAATCAGCTGTTGCTCAAGTAATTTGCGGTGCAATCGGTACAAATGCTAAGCTTCCTGTAACGGCTTCTTCGCTAGCAAAATTTGGTGATGGAGTTGAGTTGACTCCGAATTCATTATTTAGCTATGATTTTCCAGAAAATGTTGGTATGTCTTCGTTTAAGTTACAAAAAGTAGATTCAATAGTGAATGACGCTATTAAGCAAAAAGCAATTCCAGGTTCCGTTGTTTTAGTAGCAAAAAATGGCAGAATAGTTTATCAAAAAGCCTTTGGAAGAAGAACCTATGATACTACTGAGGCTCAAATTGGTACTGATGCGATTTATGACCTTGCGTCTATAACCAAAATGGGTGCTACTACCTTATCAGTTATGAAACTTTATGAGGAAGGGAAGCTAGATTTGGATGCACCAATATCTAATTACCTGAGTGAACTGAAAGGTACCGACAAAGCAACATTAACGATTCGTGAAATGATGGCGCATCATGCTGGTTTAATTCCTTGGATTCCATTTTACAAAAAAACTGTTACGGATAGTGTAAAAAATGGTTATCCAATGAATACATACTATCAAAATGCTAGTTCTGCCAACTTTTCAGTACCTGTTGCTCAAAACTTGTATTTGAGAAACGATTATACAGATTCAGTTTGGCAAAAAATAATTCAATCTCCACTTTTGAAGGTGAAAAGTTATAAATACAGCGATTTGGGTTTGATTATAACTGGAAAAATTGTTGAAAGGCTCACAAATATGCCATTAAACCAATATGTAATGACCAGTTTTTATCAACCTATGGGCTTACGAACTATCGGTTATAAACCTTTGGAAAGAATTTCGATAGACAGAATAATGCCCACTGAGCAAGATGATTATTTCCGTCAACAAGTTATCAGAGGATATGTTCACGACATGGCTTCAGCAATGTTAGGTGGAGTGAGTGGTCATGCTGGACTATTTTCAAATGCAAATGATTTGGCAGTTATTATGCAATTATTATTGAATAAAGGCGAATATAATGGTGTAAGATATCTAAAACCGGAAACTGTAAAACTATTTACTACACGTTTTCAAGGCTGTAGTAGGAGAGGTATTGGATTTGATATGAAGGAATTAGATACAAAAGCACAACAAAATATGTGTGTATCTGCATCTGATTTGGCTTTTGGCCATTTAGGGTTTACGGGTACAGTAACTTGGGCTGATCCAAAGCAAGATTTAGTTTATGTATTTTTGTCCAATAGAACTTTCCCATCCATGAATAACAACAAGTTAATTCATATGGATACAAGAATAAAGATACACCAAGCAATATATGATGCAATAGAATGATAATTTTTTTTTGAAAATCTTAGGAAAAAAAATAAAATTAGCCATATATTTGCATCCGCTTCCAAAAGCAGGTCCTATAGCTCAGTTGGTTAGTAGCACCTGACTCATAATCAGGGGGTCCCAGGTTCAAGTCCTGGTGGGACCACATTTTCAAAGGGATTCTACAAATTTGTAGAATCCCTTTATTATTATCTATTTATAATCTTCTGGTCCATTTATTTCACTAATAACTAAATCTGTTTTATCTCCAAAATTAGAATTAATATAAGCCACAGCTTCTTCTTTTGTTTCAAATAATTTATCATTACCGTATTCATCTTCTACAACTTTAATGTTATAACTTTTTCCACACCCTTCATCATTAAAAACTTTTGTTTTTTTTATTCTAAATTTTTTCATAATTTTAATTTAATTAAGAACTATTATCAATAATTTAACACATATATTATAAGAATTAGTTCGTAAAATATTTTAAAAATAAATTAAAAACATAACTTATTTTTAATGACAGAATTTGAAAATAAAGTATCTAATTATAATTTTGAAGATTATAGCAAATGGAAGGGACGTTGGGATTTGATTAATGGAATTCCTTATGCTAAAGTTCCAATGCCAAGTCCAAAACATCAACATTTGGCTGGAGAACTTCATATTTCATTGTCAAATGCAATAAAGGAGGCACAATGCAAAAAATGTAAAGTATATCAACCCATTGATTTAAAAATCAATGAAAATACTATACTCAACCCTGACTTATTAATCGATTGTAAAGAGATTAAAAAACATTTTTTAGATTTTCCTCCCAATTTAGTTGTTGAAATTCTTTCAAAATCTACTGAAACAAAAGATAGGAATTCAAAATTTCAGATATATCAAAGTTTTGGAATAAAGTATTATATCATTGTTGATCCCAAAACTGAAAAGATGGAGATATATCAATTGCAACCCGATGGTAAATATAAACTACAAGACAAGAATACAGAATTAGTGTTAATGGAAAATTGTATAATAAATCCTGATTTTAAATCAATTTGGGATTAAAAAAGGGGGCGAAAATTCAATTTCACCCCCTTTTTTTATATTTGTTCTAAAGCTTTTTCTAAATCTTCGATTAAATCATCAACGTCCTCAATGCCTATACTCAACCTTATCAATGAATCAGTAAGTCCCACTTTCATTCTTTCCTCTTTAGGTATGGATGCATGAGTCATACTTGCTGGATGACCAATTAGTGATTCCACTCCTCCTAACGATTCAGCACAGGTAAATAAATGGGTATTTGATAATACTTTTTGAGCATTTTCAAAACTATCTGATTTCAAATCAAAAGATACCATTGCCCCGAAGTCTCTCATCTGAGCCTTTGCAATTTTATGACCTGGATGCGATTTGAAACCCGGATAATTTACAGAACTTACTTTAGGGTGCTTCTTTAGAAACTTCGCTACAATAGCAGCATTTTCGCAAGCTCTTTGCACTCTGATATGCAATGTTTTGATACCTCTTAGGATTAAAAAACAATCCATAGGACCTGGAACCGCACCGCAAGCATTTTGAATGAAATGCAATTTGGCAGCTAATTCAGCGTCTTTTACGATTAGACAACCATGCACCACATCTGAATGTCCACCAATATATTTAGTAGCTGAATGCAATACGATATCTGCACCCAAATCTAAAGGATTTTGAAGATAAGGAGAAGCAAAAGTGTTGTCAACACAGGTTAGAATATTATGTTTTTTGGCTATTTTGCAAATCTTCTCAATATCTACAATATTTAGCATTGGATTGGTTGGCGTTTCGATCCAAAGCAACTTTGTATTTTTAGTAATTATTTTCTCAACCGATTTTGGATCAGACATATCAACAAACTTCGGCTTCAATCCGAATGGTTCGTAAACTCTTACCATCTGTCTATAGGAACCACCATATAAATCATTGGTGGATATAATTTCGTCATTGGGCTTCAATAGTTTCATAACAGCATCCATTGCTGCTAGTCCGCTACCAAAACATATTGCATCAGTCCCATTTTCAAGGGCAGCAAGATTTTTTTCTAATGCACTTCTTGTTGGATTTTGAGTTCTAGCATATTCAAAACCCTTATGATTTCCTGACCCTTCTTGTGCATAAGTAGATGTCTGGAAAATTGGCGTCATTATCGCACCAGTGGATGGATCTGGCTCTATTCCAGCATGAATAGTTTTTGTTGCAAATTTCATTAGAGAATTAATTTTGTTGTTTTCTTATTTGTGAAGAGGTTTGTGTACTTCCGTCATGACTCCAACCTGGAGGCATAATGATATATTTCAATTTTGTCGTAAAACTCACTGGTTTTTTTAAATCGTTCCAAATGTTTTTCCATTCATGGAAAACAATGTTTATTGGTCCCCTATCATTAGGATTTTTTGTTAGACCATACACAACAGGTTCGTTAGGGTCTTCTTCTTGAAAAGTTCCAAACATTCTATCCCAAATAATCAAAGTCATTCCCATATTTTTATCCAAATATTTAATATTCGAACCATGATGAACTCGATGATGTGATGGAGAAACCAAAAAATATTCTAAAAATTTTGGCAAATGTCTCACTTTTTGAGTGTGAACTAAAATGCCATAAATCTGTAATGCTGAATGTAAGAACATAATATCAATTACCTCAAACCCTAAAAGAGGCAATGGTAGATAAAATATAAAACGATATACTGGCTCGAAAACAGAGGAACGAAAACCTGTAGATAAATTATAAAATTCGGAAGAATGGTGGGTTACATGAACTGCCCAGAACAATCGACAATAATGATCAGCCCAATGCAGCCAATAGTACAAAAAGTCAATCCCTATTGCTAATCCTACCCAATACATCCAATTATGTTCTAAATTGAATATTCTATGGTTGTACATAAATTGTAAGGCACTAAAAGCAATGATAAACCGCATTGCAATATCCAAGCCCATATTTAAAAGCATTAGATAAAGATTGGTTAAAGTATCTTTTAGTGTATACAATCCCCATTTATTCCAATTGCTTAATATAATTTCTAAGCCAATAACAAAAATGTACAATGGGGTAGTTATTAATAATAATAATTGTTCCCGCTCCATTTTATTTTCTTTTAATTACATTTTGAATTGCGGCAATAATATCCTTTTTCCCAAGACCATATTTTTCAAGCAAATCATTCGGTTTGCCACTTTCGCCAAAACTATCAATTACTGCAATATATTCTTGTGGAACAGGCATTTTTTGACTCAAAAGTTGTGCAATACTATCTCCTAATCCGCCATTTCTTTGATGTTCTTCGCAGCTAACTACACATTTTGTTTTACTAACAGAATCTAAAATTGCTTGATTGTCAAGTGGTTTTATTGTATGGATATTGATTACTTCACATCTAATCCCTAGAGCAGCAACTTCTTGAGCAGCTTCTAAAGCTGTCCAAACCAAATGACCAGTAGCAAATATACTTACATCAGTTCCTTCCTGTAAAAGAAGTGCTTTTCCAATTTCAAAAGAGTCAACTGAGGTGAAATTAGGCCAAGATGGTCTTCCAAATCTTAAATAAACTGGACCGTGAAAATCGGCAATCGCTAATGTTGCAGCTTTGGTTTGGTTAAAATCACATGGATTGATAACTGTCATGCCGGGCAACATTTTCATCATTCCAATATCTTCAAGAATTTGATGTGTTGCTCCATCTTCTCCCAAAGTCAAACCAGCATGAGAAGCACATATTTTGACATTTTTATCCGAATATGCTATGGATTGTCTTATTTGATCATATACTCTTCCTGTAGAAAAGTTGGCGAAAGTTCCTGTAAACGGAATTTTACCTCCGATAGCTAACCCTGCTGCAATGCCCATCATATTAGCTTCGGCGATTCCAACTTGAACAAATCTATCAGGATTTTCAGCTATGAAAGTTTGCATATTTAAAGAGCCTAGTAAATCAGCACAAAGGGCAACAACATTTTTGTTAGTTCTCCCTAATTCGGCTAAAGCCTCTCCAAAACCTTCTCTTGTAGCTCTATTGCCAGTATTTATTATTTTATTTGACATGAATCTTAATATTTGAATTAAAGCGGATAATCACCCAAAGTTTCTTCTAATTGAGATAATGCATTTGCAGTTTGTTCCGCATTTGGTGCAGAGCCATGCCATTTGTGAGTTCCCATCATGAAATCCACACCAAAACCCATCTCTGTTTTCATGAGTATTACTACAGGCTTCCCTTTCCCGGAAAGTAATTTTGCTTGGTGTAATGCATCAATTATGGATTGAATGTCATTACCGTTTTCTAAAATTAAAACTTCCCAACCAAATGATTTCCATTTTAATGGCAAATCTCCTAAACTTAGGACTTTGTCATTCGAACCATCGATTTGTTGTCCATTCCAATCAACAGTTACGATTAAATTATCTACTTTATTATGAGCAGCAAACATAACTGCTTCCCAAATCTGCCCTTCTTGTAATTCTCCATCTCCAGTAAGACAATAGATAAAATGAGCATCATTATCCATCTTTTTTGCCAATGCAGCACCGATAGCAACAGAAATACCTTGTCCTAATGAGCCTGAAGCAACTCGGATGCCAGGTAAGCCTTCATGAGTTGCTGGGTGTCCTTGCAATCTCGAATTTAATTTTCTGAAAGTAGCAAGCTCACTTACTTCAAAATATCCTCTTCTTGCCAAAACGCTATACCAAGCTGGAGAAATATGTCCATTGCTTAAGAAAAAAAGATCTTCGCCTTTTCCTTCCATATAAAAAGAAGGATTATTTTGCATTATTTCAAAATATAAAGCTACTAGAAAATCAGTGCATCCAAGTGAACCACCAGGATGTCCAGAAGCAACAGCTGCTACCTGTCTGATGATATCTCTTCGGACTTGGGAAGCTACTTGTTGCAAATAAGCTATTGAAGCCATGAAAAAAAGGTTTGGTAAATTTGAGTGCAAATATAAGAAAAAAGCCCTCCTTAATATACCATAATATAATAATAAATTATTTTACAAAATGAACATCCATGGTTTTGGTGTAAAACTCTGATTGGCTACTTCTTCTTAGATCTCCAATAATTTCTTCATTACTATATTTTCTGACTAAATAAATAGTGCCCTCCCCAATAGTTATTCCTGTCAATTTGGAGGCATCAATATTTACAGAAGAATTAATCGTTGGACCATTTATCTGGATGTTTTTATCGACATTTTTAGAATCTGATAAAAATAATACTAAATTTTCGGATTTATTAAGCGGATTGCCTTCCCATTTTAATATGAAACCAGAGTCGATACTTATTCGATTGTTTTCAATATTAAATTTACTAATAAAAGGTACTTTTAAATCAAACTTTTCCTCTTTTTTCTCAGCATTTTTAAATTTGAATTCAAAATAAGGTTTAGAATCTGTTGTTCTTTCAGACCTAAAAGCAATTCTATTAATCAATTCTTTCTGTTCCATCGCTCCACCATCAAAGAAAACGCCGTTGTCAGGAGCAAAAGGTATTGCATTTTTAATAGTATCACCTTTGAAAAAAACAGCCTCAGCAGTTACTTTACTTTCGGTGTCATCAAATCGTAAATAGAAATTTGAGTATATTTTAGAAGAATCATTTTTACATGAAAATAAAAATAATAGAGAAATTGAAATATAAAAAAGCTGCTTCATAAATATTTATTTTGGCTCAAATATAGGTTTATCTTGATTGAAAACAGAGAAAAAACGCAAAATCTGTCGGTAAGCTTACATTCTAGAAGAAAAAAATGTCGTCAATTCTACCAAATTTAATTTTATGTTATAAAGTAAAGGATACCTTTTATATCTTTACACCGATGAAAGTTAAAATTCTTATTAGTGACGATGTTCATCCCCAATTAATTAAGAATTTAGAAGGATTAGGTTTTGAAATAGATTTTTTTCCAAACATCACTTTAGAAGAAGTTGGAAAGATAATTAAATCATATAATGGTTTGATAATTAACAGTAAAATCATTGTATCTGAATCATTACTCTCATCAACACAAAATCTTGAATTTGTAGCTAGGCTTGGTTCTGGAATGGAGATTATAGATTTTGAAGCTACCAAAAAAAGAAACATTAAAGTTTTTAACTCTCCAAAAGGAAATTGTGATGCTGTTGCAGAACATGCTATTGGATTATTACTTGCTTTGGCAAACAAGTTGGTAATAGCAAACAATGAAGTAAAACAATTCAGTTGGAATAGAGAAAAAAATAGAGGATTTGAAATTGGGGGAAAAACGATTGGAATTATTGGTCTAGGACATACTGGCAGCAGTTTTGCTAGAAAACTAAGTGGTTTTGAAACAAAAATAGTAGCATATGATAAATATTTGGTTTCAAAGCAGGATGGATTAGACCATGTGGAAATGGTAGGTTTGGAAGAATTGAAGCAGAAAACAGATATTTTGAGTTTTCATTTGCCATTAAATTTAGAAACTAAATTTTTTGGAAACAATGATTTTTTTCAGTCATTCAAGAAAAATATAGTAGTTATCAATACCTCAAGGGGGTCAATTATTAAAACTGAAGACTTGATAAAAAATATTGAAAATAAAAAAATAATTGGTGCAGGATTAGATGTATTTGAAAACGAAAACCCTAACTCATACACATTTGAAGAAAGAGAGATGTATAAGAGATTGTTTAACAATGAAAATGTAATAGTTTCTCCTCATATTGCAGGATGGTCAATAGAGTCGAAATTCAAACTTTCTAATATACTTTTCGAACAAATAAAGCAACTGTATTTCGACGAGAAATGTAAATAATCCGACAAACTTGCATTTCTTTCTTTGAAATAACTGTTAATTTTTTTAACATTGCGTTTGAATTTGTAGCAGTCTATAAATAAATAGAATATTAATAATTAATAATTAAAAAACCTTTTATGATGCGTAGTTTTTTACTTACTTTCATCGGGTTACTTTTTGGATCTGTTTTGATGGCTCAAACCTCATTGCAAGGTAAAGTCACAGATGGAAAAAAAGAGGGCTTATTTAGTGCTAACATTAAACTTCTAAAAGGAGGTGCTTTGAAAGCAGGTGCAGTTACTGATTTAGATGGTAATTATAGTATCGGTCTTGATCCTGGAACATATGATTTAGAAGTGTCTTATACAGGATATAAAACAGTTTTAATGAAAAATGTTAGATTGCAAGCTGGTATTACAACATTTCAGGACATTACAATGGATGAAGAGGGAATCACTTTAGATGATATTGTAATTCGGGAATATAAAGCCCCTTTGTTTCAGAAAGATAACACCTCTGGAGGTAGAACGGTAACTTCTGAAGAAATATCAAAAATGCCAACAAGAAGTGTAACTGCAATAGCTGCAGCTTCTGCAGGGGTATCTGTTATAGATGGTGGGGATGCAAACATAAAAGGTTCCAGATCAAATGCTACCCAATATTATTTGGATGGTATAAGAGTTACCGGTACTTTGCCTCCCACTCAAGAAATTGATCAGTTGCAAGTAGTAACTGGTGGGGTTGAAGCACAATATGGAGACTTAACAGGTGGATTGATATCTGTTACATCAAAAGGTCCATCTAAAAATTTTGCAGGAGGATTAGAATTTGAAACATCGAAAGGTTTAGACCCATATGGTTTTTTATTACTAAATGGTAATGTAAGTGGACCAATTATTAAGAAAGATGGAAATACAGTATTAGGTTTTCGTTTATCAGGACAATATCAAGGTCAAGATGATGACAATCCAAGAGCTTACGGTGTTTGGGTTGCGAATCAAGATGTTGTAAATAAAATCGAAGCAAATCCAATTAGAAGAGTTGGTGCTTCACAATTATCAGAGGCAGAATATTTAAGAACTAGTGATTTTACTTTGCAAAAAGCAAGACCGAACGAAGGTGCTAGAAGAATTGACTTTACAGGTAAATTAGATGCTAAATTGACTAAAGATATTGATTTAACATTGAGTGGTACTTACTTTAATAATAAAGATCAATTTACTCCAGGTGGTTGGCAAGAATTAAATACTGCTTATAATCCATTTAGATATGAAACTAGATATAGAGGAAATGTTAGATTTAGACATAGATTAGGTGGAAATAATGCTAATGCTGAAAAGAATAAAAATTCTACTGTATTGAAAAACCTAATGTACACTGTTCAATTTGGGTATGAAAATGTAGATAATAATCAATCTGATCCAAGACATGGTGATAGACTGTTTGACTACGGGTATGTTGGTAAATTCGAAAGAGACTACGTGATTGCTGCTGGGCAGACAAATTATCAAGGAATTGGAACTAATTGTCCTCCTGTTAAAGTACTTCTTCCAGGAACAGATATTGAAGTGCCGGTTGCACAAGTTGGTACAACTACTAAATTTATTAAATACACACCATCTTCAATTAATCCTTTACTAACTAATTATAATAAAATATTTGATCCTACAGTGTTTGAGCAATTGTTAGCAATTAATGGAAGATTGTCTAGCACCTATAGTTCTGTTTGGAGTAGTACAACTTCTGAAGGATTTACTAATACTGGAGCTGTATTTAATTCTTATTCAAAATCGCAGACTCAAATCATGTCTGGAAATGCAAATTTGAGCTTTGATTTGTTACCAGGTGGTTCAGAAAAAGGAAGACACTCACTACAATTAGGATTTTTATATGAGCAAAGGTTATCTAGAAATTATTCAATGAATCCAAATGCTTTGTGGCAAGTAGCACAACAATCAGTAAACAATCAAATTGTTGGATTAGATACTACTCAATGCTTAGGAACTTTAAAAACAAATCACTTTGTTTTCCAAGGTGTTGATGTTACAGTACCTGATTCTTTTGATTACCCATATTTTAAAAATGCAATAAAAGAAGACCCAGATTTATTTTTCTATAAAGAGGTTAGAGCAAATAATGGTAATGTAAGTGTTTATGATTATTTTAATGTGGACAAACTTACACCAGATCAATTGTCTTTAAAAATGTTTGCTCCAAAAGAGTTAACTGATTACAATGATTTAAAATTGAGATTTTCGGGATACGATTATTTAGGTAATGCATTACCTGCAAGTACTAAATTCAACGACTTTTTTGCGGTTAATCCTAAAACTGGTAGAAGAGATTTCTTAGTTGCACCAAGTCAACCGAATTATATAGCTGGTTTTATTCAAGATAAATTTACATATAAAGATATCATCTTTAGAGTTGGATTGAGAATTGACCAATTTGATGCAAATACAAAAGTTATGAAGGATCCATTCTCTTTATATCAAATTGTAGGTGCAAAAGATTTCCATGATAATCTAAAAACTACAAAGCCAGCTAATATTGGTAATGACTATAAAGTTTATGTGGAAGGAAATGGTTCTGATGCAGTAAAAGCTTATAGAAATGGGGAGCAATGGTATTATCCAAATGGTAATGCAGCAAATGATGGAATCTTAATTTTTGGTGGAGAATCTGTATCCCCTAAATATGTGAAACAAAATGGAAAAGATCCTGATATTACCTTAAGAGGATTTGATCCAAACAGTTCATTTACAGATTATAAGCCAAAATTGAATTTTATGCCTCGTTTGGCATTCTCATTCCCAATATCTGATGATGCCAACTTCTTTGCTCATTATGATGTATTAACACAAAGACCACCCAATAGCAATGTAGCGACAGCTTTAGATTATTTCTATTTCTTTTATCCTGGTAGATTTGATGATGGTGACAATCCAATTTCAAACCCAAATTTGAAGCCAGAGAGAACAGTAGATTATGAGGTAGGTTTCCAACAAAAAATATCAAATTCTTCTGCGATTAAATTAACTGCTTATTATAAAGAGTTAAGAGATAATATTCAAAGAAGAGCATATCAATATGTCCCAGTATTAGGTTCATATACAACTTATGACAATAGAGATTTTGCTACGGTTAAAGGTTTTACAGCTAATTACGATTTGAGAAGAACAAATAATTTCCAATTAAATTTAGCTTATACATTGCAATTTGCTGACGGTACTGGATCAGATGAGAACTCACAAAGAGGACTATCTTCAAAAGGAAATTTAAGAAATATTTTCCCTTTAAATTTTGACGAAAGACATAATTTCTCTGCTACTTTAGATTATAGATATGATGAAGGAAAAAAATATACTGGTCCTAGAGCATTAAAATCGGTTTTAGAAAACCTTGGAGTTAACTTCCAAATATTTACAGCATCTGGAAGACCATATACTAGAAAATTAACACCTTCAAAATTTGGTGGAGATGGAACGGTTGGTCAAATAAATGGTTCAAACAAACCATGGAGATATACTGTAGATATGAGAATTGACAAAACGATTCACTTGACAAAGGAAAATTCAGCTCGTCCAATGAATTTGAATGTATTCCTAAGAATACAAAATTTATTTGATACTAGAAATGTAATTGGAGTTTTCCCGGCAACAGGATCTCCATCGGATGATGGATATTTAGTATCTAGATTGGGTAGAGACGCAGTAAGAGGAATTGCTGAAACAGGGAGAGATGCAATATCTTATTTACAATCGTACCAAAGAGCATTGTTAGTTCCAGGAAATTATACGCTACCAAGAAGAATTTTCCTAGGTGCATCCGTTAATTTTTAAATGATTGTTTAAACCTTAGAAATAGAATATTTATGAAAAAAATTAATTTATTGTTATCTCTCATATTATTATTAATATTGGTAGATAGTAAGGCTGGTTTACCAGTCAATTGGAAAGAAGTTCCAAACCCAGGTGGGGGGAAAATAAATTCAAGAGCAGCATGTGTTGCTTCTAACTCTTCGATAGAACAAAATATTAATAACGTTAGAGCTAGATTACTAGGTGGTGGTGATGTATGGTGGGATGGTAAAACAATTGCTAAATATGTTGTTCCTAAAGTACCTGCTGGGCAACCAGAAGTTTCATCAATTTATGCAGGTGCTGTTTGGATAGGTGGAAAAGATGATGCAAATAATATTAAGTTAGCAGCGATGACCTATAGGTCAAGTGGTACTGATTTTTGGCCTGGTCCTTTAGATCCGACGGATGGATCTACTAATGATACAATGTGCTCTCATTGGGATCATCACTGGAGAGTATTATCTAGTAATATTGATTTACATTTGAAGAATTATCAAATTGCAACTAAATTGAATCAATCATATAATTGTGATAAAATTCCATTAGATGTGAAAAGTTGGCCAGCTAAAGGTAATCCTTACTTTTTTGAATTAAATAAATTTGAATTGCCTACAACAAGTCAAGGATTAGCTCCTTTTTTTGACAGAAATGGTGATGATTTGTATGATCCTTGCGATGGTGATTATCCAATAATTGAAATTCGTGATTGTGAAAACAATATTTATCCATCAAATGGAGAAATGATATATTGGATATACAATGATGCTGGGAATGTTCATTCTCATTCAAAGGGATCTGAGGCAATTCATATGGAGGTTCAAGTTCAAGCTTTTGCTTATGCTACTGCGGATGAGTTAAATAATATGACTTTCCAAAGATATAAATTGATCAATAGAGCAACTGGTTTGATTAGAGATTGCTATTTTGCTATGTGGTTGGATCCAGATTTGGGTTGTGCTTCTGATGATTATATTGGCTGTGATACTACAAGAAGTTTAATGTATGTTTATAACCAAGATGCACAAGATGGATCTACAGGTTGTAATTGTGGATCAACGCCTACCTATTGTGATAAAATCCCAATGCTAGGTTGTGATTATTTTAGAGGTCCATTAATAATTAATATTGATTCTATTGGTAATCCAATAGCTACTATAAAGTCTGGTAGAATGACTTCATTTACCTATTATATAAATGGAGGAGGAATTGTTGGACCTCCAGGTTCAGATCCATCATCTTCAAATGAATATTATAATTATATTACAGGAAGATGGAAGGATGGAACTAGATTAACATATGGTGGATTAGGCTACAACCCTTCTAGTTCAAATTTTGTGAATTATGCTTTTATTGATGAGCCATGTGATAATAAAGGTTGGTCAATGGCATCTACTAGTTTTCCTGGGCAAGATTTTAGAACATTACAAGCTACTGGACCATTAACTTTACTACCTGGTCAGGTAAATGAGTTAATCATTGGGTTACCTTGGGTGCCAGATGTTCAATATCCTAAACCATGTATTGAACAATTACAACAAGCTGATGATATTGCACAAGGTTTGTTTGATAATTGTTTCAAATTACCTGTTGGTCCAGATGCTCCAGATTTGGATTTCATTGAATTGAACAATGAATTGGTTATGATTATGACAAATGATTCAGTTGTTTCAAATAATGCATTTGAAGCATATAAAGAACCAGTACTTGGAGCACCCAAAACAGCTTCTGATACACTTTATAGATTTGAAGGTTATAGAGTTTATCAATTGGCAAGTTCATCTGTTGGTTATTCACCTACTGAACTAGCAGATCCAGATAAAGCTAGAATTGTAGTTCAAGTGGATGTGAAAAACAAAGTGAAAGAAATTTATAATTGGTCAGCTATCAAAGATCCAATATCAGGTGAATTTATTTGGATTCCTGAGCAAAAAACCTTAGGTAAAGCAAAGGATGAAGGTACAAGACATATTTTCCAGTTTACAGAAGATCAATTTGCTCAAAATGATAAAAGGCTAATCAACAATAAAAAATATTATTATATGGCTATTGCTTATGGATATAATAGTTATGCGCCATTTGATAGTAAATCTGGTGTTGGACAAAAAGCTCCATTTATTCAAGGAATTAGAAATGTAAAAACATATGCTCCGATACCAAGACCAATTGTTGATAGAACTTTAAAGGCTTCCTACAATGAAGGAATTGAAATAACTAGATTAGACGGTACTGGAACAGGAAATGGTTTCTTGGATATAAGTGATAGCATGAGAGATAAAATCTTAAGCGGAACTAATGAAAATAAAATTACTTATTTACCTGGTAAAGGACCATTTGAATTAAAGGTATTTAATCCACTAGATATCAAAGATGGAGAATTTGAGTTAGCTATTATAGACAAAAATGTGAGTGATACTATTTTAGATACTAAATCTGCATATTGGAGACTAATAAGATTAAATTCAAAAGATACAGTGTTGTCAGAGGGAACAATTGAAAAATTTAATGAGCAAGTAATTGCAAAATATGGTTTTTCAATTGCAATGGGTCAGGTTGATGAGCCTGGTTCTCAAGTATTTGAAGATAAGACAAATGGTGCAATCGGAGGAACAACAACCTATTTGGATGCAAACAAAGCTGAATGGTTAAATGCTAATGTGGATGGTTCGATTAAAATTGGTACTCAAACAGTAGGTGGTGCACAGTTTAAATCAATTGCAAATCAAGATGCATTGGATGTAGATATTAATTTAGATCCAAGTAGAGGTTTGTCAAAACTAGGACCATTCCAACCGTATGGATTATGTGATTATAGAGGACGTGTAACTCAGGGTTCTAATATTCCATATATTACTCCAGGATGGATGTTAGAAAGTACGTTTGGTCCTGTTTCAAGAGGTGTTATGTCTAATTTAAATAATGTAGATATTGTATTTACATCTGACAAATCTAAATGGAGTAGATGTGTGGTTGTTGAAACTGCAAATGTGTTTTATACAAACAAAAAGAATGCAAGTAATGCATTAACTAATTTTTACTTAGGTTTGGAAACAGAAAAAAATCCTGATGGTAAAGTACCATTGCAGTTTGATTTAAGAGGAAAATATTCTGTAGGAAAAAATGATGGTAATAGTGATGGTTTACCAGATGAGGATAATCTAACTGATCCAGTTACTGGAAAAAGATTGTATGGTATGGGATGGTTCCCGGGATATGCTATCGATGTAGAATCAGGACAAAGATTAAATATTTTCTTTGGTGAGAATTCTTGCTATAGACCAGAAATTCCAATTGGAGACCCATTGTTAAAAAATGGTTCTGATATGCTATGGAATCCTAATTCAAGTATTTTTGATAATTTAGCTGGGAATAATGCTTATGGTCAATATTTTGGTGGTCAACATTATATTTATGTATCTAGAACACCATATGATGAATGTGAAAATCTTAGAAAAGTATTGTCAGGTACAAATAAATCTTTAAAAGCTGTTCAACTGAAAAACATCACTTGGACATGTATGCCTATAACAAATCCTAATACAGCAATGTTGCCATTAGGTAATGGAGCAAGTGGGTTAATACCGAATGATGCTATTGTTAAAATGAGAGTTGCAAATTCTTATTTAGTAGAAAAAGGTACTGGAGCAAATAATTTTTATCCTACTTATATTTTCTCAATAAAAGATAAAGAAGCACAACCATTAGTTTCGGCAACCATTAATTCTGCTTTAGATTTAATTAATGTCGTACCAAATCCATATTATGGTTTTTCTGCATATGAAAATACTCAGTTTCAGAATATTATTAAAATTACGAACTTGCCAGCTAAATGTAAAGTAACAATTTACTCCTTGGACGGACAGTTTATTAAGCAATATACTAGAAATGAAGTTGGTGAATCCAATGCTGCACGAAGTAATGCACCTTTGAGTTCTAAACAAATTACCCCAGCATTAGAATGGGATTTGAAAAATAGTAAAGGAATTCCAGTGTCAAGTGGAGTTTATATTATTCATATTACAGCTGATGGATTGGGAGAAAGAGTAATAAAATGGTTTGGTGTTGCTCGACAATTTGATCCTTCTGGATTATAGGAAATTTGTGAGGAATTATTAACAATAATTCCTCACCATTTTATTTTAGATTATTTTAATATTCATAATAATGAAAAAAATATTACAATTAATTTTAATCTCAGGGTTTGTTTCTCAGTTGTTTGCTGGAAACCCAGACAGACAAGGTGAAGCTGGAGCTTATGAATTATTACTAAATCCATGGGCTAGAACTGCTGGTTTGTTTTCAATGACAACTGCTAATGCAAAAGGTGTAGATGCTTTATTTATGAACCCAGCTGGTGTAGGTAGAGTTTCTGGGTTAGAAATTGGTTTGGCACATACAAGATTATTTGCTGGTTCAGGAATAAGTTTAAACTCAGCTGGATTTTGCACTAAAGTTGGTAAAAAAGGTGGTTTTTTAGGATTTAGTATAAATGCAGTTAATTTTGGTAATATCAATGTAACAACAGATCAATTACCTGAAGGAACTGGAGCAACATTTTCACCAACATTTGCAAACCTAGGATTGACTTATGGTTTTACTTTCGAAAATAAAATTTCAGTAGGTTTCCAATTAAAAGGAATTACTGAATCTACTTCTGAGGTTTCTGCTTTTGGAGTTGCATTAGATGCTGGAGTACAATATGTAACAGGTGCAAAAGATGAATTCAAGTTTGGAATTGCTCTTAAAAATGTTGGTACACCAATGAGATTTGGTGGTCAAGGATTAAGTGTAAATGAAAAAAATCCAAGAAGTGAAACACAATACAATTTAACTTATAGTCAGATTGCTGCAAAGTTTGAATTACCTTCTCAATTATTGATAGGTGCTGCTTATGATATTGCAATTAATAAAGATAGTAAGTTGACAGTTGTAGGGAATTTCACTTCAAATGCATTTTCTAGAGACCAATTAGGTGGTGGAGCAGAATTTTCATTTATGAATATGGTAACATTAAGAGGTGGTTATAAATATGAACTTGGAAGAGTGGCTGCTGAAGCACAATTACATTCTGGGATTTGTGGTGGCTTATCAGTAGATGTTCCATTGAAGAAAGATAGTGATAAAACGCTAGGAATTGACTATGCATATTTAACTTCTTCACCATTTGGAGGAACTCATTCCTTGAGCTTAAGAATTGGTTTATAAACAAAAATTTTGAATATAGTATAAAATTTCTTAATTTTGTATTTGAAATAAGAAGGACGTTTTCATCATTGCGGTGAAAACGTTCTTGTTTTTATATATTTAGGATAAAAATATTGAAAGAAATGTCAAACTATTCTTATTTAACAAAAGAGGGTTTTGAAAAATTAAAGTCTGAGTTAGATGAACTTAAAACAACTGGGAGATCTGATGCTGCTAAAGCGATAGCTGAAGCTAGAGAAAAAGGAGATTTGTCTGAGAATGCAGAATATGATGCTGCAAAGAATGCTCAAGGAATGTTGGAATTTAAAATTAATGAGCTAGAAAAAGTACTTTCTAGTGCTAGGGTTATTGATGAAAGTCAATTAGATGACTCTAAAGTTACTGTGTTATCTAATGTAACAATCAAAAACAAAAAAACAAGTAAAGAATTAACTTATAAATTAGTTTCTGAAACAGAGGCTGATATAAAAATTAATAAAATTTCTGTTAGTTCACCTATTGGAAAAGGTTTATTGGGAAAGGAAGTTGGTGACACTGCGGTAATCGTGACTCCTAATGGTAATTTAGAATTTGAAATTATGAATATTTCTTTCTAATCATGTCAAGTATCTTTTCAAAAATTATTGCTGGAGAAATACCTTCTTACAAAGTTGCTGAGGATGACTCTTTTTTCGCTTTTTTGGATATAAATCCATTGAAAAAAGGGCATACTCTAGTCATACCCAAAAAAGAAGTAGATTATATATTTGATATTGATGATATGCAATTGGCAGAAATGGTAGTCTTTGCCAAAAAAGTTGCTAAATCTATTGAAAAAGTAATCCCTTGTAAAAGGATTGCTATGACAGTAATTGGTCTTGAAGTTCCTCATGCCCATATCCACCTAATCCCATTAGATGAAATCAATGATGTAAATTTTGCTAAGCCAAAATTGCAATTTGATCGATCTGAATTCAACGAAATAGCGATTAAGATTTTGGATATGTTCAATAGTTTATAGTTGGATTTATGATTGAATGACCTATTGAGCATTCTAAACATTTCTGTTTCATACAATAATTTTTATACAACTGAATGAGTGCTTGAGATTCTGAAGCACTTTTGTTAATAAAACCAAGATCTTTCCATTTTGAGATAATCTGATTTTTTTCAACAGGCAACTGATTGAGCCATTCAAATGCCTTTGTCATTAACTTATCATCATTTTTTTGCTTTGCATAAAAATATAAAAACGGGATTATTGTGTTGATAATCAATGTGTTAATTTCAGATTTGCCTAGCTTTTTAACAATTGTTTTAGAGTTTTCACCAAATACATAATGATTATCCCAATAAGGAGAAAGTGTAATAGAAAATAACTGATATAATGATTTAAAATCTTCACATTCAATAACTTTTCTGAAGATGGTACCATTTTTACGAATCAATGCAGCCAATTCAGCAATTCTTAATGTGGGGAAATTTGCTGGCCTCAGTCTAAGAAATTTCCAAAGATGCTTTTGAATTGGTTTTAATTTAAATTTATTGCTTTGATATTGGTATTCGTTCGTTAACTTCTGAATGTATTCATCATTTTTATCAGAAATTAATAGACCTGATTGTCCAAACAATATTGACTCTAAAACAAATTGGTCATCTTTATTTTTTAGTAAAATTGAAAAGGGAGTTTGTTTTGCTAAGGTTTCGAAGGGCTCTGAATTAATGGGACCACCTAGATATTTGCAAAGTAAGATATAAAATCCTTCTTCCCAGTTCCAATTGTTTTCTAATAAAATGGAATGTATAATTTTTGTTTTGTTTTCAAGTCTTTCTATGACTAATCGCTCCAACCATAATGTCTTTGTAAAATCATTCACTGAGCTAATAAGCTTTTCACAGGGGATCCAATTATTAGGGTTTAGGTTGGAGGTTCGATTTAAAATATCAGGATGGATACGATTTTTGAGTTCTAAACATGGAATTCTATTTCCGTTTTGGTTATAAATTATTTTATCTTCCTCAAAAACAACATGTAATATTACATTATTAAATGAAGGATTATCTTCATGCTGGTGAAGATACCAATCAGAAGAAAACCAATGTATTTCTATGGTGCCTATCCAATTGGTATCATCAATAATCAACCGAACATTTTCAAAATCTGGTCCAGCATCATTATTTCTAAACCCTTTGTTTTGAATAATTATTTTTTGACCTTCAGTTGTTTGTAACTCATTAGTATCAAATCGCTGAAGTTGCCAAATGTAAATGAGTAGTGATTCGTTATATATCCAGGTTTTCAAAGGAAAATTTAGTCTAATTTGAAAGTTTTATTTCTTCAGCCTGTAATATCTCTTTTACAGATCCAACTTTGGAAACAAAAGCGATAATATGACAGTGCTTATCAACAAAATTGGATGGCAAAGTCAAAGAATATTTTTTGGTAATAATATTTCCTTTAGAAGTTACCTCGTTAATTGGATCACCAGTTGGATTGGAAACTACATCTCTTAACATATGTTTATGAACATAATCATCTTTTAAACCTATCGGGCTTGGTAATAATTGTTTACCGATGATACTATCTTCCGTTATTAAAACGGTCAATGCTAACTTTTCACTAATATTTTCAGTTGGAACTACATTTGTAGTAATTTCAAGTAACCTGTTGGATTCTGTGTATGTTTTTGACATTGAAATGGATACTTTAGGTGTGATTTTAGATTCATCACTAATATATCCAGCCCATTGATTTCTACCAGTTTGTAACTCACCGCCATTATCAGGAAAAACTTTTCTATCTATTACTGCAGCTGGATATCCTACTGGATCTCCTAAAAAAGCTAATATATCTTTTCCATCTTGAATTGAATAGTCATCTTGATTAGCATAGGGTTTTGCAAAAGTACCAGCATGTATAGAAATAGCAATTAAATTTTCGTTGTACAATGTTTTTAAATTTTCGATTTCTGCACTTCCATCTGGGCAATTTACACATCTAACTCCAGTAAACTCCTCAATAATTACTTTTTTTAACCCAACTGAAGGTGGTTGAAGTGGTGGAATTACAGCACACTTTTGTTCACAACTGTAGATTAAAATAGATAATAAAAGTATATAAAAAATATTTTTCATGATTGATTTCTATTAATTTGATTAGAATGTTGAACTTATATTCATTTTTACACCACTAAATGCAGGTTCGAATCTGCATATTCCTCCAGAGCAAACTATTCCTTGAACTTGCTTTACATAACTGATGGCAAATCGGTTAGAGTCCTTAATGTAGGTTGCTCCTATGGTTGGATAAAGTATATCGGCAGTTTTCTTTGGTGTTGAATTATACATCCCAGAACAAGTGAATATCCAATGAGGTGCAATGCTATATTCAGCCAACCCAAAAAGCCAACTTCCATAATCTTGATGGCAATCCATATAAGACAATTCAACTCTTAATGAATTTTTTCTGGTAAATTTGTACAATATCTCCGCATAAGGCACTATAGTTTGAACTATTTCAACCCCTGGTTTTGTCTCATAGATTTCTTGATTATAATATTGTAGTTGTAATCCGCCTAAAAAGCTTAATTTTTTTGAATGTTTATAGGTGACTTCAGAATATAATTCTCTGTATAACTGTTCATTATTTAATCTAGTAATATTTGATACATTAACATTTAATCCGATTTTATCCGTTAGATTATATCGAACATCTGCCTGAAATGCTTGTTCCCCCAAATCTTGAGTAGCTGCCTGATAACGAGCTGTTAATCGATAAGTGTTTTGTCGAGCCATTGAGGGTAAAAAGTTTACAGATCCTTGAAATAATTTCGTAAATGGAGTTGCTCTATAATTGAAATTTTCGGTTCTTTTTGCTTCCAAGTTTATTCCAAAATCTCCTTTCACATATGATAAACTTGTATAAATCACATTACCAGGTCTTTGAACAAATTTTCCAAAAGTTGTATCTCCAGTCCATTGCGTTTTAATTGCAAATGGATCATTGAATACGTCTTTGCTTTTTATAGCTCCTTCTACATACCAAGTGAAATCGCCAGCTGTTAACGTATTATAGGCAGAAAAAGCATAGGTGCTATAACAAGCTCCAATGGAATCAACAGGAGTATAGGTGGTTATGGCAGAAACAATCTGGTTCATAGTTTCATCATCATATTGACGACTACTAACCCCAAAACCAGGAGCACAAGTCCATTTACCATTTTTTCCTTCGATAAAACCATCAATAGCACCACCTTTTATTAAGGAGTTGTATAAAGAGAATTGTTGTTTTTGTTTTCCAACGAATCCTTTTATTTTCCAGTTCTTATTAAATTCATAGGTTAAATGACCACCAACTAAAGCATTATCAATTGCTAAAGGTCTTTCTTCGAAAGCCCTAAAAATCATCCCACTTCCTATTTGGTCATAAATATAACCAACCTGAATTCCAAGTTTGTCAATCTTCTTTCTAATTGACCACATACCAATGCCTTGAGCTGAATAAGAACTGGTGGGATTGAGTAAGTAAGAATTGTTAAACATATCATAACGAAGGGTAAAGTCAAAACCCCAGTTACTATAATTTAGATTCAGCCATGAATCCGTTCCAAACTGTTGTCTTTCATATTGGGGTGTTCCAGAAGCACCGATTTTTTCATCCTTCATAAAAAAATTGACATTTGTTTCTAGGCTTCCAGAAATTCTTCCTCCTTGGTTTTGAGGCTCTGTAACAGGGGGCTCATTACTATTTACTTCCTCTTGAGCATTAATCAAGCTGCAAGCAATATAGAAGCAAAATAGTGTTGTAAAGAACTTTTTTAACAACATCTGCATTAGTTAAAATATTTGGTAATATAAAAAAAGTGGTTAAAGATAAGTTAATCTACTATTTTTTTTGATAAAAAAATCATAGTATTGTACCAAATTTGTAAATTAAATATATTTTCAAAATGAAGCAATTATTTTTTTTATTATTATTTAGTGCATTTACGATATCTATAAATGCCCAATCTGGTGCAAAAGCACTTCCATCTGTTAAAATAAAAACGTTGGAAGGAAAAACCGTAGATATTCAAGATTATACAAAAAAAGGAAAAGCAGTTGTATTTAGTTTTTGGGCAACATGGTGTGGACCATGCAAAAAAGAACTAGATAATATAGCTGAAGTATATGATGATTGGCAAAAAAAATATGACGTTGAGGTAATAGCAATTACAATTGATGATGCAAGAGCTTTGCCCAAAATAAAACCAATGGTGGCTCAAAAGAAATGGAAATATACTATTTTGTCTGATGTGAACAGCGATTTGAAGAAGACTTTAAATTTCCCAAATGTTCCTCAAACTTTTTTGATTGACAAATCTGGAAATATAGTTTATTCACATTCAGGTTATGCTCCTGGTGACGAAGATGAGTTAGAAAAGAAAATTAAAAAGATTGCTTCAAAATAATCTTTTCAATAGAATAATAAAAAAAGGAATTGCTAAACCATTAGTAATTCCTTTTGTTTTTTTAGATTGTAAAGGAATATTAATACTTGAATATCAATTTTTAATATTGTAACTTTGCACCGTTTTTTGAAAAATTAAAATAAAAGCATGCAAGCTATCACAACCTTACCGTACAAGGTAAAAGATTTATCCCTAGCAGAGTGGGGAAGAAAAGAAATTCAATTAGCTGAAGCAGAAATGCCAGGCTTAATCGCCCTTAGAAAAGAATATGGAGCTTCAAAACCACTTAAAGGTGCTAATATCGCTGGTTGTCTTCATATGACGATTCAAACAGCAGTACTTATCGAAACTTTAATTGAGCTAGGAGCTGATGTTACTTGGTCATCATGTAATATATTTTCTACTCAAGACCATGCTGCTGCTGCTATTGCTGCTGCTGGAATTCCTGTGTTTGCTTGGAAAGGGCAGACTGCAGAAGAGTTTGACTGGTGTATTGAGCAAACAATTTTTGCTTTCAAAAATGGCAAGCCTTTGAATATGATTTTGGATGATGGTGGAGATTTGACCAATATGGTTTTGGACAAATACCCTGAATTGATTCCAAACATTAAAGGACTTTCTGAAGAGACAACAACGGGTGTTCATAGATTATACGAAAGAATGAAAAATGGCACTTTACCGATGCCAGCTATCAATGTGAATGACTCTGTTACAAAGTCGAAGTTTGATAACAAGTATGGTTGTAAAGAATCATTAGTAGATGCGATCAGAAGAGCTACTGATGTGATGATGGCTGGAAAAGTAGCGGTTGTTGCTGGATATGGTGATGTTGGAAAAGGATCAGCTGCAAGTTTGAAAGGAGCAGGTGCTAGAGTAATTGTTACTGAAATTGACCCAATCTGTGCACTTCAAGCTGCAATGGATGGTTTTGAAGTAACAACTATGGCAAATGCAATTCCAAGAGCTGATATCGTTGTGACTGCAACAGGAAACGTGGATATCGTTACTGGAAAACACTTCAAAATGATGAAGGATAAGACTATCGTTTGTAATATCGGACATTTCGATACTGAAATTGATATGGCTTGGTTGAATACTAATTATGGAAGTAGCAAAAATACTATTAAGCCACAAGTAGATTTATACAATGTGGATGGTAATGAATTAATTATCTTAGCTGAAGGTAGATTGGTAAATTTGGGTTGTGCAACTGGGCACCCATCTTTTGTTATGTCAAATTCATTTTGTAACCAAACTTTGGCTCAATTAGAACTTTGGCAAAACGGTAGCAACTATGAGAATAAAGTATATGTTTTACCGAAGCATTTGGATGAAAAAGTAGCTAGACTGCATTTAAGTAAAATCGGTGTTCAACTTGAAGAGCTTTCAGAAAAACAAGCTGAATATATCGGAGTTACTGTGAAAGGTCCTTTCAAAACAGATACTTATAGATACTAATAATCATTTAAGTTTGTATAACGGAGCCATAAGAGATGTCAAGTTTCTTATGGCTCTTTTTTTGTTGAAAAATGATACCAAACCCAAAAAGAATTCCTAAATTTAGGAATTAATAAGAATTGATGACTGACGAGCAAAAAAACGAAGAACAAATCATACAAGGTCAGGAAGTTTTAAAAAAAATTAAGATTTCCAGAATTATACTTCCTATCATTTTAGGAATAACAGCTGTATTGTGGCTATTATGGAAACGATTTGATCCGACAGAATTTGCAAAGATAAAATGGACAACCCATACTTTAATTTGGATTTCAATAGCTATTTTATTTCTTATAATTCGCCATTTAGCATATTCTTTAAGGTTGTATATCATTTCAAATAGAAGATTTAGTTATACAAAATGTATTGAACTACTTTTTATTTGGGAGTTTAGTACCGCAGTAGCCCCCACTAGTACTGGCGGAGCGGCAGTTGCACTATTTGTACTAATTCAAGAAAAACTCTCTACAGCCAAAACAGTTACAATAGTAATTTATAAAGTATTATTAGATAGTATTTTTTTCATTACAGTAATACCCACATTGTTTTTTATTTTTGGATTAAAAATTATAAGACCCGACCTTCATAGTTGGTCTCAAATGGATGGATGGGGATATAGCTTTTTGACTGTCTATGCTTTAATGTTAACTCAAGGTGTTATTTTGTTTTTCGGATTATTTTTAGCACCCAGTAGTATCAAAAAATTACTTTTATTTTTTACGAAATTCCCGTTACTCAATCGTTTTAAAGATAGAGCAAATACTTTGGGGAGTGAGATAGAAATTGCCTCTGAAGAAATTAGAAAACACAGTTGGAGGTATCATTTGGGCGGATTCTGTGCCACAATCATTGCATGGGTTTCTCGATTTTTATTGATTAATTGTTTGATAATTGCCATTATCCCGACAACTCCTTTGCTATTTCACGATCAAATATTGTTGTTTGCAAGGGTAGCGATCATGTATATTGTCACTTTATTTAGTCCGACTCCTGGCGGTGCTGGGATTGCTGAAATTGTGTTTGGCGGATTTCTGAGTGATTATATTCCTGCAACTACTGCATTAGTTATTGCCTTTTTGTGGCGTATTCTTACATACTATTCTTATTTATTAGCTGGAGCATTTGTGGTGCCAAATTGGATAAATAATTTGTATTTCAATAAAAATAAAGATATTAAGGAATCTGAATCGAAGCAATTACAGGATAATGATCAGAAAATTTAACATTTGAAATTTTGTAGCTACTAAAAGGAAATTTTGGACTTGCAAATACATAATCAATTCTCAAAGCTGGTATTACACCATTGTAAGTAGTTCCGATGCCAGCACCTACTTCTTTGAAGCCATCGATTAAATATTTGGAAATCAAGTGGTAAGCATATGATTGGGGCGTTTCATTCAAATCACAACAAACAATATTTGGATAGGGGCTTCTCTTGAGTTCGAAAGCTAGATTTTCTGCCTCATTTGCTCTTATTTTAGAGGTATTCCTAAATTTGCCCAACATTCCTTTCAATTCTATGACTGCCATTTCTCTGTCTAAATTGCCACCTTCTGCCTCATTTGCCAGGCGATTAGCATTCGTACTTACAGTGCTTGAATGAAAATGGCCACAAAAAATTCTGGCTTTTTTGTTATTGATGGTGATATCACTATAAATGAAGCCATTTCCAGGAGGATCGAAGAAAATTTGATTGTTATTAGTTAGTGGATATTTTGAAAAAATGATAACTGCTTTATCTTTAATAGAATTTCGATAAGGAAAATCATCCAATTTTAATTTGGAAGCTAATTGTTTTACTGCGGCTTCTCCAATTATAAATTCTTGAAAACAAAGCAAATCGCAATTTTGTGATTTAATAAAACTGCTAAGTGCTGCCAATTCTTCAGCTTTGTTTTTATTGTTCAAAATACTCAATCCTGCAAGATTATAGGTCATAAATTTGATGCTTGCAGACTTTGATTCCACTTCTTTACCAAAATTAACAAACCCGAAAATATGTTGATAACCAATAAGTAAGGTAAAAATAGACAAAAATGCTAGCTTGTTTTTTTTATATCCCCAATAGGCAATAAATAACAAATTGAATAACAGAAACCAAGGGTAAAATATACTGATAAAAGCAATGGGCCAAGCATTGTTAGGGCTAAGATAGGAGGCTAAGTAGCTGATAAGTGTCAGAAAAACAACGATATAGTTTATGTACTTCAACATTATTTCTTGCTAATATGAAATAAAAAATCCTTGTCCTCCTGAGATAAGTTTTCGTATCCAGTTTCTTTTATTTTATCCAAAATTTCATCTAATCGTTCTTGATGGCTAGCTGAAACTTCATTTTTTTGTTCTTTGATAGGTTTTTTGGCTACATTTGGATTGTGTCTAACGGTCATTTTAGGATTGTTTTTTATATATTTATCATTATTTTTTTTGAACAAATTCAAGAATTTATGGAAAAAATTATTGATTGGAATTGCCCAATCGTTTCCTTCTCTCAATTGAACTATATAAACCCAGCCAAATAAAGCACCTCCAATATGCCCAAAGTGGCCACCTGTATTTGCATTATTTGCGATGCCAATCAAATCTAAAAATATGAAAACCAATGCAATATATTTTAATTTCACATCGCCTATCAATATAATATTAATTAAATAATTGGGAGACAACTTTGCCGCAGCCACCACAAATGCCATTACAGCCGCAGATGCTCCATAAGCATAGGGTGCTATATAGCCAAAGGGCATAATATAAACGGAAATCATATAGGAAAGTACGCCAACAAAACCACCTAATAAATAAATTGGTAACACTCTTTGATTTCCAATAAAATCACCAACTATTCTTCCAAACCACATTAAATAAAGCATATTCCATAAAAGATGAAAAAAGTCTTCATGTAAAAATATGCTACTTACCCAAACCCAAGGATGGGTGATTTCGTGCCAAATATTTGTGGAGGCACAAAAGAAATGGATAAAATCTTGATAGAAAGATTCTTCTATTCTGCCAGCATGAGAGATATTTAAAAATAATTTTACAATATTGACTAAGACAAAAACAGCAATGTTTACAATGATAATTCTTGTAACCATATTGCCATTCGAAAATTCATTCTTAATATCGTCAATGATTGATTTAAACATAACTATTTCACTTTGAATTTTGTAATAATTTAAATATCAATTAGTTCCAACGATTGAAATCACCTCCAATTCCTTTCTTTTTCCAAATATAAAACAAAATCAAACCAGTAATAGCACCCCCGACATGGGCAAAATGAGCCACATTTCCGCCACCAAACAAGGAAACTCCTGTAAACCCTGAAAATAAGTCAGATAAAATGATAATCGGAAATAATATTTTCGCTTTTATAGGGAAAGGTATGAACATTATCATTAATTCAGCATTCGGAAACATAATAGTGAACCCTACCATGATGCCATAAATTGCTCCTGAGGCTCCCAACATTCCTCCTTGAACGATTCCCGATGCTTTAAACATAGATACAATATCTTGCTCCGTAATTTTATTGACATCAAAATTTATACTTTTCAGATATGGTTCTATAAGTTGAATATAATCATGTCCATATTTTACGGAATCTAGTTGTAAATTGAAAATATGATTCAATAGACCACTTTGTAATCCCAAGTGTTTGATGTTTTCTATAGCGCCGTAATATTCATAATAGTTCGCAGCTAACTGAAAAATGGCTGCACCAAAGCCACTTATGATATAAAACATAAAAAACCGCTTAGCTCCCCATACTTTTTCTAAAATACCCCCAAAAGAAATCAATGCAAACATATTGAAAAAAATATGCATTAGATTTGCATGCATAAACATATGAGTGACAAACTGATAGGGTTGAAAATGAATAGAAGTAGGGAAATGTAAACTTAATAAGTCATCTAATGGTAGAAACTGTTTAGCAATAAATAAAATAATATTTAAAATGAGGAGGTTACGAGTAACTAAAGGTATAGATGGCATATTAATAGTTAATTATTTAAAAATTGTTTTTTAAGATCTTCCAAATCGTAGGTGATGAAACAATGATGGCCACCGGGGCTTTTATATGGGATTTCACAGGCAAAAAGCTGATCGATAAGGGCATTCATTTCTTTGATACTCAAAGTTTTACCTCTTTTAATGGAAGCACTTTTTGCCATAGATTTCGCAAAACTATCTTTTAATGACAAGTCCATATCCAAATTGAAACGATATTGTTCCACTAGCCCTTCTATCAAAGCTTGTTCATCAATTCCATCTTTTTGCTCTGCAGGCAAACCATGAATGATGAAATGGTTGTTTTCCGCTTCTTGAATTTCAATTCCCAACTCCATTATTTCATCAATAATATATCTCAAAACTTCTGCATCCGCAGCATTCAAAGATATCTTTTTTGGAAAAAGTTGTTTTTGAGTTCCCATTGCATTCGAGCCTAAGATGCTTAGGAACCTTTCATACAAAATCCTTTCATGAGCAAATTGTTGATCAATCAACATATACCCTGACTTTATTGGACTCACTATATAACAGTTATGAATCTGATATGGTTCTTTATGGTGTTTATTAAAACCATTTTTTCCAGTAGAAATATTTTCATTATCTTCCTCAATATTACTTTGCAAAGTAATCGATTTGTCATCTTCAAAATTTGGAGATTCTACAGAGAAAAAATCTTGATTTGGAGTCAGATTTTCGTATAAAGATTGCCAATTTTTCAAATTTTCATTGGAAGATTTATAATTGGAAGATCCTGATTTATAGGTGATTGTTTCGGATTGATAACGTTCGTTACTGATGTCATCCGCATATCTCGAAGCATTGGATTTCAAGCTATTATCAATATTTGAACTAGGGTCAAAATCCAACATAGGGGTGATGGTAAATTGCCCTAAAGCATGCCTTACCGCCACTTTTATAAATTGATAAATCAATTTTTCATCCTCAAATTTTATTTCTTGTTTTGTAGGATGAACGTTAACATCTATCTTGGAAGCGTCGATATCCATATAGATGGCATAAAATGGAAAGTTTTCTTTGGGCAAAAGATCCTCGAAAGCCATCATCACCGCATGATGCAGATAGCCACTTTTTACGAATCTATTATTGACAAAAAACAATTGTTCTCCCCTCGTTTTTTTACTGAACTCAGGTTTGCCTACAAATCCAGAGATTTTCACCAAATCAGTTTCTTCTTCGATAGGAATTATTTTATCGTTATAATTTTTGCCAAAGATATTTACGATTCTTTGCCTCAAATTTCCTGCTGGCAAATGATAGATTTCTGTTTGATTGTGGTGCAGTGAGAAAAATATATCTGGATTTGCCAAGGCTACTCTTTGAAATTCATCTAAGATATGTCGCATTTCTACTGGCGGAGATTTCAAGAAATTTCGCCTTGCAGGAACATTATAAAATAGATTTTTCACACTAAAGCTCGTACCGGGAGGGGTAGAACAGATTTCTTGAGTTTGAATTTTAGAACCTTCTATGGCAATTAAAGTGCCTGTATCATCTGGATTTCTTCTGGTTTTTAGCTCAACTTGAGCCACAGCGGCAATCGAAGCCAAAGCTTCCCCTCTGAAACCCATCGTTCGGATATGAAATAAATCATCAGCCGTTCTTATTTTGGACGTAGCATGGCGTTCGAAACACATTCTTGCATCCGTTTCAGTCATGCCACAACCATTATCCACCACTTGAATTAAAGAATGTCCGCCATCTTTTATGTACAATCGGATATCCGTACTTCCAGCATCTACCGAGTTTTCGAGCAATTCTTTCACGACTGAGGCTGGTCGTTGAACGACTTCTCCAGCTGCAATTTGATTTGCTATTGCATCCGACAATAAATTGATTACATCTGCCATTAACTTATCTGTTCTTATCTTTCTTCACTTAATCTACTATTCTTCTCTTCTAGTTTCTGCATTTTTGCCCCCCAAAAAACTAGATAAACCATATCTGATAACCAATAAAAGACCAATAAATATCAAAATTAATTGATAAAAAGGAATATACGAGAAAGCATAGATATGGGTTCTGTCTATCAACCACATAAAAATTAGTGTTGCAGCTATTACGAGTATTAAACCCGAAATTTTGTTGAATCCCGGGATTGCATCTAAATTAACATTGTTACGTATATTAAAAATCGTAACGAACATAGATACAATCGGTATGATTTGTGTGTATAAGTCAGTATCGAAAATACTTCTTCGTTCGAACAAAAACAAATAAACACTAAAAGCAATAGCAAACACACCGGGTATACAAGCCAAATAAATTAGTATCGAATAAAGGTATTTCCATGGGGATAGGTGACCTTCTCCTTTACCAAAAAAACCAGCTAATATTGCCGTGAACGGCACTAATAAAAAAAATACTAAAATATAGAAAGGGTTGTTCCCAAGCATTTCTATAAAATTACGAAGTGTCATAAACAACGATTTTTACAAAATTAAGTATAATGGCGTATTTTAATAATTATTTTATACCAATAACACAAAAATAACAACCATTTATGAAAGCAGTTATACCGGTAGCTGGTGCTGGGACCAGATTGAGACCGCATACATATACACAGCCAAAGCCATTAATACCAGTGGCAGGCAAGCCAATTATTGCTTTTATCGTAGATAAATTACTAGAAGTTGGGGTGACTGACTTTGTTTTTATAATTGGATATTTAGGTGAAAAAATAGAGAACTACCTTCATCAAGCATATCCCAACTTGAATAAAGAATTTGTGGTGCAGAATGAGCGGATGGGTTTGGGACATGCAATATGGACTGCAAGAAATTCATTAGTCGGCACCGATGAAATTTTTATCATTTTAGGGGATATCATTTTTGATGCTGATTTATCAAAAATGATTAGCAATCCACTATCCTGTTTGGGTGTAAAAAATGTGGACGACCCTAGAGAATTTGGAGTTGTAGAATTAGGTGAAGATAATTTGGTGAAAAAAGTGGTAGAAAAACCAAGAATTCCCAAGTCGGATCTTGCCATAGTAGGTTTGTATAAAATAAAGGAAGTCAGCACATTAATAGATTGTATTGAAAATAATATACAAAATGATGTCCGAACGATGGGTGAATTTCAATTGACGGATGGATTAATGTGTATGATAGAAAAAGGAGTACAATTTAGTTCCTATACTGTGAATAATTGGTTTGATTGTGGCAGGAAAGGGATTTTGTTAGAAACCAATTCGATGTTATTGGATAAGATGGAGCAAAAAACGCCAGCTCAATCATTTGCAAATACCATAATCATTCCACCAGTTAGTATTGGAGAAAATTGCGAAATTAGCAATTCAATTTTGGGTCCTCATGTTACAATTGGTGACAATGCCACCATCAAGTCATCTATTGTAAAAGATTCAATCATAGGGAATTATGCAACTATAGATGAGGTGATGCTCCACCATTCAGTCATCGGAAGTGATACCTCTATTAAAGGATTGAAACAAAGCTTAAATATTGGAGATAATACGGAGATTGATTTTAGTTGATGACTTTAAATTACTAAATGTCTTATATTCCAATCATTTTCTAATTTTTTCAAACTTGTCATTTTGTATTTGACAAATTAACATTTATATTTGCACTTCATTTTTTCAATAATAGGAAATTTACATATCATGTCGGATATTCAAAATGCAGGTAGAAAGGGTTATTGCTTGATGTATTTTATCATTGGCTTTTTATTATTGATAATTACGATCATCGCTGTTTATCAAATGAATTTTAATCTTGATGTGATTAAATAATTCATTACTGTAGTCTATTTTTCTTATTTAGGATTATTTTTTTTCAAATAATCATTCCAATCTTTTTCTGTATCGATATCAGTTAGTTCTGTTAATAGCTTTACTGATTTATTTATTTTTTGAGCATTATTTAAGGTAGCTTTAAGAACTTCTTCGGTGCTCCAATTAATATTATTGAACAATTCCCATTCCGCATTTTTCATTCCGATGAGGTAATAGCCGCCATCTTTTGATGGACCAATCACAACATCTTGGTTATCAAGCCCATTGAATGCTTCTTCAATGATTTCCTTGGTGATTGTGGGGCAGTCACTTCCAATCAATACTGCTTTTTGGCAGAATCCCAAGGCATAAGAAAGAGCATTGTACATTTTTTGCCCCAAATCTTTTCCTTTTTGGCTCATTTTTAAAAAGTCAGTATCTGCAAAATTATCATTCTGAATTGCTCCATCATAGTAAAGTAATCTATCACCAGAAAACGAGAGGGCAGTAACTTGAGTGATATCAAGCAATTTTTTATAGATTTCTAAAGCTTTATCATCCCCAGCTGTTGCAGCTATTCTAGTCTTCACTTTTCCCTTAATTGGGTTTTTGATGAAAACAATTAGTGAGGGTGTGCTGTTTTTCTGCATGAATTTTTTTATCAAAGTTAAGTTAAATGAAAAAAGAAATGGCTTAACTTGCAAAAAATATGCAGGATGTCCGCTTTTTTTCGTTTCATAAATCAATTCCTAAAAAACTTGCTCATTTTACCTATCCGTTTCTATCAGATAGCTATTTCGCCAATGTTAGGACCCAAATGTAGATATCAGCCTACTTGCTCCCATTATATGGTGGGGGCAATACAGGAATGGGGGATAATAAAAGGGACTTGGCTAGGACTCAAAAGAATAGGAAGCTGTCACCCTTGGGGTGGTCATGGCTATGATCCTGTTCCAAAGAAAAACAAAGAAAAATAGACTATCTTTGTGTAGTTGCCTGAAAATGAGGGCAGTTGCATTTGGAACTCGAACAACTAGATTGAGAAAAAACAAACCCTAAAACGAACATGGATACAAAAATAAATTTCAATACCTGCTTCATAATTTTTACTTTTATAACAAATATAACGTAATTTGATTTACAAAGGTATATTTGCTCCCTGATTTATGTCTAAAAAAATCATCCATATTTTAGTAACACCGCTCTGTTGGGGATTGGGTCATGCCACCAGATGTATTCCTATTATTCAAGAAATCGAGCAAAAAGGGATGGTGCCCATCATAGCATCAGATAATGAAGCTCTGGTTTTGCTAAAAAAAGAATTTCCCCATCTAATCTGCTTAGAATTGCCAAGTTATAATATCCGCTATTCATCTGAAAATATGTTTTGGAACATGGCGTTTCAAACACATAAATTAATTCGAGCTGCGATTTTGGAGCATTTAGCAATAAGGAAAATTGTAAAAAAATACCAAATAGATGCAATTTTATCAGATAATCGATATGGCTGCTACCATCCAGCTTGCTACAATATTTTTATGAGCCATCAATTGAATTTGAAGATTGCGCCTCAATTTTTTAGAAAAAAGGTAAATCACTTTCAACAAAGGCTTTTGAGGAAATTTGATGAAATTTGGGTGCCAGACTTTGCTGCTTTTCCAGGTTTGGCTGGGGAGTTATCACATCCATCCAACTATTTTCATCCAAAAATTACCTATTTACAACCAATATCAAGGATAAAATATTGGGAGACACCCCCAAAACAGGATATACTGGTGGTCATATCTGGACCAGAGCCACAGAGAACCAAGTTTGAAGAAAAAATATTAAAAATAGCTGATGCTTTAAAAAAATATAAATGGCTGATTGTGAATGGAAAACCAAATGTAAATTTTGAGAAAAAGATGGTTGGAAATATTCAAACAATTTCACATTTAGGCTCTTACGAATTAAACAAAGCAATTTTAGAAAGCAAATTTTACATCGGCAGATCGGGGTATAGTAGCATAATGGACTTATCCAAAGTTGCCACAAAAGCCCTATTAATACCTACTCCTGGGCAAACTGAGCAAGAATATTTGGCTAAAATAATAGTTGATAATAAAAATTATTTTTCATGCAGCCAACAACAGCTGAACGAATCGACAATTCAAGAGATTTTAAACCAAATAGACTAATTAAATTTTATATATTCAGCTGGATTAATTGGTTTTCCTTTGTGCCACAGTTCAAAATGTAAATGTGGACCGCTACTAAGTTCTCCAGTATTTCCAATGATAGCAATTGCTTCACCTGCTTTCACGAAGCTACCCGATTTTTTCAAAATAGTAGAATTATGCTTATAAAAAGTAAGGATATTATTTGAATGTTGGAGAGCAATTGTGTTCCCAAACTCCAAAGACCAATCAGCAGAAACCACATATCCATCCATAATTGCTTTTACTGGAGTATCCTTTGGTGCTAGCACATCAATCGCTGGGTGTTTTTTGGAATCGAAAGCTTTACTCACTTCGCCAACTAATGGAGCGATAAAATAAAATTGAGACAAAGGCACATCCTTGGGAGAAACGTTTACCAATTGGGAATATCCGTTATTATTATTGCCACTTACCACCTCTAAACTCTGGCGTAATTTTTCATCTTCCGGAATTCTTTTGATTACATAAGCACTATCTGGCAATTCAACGGATTCTTTCGGTACTTCTTTTTCAGTTTCTACATCAGAAGTCAACATTCTTCTAAAATTATCCGTATAAGTTTGGTGAGCTTTGATTTCATCTTCTAGCTCATCCACTTTATTGGATAGTCGCATTACTTCTTTATATTCTTTCAAATCGCCAAAACCTGGAATATAGCGTTTCAGTGGAGTGAAAACGATAAGAGAGGCTACAAGAAGAGCAACTGCAACCATTAAAGTACTCAGGAAAACATATACATTGAGTAATGATAATTTGAAAGAACGAATCTCTTCGAATGTTTCATGATTCATCACAACCAACCTATAAGTTGTTTTGAGTCGTTGCATCAGCGGTTTTTTCCCTTCAATATTTTCGTTAGGCATTGTTAAATTTTGTAATTGAGTATAATAATTTTAGGGTTTTATTAGTTTATTGGCATATAAAATTATTAATTCAGCGTTTTTTAGTTTTAAAAATGCTTTTTTTTATAAGTAAAAGTATGATGAATCGTACCATACAACGTATCAAAAGAATAAATAGTCTGAAATATTTCAAAAAAATATTTCTTATTTTACCATTGTTTATACTGTTTTCTAACTGTGCCACACAGAAGAAACGGTCTGATGCATCGTGGTTAAAAAAGTTCTATCACAACACAACCGCCTATTACAATGGCTATTTCAATGCAAATTTACTACTTAGAGAGGGGATAGACAAATTGAATTTGCAACATCAAGATAATTTCACAAAAGTCTTGAATGTTTACCCTTATTTGGATGTAGAAAATCCAAAAGCTGTAGCATCTGTTTTGGACAAAGCGACGGAAAAAGTATCGGTTGTTGCAGCTTTGCATCCAATTAGTTATTGGGTGCCAGATTGCTATTTAATGATTGGGAAATGCCAATATCTAAAGCAGGACTTTGAAACGGCTGAAGAAACGATGGAATATTTCAAAGATGTATTCAAACCAAACGGTAAAGGCAGAATCTTAGGTAAGGATAAAAAAGAAATAGCAGCAGAGAAAGAAAGAGCAAAAAAAGAAGCAAAGGATAAAAAAATTACTGAAAAGAAAAAAGCAACAGAGGAAAAAGAAAAACAATTAGAAATCAAAAAAGCTGAAAAAGAAGCAGCTACGGAAGCAAAAGAAGATGCTAAAAAACTAAAAGAGAAACAGAAAAAAGAACTTGCAAAGCAAAAAGAAAGAGAAAAAAAGCAGCGAGAAAAAGATAGAAAAAATGGAATTAAAACACCAAAGTCTTCTACTCCAATAATAAAGGCACCTATGCCAGAGCATAAAGACACTTTGGCAACTAAAAAAACAGAACCAAGCATAACTGCTAAAAAAGAAGATAAAATAAAGGCAGATTCAATTGCTGAAGCAAAAGCAAAAGAACCAAAACCAGATAAATATTTTTTAAAGCACAAACCGTGTTATCAAGAAGGAATGCTTTGGTTGGGAAGAATCTATACTGAACGTCAACGATATGATGAAGCGATGGCGATTTTCAATGATTTAATCAATAATTCGACTACATTTCCTGAGATTAGAACACAGACTATGGCTGCTGTTGCTCATTTTTACATTAAGCAAAAGAAATATAGTCAAGCAATTGAGCCATTGACTAATGCTTTGTCAATGACAAAAAAGAGATCAGAAAAGGCGAGATTTTCGTTTATTTTGGGTCAATTGCACCAATTGGAAGGCAAAGGAAATGAAGCTTATAATAATTTCGAAAGAGTAGTTGCCTATCATCCGTCTTATGAAATGGAATTTAATGCAAAATTAAATATGGCATTGAATGGTTGGTTGAATGGAAAATCAACTATCGAAGAGACGGAAAAAGGCTTGAATAGAATGTTGAATGATGCTAAAAACAAGGAGTATCAAGATCAAATTTACTTCACTTTGGCAAATCTTTCTTTGAAAAACAAACAAGATATTCAAGCAATAGATTATTTCAAGAAAGCATTGGCAAACAATTCTTCAAATAAAGCAATCAAGTTAGAATCTTACTTATCCATTGCAAGATTGTATTTTGGAATGGATAAATATGTGCCATCTAAAGCTTATTACGATAGCACATTGACAGTTATTTCTAAAACAGAAGACCGTTATAATGAAGTATATACTTATAGTACGGGCTTAACAGATATTGCAAAAAATATTACGATAATCGAAACTCAGGATAGTGTTTTGAAGATTTCGAATATGAGTGATAAAGACAAAAAGTCTTTCGCTTCCAAAATAATAAAAGAGAAAAAGGAAAAGGAACGCAAAGAAAAAGAATTGTTAGCTGCAAGAAATAATGTGTTGGCTGCTGCACCTCCTGTGAATGCATTTTCAAAAAGTACCTTTTTTGCTTATGATGACAAACTAGTTAAAAAAGGAAAAATCGATTTTGAAAGAAAATTTGGAACAAGAAAACTAGAAGACAACTGGAGAAGAGCAAATAAGCGAAGTACTGGAGATGTTGCATCTGATGCAAGTACGGATAGTGATGAAGATAATAGTATAACGGACAAAGATTATGCAGATTTCTTTAAGGATGTTCCGGATAGCCCAGAGAAGATAGCTTCCTCCAATGAAAAAATTATGAATGCAATGTTTGCATTAGGAGGTTTGTATAGAGAAAGAATTCAAAATTCTCAGAAATCAGTTTCGATTTTAGAAACTTTATTAAGCAGATATCCTGATACCAAACACGAATTGGATAGTTGGTACTTGTTGTATCTTTCACATTCTGATTTAAAAAATTCTGCAAAAGCGAAGGAGTATTATGATAAAATCATCGGAAAATATCCTTCTTCCAACTATGCAAAAGTGCTGCAAGATCCAGATTATCTTGCTAAAACAAAATTGGAAGAGAAGAAAATCCAATACTATTACGATTCGACTTATTTAGCATTTAAAAATGGACAATACAAAGTAGCATTTGATAGGTCAGCTCAGGCTACCACTATTTTTGGGAATTCTGCGGCACAATTACAGCCCAAATTTTCGCTTTTGTCGGCTCTTTGTGTAGGGAATCTTCAAGGGAAAGCACAATACATTGCAGCTTTGAAAGAAGTAGTTGCTAAATATCCAGAAACTGCTGAACAAAAAAGAGCAAAAGAAATCTTGCGATTTTTAGATAGCAGCTTGGCTTCATCGGATTCTACTAAAAAAATCAATACTGTAGAAACAATTATTAATTCAAGTGCTTTTATCAATGAAAATGAGGGATTGCATTATGTAATTGTAGTTTTGGAAGGTGCAGATATTAGAGTAGATGATGCAAAAGGGCAAATAGCTGACTTCAACCGACAGTTTTTCAAACTTGACCAATTGAAGGTTTCGAATATTTTCTTAGGCAGTGATACAAACGTTCCGATTATTTTGGTGAGAAAATTTGACACAAAAAGTGTATCAATGAGTTATTTAAAAGCGGTTCAACAAAATAAATCATCATTTTTGAATAGCTCTTTTAAATATCAGATTTACCCAGTAACACAAAATAATTACAGACAGATTTTGAAGGAAAAATCGTTAGATAGTTATAAGATATTTTTTGAAGAAAATTATAAATAAGAAATTTGAAAAAGCTGATTTTCATAATTTGTTTTTTTGCTGCTCAATTTTTTGTAGTTGCAGATTTGTTAGCTCAGGATACTGAGTTGGCGAAGCAGTACTTTGGTAATGGGGAATACGAAAAAGCTATTACGATTTACGAAAAACTAGTAAAGGAAAATGATGGAAATATAGAATATTTTAATAAATTAATAGAATGCTATAGTTCATTAGAACTTTTTGATAAAGCTAAAACCACGATTCAAAAGCAGTTAAAAAAGAAGCCAAAAGAGCTTACTTTGTATGCTAGTTTGGGGAATGTTTTTGAAAAAGCAGGAGATGCGAAAGAAGCTGAAGCCAATTATTCAAAATCTGTAGAATTATTGACAGATGATAGCTATATGATTTTGAGTTTAGGGAATTCATATAGAGCTTTAGGTAAAAATGATTATGCTTTAAAAGTTTATGAAAAAGCAGTTTCTTTTTCAAAGAAATATAAGCAAATGTTTGCTTTTCAGATGGCTGAAATTTATCTATTGAATAATGACAAACCCAAAATGATTGATTGTTATTTGGAGTATGTTTCCACCACTTCTGTCAATAACTATAACAATGCCAGTTATTTAGAATCTGTCTTTCAAAGATATTTAGCACCTGAAGATTATGAAATCCTTGAAACTCAGTTGTATAATAGAGTTCAAGAAAACCCTGATAATACAAGTTTTATTGATTTACTAATCTGGTCATTCATTCAAAAGAAAGATTATAAAAATGCTTTAAGACAGACAAAAGCATTAGATGTGAAATTGCAAGAAAACGGCTATCGAGTTTTTAATTTAGCGGCAATTGCCTATAATGAAAAAGATTATGATGCAGCCATAGCTTGTTATGAATATTTATTTCAGAAAGGCAAAACCTCTCCTTATTATATCGATTCGAAAAGAGGTATCATGAATTGTCGGAAAGAAAAAATAACCGTAGGTTATGCTTATACAACTGATGATATCAAGATGCTAGAAAGCGAATATGAACTTTATATTAAAGAAAATGATAACCCAGTAATTTCGAGTGACCTCACAATGGATTTAGCTGATTTGGAGACTTTTTTCTTAAATAATTTACCCAAGGCAACGACACTTCTTCAGCAATTGGTCGAAACTCCAGGACTCAACAAGGTGACACAAGCAAATGCGAAACTAAAATTAGGAGATTTGTATTTGATGCAAGGCGAAAGATGGGAATCTACATTGCTTTATTCTCAAGTAGATAAAGATTTTAAGGATGACACATTAGGGCATGAAGCAAGATATAGAAATGCAAGACTTTCTTATTTCAATGCAGATTTTGAATGGGCAAAATCTCAATTTGGAGTTTTGAAAGCGTCCACTTCTAAATTAATTTCGAATGATGCGATTGATTTAAACGTATTTATTGTTGATAATACCGGCTTGGATACTAGCGAAGCCGCCATGACTATCTATGCAGAAGCAGAACTTTTGGTGTTTCAAAACAAATTTCAAGAAGCATTTGCAAAACTAGATACTTTGGTTCAAAAATTCCCCAAACATTCATTGCAAGATGATGTTTTATGGCTAGAAGCTCAAATACATATTAAAAAAAGAGATTATTTGAAAGCAGTGCCACTTCTCGAAAAAATCATTGCCGATCATAAAGAAGAAATAAGGGCAGATAATGCATTGTACACATTAGCAGGACTTTATGCAAATCCTTTGCAATTAAATGATAAGGACAAAGCCAAATCGTTGTACGAAAAGTTGTTTACTGAATTTTCAAATAGTACATTTGCTATTGATGCAAGAAAATATTACCGTATATTACGGGGCGATAAAGTACAATAAATATGAAAGCACATTTGCTATATGTAGAAGACGATGAAAGTCTAAGCTTTGTTACTAGAGATAATCTAGAATTGCAAGGTTATAAAATCACCTATTGCCCTGATGGAAAAACAGCTCTGGACGAAATAAGAAACCAGAATTTTGACCTTTGCATTTTGGATGTCATGTTGCCAGAAGTTGATGGATTCGCATTAGCTCAAGAGATTAGACATAAAGACACTCAAGTTCCCATTATTTTTTTAAGTGCAAAATCTTTGAAAGAAGATAAACTACAAGGCCTTCGGTTAGGAGCGGATGATTATATGACCAAGCCATTTAGCATTGAAGAATTAATGCTGAAGATAGATGTATTTCTTCGTAGAAGCAAAATTGTTTCGAATGAGGAAAGGCAAAAGATTCAGGATCAACACTATAAAATAGGTACATATAATTTTGATTATAAAAATTTAGAATTAAAATACAATCAAGAAAGTAGAACTTTAACACAAAAAGAAGCAGATTTATTAAGATTGTTGATTGTAAATAAGAATGAAGTCATCAAAAGATCTGAGTTGTTGGAGAAAATCTGGGGAGAAGATGATTATTTTATGGGTCGAAGTATGGATGTATTCATCTCAAGGTTAAGGAAATACTTGATTAATGATGAAAACATTAAAATTACTAATATTCATGGAGTTGGCTTCAGAATGACAGACACTCCCGAATAATCATGGAAAATCGTCAAAACATTGCATCAGGCACTTCTTGGGAAGCAATTGTTGGTTATTCAAGAGGAGTTAGAATAGGGAGTTATATAGAAATAAGCGGTACGACAGCTGTTGATGGAGCCACTTTTGTCGGAGAAGGAGACGTTTATATTCAAACCAAATTCATTTTACAAAAAATAGAAAAAGCAGTAATTCAACTAGGGGCATCTTTACAGAACGTCATCAGAACGAGGATGTATGTTACTGATATCTCCCAATGGGAAGCTATTGCAAAGGCACATTCAGAAGTTTTTGATAAAATAAGACCTGCTACATCGATGGTTCAAGTTTCAAAATTGATTGATGATAGAATGTTGATAGAAATAGAAGCTACTGCTATTCTTTAATCGAGCTTCCCTTTAAATCCAGACTATTTTTTATCTTAAAATGGATCTTCCGATTTTCTTTTTAAACAATGCGGTTATTTTTGAGTTAAACATTTATTTGAAGTCGATAATAATAAAGGAATGAACGTTGATGGACTTTTACAGAGGGCACTAAATCTAGAATTTTTATCAGCTGAAGAGGGATTGTTTCTTTTCGAAAATGCACCTACAGCAGACTTAATGTATGTAGGGAATAGCATTCGTCAGCATCATGTACCGAATAATAAAGTTACTTGGATTATTGATAGAAATTCGAATACGACCAACGTTTGTATTGCTAATTGTAAATTTTGTAATTTTTACAGAAGACCGGGGCACTCAGAATCCTATATCACTTCAATAGAATCTTATAAACAAAAAATAGAAGAAACCTTCCGATTGGGTGGGGAGCAGTTGCTCTTACAAGGCGGACATCACCCCGACTTAGGCTTGAGTTACTATTGCGATTTGTTTAGTGAGCTCAAAAGATTGTATCCCAATTTGAAGCTTCATGCATTAGGTCCACCAGAAATTGCCCATATCGCAAAATTGGATCAACTTTCTCATTATGAAGTACTTAAAGCACTAAAAGAAGCTGGATTAGATTCGTTGCCTGGTGCTGGTGCAGAGATTTTAAACGATAGAGTTAGAAGATTAATTTCTAAAGGAAAATGTGGGGGTCAAGAATGGTTGGATGTGATGAGAGCTGCTCATCAATTGGATCTAACTACCTCAGCTACCATGATGTTTGGGCATATCGAAACCAATATGGAAAGGATGGAACATTTTGTTTCGTTAAGAGAAGTTCAAGCAGAAAAGCCAGTAAATGCAAAAGGTTTCTTAGCATTTATCCCTTGGCCTTTCATGGATGAAGACACCATTTTAAAGAAAATAAAAAGAGCAAGAAATACGGTAACTGGCGATGAGTATGTCAGAATGATTGCAATGAGTAGAATAATGTTGCCCAATATTATCAATATTCAAGCATCATGGTTGACAGTTGGAAAACAAGTTGCCCAAATCTGCCTCCACTCAGGGGCGAATGATTTTGGGAGCATCATGATAGAGGAAAATGTGGTGAGTGCTGCTGGAGCTGCATTCCGTTTTACCACTTCGGGTATTCAACAAGCCATCAAAGATGCTGGATTTGTGCCACAACTTAGAAATCAGCAGTATGAATATCGGGAGCTTCCTGTAGATACTTTAGAGCAAATTTTAGATAAGCAAACGATGATTGTTGATTAGTATTTGAACCTTACTATTTTTAGTTTATTTCTGTTTTCGCTAGGGATAAGGGACTCGTTTCCAGAAAGTTGTATGCCATCTTTGAATCTCAACTTTATATCTTTTTTTTCCGTAGTAAGTACACTGCTTCTATCAAAACTCCCATTTGGAGCGACAAGATATTCACTGATTGTCGTGTTGTCTCTAATTTCGTCGTTGTAAAGAATTTTTATATTAGACGGCGATTTCATCAAAAAATAGGAGTTGAAAACACCGTCATCTTCACTAGAAAACTGGCTCTTATTTAATACCGTGTACCAATGAGATCTGCCATCTGGATGAAATGAATACAGCAAAAGATTGTCGTTGTAGTGATCGAAAATGGGCATATACTGATTACTTCCATAGGGACTTCTGTTTGCTACAATTCTTCTTTCAACGACTTTTTTTTGTTCAATAATCGCCAACAAGCCACCATCTTTCCTTAATATTATTTGATCTACGATCACATCAAGAATTCCTTTGTTTTGTACCGTTTTTTTCCCAGAAATATTACTAGCCAAACTATCAGAAAAAGGGTAATTATTGATTAAAAATTGATGAGAAGTATCATTTAGTTGCATCGTAATATGAAAGATTCCCTTTGCCCTACTCAAACTTTTATCTCCAGTCAATCCTACTGCTTGAAGCCTATTGTTCAGATTATCAATGACATATTTGATGTCATAAGTGTAAAATTGGTCGAGGGGAATATTTACCTTTTGATCCACATTTTCATTATTCACAGCTATTATCTCGATCAAGTGTTTTTCTAATTTACTACTATTTCGTTCACTAATAAAATAAACGGTACCATTATTCGCTAGTAAAATTGGATTTAATCGTTTGGATTCTAATTGTTCCTCCAAGAAAATTGATTTGTCCCAAAGTTTTATTTGTTTGTCCAATTGAAAAACAAAACCATCTATTATATCAAAATCAGCATTTTTTTTATTGAATAAATAAACCATATTCTTATCTTCAGATAATACCATCGTAGGCAATCCTTGATAAAAAGAGTTACTAATTTCTTTGATAGTAAAAGAGTCAATTAAATTGCAATTGAAATCGTATTTGTGCAATTTGATAGCCTTGGATGATTTTTTTTGGAAAACATAAAGAATGCAAAAGGCATTTTTTTGTCCAATTACACCGATGACTTGAGGTCTTCTTTTATCTAAATAAATTTCCTTTGCCCAATCATACTTCAATTTTTCATTGAGAGCAACCACTTCGTTTGCTCCTTCTTTTTCAAAAAAAAGTAAATAGTTATTATTTGACTTTCCTAAAAAATCATAGGAAATGGCATTTTGAATATCTAGCCCATCAGAAATAGTTATTTCTTGACCAAACCCATGAAGGGTGTTGCTGCAAAAGAAAACTATTAAAATATATCTGATGAGGGATTTCATGATGCTATTTTTTTAGTAAGAATTCGAATTCCGTGCTCTCCAAACTGAAATGACCATTCTAATGGGAAATATAATAGAAATAATGATGCTCCCAACCCCAAACAGTAAAAATTCGGAACGAATAAATTTATAAAAACTATCCCATTTTTCGTTCGGCACCTCTCTCATCAAGCTTTCAATACCTTTTTCATCAAGAAATAATTGGAATTGATTCATTCCATCCATCATAATTAAAATCAATAACGGACATAATAAAGCCAAAATTACTTTTGCCCAAAAATTATCTTTTATCCAACTATACTTTATAAGAAATACATATCTTGTGAAGGTGATAAATACAACAATATAGGTGATATTGAACAAATAAAACTCAAAATATGGGATATTTACATATATAGGAACAAGGATAATTGCTATTACTAAAGCAGTCACCAACCACCAAATCATTTCTAAATTAAGAAGACTGACACCAAATGATTTATTTTCTCTATTCATAGTTGCTAAGTTACTATAATATTTTATGTGTTTTTCACAATTTTACTAACTTTGTAACTTATTTTTAGGTTGTGTTATCAATATTTAGAACTAATCAGCTTGTTTTCAGCTTATTAATAATTCCTTACTTGATATTAATAAGAATTTCGTCTTTTACAGACCCAATAATTGGTTCAGTAGAGGGTGCTGGTTTATTTAGTAAGTTTATTTATCAGATAGCACCACTCAATAGTTATGTGTCGCATATTGCAGCTCTTGTATTGATTTTTATTCAATCTTTGATAATCAATATGGCTTGTAGTCGATACAAGATTTTTGATGAACCCAACCAACTTGGCGGGCTTTTTTACGCCTTACTAAGTAGCTTAATACCTGATTTTCTTTGGCTTTCTCCAGTATTGATGGCAAATACATTTTTGTTGATTGCGATGATTGAGCTGTTTGAAATTTATGACAAAAAATCTGGGGCAAGCACTATTTTCAATATTGGCTTTTTTATAGGATTAGCATCATTGTTTTATATTTCTGCTTTAGTATTGTTGATTTTTGTTTTGATTGGCTTAAGCATCCAACGATCTTTTTCGCTAAAAGAAATATTGATGGTCGTTATTGGAGTGATTGTTCCATATTATCTCTTACTAACATACTATTATTGGTCGGATAATTTGGGTTATTTTTATAGTATGCAGATTGAAAGCGGCATTAAATTATTTCAGTTTTCGATGCCTCAAGATTTCAGCAGTCTATTCAAAGTAGTTTTGGTGCTCATAATGATTCTTATATTTATTTTTAATTTTAATAATTTAAGTTTAAAAAGAAATATTCAAGTTACAAAAATACAACAGCTACTTTATTGGTGGTTATTGATTATGCCATTAGGATTGATGGTTCAAGCTAAAGTACAATTGGATTTTTTATTGATATTAATGTTGCCTTGTTCAATATTACTAACCTATATATTTTTAGGGATGAAAAAACAATGGGCAGATGCTTTGCATATTATTATTGTTACCTTTGTTGTTGTTTTTCAATATATTAAATATTTGTTATAAATAAAATAAATTACAAATGAAATTTGGAGTTGTAGTTTTCCCAGGGTCGAATTGTGATGATGACATGATGCATGTATTGAAAGATGTTTTGAAAGCAGACGTAGTTAAGCTATGGCATAAAGAAAGTGACTTAAGTGCTTTCGAAACAACTGATTGTATCATTCTCCCAGGAGGATTTTCTTATGGGGATTATTTGAGATGTGGTGCTATTGCTCGTTTTTCACCTATCATGAATGCAGTAGTGGATTTTGCCAATAGAGGTGGATACGTTTTTGGCATCTGCAATGGGTTCCAAATTCTTTGTGAAGCTGGTTTGTTGCCTGGTGTATTGTTGTTAAATAATCACCAAAAATTTTCTTGCAAAAATGTTTGGTTAAAAACCTTGACTGAAGATTCTATCCTAACTCAAAATATTAAAAAAGGAAGTTTATTGAAAATTCCTATTGCTCATGCTGAAGGAAGATATCATACAGATAGTGATACCTTACAATCTTTAAAAGCCAACGATCAAATTATTTTTAAATATTGTGATTCTAGTGGAAAAATTGATGAAAGCTCAAATCCAAATGGAAGTTTAGAAAATATCGCTGGAATTTGTAATAAATCTAGAAATGTATTTGGTATGATGCCTCATCCAGAAAGAGCTTCCGAATCCATTCTTGGCAATGTGGATGGACTTCAGTTATTTGAGTCATTAATTAGCAAACATATAGCTTTAGTATCATAATTTAAGTCTGTCGTTTTTGTAAATATATATTATAAATTATTATGATATGTATTTGTTTAATTAATTGATTATAAAATTATTAAATAATTTTTATATCAAATCCGTTCATTAAAAATATAATATAATTCGTATCTTTACGCTATGGAAGAATTAGAAAAAGAACCAATAAATGAAAATCCCAATTCCTCAGATTATGATGCTGGGCATATTACCGCATTAGAAGGTTTAGAGGCCGTTCGTAAGCGACCTGGAATGTATATTGGTAGCACCGATACAAAGGGCTTACATCATCTTGTGTATGAAGTTATTGATAACTCTATTGACGAACATTTAGCAGGATATTGTACTGATATAGAGGTGTTTATCCATCCAGATAATTCTATTACTGTAAAAGATAATGGTCGAGGTATTCCAACAGGAATGCACCAAAAACTACAAAAATCTGCATTAGAAGTGGTAATGACGGTGTTGCATGCCGGTGGAAAGTTTGATAAAAATACTTATAAAGTTTCTGGAGGTTTGCATGGTGTGGGTGTTTCTTGTGTGAATGCACTTTCCATTTATTTGAGAGCAGAAGTTCATAGAGAAGGGAAAATGTTCGAACAAGAATATAGCCAAGGGATACCAATGGGTGATGTGAAAACTATTGGAGAATCTAACACGACAGGAACATTCATTACATTCAGACCCGATCCTGAAATTTTCGAAACATTAGTTTATAAATTCGAAACTCTTGCTCATCGTTTGAGGGAGTTATCTTTCTTGAATTCTGGTTTAAGATTAGCATTAACAGATGAAAGAGAAACAAATGAAGATGGCACCTTCAAATCTGAAGCTTTCTTATCCGAAGGTGGATTGGTTGAGTTCGTAAAATATTTAGATGAAAGTCGCCAAAGAATATTGGAGGAACCAATTTATGTGAAATCTAGAGAGGAAGGAATCGAAGTGGAAGTAGCAATGGTGTATAATACTGGCTATACGGAGAACGTAATTTCTTTTGTGAATAACATCAGTACGAAGGAAGGTGGAACCCATGTGAATGGTTTTAGAAGAGCCATGGCTAGAATTTTGAAACAATATGGTGATGATAATGGCTTTTTCAAAAAAGTAACGAATATTTCCGGTGAAGACTTTAGAGAAGGTTTGACTGCGGTAGTTTCTGTAAAAGTGCCAGAACCTCAGTTCAAAGGACAAACGAAAGGAGAGCTAGGAAATTCTGAAGTAACAGGTGTGGTTTCAAGGGTTTTTGGAGATGTGTTGAAATATTTTCTTGAAGAGAATCCAAATCTTTCAAAGAAAATAATGGAAAAAGTAGTGTTAGCTGCCACAGCTAGAGCTGCTGCACAGAAAGCCAGAGAAATGGTACAAAGAAAAAATGTACTTACTGGTAGCGGATTACCTGGAAAATTAGCCGATTGTGCATCTAAAGACCCAGCTGAGTCTGAACTGTTTATGGTTGAGGGAGACTCGGCGGGAGGTACTGCCAAGCAGGGTAGAGATAGACATTTTCAAGCAATTTTACCATTGAGGGGTAAAATCTTGAATGTGGAAAAAGCAATGGAATATAAAATCTATGAAAACGATGAGATTAAAAATATTTTCACGGCTTTAGGTGTGAGTATCGAAGATAAAGATGGAGAAAGAATATTGAATATTTTGAAATTAAGATACCACAAAATAGTGGTGATGTGTGATGCGGATATCGACGGTGGCCACATTACCACATTAATTCTTACTTTTTTCTTTAGATACATGAAACCATTGATTGAGGAAGGTTATGTTTACATTGCTGCTCCTCCATTGTATAGAGTGAGTAAAGGAAAACAATTTAGATATTGCTGGAACGACGAAGAAAGAAAGAGTGCTACGGAGTCGTATGCAGGTGGAAAAAGCGATGATTCTGTGAAAGTACAGCGATATAAGGGTTTGGGAGAAATGAACGCTGAACAATTATGGGAAACTACAATGGATCCGACAACAAGGATTCTGAGAAGAGTAACCATAGATGACGCAGCAGAGGCAGATAGAATATTTTCTATGTTGATGGGCGATGAAGTGCCACCAAGAAGACATTTTATAGAGACAAATGCAAAATATGCGAAGATAGATGCATAAATAAAAAGGGCTGAAATTTTTTTCAGCCCTTTTTCATTTCCCTTTGATTTATAAACTTTTATGACTTCCATCACAAAAGGGAGGATTCGAAGTAAGTTTACAGGTACACAAGGAAACAGTTTTTGTTTCAGTTACTTCAAACTTAAGGGATCTGAATACTCCCTCAGCTTCATGATGAGATCCATCACAAAACGGATTTTTCTGACTTAATCCACAGGTACACCAAGAATAAAGTCCTGGTTGAAGTTCGATTCTGTGAGGGGTTGGGTTTTTATTTTCTGAATTCATGAAATATTTTTGAACAAATATACTGTTAAAGCTATTTCAATAATATTCTTTACCTTTGTTTTTAAATAATAATTAAAATATATAAACTATGGCAGTTACGATTGGGCAGCAAGCACCAGATTTTAAATTGTATGCTTCGGACAAAAAAGAAGTAACTTTATCTGAATTTAATGGAAGAAATGTGATTGTTTTATTCTTTCCATTGGCATTTACAGGCACCTGTACCGCTGAGCTATGCAGCATTAGAGATGATATTGGGTCTTATAACAATATGGATGCTCAAGTTTTAGGGATTTCTGTTGATTCTCTTTTCACTCTTGACAAATTCAAAGCTGAGCAAAACTTGAATTTTCCGCTTTTATCTGATTTCAACAAAGAAGTTAGTGCATCTTATGGAGCTTTGTATGACACTTTCGTATTGGGAATGAAAGGTGTATCGAAAAGATCTGCTTTTGTAGTGGATAAAAAAGGGGTAATCCAATATGCAGAAGTTTTAGAGTCTGCTGGAGATATTCCTAATTTTGTTGCCATCAAGGAAGTTTTATCCAAATTAGCTTAAAGATTAATGGAGTTAATTCTAAAATATTTTCCAAAATTAACTGATCTGCAAAAGCAGCAGTTTGCCTCACTTTTGCCATTGTACAAGGAATGGAATGAAAAAATAAATGTTGTATCCAGAAAAGATATTGACAATCTTTATTTACATCATGTATTGCATTCCTTGGCAATTGCAAAATTGATAACACTAAAACCGGGAGCATCCTTCTTAGATCTTGGTACAGGTGGTGGCTTTCCTGGCATTCCGTTAGCTATTTTTTTCCCAAACTCAAAATTTACTTTGATAGATGGGACTGGAAAAAAAATCAAAGTGGTAGAAGAAGTTGCAAATGCAGTGGGGCTAGAAAATGTAACTGCATTGCATCAAAGGGTGGAGGAGCACAAAGGAAAATACGATTTTGTAATAAGCAGAGCAGTGACTGACCTTGACCAACTTTTAAGATGGTCCAGAAAACTTATCAGCACAAATCACCAACATACCTTACCAAACGGTTTAATCACATTAAAAGGGGGGAAAATAGAAGAGGAAATCAAGGCGTTGGGGAAAAAAGAATATACTGAAATTTATAAATTGAGAAAATGGTTTGATGATCCTTTTTTTGATGAAAAAATGCTCATATACGTACAAGGTTGATATAAATATATTTAAAAAATATTTTTATTTATATATATAAAAGCTGTATATTGCAGCAAAATTATCCTCCACTGTATCAATTCAAAGATTTACTCCTTACAAATTAACATTATCCTCTATAGTTATTTTTGTTTATAATCAATTATTTGATTAATTCTGAATTGATTGTATCAATTATAAGATTCTATTTCGGTATTGTTTGATGAATTGGCGTTTTTGTGATTGTCATAAAAACTGTCACTTATTTAAATGTGGAAAACTAATTGCTACGTTCACATAATAAATTATCTTAATTTTTATGGAATTGTAATAATTCGTTTTATTTTCGCCGTTGAAAACGAAAACCATTTATCTAGGTGTCAATCCTTACAATCTGATTGTTATTTTTAATGTCAGATTTTCCAATGCCGAATATTAAAAGAGTAGATTAAAAATGTAATGTTTTATTAATTTAAAACATAGATTTTTTCATGATATTAATATCCTTAATTTATCCAAATTGTAAACAATAATTCTGTAGCTTATAACTATTTTATATCAATACAAAGCGTAGTTGTGATTATAAGTGGTTTAATACCAGTATATTACGATAGTTTTCTAAAGTAACATACTTATAATCAGTTTTTGGGATGAGCCCTTGTCTTAAAGTAGACAGGGGCTTTGTTAATTTTACAGGAATTTATCTTGTAATAGATTTAACAATAACAATCCACAATTCGGAATTGTCTGATTAATAATTCCTCACTTTGATTGAATTATTATCCAAACAAAGTGTGAAAATGAAAGAAATCAAGTCTTTGATTACTTTTTTAGAATTTTTGCTAACCTATCTGCTGCATCTCTAGCCTCTTTGTAGGTTGGTGACATGCTGGCTGCCTGCTGGTAATTTTTTCTAGCACTTTCCAAATCATTTTTCCTTTCGAAGATGTAACCTCTGTAAAAATAAGCTTTCGGAAAGATAGCAGATATTTCGGTAGTGATATTCAACAATTCCAAAGCTTTATCTAAAGAATCTTTGTCTATATAAATGAGTGCAGAGTTGAAAAATGCATCTTTATACCGAGGATCTAATATTCCAATTTGTCGATAGATGGTCAGTGCCTCATCAGCCTGCCCCTTTGTTTGGAGATAATGTGCTTTAGCATGAAGTATTGCTGCATTTGTCGAATCTAATCTGATAGCGGTATTAAAATAATCGATTGCATCTTTTTCGTTCTTAGCCCCTTTGAGCATCGCCACATTCAGCCAAGCATCTGTAAGTTCAGATTTTAAGTTTGCCGCTTTTTTAAATGCTACTATCGCCTTGGTGGTGTCTCCCGTTTCTTTGAAGTTCATCCCCATCAGCATAAATGCCTCTGCATTCATATGGTCTCTGTAAAGGATCTTATTAACTGTTTCCATTGATTCGTTGTGAAATTGCAGAATCAGCTGAAGTTCAGATAGCTTTAATAAAGACGAAATTTTATCAGGATTGAGCGACACGGCTCTTTCCATTGTTTGAAGAGCAAGTCTTGACTGAAGGGACTCCATATAAATATCTGATAACAAAATATGGTAGTCAATATTATTTGAGTCAATTTTCATGGCACTTGCCATATCCGCAACAGCTAATTCATAGGCGTCTGCTCCAAAATACAATTCAGCCCTTTTGGCATAGAGAGAGGCATCCTTCGGGTTTTCTTTGATTTTTGAGGAAATGGCATCTATATCTTTATTTCCAGTAGAAATAGTAGCATTACTATTTTCATTATTTTGTTTGCAGCTGAAAATAGCCATCACCAAACAAACAAATACGATAAATTGATTTATTCTCTTCATAATACAAAAATACAGAACGTTTTGCTGCAAAGTTGCAAAAAACGTTCTGTATTTCACAAAATGTCGCCTATTTTACTTTGAGAAAAACTTCATTCCCATATTAACGATATCATCCATTACATTTCCATCATGGTTTTGATCCAAGAATTGGGAAACCATGCCCATAAATGGATTACTACCTGATTGTGTTTGTGTTGTATTACCTAACAAACCAGCAATTCCATTAGCATCTAAACCATTTTGTTGTTTTGCTTGACCTAATACTCCTAATACGATAGGAGCTAACGTCGTCATTAATGAACCCGTTTGGTCTCCATTTAATCCTGATATTTGGCTAATCATTTGAGCAGCACCACCAAGTTTGTCGCCCAAAATATGACTTAATATACCAGCACCATTCGTTGTAGAAGGATTTTGTGTTTGTGTGTTTCCACCTAAAAAGCCAGAAATATCATTTAAGATACTTCCATCATGGTCTCTATCTAATGCACCTGCTAAAGCATCTGCTCCACCTGGTTTTGTAACATTTTGTGATAAAGCACCAATCAAAGTACTCAAAATACCATTAGTTGCAGTTTCAGTTTGTTGCTTATCGCCACCAATCTGATTGCTTAATTGATCCATCAAGCCGCTACCAAGTTGGCCTTTTAGTAATTCCATTAAATCCATATCGGAATATTGTTTTAAAAATTAAAAAATTTGAATTCAAAATTAGCAAATTTTATCTTTATCGTTACTGATTGTATAAAATTTCGTCATATTATCTGATGGTAACAAAAAAAAATATAATTTTGTGCCACAACTTCGATACATTTTTTGGTAACAGCATGAAAAATGCTGATTTGATCCAAAATTTCAAGTGAATCGGAGCACTTTATTCTTTAAAATCAAAAAAATTTCTAAAAAGTATGAAAAAGAATTTTAATTTATTTGTAGCCGCATTAATGGTGTGTGTTACATTATTCGTAATGTCATGTGGTACTACAGACAAATGTGAAACAGTAAACTGCGGTGCAAATGGTGTTTGCGTTGATGGAACATGTAATTGTGATGCAGGATATGAAGGTACTAATTGTAGTACAGTTTCTAGAGACAAAATCTTAGGAGTTTGGACTGTAAAAACTGCTACTTGTGCAATTGATTCTTGTGGAAAAATTTTACCTCAAGATAGTAATAATTGCCCTACAAATTATAAAGTAACTTTTGGTGCTGGTAATACTATTTCAAAATTTACAGCATCAAATTGGGCATCATTTGGTGCAATAGGAACAGGAACATTTAATGCTTCAACAAATACGATGACTTTTGATACAATGACTGTAACAAGTGGTACTCAGGTTTCAAAAGTAATTGGAAATGGTATATATTCTGCAGATAGTATTAAATTAAACTATACTATTATTTCTGGTTGTGTTAAAGTAACAGCTCAAGAAGTATTGAAGAAGTAATTAATAATTATGACAAGTCCTAAATAGACGATACAGATTTTAAGACAAAAATAATATTTTTTAAGCAGATGTCATTGATTTTTGACATCTGCTTTTTGTTTTATAGGATTTAATAGTTATCGAATTTTGGTTATGCATTTGGTTTGGAGTTAGATAATTACAAGAATAATGGGGTCTTTTTTCATTATAAATCTCAATACTTTCCTTTACTATTTTTCTCATTACTACTAATTCTAAATTGTAGTTTTCTAATAGAAATTCATTTTTAATAACTCCATTTATTCGCTCCGCAATAGCATTGGAGTATGGGTCGTATCGCTCTGTCATACTGCAAAGAATTTTATTTTTATTTAATATTTCTTGGTAATCATTTGAGCAATATTGAATCCCTTTATCGGAGTGATGGATTAATTTTTCTGTTTTGTATTTTCTACTTTTTATGGCCATGAGCAAGGCTTGAATACTACTTGTTGTATTGAGGTTATTTGATACATAATAACCAACTATTTTTTTAGAATAAGCATCTGTAATCAAACTTAAATACATATGATTTGACCTCGTCCCTAAGTAGGTAATGTCTGATACCCATACTTGCTCTGGTCGCTTAAGCTCTATATCTTGAATTAAATCTTTATGTTTTTGGAATCTATGATGGGTATTTGTTGTGATAATATAACTGTTTGGGGGTTATCAATAGATGATTGCACCTAGAATTTGAAATAGCTTATCTCTTCCAATATTTAACTTTACAAGCTTTGGTTCGAGTATGTGATAAAGTTTTCGAGTACCTAGTCTTGGCATTTTTAACCTAATTTCCCTTATCATAGATATTACTTGTTCCACTTTTAATTCATTCCTTTTTTTAGCCTCTATTTTCCTATAATAAACCTGCCTATTAATCCCGAACAATCTACAAGTATTGACAATACTGTCGTTATATTTTACTTTGTATTCCCTGATTGTTCGGGTAAGGAGTTTTTTCTAATCGGAATTTTATACTCCTTTTCTGCAATATCTATCATCATATCAAATATGATTGCTTTCTTGTCCGTATTTTCTATTTGCTTCTCTAAAAAATTCTTTTGCTTCTCAAGCAACTTTACCTTCTGTTCAAGTTCTAAAATACGTTGTTCTGGACCTAGGCATATGGTTGTGGATTTTTGATTTATTATCCAGTCAAAGTTACCATATTTTCGCAACCAATTCCAAAATCGTTGCATGAGATTGTATCCATATTTCCTTAACCCCACCATTAATATTGAGTTCTCCTCTTTCAATTTCTCTAACAATCCCAACTTAAATGAAGCTAGTCCTTTTGCGTTCTTTAATGTGCTGATTAATTCTTGCTGCATATTGATACATTTTTAGTGTATCTATTTTAGGACTAGACATTATTTCAACAAAAAAATAGGCTGTCAGATACTGGCAGCCTATTTTTTTATCTATAAGAAGTTCTATTTTCCTCCTCCACCTCTTTTAGTGGATTTGCATTTTTAACTTCTTGAACTTTTGGTGGCTCTACATTTGCAGGAAGTCGTATTTTTGTTTCCCCTCTTTTCAATGGGTCTGCGTCTTCTTCATTTTCCATATGGCTTGGAGCTGGAGTTAGGTGCTGGAGCTGGTGTTGGCTTCACAGCTTTGGGTGTTGTTTTAGGAGCTGGTTCCTTTGGCTTTTCGCCGGAGCTGGTGCAACAGTTTTAGGATTTTTGCTGAATGCTTACTCTTGCGGTAAACAGCTATCATTTGATCAGTCATAGCTCTTGCTTTTGCATCCACCATCACGTCGTTCTGCTGTTTTCTTTGAGATAAACTCATCAACTCTAGTTTTGATGGTTTTTCTATAGACGCTTTTGTTCTTCTAATGATTTTAGTCAGATGAAGTAAGGGAAAAGAAAGCAATAATTTAATACTGCCAACCCTAACATAGCACATTTTTTTTATGATAATTTAAGTTTTAATTCTTTTGAAATAAAATGATTAAAATTCTGATTACAAATTATTGTACAGCTGGAGTGTTTTGAGCAGCATTAATAGCTTCTTGAACTAAAGCATCTGCCTTAGCTTTCACTTTTGTGTCCATGTTGGTCGTACATTCTTTATCCAACTGTGCACCTAATGTTTCGATTTGCTTTGCATATCCCTCATCAATCTTTTTGTTCATCTCAGCTTCAGTCATTAATTTTGGACCGCAGCTAGAGAAAAGAGCAGCAAATGCAAAAATTGCTACAATCCTTTGAGCATTCTTTTTCATTTTTTAAATAGCTTTTTTGTTAAAAAATATTATTCAATATAACGTAGAAGATAGTACAAGTTTGGTATTTACTGAACCAGCTTCCTAAAATTATTTCAATTTTTAGTTTTGACGTAATTTTTGAAATGTATCTGATGGATTTGAAATTATCATATTAAGTGGTAGTTTTCACTTCGCTCTGTTGTAGATATTTCTCTAATATTTTTTGACTTTAGTTATAATTATTGCAAATTCGTCAGAAATTGATTAACTAAACTTACTTGATGAATACCACATTGTCGGACTCTAAATTATTGTTAATTAGATAATTATCAACATTGCTAATGGGAACTAAATTCCCATCTTTTTCAATTATATATATGATTAGGACCAAATGTTTAATAATGCATTGAGGGCATCTACATGGGTTTCATTTTTCTTTTAGGCTCTAAATATTCCATCACAATGAAAGTGGTTTGAAAATAGCTCAAACCTCCATTTATTACATATATTCTGCACCTCCACGTCAATTTTAATAATTTTGGAGTTTAAGATTCTGTGAGAGTTATCTTATCTATTGTCGTACATTTACTTCAACTTTGGTTGGAGGCGTATTTTATATGAGATTCCTTTTCAAACTGGGTAATATCTGTAGAATTATATTCAGAATGCAAATTGGGAAACTCATAAAGACGATGTTGTCTTCTGAATTTGAAATTGCCTTTTAAGAAACATTAATATTTTAGCAGGCTCTGTATGTTTGATTGAGTAATTGAAAACTTTTTGATGTGGGCTCAAAAGGAAATAGCAGCCCGTTCTCTCCATTTAATTTCGGAAGGCTAACTTTGGCGTAAAGTAGCCATAATGTGCTCCGATGTCTAAAACTTATCATTCTTCTTTAGGTTTTTAATCAAAATAAAAGCAAGTCTGATTTCAGAAGAATGGGATTTCCCTCCAGTTAAATAGATGTCAGTGGAAACGGTAAAACCAACCTTCATTTTTACCAAAAACAGGTAAAGTATCTACCCTTTTCCATTTTTGTTTGGGATAAATATATTCTTTGAAAAATTGCTTTAATATACTTTAAAGGGTTATTCAACATACGTCTAACTTTTGAGGTAGTTAGCAATTAAT
>JADJVK010000054.1 GCA_016710625.1 Saprospiraceae bacterium
TATATTAATCCGCCATATGCAGAGGCAGGTACAGGTTTAGGAAAAGGGCATAAAAATGATATTACACTTACTTTTGAAATTAATAAATCCCTCAAGCCAATAATTGGCAATGCAGTTAATGAAATTTTTGCATTGTTTATGGCAATTATTTATAAAAAAATCCTAATTGTATTTTAGGACAATTCTCAAAGTTGAAATTTGTAAATGGTTCTAATTTCAAAAAATTCAAACAATATTTTTTAGCTGAATATATAAGTGGTTTTGTTGTACCAGCTGAAACCTTTGATAATGTAAAAGGAAAATTTCCAGTTGGATTTACAATTTGGAATACTATAGAGAAATCAAAAATTAATAAGATTGCAACTGATGTATTTGATAAAAATGGAAATTATGTTGGTATCAAAACCTTCTACGGAAATTTACCACAAGGAATAAACCAATGGATAAACAAATATCAATATAACACAAATCATAAAATTGGATTTTGGATTGTTCTACGCCAGATTTTCAAAATAAAAACTATGTTTTTATTGATAATTTAGAAAATGAAAAGATGACCATCGATATCATTTATATTTAACAAAAAATAACTTATTGATTGGTTCAATCTATTTTGCTGTGCGTCATTGTATCGATTCTACTTGGTTAAATGATAGAGACCAATTTTTATTTCCCAAAGACGGTTGGCAAACAGATTCCGAATTTCAAAATGACTGTTTAACTTTTGCTTTATTTCATGGTCAAAATAGAATTTCTAGTAGCGAAGGTGTAAATCATTGGATACCTTTTACCGAAGCCGAAGTATATGCAAAAGAAAAATTTGGTAGTAACTTTATGACTGATTATATAAAGGGAAAACTAAAAGTTGAACAAAAAAATAGTTTGTTTAAGGAAAATGTAACTTTTGGAGTTTACAAAAACGAAGTTTTAGAATTTTCAGACGAAGCAAAATGTGTATTTGTTGCAGGTCGTGAACTTTGGAAATACTATCATTCTCAAAAGGATATCAACGTAAATGCAAGTTTTTATGAAATTAGAGAACATTTTCAAGGCAGAAGTGCAAAGGGAATAATGAACTCAAAAAGTAATGATGAAAATTACACAAGCCTTCTAGCAGAACTAAAAGACAAATTGAACATAATTGCAGAAAAAATAACACCAAAAGTTTATAAATATGAATTTTTGAAATCATAAATAAAACAATTAACTTATAACAGCAGACTTGTTAAATGTGGGCAAGTGGAAGTAAAATTTGGCATTAGATAGAAATTAAACATTCTGAAGTTTATTGAACTGTTTTACAAATTTCCCAGCACATCTCAAGACTGTTTTCGTTAGCTTTTACAGTCCTTAAAAATACTATTCCTACAATTAAGTTTTGCATTGCAAAAGCCCATTTTTTATGATATTAAATTGCTAATCTAAATTTTTTTTTACCTTTGATGAAAATTATAATATGAAGCATTTTCTTTCCTTTTTTTTGGTGATATCCCTTTGTTCTTCCAATTATGCCCAATTGACTAGAATTGTGCATCAATCTTTTGATATGGGTGATATTGACAAAGTGGTGATGCAATTGAAAGACTCAATAGTTGTTACACCTTGGGAAGGAAATACGGTTTTGAGTGAATCTAATATTTATATCGAAAATGCAGAACCAAGAATTTTGGATGGCTTTATTAAGGAAGGACGATATAAATTAATTGGGGAAAAGAAAGGTGATGGGATCGTTATAGTGCCAGCAATTACTCGAAAAAAAATTCGTACCAAATCTGGTTTGGATATGAATGAATCTGTTCGTATCAATATTTTTGTTCCCAAAAAGGTGCAAGTGGTTGGAATGGATGGATTAGTTATTCCTCCTTCTGGCGAAGTGGCAAGAACAACTATGGAAGAATCAACGCTATTAACTACAAATAAATTGGATATCAAATCTGATTCATTAAATATTAATCCTACCACCACAAAAGTTAATACAAAAGCTACTAAGGGTAAAAAAGGGAAAAAGTAAAAAAACTTCTGGCAAGAAACCTTCAAAATCAAAAAAGAAAAAGTAATTTATTCGTCTGAATATATTCCCCATTTATCTATAAAATTATAATGATGTAATTTTTATAGCCAATCTTTGTGCAAATTATACTTTTAATAAAATTAATATGTTTAAGAATATTTACGTTTTTATATTGCTATTTATTTCCTCTTTCACATTTGCTCAAGGTCCAAGTGGGGGTTTTTCTGTCCAACAAGGCGATATTTCAATGACAATCGTAGATTCAATTACTGGTTTGCCAGTTGAATTTGCAACAGTAGCATTGTCTATCAAAGATTTTGATAAAATAATTAATGGAGCGGTGACAGATGCAACAGGATCCATCAAGCTAGATAAAATAAATCCTGGAAAATATGCTTTGACGATCTCTTTCATTGGGTATAAAAACAAAGTTATTGATACCATTAAAATCAATTCCAAAAGATATAGTATCAATATTGGGCAAGTTAAAATTGTTCCAAATGATTTTATGTTGAAAGAAGTGGAGATTAAAGGTCAGGCTGCTTTGATTGAGACAAAAGTGGATAGAATCGTTTATAATGCTGAAAAAGATTTGACATCTAGTGGTGGAAATGCAACTGACATTTTAAGAAAAGTTCCAACTTTAGTGGTGGATTTGGATGGAAATATTCAAATGAGAGGAAGTTCGAATATTCGTGTTTTGATAAATGGAAAACCATCGGCTGTGATGGCATCTAATGTTTCTGATGCATTAAAAATGATTCCTTCCGATCAAATCAAAAGTGTCGAAGTGATTACCAGTCCCTCTGCAAAATATGATGCAGAAGGAACTGCTGGGATTATCAATATTATCACCAAAACAAAAAAAATTGAAGGTTTTAATGGATCAATAAATGGTTCTGGTGGTACCAGATTTGTCAATGGATCTTTGAATTTGAATTATAGAAGGGGAGATTTAGGAGTGACTTTAAGTGGCGGAACAAATGGCTTTATTTCACAATCATCCAATATTTATTTTGAAAGAAATCAATATAGTACAGATGCAACCTCAAGATTGATTCAAGATGGGACAAGTGCAGTGGCTAGATTCGGTTATAATGTAGGTCTCGGTTTGGATTATGATTTGAATGCTTCCAATAATTTATCTACAAATATTCGATTGAATAATTTTGGTTTTAATACGGATGCAAATATTGGTATTTCTAATACTATTTTTAGTATAGACACATTGCAAGTTCTAGGAAATCGAAAGTCTAAAAATAATTTCGAAAACATAGGTCTCGATTGGTCAGTAGATTATAAAAAGACCTTTAAAACAAAAGGACATGAGTTATCTGCATCATTCCAATATGGAAAAAATAAATCGATAAATGATTATACAACAAATTCTTCTGGATTAGTTTCGATCATGGATCAATCCAATAATAATGGTATCAATAATGAATATACCCTTCAAACGGATTATATTCATCCAATAAACGAGAAAGTTACTTTTGAAACTGGTCTTAAATCTATTTTAAGAACAATTGACAGCGATTCAAAATATGCTTTATTTAATGCTTCAACAAATAATTATGAAATTGATAACACAAGATCAAATATTCTAAATTATACTCAAAATGTATATGCTGGATATGGATTAGTTTCATTTCAATTACCTTTTCAAATCAATGCAAAAACTGGATTGAGATTGGAGCACACAGAAATTGAAGGAAAGTTTAATAAACCAGATTTAGAGCCTATTAATCCAAATAAATACAATACATTGATTCCAACCATCAATTTATCAAAGTCATTTAACGCTATTCATAATTTCAAATTGAGTTATTCAAAAAGATTGCAAAGACCAAGTTTGTTTTATTTGAATCCATTTGTGAATAGTAGTGACCCAAAAAATATTTCAAAAGGAAATCCAGCATTATTACCTGAGATAGCTCATTTAACAGAATTATCATATTCTATTTATTATAAAAAAGTGGTTGTAAATGCGGCTCTTTATTATAGAAGAACTCAAGATATAATTGAAAGTTATGTTCAGGTGCAAAATAATGGAATTTCATACACCACTTTCAAAAATGTGGGAGTTAACAATTCAATTGGTTTGAATGCTTTTGGATCTTGGGAAATTATTAAACCATGGACTTTGAGAGGAAATGTAAATGTTTATACCTATAATTTGAATTCAAATAATATTGTTGCAACCAATACAAATAACCAAATGATGTATAACCTTGCATTAATTTCCTCATGGTCGTTTAATAATGGTTGGTTTGCAGAGTTTTTTGGATTGTTCAATTCTGCAAGATATACTTCTCAAGGAAAAAATCCATCCTTCTCTATTTACTCATTTGGTTTTAAAAAGGAATTTAATAATAAAAGAGCTTCTTTAGGATTAAATATTTCAAATCCTTTTACTCCTGACCAAAAGTTTACAACAGACTTAAGAGGGCAAGATTTTTATCAATTCAATGAAATAAAAGTACCTTTCCGAACTATAAATTTATCCTTTAATTGGCAATTTGGAAAAATGGAATTTAAAGGATCAAAAAAGAAGAATATAAATAATGATGATCTCAAACAAGGAGATGGTTCTGGAATGGGGAATTAATTATAGAAGGAGCTTTTAAGCTCCTTTTTTTATTGCTTTTTTTTAATAAATTTTAAAAGCTTAGATTCTTTTGCTTTTTTTTAAAGACAAAGGATAACAAATTAATTGCTAATTTTTTTTAAATTATTTTTAGGATATTCCAAATAAATATACATTAAATAATTCTTTAATATTAAAGAAGTTATGAATATAAAATAGCCATAAAAGCTGTTTTTATTATTTGGAATTATTCTAAATAGAAAATGAGTTTTGTCAAATCTTTGTAAAATTCCTCAGCATTATTATTTTTGCAGCGTTGATTATACAGAAGTTAATTTTCTGTTAAATTGCATTCAACTAATAATTTACATGATGTTGTCTATTAGATTCTTATTCAAGTATTTATCTGTTGCATTAGTAATTTTTACTAGTGTTCAGTCTTGGGCTGCCGATGTAAAAGTCGGAGAATCCCTTTTCAAAGCACAATGTGCTAGTTGCCACAATAAAAATATGAAGGACAAAATGACTGGTCCGGCATTGGGTGGTGCTCAAGAAAGATGGGGTGATGAAAAAGCCTTATATCAATGGATTAGAAACTCACAAGGAATGATTGCTGCTGGTAATCCAAAAGCAAATGAATTGTGGGCTCAATTCAAGCCAAATATTATGACTGCTTTTCCTAATCTTAAAGATGAGGAAATAGCAAATATATTAGCTTATGTTGATGGAGTTTACAAAGGAACTTTAGGACCTGCAGTTGCTACAACTGGTGGAAGTAATGTTGCTGGAACTTCAAATACTGATTCTAGTTCAAATTGGTGGGTTATTGGAGCTATCATTTTGTTAGCATTATTAGCTTTATCACTTACTAGATTAGTATATAATTTAAATGCTGTAAGTGAGGCTAAAGAGGGAGAAATACCTGCTTCTAAATCGTTTGCTGATATTCTTACTAGCAAAAGTGTTATTGGTTTTGTTGTTTTTGCATTGATCGTTTTAGGTGGTTATACTACTGTAAATAATGCAATATCATTAGGTCGTCAACAAGGCTACCAACCAGATCAACCAATCAAGTTTTCTCATGCTACTCATGCTGGCTTACACAAAATTGATTGTCAATACTGTCATGATGGTGCAAGAAGAAGTAAGCAATCAGTAATTCCTGCGGCTAATACTTGTATGAATTGTCATAAAGCTATCAAGAAAGGTTCAAAATACGGAACTGAAGAAATAACTAAAATTTATGCTTCTATCGGATTTGATCCAAATACAGATAAGTACATTGATAATTATGATAAAATGAGTGAAGAAGATATTTCTAAAATTTACAAAAAATGGATAACAGAAATGTCACCAGCTGGTACATCAGTTGAAAATCAATGGACTTCTATCAAAGAATCGTTAACAAACGAACATAAAACAAAAATTCAAGGTCCAATTCAATGGAATAGAATCCATAACTTACCTGATCATGTTTATTTCAATCACTCTCAACACGTTGCTGTTGGTAAAGTAGCTTGTCAAAAATGTCATGGTGAAGTAGAGAAAATGGAGAAATTGAAACAAGTTGCTCCTTTATCAATGGGTTGGTGTGTAAATTGCCACAGAGAAACAGATGTGAATTTTAAAGATAATGAATATTACAAGACTTATCAAACTTATCATAATGAGTTGAAAGCAGGAACTAGAACAAAAGTTACTGTTGCAGATATTGGAGGTTTGGAGTGTCAAAAATGCCATTATTAAAATTTTATAAAAATTATTTGTCAATTATCGACATAAGTATCATATATGGAACTTTTAAATAAAGATAATATTTGGGTTGGAGTAGAAGATTTAAATCAAGAACCTTCATTTCTTCAGTCTATTGATCAAGAGTTCAATGGCCAGTCTGTTGCCGAAACGATTGCTAATGATAATGTTTCTGGTCAAGTTACTAGTTCTAGAAGAGATTTCTTGAAATATCTTGGATTTGGACTTGGTGCAGCTACAATTGCTGCTAGTTGTGAGATTCCGGTTAAGAAAGCATTACCTTATGTTTCTAAACCTGATTCTATTGTACCTGGAGTTGCTACATATTATGCATCAAGTTTCGTAAATGGTGGCGACTATGCTTCTGTTCTTGTTAAAACAAGAGAAGGAAGACCAATAAAGATAGAAGGTAATCCAATGTCTAAAGTTTCTCAAGGAGTTACTGGAGCAAGAGCTCAGGCAATGGTACTTAGTTTATATGATAATAATCGTTTACAATTTCCCGGAAAAGTAAATAACGGAAATGTTGATAAATTATCTTGGAGTGATTTAGATAAGGAAGTTAAATCTAAATTAAGTGGTAATATTAGATTAGTATCCAATACAATCTTAAGCAATACTTACAAAAAGTTATTGCAGATTTTACTACCAAATATCCTTCTGCTAAGCATGTTTCTTATGATAGTGTATCATATTCAGCACTATTAGATGCAAATGCTCAAAACTTTGGCAAAAGAGTAATTCCCGGTTATAAATTTGATCAAGCTTTAACAATCGTTGCTTTTAATGCAGACTTTTTAGGTACTTGGATAGCTCCTGAAGAATTTGCAAAAGCATATGCAACCAATAGAAGAATTGATGATGTTTCAAAGGCTAAAATGTCTAGACATTATCAAGTGGAAAGTGGAATGTCATTAACTGGTTCCAATGCAGATCATAGAATTTTAGTGAAACCATCTGAACAAGGTGCTGCGATTGCTAATTTATATAATGAAGTTGCAAAATTGACTGGTGGTTCTAGTATAAGTGCACCAAAGGTTAATGATGCTGCACTAGGTATGCTAAAAAAAGCAGCTAAAGATTTAGTAGAAAATAAAGGAAAATCATTAGTATTATCTGGTTCAAATAATACAAGTGAGCAAGTTATAATTAATGCTACGAATGCTTTATTAGGAAATATTGGTACTACAATAGATTTCAATGAGTATTCAAATAGAAGACAAGGTTCTGATTCTGATTATCAAAATTTGATAAAAGAAATGGAATCTGGTGCTGTTTCTACGATCATATTTTTGGACGCAAATCCAGTTTTTGATGGTGCTAATAATGCAAAATTCAAAGCTGCCTTAGCAAAAGTTGGAACAAAGGTTGCAATAACAATAGCAATGAATGAAACGGCTAATGTTTGTAACTATGTTGCTCCTTGTCACCACAATTTAGAATCTTGGGGTGATGCAAATCCAGTTGCAGGTAATTATAGTCTTGTTCAACCAACGATTGCTCCATTATTTGATACACGTCAAGCTGAAGAATCATTATTAGTTTGGTCTGATAATACTATGAATTATCATGATTATCTAATGGAAAATTGGAAATCAATGCAATCTGGTTCAGGATTTGCAAGTTTCCAATCTTTTTGGGATAATTGTTTGCATGATGGTGTCTTTTCAACTGGTGCTACAAATAATTCTGTAAGTTTTAGTGGTGATGTGAATGCAGCTGCTAGTGGAGTAAGCCAACCAGCAAATGCACCTTTAGAAATTTCAATTTACGAATCAGTAAATATCGGTGCAGGACAGTATGCAAATAATCCTTGGTTAATGGAAATGCCAGATCCAGTTTTAAGAACTGTTTGGGGTAATTATATTTCAGTTCCTGTAAATTGGGATGGAATTAATAACTATACAGCTTTTGAAAATTTAGAAGATGGCGATTTAGTTGATGTTGATATAAATGGCAAAAAAGTGTCATGTATAGCAATGAGACAATTTGGCCAATTCCCTGGTACTGTTTCAATTGCCTTAGGTTATGGAAGAGAAGTGGTTGGATTGACTGGAAAAAATATAGGTACAAATATCAATGCTTTATTAGAAGCAGATAACAAAGGATATACTCAGTATTATTCAACTCAAGTTTCTTTAAAGAAACTGAGTAAAAAAGATCCAAATTTTGCTTGTGTTCAGTATCATCATACTATGGGTGTTACAGATAATGGTAAAGAGGAGAATAAAGTAATTAATGCTGACGAAAAGATTTTAGGTTATAAAGGTTTCCAAGGTTCTTTAACAAAAAGAAATGTAATTAGAAGAACTAATTTAAATGAACTTCCTAAAGCAGTTACTGAACTTAAAGAAGAAAGAGCTGAATTCAAAAGATTGAATGACAGAACATTATATCCAGGTCATCAATACAAATATACTTCTGGTCATCACTGGAATATGTTTGTAGATTTGAACTCTTGTACTGGCTGTGGTTCTTGTACAGTGGCTTGTATGGCTGAAAATAATGTTCCAGTTGTTGGAAAATTTGAAGTACATCGCCATCATGAGATGACTTGGTTAAGAATTGATAGATACTATTATGGAGATATCAATAATCCAAATGTTGTTTACCAACCATTAATGTGTCATCACTGTGATAATGCTCCTTGTGAAAATGTATGTCCAGTAAATGCTACGAACCATAGTAGTGATGGATTAAATCAAATGACTTATAACAGATGTATTGGTACAAGATATTGTGCAAACAACTGTCCATATAAAGTAAGAAGATTCAACTGGTTAGATTATACTACAGCTGACTTGTTTGGTATCAATGAAAATAGAATCAATGGTGAGGAATTACCATTCTATGCAGATAACTTAACAAGAATGGTGTTAAACCCAGATGTAACGGTAAGATCAAGAGGTGTAATTGAAAAATGTAGCTTCTGTGTTCAGAGAATACAAGAAGGTAAATTAACAGCAAAAAGAGAAGAAAGACAATTACATGAAAATGACGTGAAAACAGCATGTCAAACGGCTTGTCCTACTGGTGCAATTACTTTTGGTGATAGAAATAATAAAGAAAGTAAAATTTCGAAATTAATTCATTCCCCAATGGCATATAGAGTGATAGAAGAAGTAAATATTGATCCGAATGTAGTTTACTCAATGAAAGTTACAAACAGATCAGAAGAGACAATTGGATAATTAATTTTTATTTGGTAATCCAGATTATTAATAATTTAAAAAATTAGCATCAAATGGGTGCATACGTTTCACCGGTTAGAGAACCATTAATTATTGGGAATAAAACTTATCATCAGATTACTGAAGATATTTGTTCGCCAACAGAAAAAACACCAACAAAGCAGTTTGTTATTGGTTTTATACTTGCAGCTACGTTTTTAGCTTTGTATGTATTTAGCGTTACTTGGACTGTTTGGGTTGGTATAGGATCATGGAACCTTAATCGTACAATAGGTTGGGGATGGGATATCACAAACTTCGTTTGGTGGGTTGGTATTGGACATGCTGGTACTTTGATTTCAGCTATCTTATTACTATTCCGTCAGAAATGGAGAACTGGGGTAAATAGAGCAGCAGAAGCGATGACAATTTTTGCCGTTATTTGTGCTGGTCAGTTTCCTATTATCCATATGGGTAGAGTTTGGATGGCAATATTTATATTTCCTTACCCAAATACAAGAGGTCCATTATGGACGAACTTTAACTCTCCACTATTTTGGGACGTTTTTGCAATCTCTACTTATTTTACGGTATCCTTATTATTCTGGTACACAGGTTTAGTTCCTGACTTTGCTACAGTAAGAGATAGAGCATCAGGGTGGAGAAGAAAATTATATTCTAACTTAGCTTTTGGTTGGACAGGTTCAGCAAAACACTGGCAAAGATGGGAATCTTTATCTTTAGTATTGGCTGGATTATCAACACCATTAGTATTATCAGTTCATACGATAGTAAGTTTTGACTTCGCAACTTCAGTTATTCCAGGTTGGCATACAACTATCTTTCCTCCTTACTTTGTGGCTGGTGCGATTTTCTCTGGATTTGCAATGGTACAAACACTGATGTTGGTTTGTAGAAAAACAATGAAATTGGAAGATTATATTACTTTAGAGCATATTGAATCTATGAATAAAGTAATATTATTGACTGGTACTATTGTGGGTGTTGCTTATTTGACAGAGTTATTCATTGCTTGGTATTCAGGATATTTATATGAGCAATTTGCATTCTATAACCGTGTATTTGGACCTTATTGGTGGTCTTATTTTGGAATGATGGGTTGTAATGTGATCTCTCCACAAATATTTTGGGTTAAGAAATTTAGACGTTCAATATTTATTACATTTTTTATGTCTATATTTATTAACATTGGAATGTGGTTTGAAAGATTTGTGATTATTGCAACTACATTAGCTAGAGATTATTTACCTTCAAGTTGGAGTTATTATTCACCAACATGGGTTGAAATATGTTTATTCTTAGGTTCACTTGGATTATTCTTTACTTGTTTTTTAATTTTCGCTAGATTTGCACCAGTGGTTGCAATTGCTGAGATTAAATCAATTTTGAAAACAGCTGGAGATAATTATATCGGACCAAATGCAGTTCATGCTCCTCATCATGATACACATTCAGTTGAAGAGGATAATCATAGTCATCATTAATAAATTTGATAAATATTTAATATATAATGAGAAGTTTAAATAAAAATATATTGTTTGGCTTATATAATGACGAAACTGAATTGTTAGGTGCGATTAGTAAAGCCAAAAAAGCTCATTTAGATATTTTCGATGTTTATACACCATTTCCTGTACATGGATTGGATCCTTTGTTGGGATTGGAAGAATCAAGATTACATCAAGCAGGTTTCGTTTTTGGTTTAACTGGGACTTTGACTGCTTTTGGATTTATGTCTTGGGCATTCGTTAAAGATTGGCCAATAATTTTTGGAGGTAAACCACACTGGCCAGCTCCATCATTTATCCCAGTAACTTTTGAGTTAACTGTATTATTTGCTGCAATTGGAATGGTTGTTTCTTTTTATACAGTTTGTGGAATGGGTCCTGGTATAAAAAATCCTACTTTAGACGATAGAATAACAGATGATAAATTTTGTATTGCTTTTGATACTAGTGGTTTAAATAGTAATGAGTTAGATGAAATCAATTCATTTCTTGCAAATACTGGTGCATCTGAAATTCATACAAAATATATTTAATTATTGAATAATACTTTTTAGATATAATGAAAAATTTAAATTCAAATATATCCATCTTTTCAGTTTTGTTATCCTTTACATTTATGTATAGTTGTAGCCCAGCTGATAAGAATAACCCAGGTCATGAATACATGCCTGATATGGGTCACTCAGTAGCTTATGAAGCTAACATTGTTGATCCATATTCTTACAATCATTGGGAAGAGGAAAGTACTAAATCTGTATATGATTTATCAAATCCTAGATTACCTGTATTGGGTACTGTGCCTAGAGGATCTGTTGGAATATCAAACCAATCGACAGAAGAGGGTAGAGAGGATATGATAAAAATGTTGAGAGGTGATGGTAATACTACTGTTGCTGTTCCGATAAATGGTTCAGTGCCATATTATTATAAGGATACTGAAGAAGAAAGAACAAGAGCAATGTCTGAAATTGTAAGAAATCCATTTTTAATTACAAAAGATGCATTGAAAAAAGGAAAAGATTTATATACAATATATTGTGGACTGTGCCACGGAGAAAAAGGGGATGGAAATGGTTTTTTATATGACCATCCTGAAGCTAAATATCCAGCTAAGCCTGCAAACTTAATTTCTGATGATTTTATTGCTGCTAGTGAAGGCCGTTATTATCATGCTATAATGTATGGTAAAAATGTGATGGGATCTTATGCTGATAAATTATCATATACTGAAAGATGGAATGTAATTCATTATATTAGATCTTTACAGGCTAATGCTAAATCATTAAAATATAATGAAACTGAAAACACATTAAATAATTCAGGGACACCTGCTCTTTCAGTTGCAAAACTAAAAGCGGTGAACGAAAATGCCCCTGTTGATCATGCTACAGATCATTAAAAATTGTAGATAGTTGCAAAATATTTATTTAGATTATATATTTATAATATGAATCAGTTTGTATTTGAAGGAAAACAAAAAAATGTTTTGTTTGGGTTGATGGCTCTTGGAGTTGTTTGTATGCTACTAACTTGGTTTCAAGATGATGTATATCATACAAGATTCTGGACAAACTTTTTACATAATTCATTCTTTTTTACAGGTATTGCTTTTATTTCTTTATTTCTTTATTGCGGTAAAGTTCTTATGTATTCAGGTTGGCATACTGTATTCAAAAGAGTATGGGAAGCTAGTGCTCAGTTCTTATCTGTTGGATTAATTTTACTTGCAGTAATAGTTGGTGGAGTTTATTTTGGCTATCATCATTTGTATCATTGGGCTGATGCTAATTCAGTTGCAAACGATGAATTACTTCAACATAAATCTAAATTCTTAAATAAAGGTTGGTTTTTGTTAGCAACTTTAGGTTTTGGTGGTGTTTGGTATTTTTGGGCTAGAAAAATGAGATCAATTTCTTTAGATCAAGATAAACATGGCGATTCAACTTATAGTTATTATAAACTAGCAAAAAAATGGGGAGCAATCTTTTTACCAATAGCTGGATTTTCTAGTGCAGCTTTCATTTGGCAATTGATTATGTCATTAGATGCACATTGGTATAGTACATTATTTGCTTGGTATGCTACAGTAAGTTTGTTAGTAAGTTTACTTGCTTTTACAATATTATTATTAGTTTACTTAAAATCTAAAGGATATTATCATCAAGTTACAATAGAACATTTACATGATTTAGGAAAATATTTATTTGCATTTAGTATTTTCTGGACTTATTTATGGTTTTCTCAATTCATGTTAATTTGGTATGGTAATGTTGGTGAAGAAACTACTTACTTCAAAACAAGAATGGAAGAATATCCAATAAACTTTTGGGCTAATTTTGCAATGAACTTTATTTTACCATTTTTTATTTTATTGAGAAATGATACTAAAAGAAAATATGGTTCACTTGTTTTTATATCAATAATTGTTTTATTAGGACATTGGTTGGATTTTTTCCAAATGATTAAACCAGGAGCAAGACATACTGCTCATGAATTAATTGAAGCAAGTGCTAATCATCATTCTTCTAATTTAGAATCAGATGTAAAAAAAGTACTGATTTCTAATACTGAACCTACAAAAACAATTGTATCTGAAGAAGTTAAACCTGAAGAACATAAAGCTGAAGAAGTAAAAGTGGGAGAAACACATGCTACTGCAAATCATGCTGAAAATGCACATATGGAATCTGCAAATCATGATGGAGCAGAAGCTGGGCATGAAGGTCATCATACACCTGAGTTTAAAGTTGGTTTTAATATTCCTGGATTATTAGATTTGGGTACTTTTGTTGGATTTGGAGCTATGTTTGTATTCTTTTTATTTATACAATTATCTAAAGCACCATTAGTACCAATTAATGATCCATATTTAGAGGAGAGTTTACACCATCATGTGTAAATAGAGGAATATTATTGAAGTATTAAAATTAATTGAAAAGTAAAAATTTATTCATATGACAACGTTAATAGTTGTATTATGTATCATTTTAGCAGTAATAGTTTTTTTACAAATTGGTAAATTAACAGAGTTAACTGCAAAAATTAGAGGTGAGAAAAATGCACAATATGCATCCAATCGCTGGAATAGTGTACTTGGAATGATATTTATGATTGTGTTTTTATTATATTGTATCATATCTGCATATGATATGAAAAATTATATGTTAGGTTTTGGACCACACAGTGCTGCTTCTGAACATGGAGGTGCATTAGATAGTGTATTCAAAATAACATTGTTTTTCACTGGTATTGTATTTGTTATTACACATGTTTTATTATTTTGGTTTACTTACAAATACCATGGTAAAGAAGGTTCTAAGGCAAAATTTATTTCCCATGATAATAAGTTAGAAGTTATATGGACTGCAGTTCCTGCAATAGTAATGACATTCTTAGTAGTGGGTGGATTGAATGCTTGGAATAAAGTAATGGTGGATGTAAAACCAGATGAAAAAGTATTAGAAGTTGAAGCAACTGCTTATCAATTTGCTTGGACTTTGAGATATCCTGGTGCAGATGGTTTATTAGGTACAAAGAATTATAAATTAATTGGTGGATCTAATGATATCGGACAAGATTGGACAGATTCTAAAAATTACGATGATTTCAAAGCTGATAAATTAGTTTTACCTGTTGGCCAAAAAGTTCGTATTAGAATTGTAGCTAGAGATGTTTTACATAATTTCTATTTACCTCAGTTTAGAGTTAAAATGGATGCTGTTCCTGGAATGCCTACTTATTTCGTATTTACTCCAGTTAAAACTACTGAAGAATATAGAGCTGAATTGAAAAAATATCCAGAATATAATGAACCTTCTGATCCAAAAGATCCTAATGGAAAGAAAAAGTGGGAAACTTTTGAATACGAATTGGCATGTGCTGAATTATGTGGTAATGGTCACTTTAGTATGAGAAGAGAGGTTAAAATTGTTTCTCAAGAAGAATATAATAAATGGGTTAGTGAGCAAAAATCTTTTTACTTGACATCTATCAGAAATACAGATGATGATCCAAATAAAGGTAAAAAGTTAGCAATTGACCCAGTTGAAACTGTAAAAGACACAACAAAAGTAAATGTAGTTGAACCAGTAAAAGAAATTAAATAGTCTTTACTGTATTAATTTAATATTATTTAAAAAAAATATATATGTCAGCTATCGCTAATCATCCTGAAACTCATGAGGATATTCTTATAAGAGAGCAAGGTTTTGATGATCATTTTCATGACCATCATCATGGTGATAAATTTCAATCAAATTTTATCACAAAATATATTTTCAGTCAGGATCATAAAATGATTTCAAAACAATTCTTGATTACAGGTATGCTGTGGGCAATAATTGGTGCTGGAATGTCTATTATTTTTAGATTACAATTAGGTTTTCCTGAAGAAAGTTTATTGTGGTTAAAACCATTATTAGGAAAATGGATTACTGTAAATAGTGAAGGTGTTGGAAAATTAGCACCAGAATTTTATTATGCATTAGTAACAATGCATGGTACTATTATTGTATTTTTTGTATTAACTGCTGGATTGAGTGGTACTTTTAGTAATTTACTTATTCCTTTACAGATTGGAGCAAGAGATATGGCATCTGGATTTTTGAATATGCTTTCATACTGGTTTTTCTTTTTATCTAGTATTGTAATGTTTTATTCAATGTTTTTAAGTACTGGCCCTTTTTCAGGTGGTTGGACGGCTTATCCACCATTAAGTGCTCTACCTCAAGCTTCAGATGGTTCAAAGACAGGTATGACATTATGGTTAGTAAGCTTAACATTTTTTGTTGTTTCAGTTTTATTAGGTGGTATTAATTATATCACTACTGTTTTAAACTTAAGAACAAAAGGAATGACAATGTGGAGAATGCCATTAACAATTTGGGCATTTTTTGTAACAGCAATATTAGGTTTATTATCGTTTCCAGTATTAGTTTCAGGTTTCTTCTTATTAATGTTTGATAGAGGAATGGGAACTAGTTTTTATTTAAGTGAAATCTATGTAAATGGAAAAGCTCTTGAAAATGTAGGAGGTTCTCCAATATTATATCAACATTTATTTTGGTTTTTAGGTCACCCTGAGGTATATATCATTATATTACCAGCGATGGGTTTGGTATCTGAAGTATTATCTGTACATACAAGAAAACCAATTTTTGGATACAAAGCAATGGTGTTTTCAATATTAGCAATTGGATTTTTATCTTTTATTGTTTGGGCTCATCATATGTTTATGTCTGGTGTAAATCCATTTTTGTCTAACTTTTTTGTAATCTTTACATTAATAATTGCTGTACCTTCAGCAGTTAAAGTATTTAACTGGATTGCAACAATTTATGGCGGAAATTTAAGATTAAATTCACCATCTTTATTTGCAATTGGATTCGTATCATTATTTATTTCTGGTGGATTAACAGGTATATTTTTAGGTAACTCTGCAATTGATATACAAATGCACGATACATATTTCGTTGTTGCTCACTTTCATATTGTAATGGGTGTAGCTGCATTCTTTGGTATGTTTGCTGGAGTTTATCATTGGTTCCCTAAGCTTTATGGAAGATTTATGAATGATACTTTAGGAAAAATCCACTTTTGGGGCACTTTAATAGGAGCATATGCTATCTTTTGGCCAATGCATTATATAGGTATGGCTGGAGTTCCTAGAAGATATTATTCTTATGATAACTTTGAAACTTTTAACCATTTTGCAAAAATTAACCAATTTATTACTATTGCAGCTTGTGTAGTTTTTTTACTTCAAATTCTATTTGTTGTAAATTTCTTCTATAGTATTTGGAAAGGTAAAGTTGTTACTGAAAGAAACCCTTGGGAATCATCTACATTAGAATGGACAACACCAATTGAGCATATTCATGGCAACTGGCCTGGAAATATTCCAACTGTCCATAGATGGCCATATGATTATGCAAAAGATGGTAAAGATTATATTTGCCAAGTTGAACCACTTGGTGTCGGAGAAGAAGATAGTGGAAGTCATTAATAATAAGTGATTACTAAATGTATAGTAAAGTAATAAATAGTACATACGGTCAATTATTAGGTCTTAAAATTGATGATTATAAGCAATTAGTGAAACTAAGGCTGAATTTTCTTGTAGTATTTTCAGCTCTATTGACTTACTTAATTGCTGTAAACGAAATCAATTATAGAGTAATATTATTTTTGTCTGTTGGTGGATTTTTAGTTACTGGTGCTTCTAATGCAATAAATCAAGTTTTGGAAAAAGACTTTGATAAATTGATGAAAAGAACCATGAATAGACCACTTGCAGCAAATAGAATGAACGTTTCTGAAGCAATTTTGGCTGCAGGATTTATGTCATTGATTGGTATTACTTTATTAGCTTATATCAATCCTATTTGTGCTGTTTTTGGAACATTATCTTTAATAGTGTATTCATTTATTTATACACCTTTAAAAAGAGTTTCTCCAATAGCTGTTTTGATTGGTGCTATACCTGGAGCTTTACCTACTGCTATTGGTGCTGTAGCTGCTGAAGGTTATGTTTCACCAATGTGTTTTGCAATTTTTGGTATTCAATTTTTTTGGCAGTTTCCTCATTTTTGGTCAATTGCTTGGTTAGGGCATGAGGATTATACTAAAGCAGGTTTTAAATTAATACCAAATACTACAGGTGAATTAAATAATAGAATTGGTTTTCATTCATTAATGTATAGTTTACCACTTTTTATTATTACTTGTTTGCCTTTTTATTTTAATTATTCAGGAATTTATTCATTGATTATTATACAAATTGTAAATATATTTTATAGCTTCTATTCTTGGAAGTTATATATGAATAATGATGCAATTTCTGCAAGAAAACTAATGTTTTCATCATTTATTTATTTACCAATTGTATTAATAGTTTACTTAATTGATAAAATATAATGGAAGCAGTCAATAACATATCAAATCGAAATAAGGTTCATCCTTATGTAGTAGCATTATGGATTGGCTGTGCTGCAATTGTTATGATGTTCGCATCATTGACAAGTGCTTATATTGTAAGAAAGGGTGCAGGTAATTGGCTGGAATTTAAATTACCAAGTTATTTTATTTACAATACTTTAGTAATACTATTTAGTAGTGTAACAAGGCAAATTTCTTATAATTCATTTAAGAAAGGAAATTTTAAAGTTTATAAATTAGCTTTAATTAGTACACTAATTTTAGGCATAATATTTACAACAGTTCAATATTTAGGCTGGAAGAATTTAGATTCAATAGGAGTTACATTAACAGGAAACCCATCTGGGTCGTTTATTTATGTAATTCCAGGAATTCATTTAGCTCATCTAATTGGAGGAATATTGGGTTTGATAATGGCTTGTTTTCATGCTTTTTCATTACCTGAAAAATTTAGTGAAATAAGAAAAGTAAGGCTTGAAGTGACAACTACCTATTGGCATTTTATAGGTTTCCTTTGGGTTTACTTGATTTTGTTTTTTATATACAGTTAAAAAAAATTTGTCGAATGGCAACACATAGTTTAGAACATGATTTAAATCAAGGAGATGCTTGGTCTGGTGCAAAAGAACCGTTCAAGGCTAGTTATGGAAAGTTAATGATGTGGTACTTTCTATTGTCTGATGCATTTTCTTTTGCAGGATTATTAATAGCATATGGTACATTGCGTTTTAGTGTTCCATCTTGGCCTGTTCCTGATTTTGTATTTTCAACTTTACCTGGTGGTATTCATCATGCTCCACTTATTTTTGTAACGATAATGACTTTCGTTTTAATCTTGAGTTCTGTTACTATGGTAAGAGCAGTTCAGGAAGGTCATTATAATAACAAAAAAGGTGTTATTTTTTGGATGCTAATGACCATAATTGGTGGTTTAGGTTTCCTTGGATGTCAGGCTTGGGAGTGGACAAATCTTATAGCTACAGAACATATGACTATATCAACAAATCCATTTGGTTCTCATATTGAAGATGGTACTTATAATGTTGATGAACATGGTCATCCTTATGCAGCTGGAGCAGTAAAAGAATCATTCACAAAAGGTAGTTCATATATTATTCATAAAGTTGATGACAATTGGATTCAAAGATCATATACAACTGCTTCTGGTGAGACAAAAGTTCAACAGTTTGGACCAAAGGCTTTTGGTGGAATATTTTTCTTTGTAACTGGATTCCATGGTTTTCACGTATTTTCAGGTGTAGCATTCCTAACAATTATATTGTTAAATGTAATGAGTGGATTATATGAGAAAAGAGGAAATCACTATGAAATGGTTGAGAAAATTGGGTTATACTGGCACTTTGTGGATTTAGTATGGGTATTTGTATTCTTAGCATTCTATTTATTATAATATACTATTGCAAAACATTTAAAATTAATTATTATGTTATCTAAAGAAGAAGGAAAAAAGGTATTAATAAAAGGTTTGATAATCCTTGCAATAGTTACTTTATTGGAAGTTGGTTTAGCTTTGCTTGGAAAAGGATATTTAATACATGGTTTTACATTACCTAAATCAGTAATGTACTTGGGAATGATCATTGGTAGTTTATATAAAGCATATTTCATTGTATTTGAATTTATGCATATGAAATATGAAGTAAAGGGATTATCGATGAGTGTATTATTACCGACTTTATTATTAGTTTGGGCAATAATAGCTTTTCTAGCTGAAGGAAATTATTGGAACGATAGTAGATTAAATATTGTTAAAAAGAATAACATTGGGCTTGAAAATCAAAGTTCAAAAGCCGAAGATGTTAAAAGTCTTGAAAATCATCACTAAGATATAAGCAGGTATTTTTACCTGCTTTTTTTTTTGATAAATAAATTTTATGCTAAAAAGAAATATTACCATATTTATAATTCTAGCAATTTTAATAGTTTTTCCACTTATATCATATTATTATTTAAGTGAAGGTACTAATTATAGAAAAACTGCATTATCTGAATTAAAAGATTCAATTAAGATTAATCAATTTTCTCTTACAACTAGTAATTCTATAATATTAAATAATGATTCGTTATTAAATAAAGTTGTTTTGTTTTCATTAGTTAATCACTATAATGAGAGTGAGAAATCAAATCTTGAAAATTTATATAATAAATTTAAAGATAGAACAGATTTTTGTTTGGTGAGTATTCAAAATGAATCTAATAAACTCAATATTAAAAGCGAACCCAATGGAGCCAATTTTTATTCAATATTAAAAAGTGAAACTGAAATAGATTCATTAAGTAACGTTTGGGTAAAATCTAATAGTCCAGCTATTTTTGTAGTTGATATCAAAAACAATATTCGTAAAACTTATAAAGATCATTCGTTAGAATCCTTTAAAGATGTTATAAAGCATATAGCAATCCTATTACCAATGACTCCAAATCCAAAAGCTACATTAAATAGAGATAAAGAAAAATAATATGACATTAAAGAAATTAGATTTTATTGCTATTATTATTAGTATTGCAGTTTTATTTTTAGTAGTTTTAATGAGGTATGTTAAAATAGATAATCAATTTGATTTGTCTTATTTACCGCCTTTTCATGCTATTTTAAATACTATAACATCCTTTTTATTGATATTTGCATTCATAAAAATCAAAAGTAAAAATGTAAATGCACATAGGAAAGCTATTTATGGTGCTATTGTCTGTTCCGTTATCTTTTTGTTGTCATATGTAGTATATCATTTTCTAACTCCAGCAACAAAATTTGGTGGCGAAGGATTTATAAAAGTAATCTACTTATTTTTATTAATTACCCATATAATATTAGCAGCAGTGTCTTTTCCGTTAATTTTGTTTACATTTAATAGAGCTTATCTAAATGAATTTGAAAAACACAGAAAATTTGCTAAATTTGTATTTCCAATTTGGTTATATGTTGCTTTAACAGGACCAATTTGTTATTTAATGCTAAAACCATATTATTAGATTATGAAAAAATCATTAACTTTTATACTAGTTGTATTTTTTTCAATTTTTTAATAAATTTTTTGAATGCTCAATGTCCTATGTGCAAATTAGGAGCTGAGTCAAATTTAAATGCCGGTGGAAGTGCTGGTAAGGGGTTAAATGTAGGAATTTTATATATGTTTGCTGCTCCTTATTTAGTTGTTGCTTCTATTGCATATATATGGTTTAGAAATAGAAAGAAAAATTTTGATGCTTCAGAAGCCAAATCTGAAGTTAAGTTTTCTGATAATTAGTTAGAAATAGATAAAATCTATTCATAATATATTTTCATATTAATATTTTTTATAATTCATATTGGTGTCATTCTAAATCGATATAATTACTTTTTTCAATTTTTTTTTAATAAAAATTAGAAAATTTGAGAAAATGTGTATAATTTTGGTTCTAATTACTTGTATATTATCAATAATTTTATTTAAAATATTGATTATTAGTTATTAATATTTTTTTATTATTGTTTTATATTTAAGAATCTTACAATAGTTATGAGTATGTTTTACCCTTTATTAAGAGATTAATAATAGGCACTTGTTATTTAGACTGATTATTTAATTTTTTTAATTTTTTAACTTAAAACAAAAGTTATAAGTATGGAATCTACATTGTTGACCAAAACAAGATTCACCTCGTTTTATTCAAATACTACAAATTATTTGCGGAAAAGGTATTTGTACCTTTTAGTTCCTTTGTTCATTTTTAATGGATCAAATCTATTCGCCCAGTGTATAAATGAAATTACTGGACAAGAAACGTCAATGAATGTTTCACTGAGTGCTGCTGGATCTGCTACCATTCAGGTTGGTGGGCATGTTTTTGGATTTGGTTTTCCTGCAAATTCTGTTACTGGAACTCTTAGAATATCAGAGCCTGTTTCTTGTGCATCACCCACTTATTTTATTTATAAGCAAAATGGTACTAACTTGGGAGCATTAGTTGCATCTGGTTCAGGTTCCTTTTTTACTTTAACGTGTGCTGATTTAGGAGTAAATAACTATTATTTTTTATATGATAATAACGGTAATCCTAATGATGATAATAGATTTGCATTCTCTATAAATGTATTAGATGAATTAGCACCTTCTGTAACTTGTCCAGCTAATAAAGTGCAAAGTACATTAAATTGTAATTTAAATGTGTCAGGACTAGCAGCTACAATTACAGATAATTGTTCAAGTGCTTCTGATATAAATACAACATATAATATTACAGGTTCAACTACTGCAAGTGGAACTGGAAATTTATCTTCAAGATTATTTAACTCAGGACTTTCAACAGTTACATATACATCAACTGATTTATATGGTAACCAACAGTCTTGTAGTTTTACTGTGAAAATTAATGAGGCAATTCCAATTGCACCAACAGGTACTTGTCCAAGTAATATTACAGTTAATACTGATGCAGTTTCTTGTTCAAAAGTAGTAGGATCATCAATTGTTCCTGTATATACTGACAATTGTCCAACAAATATTTTAACTTATAATTTAAATATAACAGGTGCAACTACAGCAACATTATCTGGTAATACAGGAAATATCATTAGTGGTGTCTCATTTAATAGAGGAATATCAAATGTAACTTTTACAATCACAGATAATGCAGGTGGTACTAATACTTGTACATTTTCTGTAACGGTTCAGGATAAAACACCGCCAACTGTTTCTTGTCCAGGAAATATTACAGTAAATGCTACTAATGTAGCAGCATGTAATGCTTCTGTTTCTAACTCTGCATCTGATTATGTAAATGGAGTAATAAATAGAAATGATCTTGCTCATACATCTTATGATAATTGTGCAACAACTGCTCAATTAAATAATAATACGAATACAACATGGGTATTAACAGGTGCAACTTCTGGAAGTGGAACAGGTAATGGATCATTATTAGCTTCAACTTGGGTGCCTACAAACCTTGCTCTTGGTGTAACTACTGTTACTTATACTGTTAGAGATGGTGCTTTAGGAAATAATACATCAACTTGTGCTTTTACAATTACTGTGCAAGATAAAACAGGTCCAAATTTTGTAACTCCGTGCCCTGTTGCTGAAATTATTGCAACACCAGCAGCAGCTGCAAATACTTGTAGTAGTTTAGTTAATAATGTTTATACATCAACACTAACGGATTGTTCGTATCCTGCAAATATTAATTATACAATAACAGGTGCTACAACTGCATCAGGTATTGGAACTGCAAATAATTTAACATATAATGTTGGAAAGAATTATGTAACATATACAGCAACTGATGCTGTTGGTAATACATCTACTTGTTCATTTGTAGTTAGATTATATGCATCTTCAAGTACACCTCCTGCACCTACAGCTCCTGCTCCACCAAATGTAACTATTTCAACAAGTTCTTATGATTGTAATGGTACTTATAATGTAGTGTTACCAACTTGGTCAGATCCATTGGGTTGTAATGCAAAAACTTTCGAATATAGAGTTGAATCTAATGGCGTTCAAACGATTGGTTGGTCATCAACTACTGGACTATCTAGTTTATTATTACCTGAAGGTGAAAATAGAATATATTACAGATTGATAGATAGTACAACTGCAACTCCTTATATTATAGAAGGTTGTGATGGAACTGCATCTGGTTCGGTATTACCATATATACCATGTGTTGACAACCCATCGACTGCAAGTCATGCATATACTAATATATTCCAAGTTAGAGTTATTGTAAATGATTCTATAGCTCCAAGTATAGTGTGTCCTACAAATAAGGTTACTGTAATTTCAGCTGGTGATAACTGTCTAATGCCTGTTATTGGTATAGCTCCTTTGGGTTCTGATAATTGTACAGGTCCTTATAACTTAAAAGTAGATGTTTCAGGAGTAGGAGTTGAATCTCCTTTACCAACTGGTTTTGCTTTAAGTACATTTAATAATATGTCATTAACTTATGCAGGTGGAAATCCAAGACCTGGTTTTATTTCTGGAAATTATGACATTAATGTATCTAATTCACAAGGTGCAAATGGATTAGTATTTAGAAGAGGAACATCAACTGTTACATATACTGTTCAAGATGCTTCATTGAATACAACATCTTGTTCATTTACAGTTAGAGTGGTTGATTTAGTTCCTCCGACAATTGTATGTCCACCAAATATAACAGTTAATACTGGTTTGAATATTTGTCAAGGATTAATAAATCCGACTCCAACTGTTAGAGATTTAGGAGCATGTTTAGGTGCTGCTGATAATTTAACATTAAGATATCAAATAAGTGGTGTAACTACTTTAGATCAGACTGTTCCATTAACTTATATTGGCAATATGCCAGGGTTACCAATAACTGGTGTTTATACTAATACAACTTTTACAGCATACTTAGACAAAGGTGTATCTACAGTTCTTTGTACCGCAACTGATGTATCTGATAATACTGCTAGCTGTACATTTACTGTAACTGTTAAAGATGCACAAGCTCCTACAATAGTTTGTCCAACAGGAAAGACATATAATGCAGATTCTTATGTATGTTCACATACATTATCTCCAAGTGAGTCATTGTTACTTGATGTTTCTGGTCTTTCGGATAATTGTGGAACATATACAGTTTCTTATACTACATCTGGATCAGGTGCAACTCCTGCAACAGGAAGTACAGCAACTGCTAAACCATCTGTATTTAATGTTGGTTCAACTACTGTAACTTATACAGCATTAGATGGTTCTGGAAATTCAACAAGTTGTTCATATTTAGTAAAAGTGTATGATTTGTTGCCTCCAACAATTACTTGTCCTGCTAATGTTTCAATTAATTCTGCTGTTAATTCATTAACTTGTACAGCTACAGGAACTTTACCTGTACCTACAGCTACAGATAATTGTGCACTTACAGCATCATTAGAATATTCAGTTGATGGTGGATCTTATGTATCTGGTTCATTAACTTCGTTTACAGTTACTGGATCAAGTGTAATTACATATAAAGCAACAGATTTAGCAGGAAATACTGCTACTTGTAGCTTTACTGTAACTGCAATTGATAAAACTCCTCCTACAATTAGCTATTTAGGTTCTGATGTAACTTTGAATGCAAATCCATTTACATGTGAAGCCAATTTCTCATGGTATGAGCCAACAATGAATGCTTTGTGTCCAAGTGCAACAGATAATTGTAATAGTATTTCAAATATTAATATTACAAGACAATATGTTTCAGGTCCAAATCCAAATATCGTTTTTGGATTAATCAATCCAGGAAATGTTGTATTACCAAATACTGCTTGTAACGGACAATATCAAAATACAAGTTTCCAAATTGGAACTACGATTATTCGTTATAATTTTAGTGATTTATCTGGAAACATTTCATATAAAGATGTTAAAGTAACAGTAGTACCTTCTGGTTCTATAACTTTAACATGTCCTTCAAATGTAGTATTAACTACTGCTGCTGGTCAATGTTCACAAACCACAGTAATAAATGATCCAATCTCATCAAGTAATTGTAATTCAGCTACTTGGGGTGCTTCATTTAGTGGTAATGTTTTAGGAAATCCAGCAAGTTTTTCTGGAGTTGCTGATGGTACGAATAGTAATACTTTAACATTTAATAAAGGCGTAACAACAGTTACTTTATCATCTGTTAATACTGCTACATTAGCTACTTCAACTTGTACATTTACTGTAACTATTAATGATAACATTAATCCAAAATTACAATGTCCAAACAATGTTACATTAACTACTGCAGCTGGATTATGTACTCAAACATATTCTATAGCTGATCCTATTACTGATAACTGTAATGGTTCAATTTGGAGTGCTTCTTTTAGTGGTAATTCAAATGGCAATCCATCGAACTTGACAAATATCGCTGATGGAACTAATAGTAATGCAGTAACTTTCCAAAGAGGTACTACAAATGTTACATTGAATGGTACTGACGGAAGTGGTAATAATGCAACAGCTTGTTCATTCTCAATAACAGTTAATGATAATGTAGCACCTACATTATCGGGTGTACCTGCAAATGTTACTATCAATTGTAATCAATCAATTCCAACTCCACCATCAGTGGCTGGTAATGATAATTGTTCAGGTGTAACAGTTAATATGACTACAACTACTAGTACAGTTGGATGTAGCTTTATTACAACTAGAACTTGGACAGCAACAGATGCAGCTGGAAATACAGCTACTGGTGTTCAAACAATTACTCAAATAGATAACCAAGCACCTACATTCGGAACAGCACCAACAACTGTTAGTGCAACAGGATGTGGCTCAAGTGTTTCTTTAAATTTAGCAACATTCATCAGTGATAATGGTTGTTCAGGAACTGTAACAGTTTCAAATACAAGAACTGGAGCTTCTGCTGATGCAAGTGGTGTATATCCAAATGGTACAACAACAGTTGTTTTCACAGCTACTGATGCATGTGGAAATAGCAAAACTCATAGCGTAGTTGTTACTGTTTCTGGGAATATTACAGCAACTGTAACTACAGTTAATTCATCAAATACATCAACTGCAGATGGATCTGCAACTGCAAATGTAACAGGTGCAACTGGAACCATAACTTACTTATGGAATAATGGTTCAATTAATCAAACTGCAAGTAATTTATTACCAGGTACTTATACTGTAACTGTTACTAATAATGGATGTACTGCTGTAGTATCAGGTGTGGTTAGTTCTAATTTGAATTGTAGTGGATATACAGTTGCAATTACTACAACAGCTTCTAATGCAGCTGGAACTAGTGGTGGATCTGCAACTGCAACACCATCAGGTTCAGTAGCTCCATATACCTATGTATGGAGTACAGGAGCAACATCAAATACAATTACAAATCTTGCAGCTGGTACCTATACTGTAACAACAACTTCTAATGTTGGTTGTGTTTCGATCAATACTGCAATAGTACCTACAGGTAGTGCTAGTAATGTACAATTTACTTTAGGTGCTGTATCTGGTAATCCTGGTGATGTAGTAAATGTTCCAGTAATTGTAAATAACTTCACAAATGTTGAAGCTATCACAATGGAATTTGTATTATCAACACCTACAGCTGTTAAATTTACTGGGGTTACATCAGGATTTGCAATTCCGTCTAATACATCAAGTGATTTTCTAAAAGTTGGATGATTCAAGAATGAGATTGTTTATGCTTCAGGATCAGGAGCAACTTTAGCAAATGGTACAACATTATTTAATTTACAAGTTCAATTAATAGGAACAGCTGGGCAAAGCTCTACAATGACGATGACTGGTGGATTAGTTCCATTAGAAATTATTGTAAGTGGGTTGACAATGGTACCAAACGTATCAGGTTCTACCGTTACAATAAATGGATTTGGAAGTTTAACAATATCTGGTTCGTTTGTTAGAGAAGATAATGTTTCAATACCTAATGTAAATACAACATTAACAAATGCTGGTCCAGCATCTACTATTAATTCTGGAGCAACAAATACCTACTTATTTAATGTTAGTACAGGCTCAAATCCAAATGTTAAGCCAGTTAAAAATGGAACTACATTTGCTGAAGTTTCAGCTGGAGTAAACAGTGTGGATTTAATTGCTATTCAAAAACATATTCTGGGTAGTCCTTTATTAACTTCTCCTCATCAATGAATCGCCGCGGATATTAATGGAAATAATTCAATAAGTTCAATTGACTTAGTTGCTGCAAACAATAATTTTTAGGACAAATATCTTTGTCCCTGAATATGTTCCAAGCTTGAGATTTGTTAATAAATGGTGCTATTCCTTTAACTACTAATTTTGTTGACCCAACATTTATTAAAGAGTCAATTTCATTAACAAATGTTGTAAGTAATACGACTAATGTTAATTTCATTGGTGTTAAAGTTGGAGATGTAAATAACAGTTTAACACCTATTACATTTACTGATGATGCAACTGAAAGAGGAAATACAAATTATGATTTATATACGAATGATAAAGAATTTGTAGGTAATGAAGATGTATTTGTAAATATACATGGATTAGATTATTCTAATATTAATGCTTTACAAGGTACTTTTGAATTTGATGTTAATAAACTAGAATTAAAAGATATCAAATTTAGTAATGTAAATGGATTAAATAAAGAAAGTTTCAATCTACAAATGACTAATAATGGTAAATTACCAATGGTTTGGTTTGATGTAAATGGGTTACAAATAGCTAACGAAGAAAATTTTGTAACTCTTGTATTTAAAGCTAAAAATGCAGGAAGATTAAGTGAGTCTTTAGAAATAAATGCTTCTGTTACAAATGCTTTAGCGACAACATCTGATAATCAATTCAAGGCATTAAATTTACAATTTACAAATGGAGTAGGAGCTGATTTTGCTTTAAATCAAAATACACCAAATCCTTTTGATAATACTACTAAAATTTCATTTAGCCTTCCTACAGAAGGTGATGCTACTATGAAAATTGTAGATGTAAATGGAAAATTAGTGAAATTGGTAAAAGGACATTATCCTAAAGGAATTTCTGAAATATTAATCAATAAATCAGAATTACCTTCAAACGGAGTGTACTATTATCAATTAGAATCTAATGGAAATACTGCTCAAAGAAAAATGATTGTATTAGAATAATAATCAATAAAAATATTAAAATCCTGGCAATATTTATTGCCAGGATTTTTTTGGTTCTAAGATTACAAATTACAATTTTTTATCAAGTATAACTTATATATTAATTAATTAGATATGATTATAGTCGTTCATAAATTACATAAAAACAGCTATTTACATATTTAATAATATATATATAATATTTGATGATAATATAGATATACATTAATAATTTTTAGTATTATATTTGCAAATGCTATTAGAAATAATAGTTTTAATTTTTAACCAGAATAATTACTTTATCAATTTATTGAATGTCAAGTTTCCCAACAGCCAACTTAAATTTTAATTTAAGTTCTAATTCGAGTTTCTGCATGTGCTTCCACCTGCCAATTCGCCCTTTTAGTGTGCTATTGGATAACAATTCTGTAAGATTACTTAAAGAACATTTGATAATGTTAAGTGATATTGATTCTCAATATTTTGATTTAAATTGATAGATTATGATGAAGATTTTCACAAAAGTTCAAAACAAAACAATAGCGTCAGTGAAGAAATATCTATCCTTACCCTTATTATTATTTATTTTTGTTTTCTTATTTTCAACAAGAACCTTTGCACAAGCACCTTTAAAAGTAATAGTGCCAGATGTAACCGTTTCTTGTAATGATACTGTAAGTCTTGCAGTAACGATTCAAGATTTCGACTCAATTTTGACTTCCAAATTTATTTTAAAATGGGACTCAACTGAATTGAAATTTGTTTCCTTGTCTAAATTGAATACGACATTATTTCTAAATGTTAATTCGAACTTTGGACCAGGATTGAATGCTTGGAAAGCTGGTAAGCCATTGATTTTCTTATATACTGAGCCTTCATTAAATGGTATTAGTTTGCCAGATAATGATACACTTTTTGTATTAAAATTCATTGCAACAGATACTATTGGTCAGACAACTCATTTGTTGAAAGACGATAGTGGTGATGATGTGATTAAATTGAATGGTGAAGCTTTAGTGCAATATTCAGGAGGAAATGTTCTTTTGAAAGATATTATTCCGCCTGTTATTAATTGCCCGTCAAATCTTACAGTTAGTACATTGCCAGGTTTAAACTCTATAGTGTTAACAGGTTCTGGAAATCCAAGTTATACTGATAATTGTGATCCTGCATTGGATTTGAGTTATTATATCACTGGAAATACACAGGCAACAGGAACAGGAAATGCAAATGGTACCACATTGAATACTGGACAAAATGTAATTCATTATGTGGTTAAAGATGATGATAATAACAAAGATACCTGTACCTTAAATGTTCAAGTAAATTTTACTCCAGGTAATAATCCATCTAGTGATACGATAAATTTTAAAATTCCTACTTTAACAGCCGATTGTAATGGAAATGTTGATTTTCCTATATTAGTTGAGAATTATAAAGGGATTGCTTCAACTAGACTGTTTTTTGGAATAAGACAAATTTAGAATATCAGTCTATAGTATATAGAAATCCTAAATTGGGAATTCAAAACTCGGACTTTAGCTTAAATTCCAATAGTGATTCATTAACCATGTTATGGACAAATAGCAGTGGTCAAATTGATACATTGAATAATAATGATACCTTATTTGTAGCAAGATATAAAGCAAAATCAACAGGTAATTTATCATTTGCAAATAATTTCGATGTATCTGGAGGAAATCCTTTAGCTCAAATTACTAAAATAAAATATAGTAATGGTGGAGTGACGGTTAGTGATAATACACCACCAACAATAGTTTGTCCAACGGATGTATCCGTAACCACTTCAATATCAACAACTGTAGTTTCTGGGTTAACTGCTTCTGCAAATGATAATTGTAGTAATACTACTATTTCATTTCAAATATCTGGAAGTACTACTCAATCAGGTAATACAGATGCAAGTGGGTCCACATTTAACATTGGAACATCAGTAGTTACTTACACAGCTACTGACTTAGCAGGTTTGAAAAAATCTTGTAGTTTTAATGTTGTTGTTTCACAAACAGTTAATAACCAAGATGTAATTATAAATATTGGAAGTATTGCAGCAAATTGTAATGATACCATAACAATTCCAATATCTGTTGATAATTTTAATAATGTAATAAGCACTCAATTTGGAATCAGATGGAATCCAAGTGCACTAAAATTTGTAGGAACTCCAATTAATTTAAATTCTAATCTCCCTATCGTTCTATCTGAAATTAATTATGATCAAAGTTTGGTTGTCAATGGAAAAATAAATGTTTCTTGGGCTGACTTACAAAATTCTGGAAAATCATTAAGTAATGGTTCCGTATTGTTTAGTCTTAAATTTGTAGCTACAGGAAATTCAACAATAAGCATAGATACAAATCAAAATGCAAGCCCTAAATTAGAAATTGCTGGAGGTACTCCAATCAAAAGTTATGTTGTAAAAACAAATAGTGGAAATGTTACTATAAGTGATAATATAGCTCCAAGTATTTCTTGTCCAGCTAATGTTACTGTTACAGCTTTACCTCAAACTCAAAAAGCAACCCTAAGTAATATTACCCCTAATTATTCAGATAATTGTGGTACTCCACTTTTGTCTTATAGTATTTCAGGAGTAACAACTTCTACTGGAAATAATACACCAACCAATATTGGTTTTAATATTGGCTCAAACGTTGTAACATACACAGCAACTGATGGAAATAATAATTCTAAGACATGTTCATTTAATGTTTTAGTAAATAAACCAGAAAGTACGCCATTATTTACCATTGGAAATGTGAGTGGAAGTTGTGGAGATACAGTTTGTGTACCTATTAAAGTGAATAATTTTGTAGATATTGCTACAACTCAATTTACTATAAATTGGAATAAGAATGACTTAAAATTCATTAGTGCAAATAATTTGAATACCAATTTGCCAGTTACAGCTGCTGAATTAGGAATAGATAATGCTTTTACTTCAAATGGATTTATGACATTCTCTTGGTTTTCAGCAAGTGGAGTAGGAGATACTTTGAATGAAAATGAAGAATTGTTCTGTTTGAAATTTGTTATACAAGGTGGGTTTGATAAAATACCAGTTAAGTTTGATTTATCAGATAATGCTCAAACCAAAATTGAGATAACAAAAGGATTTCCACCAGTTCCAGTTATTTATAATGTCGTAAATGGTAATGTTGATATTAATGATATCGTGCCACCGACAATAACTTGTAGAGCAGACACAACTATCAATGTATTTAAAAATATGGCTCCAATAGTTGTAAATGGTTTGGATCCAGTTATTGTAGATAATTGTTCGAATACTAAATTAGAATATTACTTAAATGGTGCAACTATCCAATCTGGTTTAGGTTCTGCATCAGGTAAACTATTTAATTTAGGTACCACAAATGTTTTATATAATATTGTGGATGCTGGAGGGAATTCAGCATCATGTGGTTTTAATGTTATAATTAATGATAACTTAACACCAAACAATTTTACCATAGTTTTACAATCAAATAGTGGAAATTGTAATGATTCTTTGATTGCAGTAAATGTTTTGGCATATAAATTTGATTCAATAGCAAGTATTCAATATTCATTGAATTGGGATACTACTGTTTTGAAATTTGTTAAAACTGGTAATTATAATGCAGCAATCAACTTTGATGAGAATAATATATTTATAAATAATAATGCACTAACTTCTGCTTGGTATGATAATAATCCAAAGTCATTAAGTGATGGCTCTATTATTTATACATTGTATTTCAAACCTGTAGGAAGTTTTGGAAGTTATGGTAATGTTTATTTCAATAATTCTGGTTTTACGAAATTAGAAGTAGCTAGAATAAATATTGATAATATTATTCCATCTGATTTTATTAATAGTCAAGTTCTAATAACAGATACAAATCCGCCAATAATAACTTGTCCAGCAAACAAGGTTGTTAAAGCGAATTACCAGCAAAATAGTGTTGTAGTTAATAATATTAATCCGACAATAACAGATGATTGTTCTACACCATCAGCTACTTTTTTAGTAACTGGCCAAACTAGTAATTCTGGGTATAATACAGCAAGTGGTGAATTATTTAATGTAGGTGTTTCTACTGTAGAATATACTGCAATTGATGCAGCTGGTAATACTTCAACTTGTTCATTTACAGTTACTGTTAAGCAATTGCCATCAACTAAGTTTTCAATATTAACAACTTCAGCAACAGCTGATTGTGATCAAGCAAACTTAGTTATACCAATTAGAGTATTAAATTTTGATTCAATTGTTACTACAGAATTCACTTTGATGTATGATACAAGTGTTTTGAAATTAGTCAATTTAGGTGGTTTAAATTCTTCAATGAATTTGAGTGATTCTAATTTTGTTAAATATCCAAATTTAGGAAAAGTAACATTTGCATGGAATCCATTAGATGCATTGAATCAACTGACTTTGAATTTACCTGATAGTACAATTATTTTTAATTTGGCTTTTGAAGTAAATAAAGCAAAATCAGGAAGTAATGCAACAATAATGGTGGATACTTCAGTAAATGCTATTACGAAATTGGAAGTTGCTCAAGGATCTAAACTAAATATTATTCCTGTTGATTTATTCAATGGAGTAATAAATGTGATTGATACTGTAAAACCAACTGTGATTTGTCCAGCTAATGTAAAACAGTTTAACCAAACTGTCAATGGAATAGCACCTACAACATCAGATAATTGTAAAGTTAAAAATGTAACATATTCAATAACTGGTGCTACAAATACTACAGGAAATAATGATGCAAGTGGAACGACCTTTAATAATGGTTATTCAAATGTTACTTATACTGTATATGATAATGCTAATAATAGTTCTAGTTGTACTTTCCAAGTTAAAGTTGGTCCTGATACCTTATATTTAATTGTTTCAGGGGATACAGCAATGTGTGGTGATGCAGTTACGTTATACCTTACACAAAGAATTTTGTGGAAGTTACTAGTATCAGTTCTGAAATCCAGTGGGATAATTCGATTTTAGAATTTAATTCTTATACTAAAAATCCTGTATTTGATGTTATTGATTTTTCAAACACAACGAATTCAGTTAAATTAAATAGAATATCCAATATTCCAATTAATTTAAATAATGGAGATACAATAGTAACAATTAAATTGAATGTATTAAAAGGCGGAATTTCGCCAATTAATATATTGAACTCTAATGCTTTAGCTTTTGGTACACCACCAATTAGTTATGTGATAGTTACACAAAATAATCAAGTTCAAATTATTGATACAATTAAGCCAGTAATTACTGGATGTCCAACTGACATGAAGTTCCAATTAGTATCTTGTGATACAACTGTAACTTGGGCTGCACCTGTTGCTTCAGATAATTGTGGAATAAAAAGTTATGAATCAAATTATCATTCTGGTGATAAATTTGGTGTAGGTAACTTTAAGGTTGTTTATAATGTTGAAGATGTAACTGGATTGAAAGATTCATGTGAATTTACTATAACAGTTGTCGATACAATTGCTCCTGTTATTAATAATTGTGTGGTTGGTGGAGTAATAGCTTTCACACCTAAAGATACATGTGGTGCAATAGTTTCTTGGAATACTATTACTGCTACTGATGAATGTTCTGTTGGTTTGACTTTAACTTCAAATTACCAACCAAATACTTTGTTCAATGAAGGTTCTACAACAGTAATATATACAGCTACAGATGCTCAAGGTAATACAAAAACTTGTTCATTTGTTGTAGCTGTAATTGATAATAGACCTCCTGTATTTACCACTGATTGTCCAAAAGATACAATAGTAAAAACGGATTTAGGTTCTTGTTCGACTGCTGTTTCTTGGGTGATGCCTTCTGCAATTGATAATTGTAGTGGAAATGATGTAACTGTGAAATCGGATAGTATTAACGGTCAAAAGTTTGGTATTGGTTTACATACAGTTACTATTACAGCAAGAGATACCGTTAGTCCAAATGGAAATGTTGTTAGTTGTTCTTTCAATATTTTAGTAAAGGATGAAGAGGCACCAACAATTTTATCTTGTGTAAAAGATACAATAATAACAGCGCCATTAGGTTCTTGTGATGCGATTTTCTCTTGGAATAATCCGATAGCTATTGACAATTGTGATAATTCAATCACTTTCCAATCAGATAGTTTGAAAGGTGGCGTATTTACTTCTGGATCACATGTTATCACTGTTTTTGCATTTGATGATGCTTTAAACACAAGTAGTTGTTCTTTCAAATTAACAGTGATAGGTAATGTTCCTCCTGTTTTTGTAGATTGTCCAGCAAATATTACAGTTAATGCAAATGTTGGAGATTGTAAATTACCAGTAAACTTTAAATTACCTACTGTTTTAGGATCTTGTAATGATGTTACAACTGATTTATTGTATTCACATTTACCAAATGATACTTTTAATGTTGGTATAACAAATGTAAGATTGATAGCAATTTCAAATAATGGATTATCAGATACTTGTGATTTTACGATTCAAGTGAAAGACCAAGACAATCCACAAATTTTAAATTGTCCAAGTAATCAGATAATTACATTACCAGCAAATCAATGTGATACAGCATTTATATTACCAAAAGTTGACGCTGCTGATAATTGTGATAAAAATTTAATTATTACAACTTCAACAACGCCTACTTTAAATAATGGTAAGTTTTTAGTTGGCACCACTCAAGTAAATGTTGAAGTAACTGATAATTCAGGTAATAAAGCGAATTGTACTTACAATGTTGTTGTAAATGAAGTTACAAAACCGACGATAACAAATTGCCCAGCAGATGTAACGGTTACTGCTTTACCATTGTCATGTAAAGGGTTGGCTACTTGGCCCACAATTAGTGCAACAGATAATTGTGATAATGCAGTTAAAATAGTTTCAAGCATAAATATTGGGGACACATTGTCTGTAGTTAAAACTCCAATTGAGGTGGTTGCAACGGATGCTTCAGGCAATACAGATACTTGTAGATTTAATATAATTGTTAATGGAACAATTCCACCTACTTTCACGAAATGTCCTTCAGATATAACAGCTTCTGCTGACCCAATAACTTGTGCAAGCATAGTTGGTTGGGAATTACCTGAGGCTGTTTCAAATTGTGGTGGAACTATTACTTACAAATCAGATCGTTTACCAAATTCATATTTCCCATTAGGTACCACAACTGTTACTTATGTCGCTAAAGATGTTTCTGGAGATTCATCAATTTGTAAATTTAATATTACTATAGTTGATAATACAAAACCAGTTATTACTGGTTGTCCAAAGGATACCATTAAATTATTTGTAACTGGAACTTGTAATGCAATAGGAGATTGGGTAGAGCCAGTTGCATTGGATAATTGTACTTCAGTAAAGATTTCAAGCAATATTAAACCACCTGCTGTATTTAACTTAGGTAATACAGAGATTTTATATGTTGCTGTTGATAGCATGAATAATAGTGATACTTGTAGATTTATAGTTTCTGTTCTTGATACGATCCGACCATATATCAATGGTTGTCCTCAAGATATAACTGTTTACTATGATGTAAATGCTGGAGGAGGTGTTCCAACATGGATTCCGCCGACTATAACTGATAATTGTTCAGGTTTTACTGTTTCTGCAAATTATAATCCTGGTGATACATTACCATGTTATGATACAAAAGTTATTTATACTGGTGTAGATAGTTCAGGTAATGTAAGTATTTGTACATTTAATGTTCATGTTGCGGATACGATTCCACCTACAATAGTAAATTGTCCGAAAGATTTGACAATAAATGCAATTTTAGATTCTTGTATAGGTGTTTTAAATTGGACACCGCCAAGTGTTTATGATAATTGTACTGTTAATGTAAAGGTGATTTCAAATTTAGCACCTAATGATACGGTAGGTGTTGGCGTTCATACTGTAACTTACACTGCAATAGATAGTTCTGGAAATATAACTATATGTAAATTTGATGTAACTGTTATAGAATCTGTTTTACCAAATATAACTTGTCCAAAACCTATTGTGGTTACTCAAGATGGTAGAATAATTATTGATACATCAAAAGTTATTATTTCCACAGTACAAAATTCTAATTGTAAAGAGGTGCAAATCAATTTCTTAGAACCAATTGGAACTGATAATTGTGGAGTAGATACAACATTTGCTTTAGGATTGTTAAAATCGGGAGGAAGTTTCCCAATTGGAGATACATTCATACTTTATAGAGTATTTGATTTGAGTGGAAATTTTGCAACATGTAGATTTGATATTAAAGTATTTCCGATCGAAGCACCTAAGATATCAACTTCTGATACAATTGTTTGTGAAGGAAACATGTTCCAATTGTTTGCAGATTCTATAAAAGGAACAAATGCAACATTCAATTGGTTTGGTCCAGGATTTACATCAAATATTCAGAATCCAAAGATTTTGAATATGGAAATAAATAAAACTGGTTATTATTTTGCACAAACGAATATCAATGGTTGTTTATCTAAATTCTCAGATTCCATTTATATCGATATTTTAACCAAACCAATAGCTTCACCTGATTCTGATACAATTACGAATAAAGGTAAAGTAGATGTTTTGGTGATTAAAAATGATTTGATAAGGGCTGGTCACAATTATACAATAACTGTAATTACTCCACCGCTACATGGAACTGCAACTGTATTGAATGATACTACAATTCAATATATGCCTACAGATTCATTCTATATCGGACAGGATGTATTTAAATATATGTTATGTTATGAGGATTGTCCTTCATTATGTACAGAAGCATTGGTGACAATAAATGTGAAAACAAACGTTCCAGGTTGTCCTGTGCCTACTGTAATTACATCTAATGACGATGGTTCAAATGACTTATTGGTAATACCGTGTTTGACTGGAAAAGAACAAAGTGAAATCATCATCTTTAATGAGTGGGGAGATAAGATATTCCAATCAGCACCATATTATCAGAATTGGTGGAATGGAACATACAAGAATCAACCTGTGCCAGATGGAACCTATTACTATATCTTCTTTGAAGATAAGAGTGATCCGACTAAGTCTGCTCAAAAAGGATATATTACTGTATTTAGATAATTGTGTGTCAATAGCTTAAATAATGATTATTATGAAAAATTTAAATATTTATATAAAAAGAGTTACATATAGTTTAGTGTTTTTATTTTTTGCTTTGAACATTTTTGCTCAGCAAGAAAACCACTTCACACAATTTATGTACAATAAGCTTTTGCTAAATCCTGCATTTGCAAGTGCTAGAGAAGTTGCTTCAATTTCTGGAATCTATAGAAACCAATGGCTAGGTTTCAATGGTGCTCCTAAAGCAATGTTATTAAGTTTTGATGCTCCTTTTTTCAATAATAGAGTAGGATTTGGAATGAATCTTGTGAGTGAACAAAAAGGGATTACTAAAAAGTACTATGCTAGTTTAGCTTATTCTTATAGTATCGTTAGAACTGAAGATATTGCTTTTAGAATTGGATTGCAAGGAGTTTTAAGAAATTACAATTTAGATTTTACAGGTTCCGACCAGTTTTATATTGATAATCCATTTTTGGATCCATCCATTCAATATAATTCAAAAATTTCTCAAATTAGAGGAAATGTAGGTGTCGGTGTATATTTTGATTACAAAGAGTTTTTCTTTGGTGCATCAGTACCAAATTTATACAAAAATGTAATTGGGATAAATAAAACAACCAATACAGAAATAGCAGAGGAATTTCAACATTTTTATCTAATGTCGGGATTTTTGTTGCCATTGTCTGAAAAGATATTTTTAAAACCATCTGGTATATTAAAGTTTGTTAAAAATGCACCTATTGATTTTGATTTGAATTTAAGTTTGTTTTTCAATAATAGATTTAGCATTGGTGGGTCTTATAGAGATGGAGATTCGGTGGATTTTACAACTTTTATGCAAGTGACAAAGAATTTAGGTATTGGAGCAGCATATGATTTTACTACTTCAGAGTTATCTAAATATAATAATGGAAGTATTGAAGTATTGTTAAGATATGATTTTGGAAGTGGAGCATCGAAATCCAAATTTGGAAAAGATATTCAAAACTTATCCAATCCAAGATTCTTTTTTTAATCGATCGTAGTTAATAATTTTTTAATTCGTAGAATTATGTTTTCAAAAAAATACTTAATCTTAATAATATTAATTCTGAATATCCAATTTGTTATGTTTGGTCAGAACAAATCAGGTGTGGAATTAATGAATGAGTCAACTATTAACACTGATCAATTAGAATTTAGTCCAACTTTTTATGAAGATGGAATAATTTTCATATCTAACAAACCTGTTAAAGATAAAGAAATTGTTGACAAAAGAATTGATAAGAATGTAATGTCAATTTTTATTGCTCGAAGAGGATTAGATGGCGTACTAAAACCATCCGAACCATTTTCGTTCGAATTAACAAGTAAATTACATGAAGGTCCTCTTTGCTTTGATAAAACTGCTGATAATGTTTATTTTACTAGAAATAATATTATCAAAGGTAGGGTTGAAAATGCAAAAGATGGATATACTAAGTTGGGAATTTACACTTCAGAAAAAGTAGCTGGGAAATGGAGCGAAGTTAGAGAATTGCCTTTCAACAATAGAGAATATGATTTTTGTCACCCTTCCATTTCTATAGATGGCGAGAAAATATTTTTCTCCTCTAATAGACCTGGAGGATATGGAGGAATGGATTTGTATTATTCTCAAAAGATAAACGGCAAATGGAGCGAACCAGTAAATTTGGGACCAACCATTAATACTGAAAAAAACGAAGCATTCCCTTTTATTCATGCTGATGGAACTTTGTTTTTTGCATCCAATAAGAGTGGAGGAAAAGGTGGTTTTGATTTATATTTTGCAAAATCTAAAGCTGACGATTTGTGGCAAGACCCTGTTGCTATGAGTAACGATTTCAACAGTGAAACAGATGATTTCGGTTTAATAGTTGATTTGGACTTGAAAAACGGATATTTTACTTCAGGAAAAAGTGGTGGAAAAGGTTTAGATGATATTTATAGTTTCCACACAGATGGTAAAATTACAGAACCACAAGAATCAGGAAAACCAGGAGAAGAAATTATGTTCTTCACTGCTGATAAAGTAACTGGTAGCGAATTGGAAGGCGCTGATATTTCTGTGATGAGTACGGATGATTTATCAAGTGTTGTTACAGATGAAAATGGAAATGTGATATCTTTAGGTAATGGAAAAATGACTCCTGTAGAAGCGACTGTTGAAGGAACAGATGCAGAAGGAAAGAGAAAATTAAAGTTAGCTAAAGATAAGAATTATGTAGTTACTGTTAAGAAACCTGGTTATAAGACAAAGCAATTTGTTGTCAAGAAAAATGATCAACGAAAAGAGATGATGACTTTGCTTGAAAAAGCAGACGATTGCATTACAGTTAATGGTTTTGTTATGGGAAGTAAGAAAAATCCACTTCCTGGTGCAACAGTTTTAATTAAGGATAATGCTAGTGGTGAAACGCAAACCTATACAACAGATTTGAAAGGTAATTTCAATTTTTGTTTGACTTGTAACAAAGATTATACGATTACTGCAAGTAATGATAATTACATTTCAGCAAGTACAACAGTTTCTACTAAAGATAAAGAATGTAAACCAAGTACAATTGTTTCTGCAAATTTAGTGCTATCTACTTTAGGTGCTCCTGAGCACTTAACTGAAGGAAGTACATTTGAGTTGAAAAACATCTATTATAATTTTAATGATGCGACGCTTCGACCTGATGGCAAAAAGGATTTAGATGTTTTAGCTTCTTTAATGAAGCGATACCCAACCATGGAAATCGAATTGGGTTCGCATACTGACTCAAGAGGAAGTGCTGAATACAACAAGAATTTATCGCAAAAAAGAGCTGATAACGTTGTAACTTATTTAGTTTCAAAAGGAATTGATAAAAAGAGAGTTACAGCAATGGGTTATGGGGAATCAAAATTAAGAAATCAATGTGCTGATGGAGTAAAATGTTCAGAATTCGATCACCAATTGAATAGAAGAACTGAAGTTAAAATAACGAAGGCACCAAGTGATGAAGATATCGATTTACCAGAATTCTTGTCAGAAAAGAATTTAATTGGTGGTGGATTGGGCTCTACTGGTGTAATAGCAACTTTATACAATTCAATGGATAATTTGAAAGGTGATTTTGCAATAATTGCAGGTTCTTTTGAAAATGAATCCAATGCTAAAAAACAAGTTGAGATATTAGCTAAAAATGGTTTTGATGGTGCTACTATTGTAAAACCTGAAAATTTCAGATTCAACCGTGTTGTAGTTGAAAGAGTAGCTACTATCAAAGAGGCTAGGGCTTTAGTAGTAAAATTGAAAAACAAAGGGTTACCATCCTTTTTGTTGAGAGCATAAATGAAAAAAAAAAGAGTTTGAAGCAATTCAAACTCTTTTTTTTATACAAAATCTTTGTCGTTCCAATATTTTTTTACTGTTTCTGGTTCTTTTTTAGGTTGATTCAAATCAAGTGGGGTATCTTCATTATTTTCAAAAAGAACCTGTTTTTTTCTTTGTTTTTGCTTGATATTATCTTCTAAATAATCTTCATTCCAAATTTCATGTTTAATAAAATTCATAGTTTTAAATAAAATAGCTATCCCCCAAAAGAAAAATACAGCTTTCCACCAATTTGCATGATGATTAGTAGCCATATTAATCACAAAGCATAAAAAACTAGTTGATAGCCAAGAAAAAACGGATTGGAAATACTTATTTCTTCTTTTCAACCTTATTTTTGAAGTATAATCAATTCTATTTTCCAAAATCATTTCTTTTTTGTTGTCAAATTTAATTCTATTTACAAAATTAACAAAAGGAAGACGACGACAATATATTTTTTATCGACATAACTAATTTTTATTCCGATGACTAAAATATTTTTTTAGCTTCGCCCTCATTAAATAGGGTAATTCCGTAATCTTGCACTATATTTGGTCAAAATTTTTCATATGAAAAAATGGTTTTACTTTTTATTCTCGGCTATAGTTTGTTATGGATTTATATATGCATTAAATAACTCATTTGTTATCAAGGGAAATGCAGTTCCAGCCATGGGAAATTTTTTAAATCCTATTTCTGGATTTTGGTCAAATGCTGAGCAATTTATTCAAAAACCTTTACCAAATGTAGTAAGTAATCAACTGATTGACGAGGTAAATGTAAGTTATGATGATAGAATGGTTCCCCATATTTTTGCTAAAAATATTTTAGATGCCTATTTTGTACAAGGATATATCATAGCACAACAAAGATTGTGGCAAATGGATATTTCCACTAGAGCTGCTTCTGGAAGATTATCCGAAGTGGTAGGGGAGAAAGCCCTCAATATCGACAAGAATAAACGAAGAATGGGTATGGTTTATGGTGCGGAAAATACTTTGAAAGTTTGGGAGCAAGATAAAGAAACATTCAAAATGATTGAGGCATATACTAATGGCGTTAATGCATTTGTAGAAAATCTTGACCCAAAAGATTATCCATTGGAATTCAAGTTGCTCAATTATGCTCCTGAAAAATGGACACCATTAAAGTCTGCAATATTTGTAAAAGCAATGGCAGAAACTTTAGCAAGTGGCGAAGATGATTTGGAAGCAACAAATGCTTTGAAATTAGTTGGAGAAGAAACATTTAATTTTTTGTTTCCCCAATATGATGATGAAATTTCACCTGTAATACCAAAAGATGTCAAATGGAATTTCACAAATACAACACAATCCAATAATAAAGCTTCAAATTCAATACCTGACCACATTGGTTATATCCAGAATAATCCTGTTGATAAAAGAGTAGAAGGAACAGGTAGTAATAACTGGGCAATTGGTCCTAAAAAAACGAAGAATGGGCACCCAATTTTGTGCGGAGATCCCCATTTGAATCTCACATTACCTTCAATTTGGTTTGAAATGCAAATGCAAACTCCAGAATTTAATGCTTACGGCGTTGCTTTACCTTGTTTCCCTGGAATTGTAATTGGATTTAATGAAAATATTGCATGGACTCAAACCAATGTTGGTCAAGACGTTTCTGATTGGTACACTATAAAATGGAAAGATCAGAAAAAAGAGCAATACTTATTGGATGGTGAGTATAAAAATGTAAGTAATAAAGTAGAAACCTATAATGTTAAAGGTGTTGGGGTCGTATTTGATACTGTGAAATATACCAAATGGGGTCCTGTTGTTTATCAAGATACTTCTGCATGGCACGATATGGCTTTACATTGGCTAGCTCATGATCAGCCATTACGTAATGACTTGAAAGTCTTTTATTTATTGAATAAAGCAAAAAACTTTGATGAATATTCTGAAGCTTTGAAATACTATTTTTGTCCTGCTCAAAATTTCGCATTTGCTTGTAAAAATGGAGATATTGCAATAAGAGTAAATGGTGTATTCCCAATAAAATCCAAGGATCAAGGTCGATTCGTTCAAGATGGTTCAGTTTCATCAAGTGATTGGAAAGGTTATATTCCTTTTGAGCAAAATCCTTATGTGTTAAACCCAACAAGAGGCTATGTATCCTCAGCAAACCAACATTCTACAGCACCAACATATCCTTATTATTATAATAGCGAAACCTTTGATAGTTATAGAAGCAAAAAAATCAATTCTATTTTAGATACAATTCAAAATGTAACGATGGAGGATATGCAAAAACTCCAAAGTTATAGTAAAAGTTTGAAAACAGAAAAATCTTTGCCCCAGCTTTTAAATCTATTGGATACCAATAGTTTATCTACAATTCAAAATAAATTTTATCAGCAATTAAAATCATGGGATTGCAATTATTTAAAAGAGGAGTTGTCACCTGTTTTATTTGAAAAGTGGTGGAAGAATGTTTATAAAAATACATGGGATGAGTTTTTGAAAAATGGTAAAACGGAAGTAATGCTCAATCCAACAGAGTGGAGGACGATTCAGTTGTTAAAAGAAAATCCGAATAATCCATTTTTTGATGATAAATCAACTTCTGAAAAAGTAGAAACTGCTAAAGATATTGTTACAGCTTCTTTCAAAACTATGGTAGATTCTGTAAATACTTTATTAGTAACCAACCCAAATTATAAGTGGAAAAACATGTTAAACTCTAAAATAAATCACTTAACGAAGAAAGAATCTTTCAGTAGAAGTAATTTTGAAACGGATGGGGTAGGAGCCGCTATTAATTCACAGAAAAGTGGGCATGGACCATCTTGGAGAATGGTTGTGGAACTTGGAGATACTGTGAAGGCATGGGTAGTATATCCAGGTGGTCAATCTGGCAATCCTGGAAGTGTTAATTACGATGATTTTGTCCAAAAATGGGCTGCTGGTACACAATATGAAGCTTTATTCATGAAAAACCCATCTGAAAAAACGAGAATTTTATTTACCCAATCATTCAAAAAATCTTAATACAATGAGTTTTATTGAAAATATAAAAAAATTATCAGGAGTAGCCTTAGTAAATCTTATTCTTGCAGCAGTAGCCATGTATTTTTTACCTTGGTGGTCGTGTTTATTGGTGACTGGATTAGTTGCTTTCTTTTATAAAATAAAACCATTAGGAAGTTTTGCAACTGGTTTTGCCACAATATCTTTACTTTGGATGAGCATTGCTATTTATTATAATACAATCAATAATTCTGTATTATCCAATCAGATTGGTGGGTTGTTTGGTGGAATTTCTGGGACTATGTTGACTTCTATCACTTCGTTTATTGGCGGTTTGTGTGGTGGTCTAGGAGCATGGAGTGGATCTTTGCTTAGAAAGGCAATTAGATAAAAATAAGAAAGCCGCTAAAATTTGATGTTTAGCGGCTTTCTTTTTAATATTTTTCTATCAATTTTTTCTTCATTTCTACAAAATCAGTCTCAGAAATTATTCCTGCATTTTTTAAATCAGAAAGCTCTCTCAGTTTGACGATTATATCATTATTTTCAGAAGGACTAGCACTTGCATCCGTACTTTTCTTACTTTCAGTTTCTTTTTTTAAGTCTTCAGCCACTTTTTTTCCTTTCTCAAATTGTTCATCATAGAATTTTTTCATTTTTTCGGTATCAAAATCTAAGATGGATCCTCCTGTTTGGAAATGATATTTAAAGGCTTCTCCTAAAGCATAGGTGCTAGCTCCAGAAACTACTCCCATTGCAACACCACCTAAAAGTGAGCCAATTCCAGGAATAAATTTAATCAAAGTTCTTGCTCCTACTTTTGAAATAATTGAGCCAGATAAAGCAGAAATGAGTGCTTTAGTCTGTGTTTCTTCAAATGGCACATTATAAATCTTTGCTAATTGACGTATCATATTAATTTGAACGCCACTAACTGCAACCATATCAGCTAACGGAACTGGAATCATTCCAGCACCCATAGAATACATCACATGGTTCTGAATAATGTCTTTCGATTCAATTAATTTATTTTCTTGCATAATTTTTTTATTCAAAAGTAAAGTCATTTTTGCAAGAAAACCAAATTTATAGACAAGTTTAGATTATTAAACGATATGTACTTGTAATTTTAAACTAATGGTTTAAAGAAAGAGAATATTGTTTTCCCATAATGGCGTTCATCAAATAATTGTGGGTGATTTTTATAAGAATGATTTGGATTGTGTTCCATCACAAACCATCCATCTTCTTTAAGCAATCGTTTATTCAAAACTAAATTAGGAATGGTGTCAATAGTAGGCAAAGCATAAGGTGGTCCAGCAAAAATATAATCGTATTGAGCTGTATGAAATTCAAGAAATTTAAAAATATCAGCTTGAACTATATTAATAAAGGATTCAATTTTAAGTGTTTCTGCAGTTTGTTTTACAAATTTCACACATCCTGCAAATTTATCAACATAAGTAACATCTTCGCATCCTCTTGAAATAAATTCGTAACTATGGTTTCCCGTTCCGCCAAATAAGTCAAGGACTTTCATCTCTTCAAAATCAAAATTATTATTGATAATATTAAAAAGAGCTTCTTTAGAAAAGTCAGTTGTCGGTCTCGTTGGCCAATTATCAGCAGGAGGATAGAACTTTCTACCCTTAAATTTTCCTCCAATTATTCTCATAGTTATAAATTTAAAAGGTAGCTATAAAAAGATAATTCAGGATTTGTGTCATAAAGATTATTCTCTATTTTTACTGTAGCAATATATCTTTTTAAGTGATTTACGATTTCGCTATCTTCACTAATTTGTCCAATCAATGACAAAGGAATATTACTAGGGTTTTGATGCAATTCTTGATAAACTAATAGAATAAAATATAAGGCATCAATACTATCTTTTATCTCGAAATCATTAACAAATAGTAATTTTTCTTGCTGAAAAACTATTATTGAAAGCGTTCTATTGACAATTACAGCGTAAATATTGCAATCTTCAATAGAATTTTTTTGTAAAAATGGCAAAAAAGAAGCTAGCCAATGAGTTTCTTCTGAATTACTTAATTCAGGTATCAAGTTTGTTTTTGTTGGAGCATCATAAACAAGGTATAAATTCAAATCTTCAATAAATTGATATTTTGGGGTGAAATTTGAATTGATTTTTCTGGAAGTAGTTAAATAATTTTCAATAGAATCCTTATTGAATAAATTACTCGGAACTAATGAATAAGGTACATTTGAAACAAATATTTTAGAAATAGATTTTTCAGAAATGAATTGATTTATTGTATCAATTTCATCAGGTTCAAACTCTAAATTATACCAATTTTCGACACTATTTGTATTGAAATCAGTTAATAAAATTAAATCTTTTGATTCGTTTTTAGAAAAAAAAACTAAATTATTAGCAGAAACAAACAGGTTTAGCTGTTGATTTTCAATAACTTCCGAAGTATTTTTCCAATCAAATTGTTTTGAAATCAAGAGAATTATTTTAAAATTTTATTTTCAAACTGAAATTTAAGCACCTACTTTACAATCACCAAAATACTTTGCTCCTTCATCTACTATCATTTTATTAGAGACAATATTTCCGTCTATTTGAGCAGTATTTTGCAAATGTAATGTTTCTTTAGTATGTATATTACCTTTAATTTTTCCTCTTATCACAGCATTTTCTGTACTGATTTTGCCATCAATAATACCAGATTCGCCCATTACTAATCTTTTCTCAACTTTGATTTCCCCAATGATTTTTCCATCTAATCGGACATTTTCAGCACATGTAAATTTACCTTCAATAATGGTTCCTTCTGCGATAACACATGTCAAATCACCTTCTTTTCCTATTGAAGATAACTTTGAATCAGTTTTTTTTAACATATATTTTATATCGTATTTTTAAAATCTATTGCAATAATTGTGCAAAAATAGCAAATATGAATTATTATATATTAAATTTTTTCCGAAAATCGAATTTTTTTAAATATTATATTAGTTTTGTTACTTTATAATTATTGCTGAAATTGAAGCGTTTACAAATAATAGCTTAAATTTTTAAAAATTTAAACAAATAAAATTTGTCTAATTCAAGATAAGCCGTATAATTGCAAGAGTTAATTTTTAAAATATTATTAAATTTTTTTAACACACCAAATAAAGAATTATGAGCCAACAGTCAAATTCTCAACAGGCTAAGCCTACTACTGCTAAGAAACAAGGTTTATTACCTCAAATCGTTATCCCTATCTTATTAGTGATAGGAATTGGTTTTTATATGTTAGTTTGCGGTAATGGTGCAAACTTCGAAGGTGGAGACAATGCCAATCACCCAATTCAAGGGAATTATTTAGGAATGATTTATAAAGGAGGTTTTATCGTGCCTTTATTATTTACATTATTTCTAATTGTATTAGTGTTCAGTATTGAAAGATTTTTGACAATCAACAAAGCATCTGGATCTGGAAATATTGATGATTTCGTTAGAAAAGTGAAATATTGTTTGGAAACTAGTGATGTGGATGGAGCAATTTCTGCTTGTGACAAACAACAAGGTAGCGTTGCTAATGTTGTTAGAGCTAGTTTGGAAAAATACAAGCAAATGCAAACTGATAACTCTTTAGAGAAAGATCAGAAAGTATTGGCTATTAGAAAGGAAATCGAAGAAGCAACATCATTAGAATTACCAATGTTAGAGAAAAACTTATCTATTTTAGCAACAATTGCTCCTGTAGGAACTTTAGTTGCCTTATTAGGTACAGTATTAGGTATGATTCGTGCATTCTCTGCTTTAGGTGCTTCTGGTCAAACAGATGCTACAGCATTATCTCAAGGTATCTCTGAAGCCTTGATTAATACTGCTTTAGGTATTGGTACTTCTGCTTTAGCAATAGTTATGTATAACATCTTTACTACTAAGATTGATAAATTAACATATGGCATTGATGAGGCTGGTTTTAGTATTGCTGAAACTTTCAACTCAAAACATAAATAATATTTTCATTTGCATACAACCTTTTTATTAAGTGTTGCATCTGAATATTATTATGTGTTTTTAATTTATTTGATAACCTATTTATCTTATATAAAATGCCTAAAGTTAAAGTTGCTCGAAAGAGTACGGCAATGGATATGACAGCAATGACTGATGTGGCATTTTTGTTATTAACATTCTTTATGTTAACAACAAAATTTCGTCCACCAGAATTGGCACCAGTTGACTTGCCTTCATCTAGAGCTGAAGTAAAAATTCCAGATAAAAATGTGATGTTAATCACTTGTACTACTGATGGTAAAGTGTTTTTTGGTTTAGATAATAAAAAAATCAGAGCTAGGACACTTGATAGAATGGAAACTTCTTTTCAAACTGTAAAATTTACTCCAGAACAAAAAACTGGATTTAGTTTGATGGATGAATTTGGAGTTCCATTTGAGCAATTACCAAGTATTAGTGCTATGAGTAATGAAGATAGAGTTAAAGCTGGACAGAAAGGTATTCCTGTGGATTCTACTTCAAGTAAATTCAATAGAAATGAACTTGGTGAATGGATTTTCAACTCAAGAATGGCAGAAGCTGAATTAAGAGCTGCTGGTGAAATTGGAGATTCTGAAGGTTTATTTATTTGTTTGAAAGGTGCTGGTTCTGCAGATTATGCAACTGTAAAGAAAATCATTACAACATTTACAGATAAAAAAGTAAATAAGTTTAATATTATTACATCAATGGAAGCAGGTGGAGTTGCAGTAGCAGAACCAACTAAACATTGATAAATAGTATTCAACTACTGTCCACAGATGTGGAAGTTTATATTTGTTCAACAAAACCCATATGAGTCATGGCAGAATTAGATACCTCCGGTGGAGGGAAACATAAAGGGTCTGGTGGACCCCGTTCCAAAAAGATGTCAACAAGGGTGGATATGACACCGATGGTGGATTTAGGCTTCTTGCTAATCACCTTCTTCATGCTCACTACTACGTTCAATAAACCTCAGGCAATGTCTCAAAACTTTCCTGAGAAACAAGATAAGAAAGACGAAGACGCTGTAGTAAAGGCTTCGAAGGTTCTTCAATTGATTCCATGGGAAAATAATAAGATTTATTATTTTTTCGGTACTGGAGATCCAAAAGATGGTCCTTCTATCATAGATAGCGTTGACTTTACTGTTACAAAAAATATTCGTCCAATTTTAAAGAAGCATTTGAGCCAAGTAAAAGCTAAATTTGGATCTGAAGATGATGCTATCTTTTTGATAAAACCAAAAGATAAATCAAAATTCAAAAATTATGTGGATTTAATGGATGAATTGAATATAGTTGGAGTGAAGCGTTTAGTTCCGATGGATTGGACACCAAACGATTCTATTCTTGTAAGCAATAGCTTAAGAGGATTAATGGCAGCTCCACAATAATTTTAAAAAATTTTATAGCAGAATAAATATGAATGCAGATAAAATTCTAACGGCTCAGCTTGACGATATCATTTTTGATAATCGAAATAAGTCTTACGGAGCCTATTTTTTAAGAAGGATTTACGAATCCCACATTATAAAAGCATTGGTTATTGCTGTTGTGTTGGGTGTTTTAACAATAGCTGGTTTTAGAGTTTCAGCAATGTTTAAAGAAATAATGAAAAAGGATAAACCAACTGCTGTTGAAGTTCAATTGGAAGAACCACCACCGTTGAATCCAAATGAACCACCTCCACCTCCTCCGCCACCTCCAATCGAACCGCCACCACCTCCTGTTGCTACTGTGAAGTTTGTACCTCCAGTGGTAAAAAAGGACGAAGAGGTGAAAGATGAAGAGCCACCAGCAACTAAAGAAGAAATAAAGGAGGCTGTAATTTCTACGAAAACTCAAGAGGGTGTTAAAAATGCTCCTGAGCCAGTAGAAGAAAAAGCACCGCCTCCACCAGTAGTTGAGCAACCTAAACCAAAAGAACCAGAGATTTTCACTGTAGTGGAACAAAACCCTGAGTTTCCAGATGGTCAAGCTGCATTGATGAAGTATTTAGCTGCGAATATTAAATATCCTACATTGGCAAGAGAAAACAATTTTACCAGTTTCATTTAGATTAGAGTAATCATTTTTTTAGAATAATTAAAAAGCCTTTGGATTTTTCCAAAGGCTTTTTTATATCGATAAATTAAGTTTTACATTTTTACAAATTTACCAACTTGCATTTTATTAGTTGTTATTAATTGTACTGAGTAAATTCCATTATTTAATGAATGAATATCAATAATCTTCGAGTTACCATTGTTAATTAGCTTTTCTTGATAAATTAATTTTCCATTCAAATCATTTATTCTTAAAATTGATTGCTCATTTTCAATTGATTCATACTGGATATTCATTAAATTATTTGTAGGATTTGGAGACACTGATAATGGTGTTTTTGAAAGTTCAATTTCTTTATTTCCAACCAATAACAAACTTGTATTGATCCCCAAATAAACAATATTATTATCCGTAACAGCAATTTGTGTATTAATTACCGAAGCATCAGGGGCATAATCTTGTTGATAAACTAAGTGGATTTTATCATCTACATTTCTTGCAATACTTGGATAAACAGCTTCCATATATTTTAATAAATCGTTATCTACTAAATCTTTATTAATTACATCATATGGATTTGACCAAGTTTTACCACCATCTTTTGAACTTATAATATAAATATGTCTGTACATAGCATCTTGATCATCACTATAAAATCCATCTGCTACTGAAGTATAACACATAAATAGATTTCCTTGATTGTCGCTTCCACTTGTTGGAAAACTAGTCAAAGCATGCCCGAAATAGTTTGGAATTGTTCCATTTGTTGTGAAAATTCCATCACCATCCTCATCAATTAAATCAGCTATCAATTGAATAGAATCTTTTCCAAATGATTCGTTCCAGTAAGATATGCCAGAGACATTCGTAAAATATTCTGTACTGCTATTGGATAAATTTTCATCGATAACGAAAGCATTTCCAAAAAATGCATGCACTTTACCATTTTTATCTATGTGTACATTACCACAACCATCCGATGTGAAAATAGCTAATGGCTGTGTACCAATAGTATCATGTTTGCTTAAAATATCTTTTTGTTCATATCCTGAATCAGTTATATAATTATCTAATGGGAAATCTAATGCAATATATTTATTCCAAGTATTTCCATTATCAGTTGATTTTAAGATAGTTACATCGCCCCAAGAGTCAAAAACTCCAATAGCAACAGTATTTCCTCTTGCATCGATATTATATGTTTGTGCTCCAACTGTAAGCCAACTAGTATCTAAACCTGAAAGTACTTTTTCTGAGATATCCCAAGTGTTTCCACCATCCTGAGATCTAAAATAATGTAATTGCCTAGCAGTCGTTGGGTCATTATTTACTGCTATTACATGTAACGATTTCCCATCTGCTCCACCACTGGTAATTACGGGCCATACATAGCCTGAGTTACTAGGAAATTTGGAAATTGGTAAAAAACTTGAAGTCCAACTTGTTGCATTAGTTGTTCTTTTCATTAATCTAAGATTGTAGGGTGGGGAATTTGTGTTTTGATGTGTTATTGCAACATCAGTTCCATCTGAAAGTCCTGTGAATGAAGGAAACCCGCTGCGAATTCCGTCGCCTTCCACTCTTTGAAAATTGGACCAGGCACCTGAATTTTTTTTATTTGAACAGCCAGTTCCTCTATCAGGATATCCATTTTCATCATTTCCAGTCATCCAACCTGCAGAAATATTTCCATTTCCATAATTTACAACTCTATTTGGCATTGAATTATAAGTTTGTAAATCATATTTTTGAATACACAATATTTCTTCCAATGATCTATTGTGATTTAATGGGACAGATGGTGCAAGATGTGCTGAACTTATTTGTTCATTAATTTTTGGTTTTTCAGCAATGTTTTGAGGTAAAATAAACCGCTTTTGAGCATAAGTCATTACACTTGATAGACCCAAAATGAATAGTAATTGTTTTTTTTTCATAATAAAAATAATTTGATTACATGAATAATCAAATATAACAAATTATCATTATGAAATCAGAAATGGATTTAATATAATAGAAATTATTTTATGGCTAACCAATTTTTCAATTCATCTGGAGTAAAGTATTTTGGCAGATTTACTCTGTTTTCTTGAATATAGATAGAATTTGAATGATTTTGGTTTGAATCTTTTATGATAAATGTTGGTTTATCGAAAGCACTCATTATCGAAAGAATGTCATTCTCAAAAGATATAACTGCTTTGGATTGTTCGATGATTGTATTAAAATATTTAATATCATAAAGTGAAGTAGCGTCTATTATATTTGGACCAGTTTCTTTTGCAATAAATGAAGTTGTTGTTTTATCTTGATCTGTATTCATCAGTAAAACTGGTGATTCAATATTTTCACAAATTTCTATAATTTGTTTTGTAGAAAATTCGGATGTAGCAATAAAGAAAATATAAAATCCTCCATGATACATCATTGAATAAATGAATGGGTCAAATAAATCAATTAATTTTATTTTTTCTGCATTTTTAGTATTGAAAATCAGCCCTTTAGCATCATTTTTTACAGATAATTTATTTAGAATAACATCAACAGGATGTTTATTTTCAGTTTTGTTTTTTGAGAAAATGTTATAAATGAAACTTTTTGGTTTGGAATGTTGATTTATGACATTTCTAATATCCAAAGATTTGAAAAAGGCTCTAGTTGATTCAGAATCAATTAAATCAATAACAGTTTGAAATTGTTCAGCAATAAAATTATGTTGAACTTCATGCAAATCTTTTTTTACTATAAAAGTGTTTTCAAAAGGAAGTGTATCTTCGATATATTTGTAATGGTCATTATTGATAAAGCAAAATATATTGTTATAATATGCTGACTTTAGATTTCTTATGATTATTGAAGCATTGAAACTTTGCTTCAAACTACCATGACAGATAATTGCAATTTTATCCTTCGTCTTTTTGAAAATGTTAAATATGGGTATCATTTTTCATTCAGTAATTGCTTAATATCAAGAATGAATTGATCAACAGATTCAGGATTTGTACCATCGCAAAATGATCGTATATGCCTATTTTTATCCACAAGAATCAATCTACCACTATGGTCAAAACCGCCTGGAGAATCTGGATTTTCTTTTGCCACACTAAAATAGTAATTTGCTATATCAAAAATATTCTCTTTTTCTCCAGTTACAAAATGCCATTTATTTGATTTGACATTTAGATTGTCAGCATATTTTTTTAATTTTGGAATAGTGTCATGTTTTACATCTATTGAGTGAGCCAATTGTAATACTCGATCATCATTTTCAAATTCTTTATAAACTCTCAGCATTTGTCTGGTAACTTTTGGACAAATGGTTGGACAAGAAGTAAAGAAAAAATCGGCAACGTATATTTTATCTTTAAATGTCTGATTTGTAATAATTTGGCTATCTTGATCTATAAAAGAAAAATCTGGTATTTTCGGATAAATGGTATCTTTTCCATCAAAATCTCTATTACCAATAATGGGTAATTTTTCTGGTTTATTATTACAAGAAATAAGACCAAGAAATAGAATAATTATTAAAAAACTAAGGTTTTTCATTTTTATTTTTTGTAGTATCGGCTATAGCTGGTTTTGGATTGAAATTTTCCAAAGCATATTTTTTTACACAAAATGATCCCATTGCTAAACCTGCATTAATCTGATCAGAAATTGCTTGAATTTCGTATCTACTAGTTTTTAAATAATTTTTTTGTGAATTTTCATTTAAACTATCAATATTGGTTTTGAAATCTCTCATCCACCGATACATGCCTTCTTCTCCTTTATTCATTTCACTCATAGCTTTCCTTAATTCCAATCCATCTTCTTTTGGTTGATCGCCGTTTGCTGGAAAACTTCTAAGGTAGCCACTTATTTTCCTTTGATATTGTTCTAATGTTGCCATCTTTTTCATAGCTTCATCATGTATATGCATAGTTGAATCATACAATAATTGAACATCTTTCGATAATTTCAAATTATTTGAGGTACTTTTATCTTGCTTACAACTTATGGCAAAAATAAAACCAATGATTATGATTAAATACTTCATTTCTAATTAATTATAATTTTTTTTCTTAATATAATTTTAAAATATTTTGAATAAAAAAACCACTTCCAAAATCGTAAGTGGTTCTTTTCTGTCGAGGCGACTGGATTCGAACCAGTGACCTCCGCCCTGTCAAGGCGGCGCTCTAAACCAACTGAGCTACGCCCCGATTTTGTAATGCAAAATTACATTTTATTTTATATTTAAATCAAATTCGCAATTGTTTTTTATAGTCTCAATATGAAAAATTGAGATTTCTTGAATTTAATTATCATGATTTATCTTATGGAAAACTACTTTTTTCAATTTGATAAATATCTATAAGTGATTTATAAATAATGAATTATACAGTTTTTTTAATTATTAAATAATAAAATATATTGAAATTTTTTGTGTCAAATAAAAGACATGGCAGTATTTTATTTCTTTTTTTTTAAAAATATATAATAAATATTTTTAAAATTGCTAAACAATATAAATTATCGTTTGTTTGGAAAAATAAACTATCGGAAAAAATGTATAAAATTGCAATAATAGGTTCTGGTTTTTCAGGAATTAGTGCTGCTGCTTATTTATCAAAAATGGGTTATGAAGTTCATGTTTTTGAAAAAAATGACCAATTAGGTGGAAGAGCAAGCATCATCATAACAGATAGCGGATATATTTTTGACAAAGGTCCTAGCTGGTATTGGATGCCTGATGTTTTCGAGCAATTTTTTACAGATTTTGGAGCAAATATTGCAGATTATTATGATTTAAAATTATTGAATCCAAGTTTTGAAATTTATTATGGTGAAAATGATAAATTATCTGTTCCAGAAAACTTTGAATCTTTGTGTGATTTATTTGAATCGATTGAAGTGGGCTCATCATTAAAATTAAAGAAATTCTTATCAGATGCAGCCTATAAATATAAAGTAGGTATGCAGGATTTGATATATAAACCTTGCGATTCGATTTTTGAATTTTGTAATTTGAAAACTTTAAAAGGAATTTTTACCACTCAGATATTTACTTCATTTAGCAAAGAAGTAAGAAGTTATTTTAAAAATCCAAAACTTATAGCATTAATGGAGTTTCCAGTTTTGTTTTTGGGTGCAATGCCTCAAGAAACTCCTGCATTATACAGCCTAATGAATTATGCTGGATTAAAATTGGGTACTTGGTACCCGATGGGAGGATTTTCAAAAGTTGTAGATGGTATGGTAGCAATCGCTAAAAAAAATGGGACTCATTTCCACACAAATTCAAGTATTTCAAAAATAAATTCGATAGGAGACCAAGTTAATTCAATAATTGTAAATGGAGAGGAACAAAAATTTGATATAGTAGTTGGGTCAGCTGATTATCACCATATTGAGGAGAAATTGTTGGATAAAGAGGTGAAAAATTATAATTCTGAATATTGGGAAACAAAAACTTTTGCTCCTTCTTGTCTTATATTTTATATAGGTGTAAATAAGAAAATTGAAAATTTGCAACACCATACACTTTTTTTTGATGAAGACTTGTACCAACATTCTATTGAAATATATAAAAATCCAACTTGGCCTTCAAAACCACTATTTTATGTTTGTTGTCCTTCAGTAACCGATAATTCAGTAGCACCAGATGGGCATGAAAATTTATTTTTCTTAATGCCATTGGCTCCAAATGTAGTTGATAATGAACAAAATAGAGAAAAATATTTTGATGTAATGGTAAATAGATTTGAGAAGTTGGTTGGTACTACGATAAAAGAGAATATTGATTATAAACAAAGTTATTGTGTCAATGATTTTAAACAAGATTATAATTCATACAAAGGAAATGCCTATGGATTGGCAAATACATTGATGCAAACTGCCATCTTAAAACCTAAGTTAAGAAATAAAAAACTTAAAAATTTATTTTATGCTGGTCAATTGACCGTTCCAGGACCTGGAGTTCCACCTGCTCTAATTTCAGGTAAAATTGTTTCTAATTTAATTTCACAACAATTTAAAATGAATTAAATGAAAGCCTTATTCGATAGTGTATCCATGAAATGTAGTGTTTTAACTACTAAATCTTACTCAACTAGTTTTTCGTCAGGGATTAAATTTTTACATTCAAGTATAGGAGAACCCATTTTTGCAATTTATGGTTTTGTTCGTTTTGCGGATGAAATAGTAGATAGTTTTGAAGGATATAATAAAGAAGTACTTTTAAATGATTTTGAAAAATCTACTTTTGAAGCAATTGAAAATGGTATATCTTTGAACCCAATATTAAATTCTTTTCAATATGTAGTAAATAAGTATAATATTGATAAAGAATTGATTGATAGTTTTTTATATAGCATGAAAATGGACTTGGAACAACAATATTATACAGCTGATAAGTACAATAAGTATATTTATGGTTCAGCAGAGGTTGTTGGATTGATGTGTCTTCATGTATTTACGAATGGGGATAAAAATTTGTATGATCAATTAGCACCATCTGCTAGAAAATTAGGAGCTGCTTTTCAAAAAGTGAATTTTCTTAGAGATATGAAAGCAGATTACAAACAATTGGGAAGAACTTATTTTCCAAACGTAAATTTCGATAATTTTTCAAAAGAAGAAAAATTCTTAATTGAAAAAGAAATTGAACATGATTTTAAAGAAGCACTAGTTGGGATAAAAAAATTACCAATAAAATGCAGAGCAGGTGTATATTTAGCCTATAGATATTATCTCTCTTTATTCTTCAAAATTAAAAAAACTTGTTGTAAAACAATCATGAATAGAAGGATAAGAGTAACCAATGGCCAAAAATTCATCGTAATGCTTGAAAGTGTAATTCATTCAAAATTAAATTTAATTTAGAAATAGGTTTTATGAATATAGTATATGTTTTAATTGCTTTTTTTGCAATGGAAGGTGTTGCTTGGGCAACTCATAAATACGTAATGCATGGTTTTCTTTGGTCATTGCATCGTGACCACCATAAAAAAGATACTTATGGATTTTTCGAGCATAATGATTCTTTTTTTGTCATTTTTGCGATACCTGGCATTCTAGGATTATTATTTGGAATGCTAAATGATTATAACTTTTTATTTTGGATAGGATTAGGTATCACTATTTATGGTTTTACATACTTTTTTGTTCATGATTTATTTATTCATCAGAGATTTAAAATTATAAGAAATATTGATAATCAGTACTTTAGAGCAATAAGAAGGGCACATAAAATTCATCATAAGCATTTAGGAAAAGAAGATGGAGAATGCTTTGGGATGTTAATTGTTCCCTTCAAATATTTTGAAGCTGCAAAAGAAAAACAATAATGAAATCATTATATTTACTAATTGATTTTTTCACTATTCTGGTTCCTTTCTTATTTTCATTTCACCCAAAATTGAAATTTTACAAAGAATGGAAGCCTTTTTTTGCAGCTAATCTGATTGTTTTATCGATATTTATTCCATGGGATATAGCTTTTACTCAAATGGGAGTCTGGGGTTTTAATCCAACTTACTTATGTGGAATCTATATTTATAATTTGCCAATTGAAGAAATTTTATTTTTTATCTGTATCCCTTATTCATGTGTCTTTACTTACCACTGTTTAAAGATTTTTTTTAAATTTAATACAAATAAAAGTTTATTTGAAAATATTTCTATTTTTCTAATTGGACTACATGTTACCATTGGATTGCTAAATTATGATTTGTGGTACACCTCAGTCACTTATCTTTCAATAGCCTTTGTAATGTATTTTGTCTATTTTCACAAGAAATATACTTGGGCTGACAGTTTTCTGCTCATTTATATGGTTTTATTAATTCCATTTTTTATTGTGAATGGCATTTTGACAGGAACTGGATTGGAAAGCCCAGTTGTATGGTATAACAATAGCGAAAATCTTGCAATCAGGATTGGAACTATACCCATTGAAGATATATCTTATGGTTTTGAAATGGTTTTAATTAATGTAATTTTCTATGAAAAGTTCAAATTGAATTTGGTAAGAAATAAGTGACTCCGGGAGGATTCGAACCCCCAACCCTCAGAGCCGAAATCTGATATTCTATCCAGTTGAACTACGGAGCCTTGAGGTACAAAGGTACAATTATTTTTATTTTTAAGCCAAATTGAATAATTTTTTTATTCAAAGTTATTTAATTTCAAAGATTGTCGCTGATTTTCCCTTCAAATTCAATGGGTTAACTAACTGCTGTTCTTCTGAAGTAAAAATATCTTTTGCAATAACTTTGTTTTTCAAAATTTCAGAAAATCTTTTTGTGTCCAACATTTTTGACTGCTCATTTCTATTCAAAACAACCATGATAATATTATAGCATTATCTGCAAGAATTTCAGTGCCATAATAAATTTGTGGAATTCCTCTAGTCGTCATTAAAAAAGATAGCGCCATTTTGGTTAATTCAGCATCTTGGTTTAATTGAGTATAGATTCTATCCATATCATGATTGTCCCCAAAAATCATGATATCGTTCGGATTTGCATATACAAAATCATTAGCTAAGGATTCATATATTCTCAAAAAGCCTTTATCTACACTAGTGCCTTCTTTTTCTTTTAATGCAGTAATCAAGGCTTGTTGCAAAGGGAAATCCATGGAGGTTGACAAACAACTTGTATAACCATCTTTATTTACTTTTCCTCTTTGCCAATAGGAGGTAATTAATGGATTATAACTCCATTCTTCCCCAACCATACTAAAATTTGGATACTCGTCCATGACAGAGCAACTCCACTTTTTAGAAAAATCTTTATTGGAATAGCAATAGGTATCCTGTCTTAACCCACCTAATTGCAACGTTTCAATCCACCATATAGTATTCTGAATCAAATAATTAGCCATAAAAGGGTTTTCTCCATTCATGTCTGGCATCGTGGGTACAAACCAACCTTTTGTCATTGTTTCTTTGTCAGCAATAGAAGCATACATATCTTCATTTACTGTTCTTCTGTGTGATGTAATTCGAATTGAATCAGGATAATTTATCCAATTTTTAAAAGGTAAATCCTGCATCCACCAATAATAAGAACCAGTATGATTGATTACACCATCATAAATTAATTTTATTCCCTTCTCTTTTGCTTTTTTTGACAATTCCTTATAATCACTGATCAATCCCATTCTTGGATCTACTTTGTAGTGATTAGTAATAGCATACCCATGATAGGAGTAATCATTCATATTATTTTCTAAAACGGGTGTAGGCCAAATAGCAGTAAAACCCATATCGTGAATGTAATCTAAATGATTGATAATCCCTCTAATATCTCCACCATGTCTTCCTCCTTCATTTTTTCTATCGACTTTATTTTCTCTCATGCCATCCACAATATCATTTTTAGGATCGCCATTAGAAAATCTATCAGGAGTAATCAAATAAATTACATCAGCCGAATTAAAGCCTTTTATATTTTTAGGATCTGTTTCTCTATTAAGTAATTCATAATCTTGAGAATATATTTTTTTATTGGATTTATAAAAGTCTATTTGGAATTTGCCAGCTTTTGTGTTTTTGGCAATTACCAAATCCAAAAACAAATAATTCTTGCTATCACCTTTAGTAACTTTCTTTAAAGAAACTCCTTGATAATTTATTTTAGGCGACAATTCTGCTACATTTTCACCATTGACCAATAATTGTAAGTTAGGGTTTTTCATACCAACCCACCAATTTAATGGTTCGATGTGATGAATTTGAGCATTAGTTATTTGACTAAAAAGAATAAATACTAAACTAAATAGGATATTTTTATTGAATTGCATACTAATCTATTTTGATGTGTGAAAATAGAAAAATATGCAATTCAAATCTAATATATATCAAAATATTATTTAAACAATTTGATTTAATGAGCAGAAAACTCTTAAATAAATCGAAGGAAATAACTATTTTAAGCTGCCATTTTTTCAGAAATCAATGCAGTGTAGGCATTTTGAAAATCTTCGAATTGATCTTTAAATAAAAAGATTGTTTCATATTTCGATTTGCCTTCAGAATCCACAGAAACACAATTCATAGTCATATAAGGATTGCCTTTTGAAGAAGCTTTGATGTTTAGATAAAGCTTTTTATTACCAACCTTTATCAGTTTTGATTCCTTTTATTAAATTTTCTAGACTTTCTTGAAATTCACCAAATTGTTCCTCAAAGAATATGAATGATTTGTAAACATTATTCCCATCTTTTACTTCTGAGCAAGTAACTGTAATGTACTTTGAGTTTGTTTTGGTCTGTTTTAGGTTTAAATAATATTTTATTGATCCTGATTTAATCATCTTGAAATTTAATTCTTTCTTTTCCATGTTCTTTTAATTTTTATCGTTTTTTAAATTTAATTTATTCGTTTCTAACCTCTAACAGGAATTAAATCATTTTGGATAGATATGACTTCTCCGACTCTAATTACCTCTTTAAAATTTGAAGTAATAGCATTGATATTTTGTAATGAGTAGGGGACAAACCAAATTTTTTGCTTTCGCTCCCATTTTCCATTTATATCTGATAATAGTTTACAATTTTGATGTAATGGAGTTGCTAGTTTTATAACCGCATTCCCTTTATTATTTATTATACTATAAACTGCAATACTCATATTATTTTGTATTTTTATGATGAATTGATGATGCAAATATAAAGTCGACAATTTTAATTTGTCAATACATAAATCACAAAATATCAATAGATTATAAAACATAAATGTTATTATCGAATAATAATGGATATTAACGAATAATATACTAATAAATGCTTATTTTTAACAAAATGACTTAATTAGAATGATATTATTTTTCAATATAATTTTGTAATTTCTTTTAATGGACAGCTAATTATCTTAATTTTGCGTTATATAAATAAAATTAAATTTACTATTATGCCTGGTACTGAACTCTTTGGATTAGAAGAAAAAAAGGAAATTAATGACGTTTTAGAAACTGGAATCCTTTTTAGATACAATCATGATCACCTTAGAAATAATATTTGGAAAGCTAAAGAATTTGAAGCTGAGGTTTGTAAGTTTATAGGTTCTAATTATGCTCATGCAGTTTCAAGTGGTTCTACAGCTGTTGCAACTGCTTTAGCAGCTGCTGGAATTGGTGCTGGAGATGAAGTTATCGTGCCTCCTTTTACTTATATTGCTACAATTGAAGCTGTTCTTTTTGTTGGGGCTTTACCAGTTTTTGCAGACATTGATGAAACGCTTTGTTTAAGTGCAGAAGGAATTAGAAAGGTAATTACTCCAAAAACGAAAGGAATTTGTTTGGTTCATATGTGTGGAGGTATGGCAGATATGGATAGTATTATGGAAGTATGCAATGAACATAATCTGACTTTGGTGGAAGATGCTGGTCAAGCAATGGGAGCAAGTTATAAAGGAACAAAAGTTGGTTTGTTTGGCAAAACTGGATGCTATTCATTTGATTTTTTCAAAATTGCAACCTGCGGTGAAGGTGGTGTTTTGGTAACCAACGACGAAAAAGCCTATCGTGCAGCAGATAGTTATGCTGATCATGGGCACGATCATATTGGAAATAATAGAGGGATGGAAAATCATCCGATTTTAGGTTTTAATTATCGAATTAGTGAGTTACATGCTGCCATCGGTCTTGCTCAAATGAGAAAGGTGCCTACTATCATGGAAGCAAATAATAAAAACAAAGCTTATTTGGTTTCGAAATTAAAAGATATCGAAGGTCTTGGCTTTGCTAAATTGGCAGACCCAAGTGGAGATTCAGCTACTTTTTTAAATTTACTTTTTCAAGATCAAGAAACTGCGGCAAATTTTGTGGCAAGTATGAATGAAGCTGGTGTTGGTGGATTTAACTATTGGTTTACAAATATGTACCATTTTATCAATCAATGGAATCATATAAAAGAGATGAAAACTGCTTCTAAACTTGCAATTGAAGTCTTAGGAGCACCACAAGATTACAATAACTTGTCTATTCCAAATGCTCAAAATGTAATTGGTAGATTGGTTTCTTTTGGTATCAGATGTACTTGGACAACTGAAGAATTGGATACATTAATTGAAAATATTAAAATACATGCCAATAAAGCTGTGATGCAAATGGCTTAATTAAATTATATTTTTAAATAAAAACATATTATTAACCTGATAGAATTTAAAAATCTATCAGGTTAATTTTTTTATAGATTATTTATTGCCAAATCTTTCTGATTCCAATGGCGGATATTCTAGATCAAGACTATCTAATTTATCAGAAACAGCTTGTGCAACTAATAAATCTCTATACCATTGTTGATCAGCAGGAATGATATACCATGGAATGGTACTTTCATTTAATACATATTCATAGCATTTCATATATTCATCCCATAATTCATGCTCATTCCAATCGCCGTCATTGTGTTTCCATTGTTTTTTCGGGTCATCAATTCTTTCTTGTAATTTCTCTACTTGTTTTTCTTTAGAAAGATGTAAAAAGAATTTTAGAACAATAGTATTATTATCAAAAGAAATTAAATCTTCGAAGGCATTTATTGCAGCCATCCTTTTTGCAACTCTTTTTTCATCAATCCACTTATGCACTCTTTGAATCAAGATGTCTTCATATTGTGATCTATTGAATATGACCAATCTCCCTTTTTCAGGTGTATTTTTATGGATTCTCCAAAGAAAATCATGAGCAAATTCTTCTTCAGAAGGTTTTTTATAAGAAACAGCTGTTATGATAGCAGGATGTGTCGCACCAAATACCTGTTTTGTAACGCCATCTTTACCACTACCATCCATTCCTTGAAAAATAACTAAAATAGAATACTTTTTTTGAGCATTCAAAATTGTCAGTTTTTCACTAATTTTCTCTGCTAATTTATCTACTTTTTTTTGAGCATCATCTTTATCTAAATAGAAGTCATTTGGTGCTTTAGTAGATATTTTGTTCAAGTTTTTAACAGCCATTTTAATTATTTTTGTTCAAAAAAAGTATCGTAATTATTACTATTAGTTTGTTTTTCAGCCGTTTTTGGTAATTTTAATATGTTTGGTGCAATTTCTTCCACTTCTTCATAACTCGTGAATTCCTCATTTTGATAGAAGGTGTTTTGTGTATTAAATTCATTTTTCATTTTATTCACTTTTCTTAAAAGTAACATTTTTCCAAATAAATAAGCACTCACCACTGGAAAGAAAAACACAGTTCCAATAGCAGCTAAAATTCCTAAAAGTAAATCTCGTTTAATTAGTTCTAATAACCAAGTTCCATAACCTAAAACTACCTTATAGTTAAGGATTAATGTTATTATTAACAGAAATGGAGCAATGATATTTAATATGAAAAACACTCCTTTTGCTAACCAAAACAAAGTAATCAGACCTATGATGGAACCGACAATTACTTTCCAAGAACTTTTCTGTTCGAAATTAGGAAATTGTGAACTATTAAAATAAATCGCCATAATACAGTTTTTATTTACTTTATGAAACGAATAAAAGTTGAAATTGATTTCAAAAAATAAATTTAACTGATAAATCAGGAAGATTTATAGATAATACAAGAATAGGAATAGATGAAATATTTAAAATTAAAAATAGACCTATTTCAAAATTTTTATTATCAGTATTAAAATATTTAATCAATTTTCATGATTTTATAAAGTGTATTTTCAATTTTTAGTAAATATAATCCGCTACTTAGCCCATTCAAGTCAATTATATTATTTCCTTCCTCTATTTTAAAATTTGATAAATTTTGTCCGTAAATATTATAGAGTGTTAAAATTGATTTTTTAGAAATTTCTATATTTAATTTTCCATTTGTAGGATTTGGAAAAATATTAACTTCTGATTTTCCAATAGTACTATTACTTGTCAAAATTTCAGAATTTAGTTTTAATAAAAAAGCATTATAAATATTTCTGGATAGGTCGGTAAATAAAAACTATCCATACTATTATCAAAATCTGTTTTTCTTTATATGTGCCTATATAATGTAAATTATCTGATGAATCACAGATTATTTTATTATATAAATTTGTTCTATTTTTTATAATATAACTCCAAATATGATTTCCGTTTTTATCTAATTTAGTAGTATAATTATTATCAAATAGATTATCACTTGTATAAATTATTTGATTTGCTTCAGTTCCAAAATTTATAGTATCTCTAAAGGAGCCAACAATAAAAATATTATCATTATTATCATTTTCAATGGCAATAATTAAATTTGATTTTGGGCTAATAAATTTTTTTGCCCATAAAAAATTTCCATCAGAATTTAATTTTGAAATTGCAGAATTTATTTTAAAGGGTATTGGGTTTGTTAAATAAAAAGTATCAGGACCTGGATCTAAATCATTCAAAATTCCATTATAACTTAAACGATAAATATTTTGCAAATTGTCAATCGAAAAAGAGGAATTAAACCCATATTTATAATCTTCAAATTTGTCTGGAAAAACATCTGCCCATATAAATTTTCCTAAACTATCTGATTTGGATAAATAGGAACAAGTAACAATCATATTAATCCAACTGATTTTAAAGGTGTTTTCCTTGGGTCAATATCTACCGTTCCTCCAAGATTCCTCGGCAATAAATATTCCCTTTTATCTGTTTTGAGTACATTAATGTTAATATTTCCAAACATATTTTCAATTTGGTTTAACCATTTGAAATTGCCATCTTGATCTAAGGAAATGAAATAAGTTTGTCCAAATTTGCTATTAAATAGTTTTTCACTTGTATTTGGGTCAAAATCCATTTCACCCATGAAGCTACCAGCAATAATAATATCTCCATTTATATTTAAAGTTGAATAATTGTGAAAATAATGAATCCTTTTCCAATTCTTTTTACCCAATTAAAATTCCCATCTGTAGTTAATTTTAAAATAAATACATCAGGAATTTTATTGATATTTAAGGAGGTCAAATTATGTTCAATATTAATATCAGGATCGAAGTCGATAGTTCCAAAAAAATTTCCTGTTATATAAATTTCTCCTTTTGAACTTACATTTAAATTAAATTTTTCGTTATTTTTATCCATAAATATTGATTTGCCCAAAGGAATTTACCACTTTTATCAAATTTTGAAATGAAAAAATTTAATCCAAATTTTGTACCCACTGGTCTGTTCAGAGTAAAATCTGTTATTAATGGGTCACAATTAATGCTTTCTGAAAATAAACCTATTGTATAGATATTTCCATAAGAATCTACTTTTAAATCTCGAATACTAGAACCCAATGAACTATAAAACCCTTTAACCCATTCGAAATTTTGACTTGTTAATTGATATGAAAATATTATAATTAGATTTAATGTAAATAATAGTTTTTTCATTTAGGTATATATTTTTTAAATTTTTAAAATCCAATCACAGTTCCTGCCTTAATATATGCTCCTTTTTTGATGATGACTATCCCATCTTTCACACAATATCCTTCTTTTTCTTGGTCGGGTAGTGCGGCATGACCTCTTATTTTGACATTACCTCCCATATAAATATCTTTATCAACAATGCAATTTTCTAAATAGCAATTATCACCTATCCCCATTGGTGGCATTTCTTTGTTTTCCAACAAATCCTGTATGGATTGGTAATAATCGTTACCAAAAATGATGCAATTTTTTATTTCTGTTCCCAGCCCAATTCTCGATCTATTCCCAATGATGGATCGAGTGATTGAGTCGGCATTGATAATGCAACCATCTGCTATAATCGATCCTCTTATGGTGGTTGAGGATGAAAATTTAGCAGGTGGTAACATTCTTGCTCTAGTGTATATAACTTTCTGATTATCAAATAAATTGAAAGGAGGGAGATTGTCAGTAAGTTCTAGATTGGCATCAAAATAACTTTTAATTGTTCCAATATCAGTCCAATATCCATTATAATTATAGCCCTTAACTTTCATCCCATTTGTAATGGCAGTAGGTATGATTTCTTTTCCAAAATCAGTAAAGTTTGGATATTCTTCAAACATTTTCTTTAAAACAGATTTATTAAAAATATAAATCCCCATAGAAGCTAGGTAGTTTTTTCCTTGAGCTGCATCTCTTTCACTTACTGGTGAAACCCAATCTTTCAAAACATCAGAATTTGGTTTTTCTATAAACTTATCAATGAAACCAGTATCGTTTACTTTCATAATCCCGAACCCTGTGGCATCATGGGCATTCACTGGAATTGTTGCTATGCTTATATCTGCTTCAGATTCAGCATGTTGGTTAGCAAATTCACAAAGATCCATTTGGTAAAGCTGATCGCCTGATAAAATCATGACATAATCATAATCATGCCCATTTAAATGTGGCATGGTTTGTTTAACAGCATCTGAAGTTCCTTGAAACCACTTTTCACTTCCAGGTCTTTGTTCTGCGGCAATGATGTCCACAAAACTATAACTGAAATTATCGAAATGGTAGGTATTTTTAATGTGCTGATTGAGTGATGCGGAATTATATTGTGTTAGAACAAATATTCTTTTTATCCCAGAATTCAAGCAATTGGATATGGGAATATCTATTAATCTATATTTTCCAGCTATCGGTACGGCTGGTTTTGATCTCAAACTTGTCAATGGGTATAATCTTGATCCTGCTCCTCCACCTAAAATTAGGCAAACTATTTTTATTAATTTATCCATAACTTAATATAAGTTGATCGTTAACTAATATTTATTTTTTGTAAATCTCAATATATTTTTCTACAGCTACATCCCAAGAATAATTTAATTGAATGATATATTCCCGAATCCATTTGAATTTTTCAACTTCTTTATGAAGTAATTCACCTCTATACAAACTCATCACTATATCATCAATTGAGGCATTATTGAAACAAATTCCATAACCTTCCCATTCTCCAAAATCTTTCACTGTGTCTTTTAATCCGCCTACTCTTCTTACTACAGGAATAGTGCCATATCTCATGGCATACAATTGATTCAAACCGCAAGGCTCGATTAAAGAAGGCATCAAAAGAAAATCTGCGGCAGCATAGAGTTGGTGAGCCAATGCCTCATTATAGCCGATATAAACACTACTATTTTTTGGAAATTGATAAACACATTCTTTTAATTGGTCTTCAATATAATTTACTCCAGACCCTAAAATATAGAAATTGACATTTTGTCCAAAACTCAAATATCGCTTAATGGTATCTGGTATTAATAAACCACCTTTTTCACTCACCAACCTACCAATAAAAACGACTAATGGCAAATAGGGGTCAAATCCTGATGCTTCGCAAATCTGAAGTTTGTTGGCTTTTTTGAATTCATGTATATCTTTCGTCATTTTATTTTCCAAATAGGGGTCGGTTGCTGGATTCCATACATCTGTATCGATTCCATTCACGATTCCTCTACTTTTCATCCAAGTCTCATTGTAAAGTCTTTGTAGTGGATTTTCACCAAATTTTAACTCATCCAAATAACCTTCAGAAACTGTAGTCATATAATCACAACATTTTACACCAGTTGCCAACGGATTTATTGTATCACTCCAATCCAAAAATCCCATATTTCTTTCGTGAAAATCTGGTAAATATTTTGATAATGACCAACTAAATGCTCCTGTATATAGTCCATTATGGATAGTGAAAACTGTCTTAATGTGCTGTAAACCATAGAACTTGTAACAATGTCTTATCATAAAAGGTATCAGCCCTGTATGATGGTCGTGGCAATGAAAAACTCCGGGTTTGTCATCCCAAGTATTGATAAAATCTAAAGCAGCATGTTGGAAAAACAAAAATCTCAATGGGTCATCTGAGTATCCGTAAATATTTGGACGATACAATAAATCTGGAATATGCACAAAAAAAACATCGAAGCCTAAATTGTTATTTTCAGATTTTATGATTTCATAATTCACATTATAGTTGGCTCCAGTTAGGTTTCCATGCCATTCGTGTTTTACTGGATTGTTGTGATTCCATTTTTGGTCGTACCAAGGAAGGAATACCGCTGTGTGTAACCCTCTTTTAATCAAATATTTAGGTAGGGCACCTACCACATCTCCTAATCCGCCTGTTTTAGCAATTGGATAACATTCTGCTGCAAAATGAATAACTTGATACATAATACAATTCAATTTTTCCAAATGTAATTATAAATGTAAATAAATTTAAATTTTTTAAATGAAAAATAAATTAATTGAAAATCAAATTAAATTTGTGAATAAATATAAATTTTAATGAAAGCGATTGTTTTAAAAGATTTAGAAAATCTGAATTATGAAGAAATTGATAATCAGTCAATTGAAGGATTCGTAAAAATCAAAATAAAAGCTTCTGCTTTGAATCATCGTGATGTTTGGATATCTAAAGGACAATATGCTGGAATAAAATTTCCAATGGTTTTGGGTTCGGATGGAGTAGGTTTTGATGATCAGGGAAAGAAAGTTATCATAAACCCTGGTTTGAATTGGGGCTCCAATGAAGCATTTCAATCGAAAAGTTATCAAATTTTAGGATTGCCAAATTTTGGTACTTTTTCAGATTCCTGTTGGGTTGCTCCTACTCAAATTTACGATTTCCCAACTCATCTTGATGATGTTTCTGCTGCTGCACTGCCTTCGGCTGGTGTAACAGCCTATCGTTCCCTATTTTCAAGGGCAAAAGTAAAACCAACTGATAAAGTATTAATCTCTGGAGTTGGTGGAGGTGTTGCTTTGTTTGCTATGCAATTTGCAATTGCTTTAGGTTGTGATGTTTATGTAACATCAGGGCATGAATGGAAAATCGAAAAAGCTATATCAATGGGTGCAAAAGGTGGAAAAAATTATAAATCAGATAGTTATGTAAAGGAGTTTCAATCAGAAGTTGGTGGTTTTGATGTGATAGTGGATAGTGCAGGTGGTGATGGATTCTCCAATTTGGTAAAATTAGCAAATCCTGGGGGTAGAATAGTATTTTATGGTGGCACTAATGGAAATTTGAATATCAATCCTCAAATGGTGTTTTGGAAGCAATTGTCGATTTTGGGTTCGACGATGGGTAGCGATCATGACTTTGCTGAAATGTTGGCTTTTGTCAACCAATATAAAATTGTGCCAGTGGTCGATAGCATATTCGAATTAAAAGATTTTAAAGCAGCTTTTGATAAAATGAATAAGGGTGAACAATTTGGGAAAATAGTTTTTAGAAATAGTTAATTAACTTTCTTGTTGATAATAGATTTTATAAAATTTTCTGCCGTCTTGATCGACGCCATGTTCGAGCAATTCTTTGTCGCCATGAATGTATATATGGAAATTTTTATCTAATTTAAGTACACTTTTGAAGTTTTTTTCTTGTTTTTTTAAAGCTATTGGTGAGATTTCGAAATGGTCAGCAATAGTCAACTCATTTTTTTCTCTGAAATTTTCATCAAAATTTCTAAACGAATTGATGATTTCTGCCTCTTGAAAAACTTGATTTTCAAAATCTTCTTTCTCGAATTTATCATTCGTTTTGAAATAATCTACTGATCGATTTAATAATTCTATTTTGTCCGATTGAGTGAGGTTGTTTTCTTTGTTTAATTGTTTGGTTACGAATGTTTTAGTTATCTGTAAAAAATCTTTTGTGTAATGATAATCATCTTTGCAAGGGATTATATTCAAAAAATTATCTTTCCAAAACTGGGCTTCAACTGATCTGTTGGATTTGTCCACTGAGCAGATTTTATAGCCATTTGATTTGTCTGTATTGAATATCAGGCAGCCTTTATCTAGCTTATCAATTTGAATTCCTTCGTTTTTATTAATTGAAAATGAGTTGTTTATATTTTTAAGTTGAAGAAAAGTTTGTTTATTTTCCGATTTGAAAATTCCAATTGCATCTACTAATTCATCTTCAAAAACAACATTAGTGAAAAAAGCTATGAATAAATCACCATCTTTTATTTGTGAATGAATTGAGTTGTTATACAAAAATGTGGCAATAGCCTTTGTTTGTTCTTGAAAATTAGCTTGATTATCAAATATTTCGACAACAGATTGATAGATTTCATTTTCAAAACCTTCATTTGCAAAGGAATGATATTCCACTAAATCTACAAATGGAGTAATAAAATAATTATGTAAAGAATCAATTAACTCTTGATTGTCAATAGCTAACAGGTTGTCAGACAAAACCAAAGGTTTCTCATTTGATTTATTTCCAACTGAATGAACAATCAATTTTTCTAATACACCATTACTAAAATCTAACATTGGACATTTTAGTGCGAAATTACAATGAAATTTAATAAAAACAATGAATTTTTAAAGTAGGAAAAAAGGGAGGAAGGCAACTTGTAGAAACAAAAAAGTCGAACCTCTTTAGATCCGACCATTAACTACAAATTATAATCCCATGAACATATTTATCTTTATAACTTTATATTGCGTCTTTTTGTTCTTTGTGGTAACCATTTTTAGAAAACTTTAACAAATTTCGCCGACCCTAGCCGAACTAAGGTCGGCGAAATATAATATCCCATGAACATATCCAAAAATGGTAGTAATTACTTTTAATTACTTTGATGATACAAATATCTAACAGAAAATTTTTTTTGCAAAATACAAAAAAAGGCAATTGTGATTTTAATATAATTTAATATTTGATATAAAATAAAGTAAATCAATTTAATGTAAAATTAAAATGTGAAAATAATATAACAAAAAAGGCTTTTTCATTGCGAAAAAAGCCTTTTTTAATTTTTTATTTATCTAGAAAGATTGATTTTTTCCGTGATTACTTCAGTTCCATTATCAATAAGTAGTAAGTAATTATCATTGGATAAAGACTCTGGTAAATGCAATTCAACTGTATGATATCCGCTATTCAAATAAGAAATTTGTTGATATACCAATTTTCCAGAATTAGATAATACTTTGAAAGATATATTTTGATTCTTTTGGACAATAACCTGCATGTTCAAATCTCCTTTTGATGGATTTGGGTATAAATTCAATACTCTGAAATTATTCACAGGCCTTACAACTGACACAATATTAGAATAAAAATCGGAACCGTCGATATCTAAGGTTTTAATTCTATAATAACTTTCAAAAGTTGGATTTTTATCAACAAATTCATAATTCAAGGTATGCAATGAATTTCCTGCCGCTGCAACTTCTCCAATATTTTCCCAATTGCTATTTGCCCCATCCTTTCTTTGAATTATATGTGTTTTTGTATTTAATTCATTTAAAGTTGACCATAATATTTTATTCGTATTACCTTCTTTTATAGCTTTTATTTCCACCAATTCTAATGGAAGAGAGGCAATTGAACGAAGTTGAACATTTTGGATGGTAAGGCCACCAGCTGTTAAAGTAGCAGAAATTGTTTTTGTTACATAAGCTGATTTAGTATATGTAACAGTAAATGTACCTGGGGTAACTTGACCTGTTGCATAATTACCATTGTAAATTGATAAAGTGCTATTCAAGGGGTCCGTATGATTAATTTTAACATCTACACCATTTAATAATTGACCAGTCAAAGAGTCAGTTACAATGCCTTCTAAATAACAGGCATTTTTATAGTCAGGTGTTAAAACAAAAAGCTTTCCTGTATCTTGACTCATAGATATACCAGCATTAGAGATATTGGTTACTAATAAATTACCTGATGGAAGATAAGGGTAAACTCCCCAACAGCCTTTAAAACCATTTCCTGAGCCATTAGGATAAGTATCATATCTTCCTACTTGAACTAGATTACCCGGTCTTGAGATATCAGTTATTGTGATTCCGTCTGTGTACCAAGAAGTTACAGCAAAATGATCTTTGATGTAAGTATTGTGAACAATAGATCCACTTCCCGGTGTTGGTTGAATTTTATCTAATAAAGTGATATTTCCCAAATCACTGATATCAAAACTTGCTAAATAGCTACCTGAGTTTTCATCTGTAGTAAATAAATAGTTTTTGTCATTAGAAGGCCAAGTATTGTGGCAAAAATAGGTGGGAGTTTGAAAAGTAGCCAAAGTTACTGGCGAATTTTTAACTGTAAAGTCTACTACTCTAACATTTGTTATTCCAGAATTTCCTAATTCTGCAGCATACATTATGTCATTATCAACATATCCATCGTGAATATATCTTGCAGTTTGCATTCCTGCAAAAACAGGATTGTAAGGATCAGTATTTAAATCCAAGGCTATTGCTCCGCCATTTGCTAATCCGGTTGCACCATATATATAACAATAACCCTTTGTAGTATCTACATGTAAAGAATGTGAACGCTTCAATTGATTTAAAATTCCACCATCTCCATGATATTTTTTAAAAGGGATAGATGGGTTTGGTAAATTTGTCAAATTTGCAATGCCTACACCACCATAACCAGAGGGAGTTGATCCTTCTGATGTTATATAAGCATAATTTCCATATGTTTTGATTTCTCTCCAAAGGTTAGTAATTGTATCAGTTAGTTGCTGGATAAAGACTGGAGATGCAGGATTTGTTACATCCATCACAACCATGCCATCAGCAACACCAACTAATGCATATTCTTTCCCATCTTTTGCAAACCCCCAAATATTTGCACAATATTTTCCGGGCCATTTCACCACAGAATTAAAGGTGACATTATAATCTTGAGAAAAAATAGTATTTGATAGGAAAATATAAAGTACTAAGAAAAGTAATTTTAATTTCATGATAATTGTCGAAATTTTATTTCTGCAAATTTACAGTTTTTCAACATTATTTTTAATAAAATTTTAATAATCCAAATAAAATTTATGTAACATTTTCTTTTATCCAATTAAAATATTTTTCATTACAATTTACTTCCCAATTCATGATACATGGAACTTCATATGTATGTAAATTTTCAATTTTAGCAATAGTTGAATCAATTTTTTTTGGTAGCGTTTTAAGAATAGCAACAAGTTCGTCTTCGTTTTCAATATTATCCTTCCACCAATAGCAAGATTGAATTGGAATTATGTTGTAACAGGCTATAAATCTTTCGTTTATAAGTGTATCGCAAACGGTTTTTAATATTTTTTCATCAGGGAAAGTGCAATATATAAGTGTAATAGTTGATGGCATAACAAATTTTATTTATTTGATTTGAAAATATTATTCAATAAAAAAATTAGCTTTACAAAAAAAAAATAATGCGAAATCTGTTGCTCTTTATTCTGATTATTTCTGCCAATATACTGATTTCTCAAAATAATCAACATAAAAAAGTGCTAGACCATAAAGATTTGGTTACTTGGAACAAAATGGACCAAGTTCAAATCTCTCAAAATGGCAACTATGTACTTTATAGGGTGTTTAGTGAGATAAATGACCCCAAAGTGGTTGTTTATAACAAAAATAATCAAAAAGAATTTATAATCAATAGAGCAAGTGAAGCAAAGTTTTATGGTGAAAAGTTTGTTGTCTTAAAAGTCAAAATTCCAGTTGATTCCCTTCGACAACTGAAAAGGAAAAAGACGAATGAAAATGATTTGCCAAAAGATACTTGTTATTTAGTGCGATTAGATAGTTTTAAAATAGAGAAAATCAGTAATTTGAAAAGTTGGAAAATTATTGAATCTGATTCAGGAAATGCAATGTGCATTCAACTGGAACCCTCCAAAAAAGTAACACAAGATACGACCATTAAAAAGAAATGGAAACCTGAAAACAAAGAGAATGGTAGTAAGTTGATAGTTTTCCAAAATGAGAAAAAAGAAACTTTTAATTATGTGAAAGATTTTAATATTGCTGACAAACAAAATGCTATTTTATTTCTAACAACAGGTGAAGATTCAATAAATCGAAATAAGCTTTACTATATTCCAGCAAATTCAAAAAATTTTGAACCCAAATTAATCGTAGATACCACTGAATCAATTAAAAACCTGACCCTTCATCCTGAAAAAAATTCCTTTGCTTTCTTACAAGATGCTGACACTAGTAAAACCAATATTAACCGAAAATATCAACTATTTTTATGGAAAGATAGCCAAATAAAAAGAGTTTCAGCGGAACATTTGAAAAATCAATCTTTGATTTTGTCAGATGCTGGCATTCTGCAATTCAATCCAAAAACGAATTATTTGTTGTATGCTGCAGCAAAACCATTAGCGGTTCAAGATACCAATGTTGTACCTGATGAAATCGTAAATGTTGAAGTTTGGAATTCGCTGAAAGGAAAATTATATACTCAGCAAAATGTTGATGCAGAAAAAGATAAAAACAAAATTTGATGTATATATCAATAATGCATTGACAAACAATAATTTAGTAGGAATCAAAGGTTTGCTAAATTTACCCTCTTTATCACCAAACAAGCAATATTTATTGTGGTTCAATCCAATTGATACTACTTGGAATTCCTATCATATTGCTGATAATCAATTTGTTAAAATCACAAATAACAAAGTTGCTACATTTTATGATCATGAGAATGACCAACCTGATTATCCAAATGTTTACGGAGTAGCAACTTGGCTCGATAAGGATGAAAATGTGCTGATTTATGATGAATTAGACTTGTGGATGGTGGACCCATCAGGGAAAATGAGCCCTTATCGATTGACAAATGGAAAAGAAACTCATACAGAATATCGGTATATTCATTTAGACAAAAAGAATAATTATTTAGTTGGAAGAGATTCGATTTTGTTACATACTACTGATAAAAATACCTATGAAGAAGGTTATGTTTGGTATTCCATATCAAAAAATCGATTTTATCCAATTGTAAAAGAGAATTTGAGTTATTCCAGCAGAATTTATTTTGATAAAAAACTGAAAACTGCCCTATTTGCAAAAGAATCATTTTTGCAATATCCAGATTTACAATTGGTTAATAATTTGAATTTTAATAAACTTGAAAAAATTTCAGATGTTAATCCACAACAAAAAAATTACAATTGGGGAACAATAGAATTGGTGAAATGGATCGATCCAGATGGTAAATTGACAAAGGGTTTGTTAGTGAAACCTGCTGATTTTGACCCAAATAAAAAATATCCTATGATTGTCAATTTCTATGAAAAAGAAAGTGATAATATTTTGAGACATAGAGCTCCTGAGCCGAATAGGTCTTCTATAAATTATGTATTTTATGCCAGTCGTGGCTATGTGATTTTCAATCCAGATATTACTTATAAAATAGGCTATCCTGGTAAAAGTGCTTTAGATATTGTTGAGTCGGGAGTGAAATATATTTTATCCAAAGGATTTGTCGATCCCAATAGAGTAGGGATTCAAGGTCATAGTTGGGGTGGTTACCAAATTGCCTACATTCTCACCAAATCCAAGATGTTCAGATGTGCTGAATCGGGTGCACCTGTAGTGAATATGACCAGTGCTTACGGCGGAATTCGATGGGAAACTGGCTTGAGTAGGATGTTCCAATATGAAAAGGCACAAAGTAGGTTGGGAGCAACACTTTGGGAAAATCCAAAATTGTATTTAGAAAATTCTCCATTGTTTGAAATGGATAAAGTAACTACTCCAGTTTTAGTGATGAGCAATGATAAAGATGGTCATGTGCCTTGGTATCAAGGTATTGAATATTTTATGGCACTGAGAAGATTGGGTAAACCAGCTTGGTTATTGAATTACAATGGAGAGCCCCATTGGCCAGTGAAATTACAGAATAGGATTGATTTTAATATTAGAATGCAGCAGTATTTTGACTATTATTTGAAAGACTATAATATGACTTCATGGATGAGTGAAGAGATGAAGTCATATGAAAAAGGAATCAATCTAGGATATTAATATTTTGAAATATAAAATTTATAGTACATTTGTTCAAATTAAATAAATATGAGAGTATTTTTTACAATTTTTATGACATTCATTTTTGTACAATTATTTGCACAAAATTATAATTTAGTACAAAGATCATCTGTTAAATACCCTGGTCAAGTACTTGCCAATGTTTGGACTTATGCTGCTAATGGAAGAGAATATGCTTTAGTTGGAGCTTCCAAAGGAATGAGTATAGTGGATGTGACCAACCCAGACCAACCCAAAGAAATCAAACAACTTTTGGATGGAATTGATAATAGTTGGAGAGAAATTAAAACATATAAAAACTTTGCCTATATCACTACTGAAGGTGGTGGAGGTTTAGCAATTGCTGACTTATCTAAATTACCAGATACAATAATTCCATTTCATAAATATACAGGAGACAAAGAAATAATTGGAAAGTTGGGTAGGATACATGCTTTGCATGTAGATACTACAAAAGGGTTTGTATATTGTTATGGTACGACTGGAGTTGCCAATGGTGGTGCAGTGATTTTAGATTTAAATCAAGATCCATTCAATCCAACTTATGCTGGGGAATACAACGTGAATTATATCCACGACGGATATGTCGATAATGACACTTTATATGGCTCTCATATCTATCAAGGCTATTTTTCAGTGATAGATTGTAAGGACAAAAAGAATCCAAAAGTACTTCAAACCACTTTGACGCCTACTAAATTTACTCATAATACTTGGTTGGATAATAGTAAAAAATACTGCTTTTCAACGGATGAAAACAGTGGCTCTTACTTAGGATCATTTGATATTTCAGATTTGGATAATATCACCTTACTGGATAAAATCCAACCTACTCCGGGTTCAGGATCCATAGTGCATAATACATATATTAGAGGTGATTTTGCAATAACCTCTTGGTATAAAGATGGTTTTACAATAACTGACATTTCTCGTCCTCAAAATTTAATCCAAGTTGGTCATTTTGATTTATATCCTCAAGGTTCTGGAAATGGCTTTGAAGGGACTTGGGGTGTTGCTCCTTATTTGCCATCAGGTACGATAATTTGTTCGAATATCAGAGAAACCATCAATAATCAGAATGCTGGTGTGATGTATGTAATGACTCCAAATTATGTAAAAGCAGCATATTTAGAAGGGAAAGTAACTGAAAAAGGAAAAGGTACACCTATTAATGATGTGAAAGTGACAATTGCTGGAGGTGATCCATTATCTGATGGTTTGACAGATTTGTCTGGTAATTACAAAACTGGTCAATATTCTGTTGGCAAATTTGATGTTACATTTACAAAACAAGGCTTTGGACCAAAAACAGTCAATGTGGAGTTGAAAAGGGGAGAAGTGGTAATATTAAATGTGGAATTGGAATCTTTAGGTGCTATCACTTTAAATACTGCTGAGAAAATAAATAACAACCCTTTACCAAAAGGAAAGTTTTTATTTAAAAATGCAACTGCTACTTATAATGGAGAAACAGATGCAGCAGGTTATTTGAAAATAGATGCTTTTGCAGAAGGTGACTATGAAGTGATTGTTGGAGCTTGGGGATATGATTATTATTATAATCCAAAATTAACTATTAAAAATGGAGATGCTCTGAATTTCAAATTAGATAAAAAATATAGAGACGATTTTGTTTTTGATTACAATTGGTCAGTTTCTGGAACAGCGCCAAGAGGTATTTGGGTGAGAGATGTACCAGTAGGAACTATATATCAAAATAGCCAGATCAATACTGGAAATGATGTAGCTAACGATTTAGGAGATAAATGTTTTATTACTGGTAATGGTGGTGGAAATCCGCAAGATGATGATGTGGATGATGGAGAGACAATTATAACGAGTTCAGCTATGGATTTAACTACTTATACTGACCCATCTGTGAACTATAGTACTTGGTTTTTTGATGGCGGACCTTTCCAAAATCCAAATGATTCATTGATAATTTCGATTTCTAATGGTTCTCAAGTTGTTAATTTAGAAGTGATTACAAAATCTGAAAGCAAATGGAAAGCAAAATCTTCAATAAAATTGAAAGGATTACTTCCATTAACAAATAACATGAAAATAATCGTAAAAACTGCTGATATAAATCCTGGACAATGGGTGGAAGCAGCTTTTGATGAATTTTCTATTACGGAAGGTTCAGTTGCGAATTTTGATTTAGAAAATTTTGTTTTTTCTGTTGCACCCAATCCATCCATCAACTATTTTTCAGTAAGATATAATGTAGGAATGATGCATCAACCAACGCTGAATATCAGTGCAATAGATGGAAGAATAATGCAAAATATTCGTTTAGAAAAATCGAGTAATGAACTAAATTTCGGGGAGAATTTACCAGCTGGAATTTATTTTATTAGTCTTCAAGACCAACAAAATATTATAAAAACAGTAAAAGTTGTAAAAAAATAATATGGACAAATCATCAATTTATATGATCATTATAGGTGCCTTGGCTGGATATGTGGCAGGGAATCTATACAAAGGTGAAAACTATGGTTTACTTGGAAATATTGTAATTGGTGTGATTGGTAGTGTGGTTGGTGGATATATTTTCAGATTATTGAATGTGAAATTAGAAGCTGGTTTTATTGGCTCTTTAGTAACTGCGACAGTGGGTGCCATCGTTGCATTATGGCTGATTCAAAAAATAAGTGGTGGAAGTAGAAGAGTTCGTCGTTAATCTAAATAATGCTTGATTTAATAGCTTTTATTTCTTGTTTTATATTTGTAATTGAACTATTACAAACCTAAAAACAGTTAACTCTAAAAACTAAAATAAATTTTATGGAATATTTCGAATCAATATTTGGTGCAGGCACCTATTCTAGTTTACTGATTATACTCAATTTAATACTAATTGAAAGCTTATTATCTGTTGATAATGCGGCAGTATTGGCGACAATGGTAAGGAATTTACCAGAAGAACAGCAAAAGAAAGCATTGAGAATAGGATTGATTTTAGCCTATATATTCAGAGGAACTTGTTTGATATTAGCTGCTTGGTTAATAAAAATTGCTTGGCTAAAACTGGCTGGTGGCTTGTATTTAGTGTATTTATGTCTGCATTATTATTACAAGAAATATGTAAAACACAAAGAATTTAAAGAAGAAATCGAGGAAGAAATCCACGATGTAGAAGCAGTTACTCATTTGCCAATCGAAAAGAAGAATGTGCTTGGATTGAATAAATTTTGGTCAACTGTGTTGATGGTAGAGATAATGGATTTAACCTTTTCGTTAGACAATGTTTTCGCTGCAGTTGCATTTACTGATAATATTTATTTGATTTGTACTGGTGTTTTCATTGGTATCAACAATGCGAATTGTTGCAGGATATTTTTGTGAAACTGAATGACGAAATTTCCATTTTTGGATGAGAAATTGTTTTTCTTGTTTGGGTTTTTTAGGATCAAAATTAGGCTATCTTATTTTGTTTCGGGGGGGTTGGGTAAATATGCCCCCTTTTGTGGAATAAGACAACAGACCAGACAGTTTTTTCGGTTGAAGGAGGCATCTTTTTTTTCCCATCCATTCTATCATCGCGTATTTATTTTTCACGAGGGGGGGAGAGGAGAATTATGTGGGGTAGTGGGGGTTTTTATTAGAATGGTAGGTTATTTAATTGTTGTAGCATTTCATGAGGGTAGAGGTAGAAATTTATTTAATTAATTGTTTTAGTAGAACAGCAAATATACAAAGTTAGTTTACAAATTACAAAAAAACAAATATTTAAATTGGGAAAATTGGGAGTAGGGAGAATAGAGAGAAAAAAGGGATTTAAAAATAAAAGAAAAAATAAAAGATAACATAATTGGCAAGAAAAAATAATAAAAAAAAAAAAAAAAGTCCACTGGGGGGAAGGGTTTTGGGGGAAAAAAAAAAAGAGAAAAAATGGGGAGAGGGAAAAGAGGGTAGAAAAAAAAAAAGAAAAAAGAAAAAAAAAGAAAAAAGAAGAAAAAAAGGGAAAAAAAAAGGAAGATAGAGAAAAAAAAAGAAAAAAAAAAAAAAAAAGTTAAAAAAAAGAAAATAAGGAAAAGGGGTGAAAAATAAATTTTGAATATTTTTATGGGAGTTAAAATGGGGGGGCAACACGGTGGTGAAAAGTTTTTTTAAAAAGAGAAAAAAAAAAACAAAAAAAAGGGGTGGGAGACAATTGGGGAAAGTGAAGGGGCGGCGCGTGAAAGTTGGTGGGGGGGGGAGAAAAGAGTAAAGAGTAGAAAAGGAGAAGGGGAGGGGGGTGATAACAAATTTGGGGAAAAGTAAAAGTATTTTTTTGGGGAGATTTAAAAAAAAAAAAAGGAGGGGAAGAAAAGAAAAAAAAAAAGGGGGGGGGGGGAGAGGAGGGGGGAAAAAGGAGGGAGAAACGGAGTGTTAGGGGGGGGGGAACCAAAAAAAAAAAATAGGAAAGGAAAAAGAAAAAAAGGAAGGAGGGAAAAAAAAAGAAAAAAAAAAAAGAAAAAAAAAAAAAAAAAAAGTAATTTTTGGGGAAGGAGGAGGAAAAAAAGAAAAAAGGGGAAAAAGAAGAAAAAGGAAGAAAAAAGAAAAATTTGATTTTGAGAAAAGTGTGGGAATGTGTGAAAAAAAGGTGGCGAGGGGCAAGGAAAAAAAAGATTTGGGGGGGGGGAGGAGAAAAAAGAAAAAAAATTTTAGGGGAAGGGAAGGAGAAAAAAGAAAAAGGGAAAAAAAAGGAAAGGAGGGAAAAAAAGAAAAAAAAAATGAGGGGGGGGAAAAAGAAGGAAAGAGGGGGGGAAAAAAAGGAGAGTTTACAGAAAAAGAAAAAGGGAAAAAGAGGGGGAGGAAAAGTGAGGGGGGGTTGTTTGGGGGGAAAGGGGGGGGGGGAGCCGATTTGGAAATTTTTGAGAAAGTGTTTGCGTAAAAGGAAAAAAGGGAAAGAGGGCAGAGGAAAAAGTTGTGTATTGGGGTGGGGGAAAAGGGGGAGGGAGGTGGAGGGGGGGGGGGTTTCAGGGAGGGGGAGAGAAGGGGAAAGCAGGGGGGTGGGGGAGGAAAAGAAACGAATTGGGAGGGAGAGTAAGGGGGGGGGGAGAGGGGGGGGGGAAGGGAAAGGGAGGGGGGTAGGGAAAAAGGGGGGGGAAAGGAAAAAGTTGGAAGAGGGGGAAAAAAAAAAGTAGGGGGACGGGGTGGAGAGGGAGGGAGAAAGGAAAAAAAGAGGGAGAGGAAAAAAAGTTAAGGGGGAAAAGTTAAAGAAAAAAAAAAAAAAAAAAAAGGAAGGTTAAAGGGGGGGTTATTGGAGGGGGGGAAAAAAAGGGAAAAAAAAATGGGGAAGGAAAAAAAAGGGGGGGGACTGGCTGGCAGGAAAAAAGAATGTTGAGGAAAGTTCATTCCACTTTGGGTAACGGTTTTCAGGAAGTAATATATCAAAGAGCTTTAGCCATTGAAATGAGAATAGCCAATTTAAGTTTTTCTAGAGAACTTGAAATGCAAATTTTCTATAATGGAGAGGATATTGGTACAAGAAGGGTTGATTTTTTGGTGGAAAATGAAGTGTTGGTAGAGCTTAAATCGCTAGTAGCCTTAGAAGATGTCCATTTAGCACAAGGATTAAATTATTTGGTAGCATACAAATTAGAAAAAGGCTTGTTGATAAACTTCGGAGCTAAAAGTTTAGAAATAAAAAGATTACGACATCCACTCAATAAAATGCCCAACACGATTCCGAGTAGACAATCCGGAAATCCTAAAATCTAATAAATCCAAATGCAGACAAAAATTGAGAAAGGAAATAACAAGTATATTATTATCTATTTACAAATATGAATTGTATATTTATTAAATATATTGAAACTAAATAATCAATGAAAAAAAATGTCCTATTTATAATATTGTTATACCAAACATTTATAATTAATAGTCAAACCCCACAACATGTATGGGATTCATTGATTAGTAATTACGAACGAAGATACAATATGGAATTGACAAAACGTGATACACTACTCATTGATGAATATATTTCAAAATCTAATTCTGATAATTCTACATTTTTTGATTCAATTTTAGTTAGTAACTTATACAGTGAACAATTTAAAAAAGTATTTGCTATAAGAATAATTGACCAAAATATTTTATTCAATAAAATAATAAAATCATTATCATTCAACCGTCCTTTTTCTGAAAATAACATTTACAGTTCAGAAAATAACCCAATTTATGATGCAATTATTTTAAATGAAGTAAACATTTCGAAAATCTCCAATTTTATCCTTAAAGAGAACTATTTAGATAATTGTGATTTTTTAAATATGAAAAGTAAGTTAGAGATTAGGAGATTATCCAATATTTTAAAAGAATACTTAAGTCAGGTTAAAGTAAATAAGCATACAAATAATAAATGTAAAAATAAGAATTTGAGCATTTTGAAAAATATAAACCCATTTTAAACAGCCTTACACTTCCACTCTTCATTTTAGGTATCTTATTTGCATTATATATTTCATAATTTTTATATTTTATTAATATTTGAATTTAATTTGTTGTAATTCAGTATTTTATAATATAAATATTAGTTGTAAAGCAATTTATTATTGTTTTAAATTAACTATTATGAAAGCAATTCTAACCTTTTTTGTATTATTTTTTTCAGTGAATTTATTTTCTCAAAATTCCTATTTAGCTTATGAATCATTTGATGGATCAGCTGGATCTGCTCTAAATAGTGGTTCCAATGGTCAAGGATGGGGATCGACTTGGGAAGTACAAAATGGTGTTATCGCTGGTTATCTTTTTGATAATAACAGCTTGACTTACAATAATCTAAAGACAAATGGAAATAAACTTTCTGGAGGATATCAATATGTAACTTCTGGAAGAAATTTAGATTATCAAGATGGAGGAGATTTTGATGATTACGTAACAGGTGGTGATGCTATTGGTAGTACTGCTGGAACGACCCTTTGGGTTAGTGTTTTATTGAACAAACTTTCTAATAATAATGAGCCCATTTTTTTAGATTTACATAATGGAAATTTGAGCTGGTGCAACAATTGTACTACCAATAAAATTGGATTTGGCTACTTCGGTACTGCTTCAAATGTAAATAGTGATAAAAGATGGTCCATCAGGATTGGGAATACAGTTTATAATTCCTCAGTTTCTTGTGCAGTTAATTCCGCTACATTATTGGTACTGAAAATTACTTTTGGAGCCAACAAAACAGATTTTGATCTTTATGTGAACCCTACAACTATTGGAAATTCAGGAACGCCAGCTACCACATCCTTATCTCAATCTACTTCAGAACTAATAAGAATCAAATCACTAGCCCTATATTTAGGTGATAATGCGAATAATGGTTATGCTGATGAAATCAGGTTTGCTAAAACTTATGCAATTGCTACAGCAGATCAAAATGTAGCTATCAATTTGCCACCCATTGCTCGATTTTCATATTCTCCTATTTCTGGTCAGGCACCTGTAACTGTATCAGTAGATGCTTCCTCATCAACGGATCCGGAAGGAAATCCATTGACATATTCTTGGAATTGGGGGGATGGAACGCCCAACTCAACCAATCCAGTAACAACACATACCTATGCCCCAAATATTACTGGATTGATTACCATTGAACTAACTGTAAAAGACAATTTTAATTTAAAGAATTTTACCAACAAAACAATACCTATTTATTTGCCGGGTACTAATTATTTCCCATGCCAAAGCTCCGCAACTTCGTTGAGTGAAGCTACATGTAGCCAGAATAATGGGAAAGTTAGAATCAATGCAGGAATTGCATTGAATCCTACCTATTCGTTTAAAAATGGTAGTGGAATTGATATGCCATTGATCAATGGAAATGAATTTCAGAATTTAGCTGCTGGAAAATACAATGTAACAGTAACAGGTTCAAATAGTTGTAAAGATATTTTTACATTGACAATGACGACTGATTCTTCTACTTGTCCAGGATGGTCGCCCAATATGTGTAAAATGGCAATTGGAGTGAATGTAAATGGCTTATCTGACTGGAACTGGGAACATGCTTTTGTGAATCGTTACAAACATGTCAGAGAAGATTTAACAACTTTTCACGATGGATGTAATTGCTGGGATTCTAACGTTAGTAGCCAAATTAAAGTAGATGAAAATGGCTACCCAATAGGATTGCCACAAATAACAACTGCATCTAATGCAACAAAAGTTCGGTTTATAATTTCTGCTGATGCAGGAAATCTGAAACCCAACGAACAATATGTATTTTTATATGATGGCATCGGGACTTTCACATTGAATGGAGCAGATATTGTGAGTAACACAAAAGGTAGGATGTTGTTTAATGTGCCAGCCACATCTGGAAACATTTGGTTGGATGTATCTTATTCGCAGCCAGATGATTATATTAAGAAATTTTCGATTGTTGAAAGCATCTGAAGAATTTATTGACTTAAGTACGAATACTTTTAATACGACATTTTTGAGTCGATTATCTCCATTCAAAACTATCAGATTTATGGATTGGGGATCTACAAATGGGAATAAATTGACCAAATGGGAAGATAGAAAATTACCAACCCATAGAACATATTCAGGGTCGAAAGGCGTTCCATATGAAATGATGATTCAATTAGCAAACAAAATCCAGAAAGATGTTTGGGTTTGTGTTCCTCATTTAGCAGATAGTAATTTTGTAGTTGAAATGGCAAAATTATTTAAAAATAATTTGAACCCAAATTTGAAATTATATCTGGAATATAGCAATGAAGTATGGAATTGGCAATTTGAACAAGCCCAATACAACAACTTAAATCGTCCTTTGAATATCAATTATGGTAGAGCTTATGGAGAAAAATCTAAACAATTATTCAAAATATGGCAATCTGTTTATGGAGCTGAGATGAATAGAGTAGTGAGGGTAGTCGGACTGCAAGGAGGTTATAATTATCTGAATGAGCAAATTATGTCTCAATTAGCTGATAATGATTGGGATATGGCATCTTTGAGTTACTATTTTGGGTTGGACCATTCTGCTTCTGGAAATCCAGTTTTAAATGCAAGTTCAACAGGAGAAGATGTGAATAGAAATGCAAGAAATTTATTTTTTGGAACAGGAAATTGGTGGAATAATGTTAAACAAGATTATAGAACTATAAAAATGTTTGGAAAAGCGATATCAAGTTATGAAGGTGGACCACATTATACTGATTTTCAAACACATCCGTATCAGCATGCTATGTATGATGCTCAATATTTGCAAAGTATGTATAGAATGTATGATGATGTGTTGGATTCTATAAGAGCAATGGGTAATCAATTGGCAATGTCATTCACCTTATCTGGCGTACAAGAAAGTGTGTATGGATCTTGGGGACATCTTCCAGATATTTATATGAATCCACCATACAAAACAACTGCTCCAAAATATCAAGCAGTTTTAGATAATTCTTGCTTGACTTTCAATGACTTATATCATGGGCAACCACTGGAATTTTATGCACCAAATGTGGTTGCAAAACCAGGGGATACGGTATGTTTAGAAGTGAAAGTGAAAGATTTTATCAATATAACAAGTGGTCAATTAACAATGTCATTTGATACAAGTGTAATGAAATACTTGTCCATTAAGCCTGGAAATATTTTAGGTGTTTCTACTGGAACATTTGGGACAGTTCCTAGTTTGGTGAATAGAGGAAAAATTACAATGGCTTACGATGCTCCAGCTGGAAGTTTACCGGATGGTATCACTACTTATGATGGTGCTATTTTTTGTAGAATTTGTTTTAAGGTAAATAATTATGTGGCACAAGGAAAATTTTCCCCAATTGCTTTTGACGGTTCATTAACAAATATCTTTTTTGAAAACAAAGGCGGAAAAGTAGATTTTAAAAATACTGATGGTAAAGTATTGATAGATAGTAAATTGAGTGTCAATGAAAATCTTATTTTTGAGGTTCAACTAAAAGATAAAAACAATGCTGAATTAAGTTGGCTCAATCTTTATGCTAAAAATGCATTTGGATTTGTGGTAGAAAAAAGTAATGATGGCGTAAATTTTACTGCAATTTCATTTGTTGAAGCCAATAAAACAAATAGTAATATCTACAATTTTATAGATAGTAATTTGAGAAATGGGCAATATTATTATAAGATAAAAATGATTCTTCAAGATCAATCTTATAATTATACTGAGGTAAAAAGCATCAATGTTTATCAAGATAACGAAATCGTAATTATCCCAAATCCAGTTTTAAATGAATTTAGTGTACAAATTGAAAATAAATTACAACCATTTGAAATTTGTAATCAACTAGGTCAAGTAGTGAAATCTGGTGAGTTTATTCCGTCTGTAATCAATGTAAGTGATTTGATTTCAGGATTTTATTATCTAAAAATCAATGGTTCAACGACGAAATTTATAAAAGTCGATTAATTTGACTTTGCAATTTCTTTAATTGCAATTATAAATTTGTCCAACTCCTCGGTTGTCGTATATATATTCGGTGTGATACGACAACCATGAACATTTGCATAGTCGATTGCAACAGTAAATATTTGATATTTTTCAAATAGGATTTTAGAAAGTTCAGCAGGTTTTATGGAAGGCACCCCAACATTGGCTATTCCACAAGATCTTTCTTTTTCATAGGGAGTATTGATTAGCACATTCGGTATATCTTTGACATTATTTACCCAATAATCTTTCAAGTATCTAAGCCTATTTTCTTTATTTTCACCCCCAATCATCTTATAAAAATCAATTGAATCTGGAATGGTCAATTCAGTGGCAATTGGTTGTGTTCCAGTATGATTTAATTTAGTGATTTTATCGTCAGCATGTCCCATATCGCCAAATAATTGCCAAACCTTTGCTATTTTTTCTTTTCGAACATACAAAAGTCCAGCACCCAGCGGCACACTGAGCCATTTATGAAGGCTACTGCCATAATAATCACAATCCAAATCGCTAATTTTAAATTCAAAATGACCGATGGCATGTGCTCCATCCACCATTACATCTACTCCATGACGATGTGCCATTTCACAAATTTTCTTGATGGGTAAAATATGTCCTGTGATATTAATCATATGGCAAACCATCAAAAGTTTTGTTTTAGGAGTAATGGCATTTTCATATATTTTCACAATTTCTTCATCAGAAGAAGGGTGGTTCGGAATTGATACGATTTTATTGGTCATACCAAACCTTTTAGCTTGCAATTTGAACATATCCAACATCGCACCATAATCTTGCTCCGCCATAACGGCTTCATCTCCTGGTTTCCAATCGTATCCTGCAATAATCGTATCTAAAGATTCGGTGGTGTTTCTAGTGATGATGATTTCCTCAAAATCGCAACCCACCAAAGATGCCAAAGATTTTCTTACAGCAATTTTGTCATCATACAATTTTTTCCTCATGTAAAAAGAGCCTTCTCTATTTACATAATCAATGTACTTTTGGTATTTTTCTAAAATATCATTGGGTATAAAACAATAATATCCATTTTCTAAATTGATATAATCTGGCTTGATTTTATATTTCGAACGAATAGTATCCCAAAAATCGTCGGGACCATTTTGCAAATTCGGATTTGCATTTAATAAAGAAGTTGGGGTAATGACGCCTAAAGAAAGGTATTTTAAAAAATCTCTTTTCTTCATAAAGTAAAATTTATTCTATATCATAAATATCTGTTTGTGAAGATAATATTTCTCTGTATTTATTGAATAATTTTGTCTTAGAAATAAATCCTACAAAGTGTTTTTCGTCATCGAGAACGGGGAGATACCAATTATTGGATATATCGAATTTTTCCATAACCACATTCATTTTTTCATGAATATTGATTAAGGCGAAAGGCTTTTTATAAACCGCTTTTATTGGCGTATTTTTATATTTTTCAATCTGAAATATCTTTTGTTTCACATCGTTAATCTCGATTATTCCTACGAATTTTCCACTTTTCTCCAATACTGCAAAAATATTTTTATCGCTTTGTTTAATAAGTTGTACTAGATCCCCTAAATTTTTATCAAATCCTATGGTGTCATATTTATCTTGCAGCATACTTTCCAATGAAATTGCAGATAGGATGTTTTTTTCTTTATGTTGCGTTAATATTTGCCCTTCCATTGCCAGTTTTTTGGTTTCCATGGAGTAGGGTTCGTAGGATTTTACAATGAAAAATGAAATCGAGGAAACAAGCATCAAAGGAATGAAAAGTTCATAGCCATTGGTTATTTCAGCGATTAAAAATATGGACGTTAAGGGGCAATACATCACTCCACTCAGTAGCCCTGCCATTCCAACCAAACTAAAATTGCCTACAGGAATATTAAAATAATTGAAAGCATTGATAGTTTTGCTAAATAAAAAACCGAGAAAGGAACCAGTGAATAAGGAGGGTGCGAAATTTCCCCCATTTCCGCCACTTCCCATAGTGATTCCTGCCGCTATTGGTTTGAAAAGGACAATTAATAAGGCAAATAAAATGATTCCCCACTCACTACTAAAATTAGAAAATAGGGTAGTATTATCCGAAAAAGTATCAAATGTATTGTTCGCAACCAATTTTACACTTTGGTAACCTTCCCCAAATAAAGGTGGCAATACAAAATAGATAGTCAATAGAAATATTCCACCAATAATAGCTTTCAATACTTTATGAATATCCCAATGGTGCATTGCTATCTCTGTGGTTTTGAAAAGTTTTGCATAATACAATGATATGAAACCACAAAGAATACCTAAACCAATGTAAAACGGAAGATTATTATAATCAAAGCTTTGTTTCAATATGAAATTAAACAATGATTCTTCATTTAAAATAATTTTGGAACAAAGAGCCCCCAAAACAGAAGAAATTATCAATGGAATAAAATAACTGATAATCGTTTCCGTCAATAAAATTTCAATAGCAAATATAACTCCAGCAATTGGAGCATTAAATACTGCTGAAATTCCAGCAGACGCCCCACAAGCTATTAATAAAGTTCTTTCATGATAGTTTAAATCTGCTACTCTTGATAAATTTGATCCAATGGAGGAGCCTGTAGCTACAATTGGTGCTTCAAGACCTAAGGATCCACCAAAACCAACTGTTATTGAACTAGTTAGGACATGCAAATAGGTGTGTTTGAATGGAATGAAAGAAGACCATTTTGCGATGGATTTCAGTACCATTGCGATTCCTTTTTCAATAAAGCCACCAAAAAATCGATTGACGATTAGATTTGTGATAACCAAACCCACAATAGGAAACAACAAATATGAAAATTCACCAAAGTGTAATTTTCTACAAAATCTTGGATAACATGTACGATGCTTTTTAATAAAACTGCCATCAATCCAGACACAAATCCAGTTAAAGTGGCGATTACCATAATGAATTGAACTCTATTGACTTTCAATCGCAAATAGCTCAGAAAAGATTGTATATATTTTCTTATAGTTGTCATTCTGTCGATCCGAGTTAAAAAAATGATAATTTCAAACTAATATTTCCTTATTTTGTCATTTTAAAAGCAGAAAATCTGATTTGAAAATCAATTAATTTTAACAAATATAGTTATAAAGTTAAATTTTAATATTTTTTTGAAAAATAATCAATTTCAAAAACGAGTTATTCATGGATGATAATAATAATTTGAGGAGTTATTATGTTGAAATACAATAAATTACATAGTATAAAAAAATTATAGTAAAAATATTTTGAAAATTAAATATTATTTACTTACTTTTGCACTCTGAAAAAATTATTTAATTATCATAAAAAAAATTAGGTTCATGCTAATCATTGATGTAAGAGAAAGCGAAACAATTGACAAAGCATTAAAAAAGTATAAAAGAAAGTTTGAGAAATCAGGTGCTTTGAAACAACTTCGTAATAGAAAAGCTTTTACTAAACCATCTGTTGTAAGAAGAAATCAAATTTTAAAAGCAGTTTATAAAGAAGCAACTTACGGAAATCATAATTTAGATGCCTAATTTATAAATATGGAGGATACTTATTTAGATTCCTTCCTTAGTTATTTAAAATTCGAAAAACGCTATAGCGAACATACTCTGTCCGCTTATAAAAATGATTTACATTCTTTTTTAGAATATATTGTAAAAGAAAAATGCCTGACTTCTATTTTAGAAGTCAGGCATTTTCATGTTCGTTCATGGCTGGTTTCGATGATGCAAAGTGGTCTGAAGCCTAAAACAATCCATCGAAAAAAGTCATCACTTCAATCTTTTTATCAGTTTTTACTTCGAAATAAGCTTTGTGAGCAAAATCCGATGAAAAAGGTGAGTGCTCCAAAACTGCCAAAGCGACTCCCGGTTTTCATTCAAGAAAATCAGATTGAAAATTTATTGGATCAATTACATTTTACAGACGATTTTGAAGGTGTTAGAGATAATTACTTATTGGAGTTGTTATATGTAACTGGAATTCGGCGAAATGAAGTCATAGAACTAAAGACAAATGACCTTGATTTCTCTAATTTTTCAATGAAAATTTTGGGAAAAGGAAATAAAGAAAGAATTGTTCCTATTCCCCCATATCTAAAGGCTATTCATGAAAATTATCAAAATTATAAACGATTAAAATTTGGAGATTCGTCGAATATTCCACTTTTTTTGACGGATAATGGAGAAAAAATGTATCCAAAATTTGTTTATTTAAAAGTAAGAAAGTATCTTACGTTTGTTTCTACGGTAGAAAAGAAAAGTCCACATGTTTTAAGACATTCTTTTGCTACCCATCTATCAGACAAAGGTGCTGATATAAATGCAATTAAAAATTTATTAGGGCATGCAAATTTGGCAGCTACTCAAGTGTATCTGCATAATACAATTGATCAATTGAAAAAAGTATATAACCAAGCTCACCCAAAGGCAAAAAAAGACAATGATTTGGGCGACGAACCAACAAAAACCGAGTAATATTATTGGATACTAAATTTTTTTAATCGTTTAAAATTAGTTAACCTATGAAAGTAAACTTGCAATCTGTTCATTTTTCTGTCGATTACAAATTGAGAGAATATTTAGAACAAAAAATTAGCAAATTGGAGCAATTTTTTAGCAAAATTATTGATGTACAAGTGTTTTTGAAGCTAGAAAATGCAGGACAGGTGAGGGATAAAATTGTTGAAATAAAGATAAATCTTCCAGGAAAATCGATATTGATCAAAGAGATCGCTCAAACATTTGAAGCAGGAATCGATTTAGCGACTGATGCCTTAAAAAGGCAATTGGTCAGATTTAAAGAGAAAACTAAAAAATAATTCATATTAATAAAAAAGGCTACTCATTCGAATTGAGTAGCCTTTTTTTTATAATAAATGTTTGAATTTTTCTAATATCCATTCTACATCTTCCGGTGTATCTACACAAAAACTATCTTGATTAGTTTCTACCAATTTAATTTTAAACCCATTTTCTAACCATCTTAATTGTTCCAAAGATTCAGCTATTTCTAATGATGAGGGTGGCAACTTTGCGATTTGGGAGAGTATATCTTTTCGATACACATACATGCCCACATGCCTATAATAAGTATAATATTTTAACCATTCTTCAATTGGTTTGTTTTTTACTGCTGGAATGGCTTGTCGACTAAAGTAAAGTGCTTGATTATCAATATCTTTAACGATTTTTACTTCTCCATCATCCATTAATAAATCATGGCTTTTCACTTCTAACATCATCGTAGAAAGCTCTACTTTTCCATCACAAATATCTATTAATAAATTGATTTGTTCTGGAAAAATAAAGGGCTCATCTCCTTGAATATTAACGATATAATCAAAATCTTGCCCTATTTTTTCTGCAATTTCTTGGCATCTATCTGTTCCACTAGGGTGATTTTCACTTGTGGAAATTGCAGTTGCTCCAAAAGATTTTACATGCTCAATAATACTTTCATGATCAGTTGCAATCACAACTGCATCTAAATTTGATTGTATCGTTCTTTCATAAACCCTTTGAATCATTGATTTTCCAGCAATATCGATTAACGGCTTGCCAGGGAAACGAGTTGATGCATATCTTGCAGGGATTACGCCTAAAATTTTTTTTCCAAATTTGTTCATATTACAACTTATGCTCAATTATTACGTTTAATAAATGATTTTGATAAAAAAATTGAATACTAATTTTTGATTAATATTATGAAAAAGATTCTAAATATCGGATTTGTTTTTGTTGCAATACTATACTCTTGTAAATCTGTTATTTATACACCATCCACTTTGCCAAGTGAAAAACTTGTTTTTGGATATGGTGGAGGATTTAACCCTAAACCAGTTGAATTTATTATGTTGAAAAACGGTCAAATGTTTACAACTGGTTTGTCAAAAGATACTTTGGAGTGTATTAAAATCAATAAAAGCCTTGCAAAAGCTGCATTTTCAAGCTACTATTCTGCATTTAATGCTCTTAAGGAACCAGGTACTCCTGGAAATACCTATCGATTTATAGATTTGCAAAAGGATTCGACTTCCAAAAAATATGTTTGGAATAACAAACAATTTGATAAAAACATTGACAGTTTATATCATGTATTTAAGAAGTTAGTAGAATTACCAGTGATAAAAGAAGATTCAATAATTAAAAACTAATATTTCTTTGAATCCGAAAATCCATCTGAAATTATTTAAAATTGATATAATACTTGAAGTTTTAGGTTGGTTTTTATTGGTTTTATTATGGATTGGTTTTATTTATACATTTAACCAACTTCCGAATATTATTCCTGGTCATTTTGATGCTTCAGGTAATATTGATGGATATACTGCTAAAAATAGTATTATTGGACTTCCTACTGTTGCTACAATATTATTTTCTATTTTAAGAATCATTAATTATTATCCTCATTTATGCAATTACCCTGTAAAAATTTCTGTTGAAAATGCAAAATTTCAATATACTTTAGCTACAAGATTATTGAGAATACTCAAGTCGTTTATTGTGATATTATTTGGTAAATTATTTACATTATCCAATTAAATGTAAATGGTTCGAAATCAACATTTGAATTTATCTTTATTTATATTGAAATAATTTTACTTTTTATTTTCATTTTCTACTTCTATAAAAATCAAAAAGGCTGGCAATGCTTAAAAACTAGCATCCATTCTGACAGTAATATTTCTTGGAGCTTCTAAAAGACCCGGTCTAAAAGAGTATTCCTTATTTGTAATGTTTTTGGTAATTAGCGCTACTTTGACATTTTCATTTAATTTGTAATTCAATCGAATATCTAAAACAGTAAAACCCTTGTTATGGTCGGCTCTGTATTGTTTAGCACCGGGAATTAATATTTCAAATACATTATCAACCGCTTCCATATTGCTATTATAAATCAAAGTGCCACCAATTGAAAAGCTTTTATAAGTTACATCTGCATCCATTTTTATACTATGTTTGAATCGATATTTCAAAATATTGTAATTTACACTTGAACTCAAATCTTCTTTTGCAGTAAAATTTTGATATTTTGGATCAATATACATATAACCTGCCATTAAATTTACTGGAAAATTGCCAATTTTTCCTCTCCCTAAAACACTGAATTCTACTCCTTTTATCACAGTATTGCCAATATTCTGTGATTGAAAACCTAACTTTTCAGGTACAAATGTAAATTCCATCATATTTTGATATTCTTGCCAAAAACCTGCTAAATCCAAAAAGCCTTCAAAATTGCCTATTCTAAAGCCTTGTTTTACAGCCAGTTCGGTTGTCCATCCTGTTTCAGAAGTTAATTTAGTATTGGGCAAAATGCTGAATCCAACATTTGTTTTAATATATTTTTCAGCAATAGTTGGGAAACGATAACCTTGACCGAATGATGCTCTAATATATGTCGCTTTTGCAGCTTGTAAATTCATACCAAAACGAAAAACTGGCTTTGATTGAATGGATTTACCATTTGGAATCGTATCACCAGCAAAATATACTGGACTATTGATTTGATTACTTTCATATCTCAAACCCACATTTACATTTAATCGATCAAAAAACTTTTTCTCCAATTGTGCATATGCTGCATAATTGGAGGAACTTAAAAGGCTGTCACCATATAATTGAGCTTTTACTGAAGTACCAGTATAAACTAATCCAGCAGTTGCAATATATTGTCTTGCAAATACTCTTTGAAATTGATATTCAGCATAATATAAATTGCTTTTGTTGGATTTGTCGCCAGAAACTTGATTGTTTACAGAGTAAAATCTTCCGAGAAACTTATGTTTGTTTTCATATTTATCAAAATAAGTGACGGTTGGATCTATATAAAATCGAATTTTATCACTACTTGTATAAGTTAAAGGAAAGCCTTGCATTCTTCCTGAACCACCATCTTTCCAAAAGAAAAAATAATTAGAAATTCCTTTATTGAAATTTACATTCATTGCTGCTGATAACCTATCAGAAAATCTGTATTGCAGTCTCGATGTAAATCGTCCATATCGGGTATAAGTTTTTTCATTGGTTTCATTTCTGTATAAATAATAACCACCAGCTGTAAAATCTAATTTGCCAAATTTTTGAGCATGAAAGGCACTTACACCATAAGTTATAGGATCCAAATCCCCTTTGTTTTTGTTCCACCAAGCTAACGAAGTATCTCTTGGATTCATATAAAGTGTTGTAAAAGTAGAAATTTTAGTAATGGGTTCTGACTTTGCAAAGGCAGAACGGACATTGACAATCCCATTTAATGCGGAAGAACCATAAAGAGTGGATGAAGCACCTTTTAAAACATCAATTTGATCAACGGATTCAACTGGAATATCATCCCAATTCGGGAAACCAGCATCTGCTTGGAGAGCAGGAATATCATCGATTAATAACATTACCCTTGAGCCAGCACCATAAGAAAACCCAGAGCCACCTCTTATATTTGCTTGACCATCAATGATATGTACTCCTGGGACTTTGTCCAACACCTCATCAACTGATGTTGAATTGATATTTTCTATCAATCTGGGTTTGATTACTTCCAATGAAACAGTTACTTCACCAATTGGTTTTTCATATTTTCCTGCTGTTACAGTTGTGGTTTGTAAGAGATAATCCTTTGGTTCTAAAAGAATTGTAGTATTAATTGGAAGTGATTTAGTGTCAATAATTTTTTCCACATAACCAATATATGATATAACAATTGAAGTAGAATTTCGGTCAATTTGAAGCTCAAATTTTCCATCAGAATCAGTTATTGTACCAGAATTTCCACATTTAATATTTGCCCCAATAATGGGTAAATTTGATTGTGCATCCAACAATTTTCCTTTATATTCGATGGATTGAGCAAATGAATTTTGAGAAAAAAAGATCAAAAAAACAAAACTGATAACAAAAGAAAAATACTTCATCATTTTAATTTACAAATTGAAATATGAAAATTTTAAATTATATTTTATATGTTCTCAAAAGTAATTAATAATTTTATTAACTTTGAAATAAATTAAAATTTTATATATGAAACATTTAATATTTACATTCTTATTAATTGGTTTTTTTAGCTTTGAATCTAATGCTCAATTTTGTAAACCCGATGCGATGTACAAAGATTCATCTGCTGGGGTATATCCAAAACCATCAGTTGGAATTGATAAAAAGGCATGTGTGAATACAAAATATGATTATACATTTACTGTTGTTGTTTCAAAATCAATACCTTATTTAGGTTTGGAAATTCCTTTATATCGAGTTGGTATTGATACTGTTGGAGCGGTTGATAACTTACCTAAAGGAATTACTTATAAATGTGATCCACCGAACTGTCAATTTGATTCAAATACAAGAGGTTGCATTATTTTGACTGGTATTCCAACTGCTGTGAATGTAGCGCCTTTCAATTATGATTTGAAAATTAAAGCTTCTGCAAATACTGCTTTTGGTCCATTAGCAATAGAATTTCCAGGTACTATTTTCCCAGGAAACTATTATTTAAGATTATTACCTGAAGGAAATGATAGTTGTAAGATTTCAGCAAATAATGATTTGTTGGCGAATGATTTTCAAACAACGATAAAGCCAAATCCATTTTCAAACGAAACTAATATTTCATTTGTAACTGAAGTTCCAGAGGCAATTACTTTCTCTGTTTATAATCAGCTTGGAGCAATAATAAATCAAAGAAAAATAGAGTCGAATATTGGAGAGAATAACATCCTTTTTGATGCTAAAGATTTGAACGGTTTGTATTACTATAGTTTACAATCGAAAGAGCGGAAAAGTGTTGGAAAGTTATTGATAATCAAATAGATTAGGGAAATGAGCGGATGAATTCATCCGCTCATTTTTTTTATTATTCCTTATCTGATTTTGCTTTATTTTTCTTTTCAGGATCCATCATTTCCATTAATTTAAGTCCAAGTAAGCCATCGATTGATGAACCTCCACCATTTGTCCCTCCAATTAATACATCAGGTATCAATTTTATATTTCCTTTTGATAATTCTTCTGTAATTTTAAATCTTGTAAAGTTCTCACCGCCTAATGCATTCACTGCCAATTCATAAGCTTCTGCAGTTGATTTACCAATTTCAAGAATTTTTCCTGCTTCAGCAGATCCTGTCAATGATATTTGTTCAGCAAGAGCTGCTGCTTTTAATTTAGTCGCTTCAGATTCAGCCATTGCTCTAGCTTTTGTTGCCTCAGCTTCAGCATGAGCTCTAAGTTTGGTCGCTTCAGCTTCTGCACCTACTGATAATTTGATACTGGTTGCTTCACCTTCTGATTTTTTCACAGCTGCATTTGCTGTTCTTTCTGCAATTTCAACGCTTTGTTGAGCTTGAACAATTTCTTTTTGCATATCTGCAATTGCAGTCTGTTTTTCCATTCCTTGCCTTGTTTCTTGAGCTTTCATTTGAGTATCAAAGGTGACTTTTTGCTCTTCTGCTATTTTTCTGTCAGTTAAAGTTTTCATTAAGGATTCAGGTGGTACAATATCACCAATCAATGTGTCAACTGCATTTACATTATATTCATCCAAAACTTTTTTGATATGTGCTTTCGCTGATTCTTGTCTTTCTTTTCTGGTACTCAAAAAGGCAATTACATCACTATCCTGAGCAGAGTTACGGAAATAATTACCAATTGTAGGTTCCAATACTTGTGAAACAAGATTGACCATATTCCCAAATCTGGCAATTACTTTTGGAGCTTCAGTAGTTGGTACATGAATGATTTGAGCAACATCCAGATTGAAAGGGAAACCATCTTTTGAACGAACAGTAATCGTAGATAAATTTTTATCTAAATTGTGGGCTTCGCTCCTTGCAGCTGCCCAGTTAAGCACTAAATTAGTAGTAGGTACAAGTTCAACTTTCATCGTGTACTTATTAATTGGATATTTGCCAGGTCCTAATGGCTCTAGCCAAACGCCTTTAAATCCTTTTTCAACGATATTACCATGTTTGAATTCAGAACCAGTCAAATCACTTCCTTCTTGACCAATATAAGAAATAACTACCCCAACATAACCAATTGGGATTTCAGTCATTGGTATTTCTTCAATTTGCACTGCCCAAGGATTCAAATTGTAAGATCCAGCTAAAATTACCTGAGGTTGAAGCCCTCTATTTCCATTGTTTTTCAAGAAAACATCGAAATCTTGGAAATTATTATGCCCCTCTACTAATTTTCCAGCTATCTGACCTTGATCAATTGGCAAACCATCTAAAGTTGTAACAATTCCAACCATACTTTCTTGAATCCTAATCATTTCTGTAACACTTACTTGGAATAGGAAAGTATTAATACGATAAGAACCGGCAGTTATGTAGGCAGTTTGTCGACCTCTTTGTCCTCCATTTTCTAAGAATTTTTCAGCATCTTGAAAATTATCACACTCTGCTTTTTGGCCCAAAATATTACCTGTGGGGATTTCGGCACCATCTTTTGCAAGCACCAAACCGATTTTACCTTCTGGAATGATGGTGAAACTTTGCATGGTTACGTCATATTGCCAAAACCACATACCGAAATACAAACCAGGAGCTAAAGTTTTAGCTTGAAATCCAGCTTCGCCTTTTGTGGCAATAATTCTTCCATCTGGCAAAGATTTAAATTCTCCAAAAAGAACGAACTTTTTAGTAACAAGACCAATTTTATCTTCAGGCACTATCAACATCCCAAAGAAAAACCTCAGAATATAAGTATATGAAAATAACAAAATTAGAATTGGAATAATCCACCAAAACCTAAAAATTTTAAAATAAAAGTCTTCCATGATTAAATAAATTTTATTTGAACAATGTTTTTAAATATTTTCAATAAACCATTGAAAATTATAAAATAAATTTAATAATAAAAGAGAATTTTTATCTAATTATCTAGATTTAATTCTTGAAAATATCGACTATTCATTGAGTAAATAGATTATAATTTTATATTCTAAAATCTATTTTCTTACAAAATATATTTTTTCAAAATTGGAATTTTGGATAAGATATAAATGGAAAGGATGGACAAAATTAAAACCGTAATAGCTTGAAAAAATGTACCCAATATTGGATTGATTTGCCAATAAATATATTGGTCTGAGGTGATTTTACTCCAGCCCCAAAGGAAATTTTTTAGTAAATCAATAATGAGTACATGAATGAAATAGACTCCGAAACTGATATCTGAAAAGTAATGAATAAAATGGTCAATTTTTGGATATTTATTAGCAAAGCTTTTCCAATCATAATTTTTCAGAAATAAATATAAAGCAAAAGAAATGAAAACTACGTTTGGACTGAAATAAACAAATACTTTGTCATCATAACTTCCTTTTTGTTCAGCCAAATATTGTGCAGCAAAAAATGTAATAAACGGAATAGTAATCATTAAATAATAAATCCATTTTCTATTTTGAATTGGATATGTTGATATATAATACCCCATCACATAAAAGCCAATATAACCGAGCCAACCAACATATTTTACCATAAAAACATTTGGAATAAAATGCTGTATCGTGGTTATAAAAAAGGTGAAGCCTAAAAAATATTCTATTTCGAATCTTGTGGCATGTCGAGTGAAAACCCTAAATATTGGAGTTAAAAAATATAGACTTAAAATCATCGATATGAACCAGAGATGATAATAAACATCTTCGAAAATTATTTTTTGATAAATTTTTGACCAATCTGGAGCTTTCCATTGATCGATATATCCTCTGTTTTCATAGAGTGTATAAACAATTGCCCAAAACAAAAATGGAACAAATACTCTTCGGAATCTTTTGAATAAAAAATCCTTTATAGGCTCAACTTTTTTTGGATTAAGCAAAAAAGCACCACTAATCATGATGAAAAAAGGAGATGCCCAGCGAAACAAACTGTAATAGAAATTTGCAGAAAACCAATTTGCACCATATGGCTGATTAGGATCAAATTTCTGTAGATTTTCTCCAACAGAGTGCATGAAAACAACAGCAATAGCAGCAAAACTCCTAATATAATGTGCATAAAGCACATCAGAAGATGATTTTTTGGCTACAATTTTAGTTATTTCATCGTTTTCGACTTCCATAAATTATTTCTGAAGGCAAAAATAATTAGGTACAATGAAAAATGTAAGGTAAATCCAACTATTTTAAATATTATTTGAATTAATCCTTGAATATTTGAATTTTTTTCTGTCCTGGTTTTGCATACCCACGATACATTCCTTCGCTATTGAAGGGCATTGCGATGTTTCCAAAACTATCTAAAATGATACAACCACCTTCACCTCCTTTTTCGACTAATTTCTTCATAATTACTTCATTTCCAGCTTCTTCAACTGTCATTTTTTTATAGGATATGAGTGAAGATATATCATGTGCAACGGCATATCGTATAAAATATTCACCATGCCCAGTGCAAGAAACAGCACAACTATTATTATCTGCATAAGTGCCAGCTCCAATTATCGGTGTATCCCCAAATCGATTCCATCTTTTATTGGTCATCCCTCCAGTGCTAGTCCCAGCAGCTAAATTACCATTATTGTCTAGAGCAATACAACCAACAGTACCAAATTTTTTGTCTGGATTTTCACTTCGTTTCGATTGTTCTATGGAATCTTCTTCTGCTTTTATTTTTTGAAGGCTATTCCATCTATTTTCAGTGAAAAAATAGCTTGGATCTACTATTTCTAAATTATTTTCCTTTGCAAAAGTTTCAGCTCCAATACCTGTCAATAAAACATGTTTCGATTTTTCCATCACCGCCCTAGCAAGACTAATTGGGTTTTTAACGATTGTTACGCCTCCAACGGCACCAGCCATTTGATTTTTTCCATCCATAATCGAGGCATCTAATTCATTTTTACCATCATGAGTAAATACAGCGCCTTTACCTGCATTGAATAAAGGACAATCTTCCAAATATCTAATCGTTTTTTCAACTGCATCAAGTGAAGAACCACCATTTTTGAGAACCGATTCTCCAATTGTTAAAGCAGTATCCAATGCATTAGTATATTGCATTGCTTTTTCTTTGCTCATTTCTTTCTGATTGAGTGTGCCAGCACCTCCATGAATCACAATAGCATATGGAGGCTTAGTTGCACTTTTCTTTTTATTCGCAACTTCAGAACAGCTAATGATTACAAGAAAATTTAAAATTATTAAAAAAAGTAATTTGAAATTCATCATTATTAATTTTTTGCAAATTAACAATTTATAATAAGTTTACATGTAAAATAATTAAAATTATTAATCAATTCACTTACAGTCTGTAACATAAGTAAAATTTTTACTTATAATTATTAGCAATCATATGATTTAATAATGTTCAAATGTTAATTATTTTATAATACTATCTATTTATATACTCTTTTTAGCGATTAAAAAGTTATACATTTGTCAAATTAAGGATAAAAACAACCAACTTATATATGAAAAGACTTAATTTTTATTGCTTTGCAATTGTCTTTTTAACTCTCGGAAAATTAATTGCTCAGCCAGCAACTTCAGTTTTTGACGAAGCTCAATTGAATTTCAAACAAGGTGTTGATTTTTTTGATAAGGGACTTTATGGTCTTGCAGAAAGGTCATTCAAATCTTTTCAAGCAATGGAGCTTCCTACCAATGAAGCAAAGTATCAATACTTGCAAACTCAAAGTGAATTGTATATTGCTAGATGTGCAGTGAGATCAGGTAAACCTGAAGGGGAGAAGCTCATGTTAGATTTTGTTCGTCATCATGCACCTGAGCCAGTGGCTGGAAGTGCAGTGATCGAAATCGGAAATTACTATTATAATGCTGGAAAGTTCGATAAGGCTTCTGAGTATTACAAAATGGTTGACCGAGGAGGAATGACTATTTCCCAAAGGAATGAAGTGAACTTCAAATTAGGTTATGGTGAATTTGTGCAAAAGCGATTTTCTTCTGCAAAAAGCTATTTTAGAATGGTGAAAGACGGCAATAGTGAATATAGTGCTGCCGCAAATTACTATTATGGAATGTGCTGTTTCTTTGATAACCAATATGAAGAAGCAATTAAATCTTTTGAAAAATGTAAGAATGATAAAAAATATAGTTCTTTAGTTCCATACTATATCACTCAAATCTATTTTGCTCAAAATAAATTCGATAAATTAATTGATTATGCTGAGCCAAAATTGAATGATAATAGCTTGAGGAACACCAAAGAAATGCAACAATTGGTTGGTCAAGCATATTTTGAAAAAGAAAATTACAAAGCGGCATTACCACATTTGGAAGCTTATGGAAACAATAGCAATCTAAAGGCTGAAGAAATTTACCAATTGGGTTATTGTCAATATAAGAATGGAAAATATGCTAATGCTTCGAAGAATTTCGAACAGTTGAGTGCACAAAATAACAAAATGGGACAAAATGCAATGTTTTTGTTAGGGGATTGTTATTTGAGAGCAAAAAATAAAGTTCAAGCTAGAAATGCATTTGGTACAGCCAGCAGAATGAATTTTGATAAAGAAATTCAAGAAGATGCTTTATTTAACTATGGTAAATTAAGTGCTGAATTAGATTTTGACAGAGAAGCAGTAAATGCTCTCTCTAAAATTCCTACCAAATCAAAAAATTATAATGAAGCTCAAAGCATATTAAGTACTGTGTTTTTGAATACAAGAGATTATGATAAAGCTCTTGAAGTTTTGGAGGGAATTCCTGACAAATCATCAAAAATGAATGAGACATTACAAAAAGTTGCTTATTTCAAAGGTGTCCAATTACAACAATCCAATAAATTGGATGATGCTATTGGAATGTACAAAAAATCGCTTTTATATCCAGTAGATCCTCAGACTAAGGCTTTGTGCAATTATTGGTTAGGAGATATCGCCAGCCAAAGAAAAGATTATGATGGAAGTATAAAATATGTAAATACATACTTGCAAATTGCTAAAAATCAGAGCAATATGCCTGATGAAGCTTCTGTGCATACCGCAAACTATTTGCAAGGATATAATTTTTTGAAACAACAAAATTATAGTTCTGCAAAAGGTTATTTTCAAGAAACAGTTTCTGGAATCAAGAAAAATTCATTGAATATTGATGATAAATTTGTGAAATCACAATTATTAGGAGATGCTGTTTTAAGGGCTGGAGATTGCAATTTCAAACAAAATAAGTATGACGAAGCTTTGAAATTTTATGATGATGCAATCAAAAGTAAATACAATGGCTATGTGTATGCTTTATATCAAAAAGCAATTATTGAAGGATTAAAAGGAAATGTTGAAGATAAATTAATTGCTTTGGAAAAATTGAGTAGAGATTATCCAAATTCTGATTTTGCGGATGATGCATTGTTGGAAACAGGCTCTACTTATTTGGAGATAAATCAATTAGATAAGGCAGTGAAGCCACTAAAAACTTTAGTGAATGATTATAAGACTAAGTCGCCATTAATCAATCAGGGACTATTAAAACTAGGTTTGGTGAGTTATAACCAAGGTAGTTTGCAAATGGCAATTAACTATTACAAACAAGTTTTTAGTAATAATCCTGATTCAGAAGAAGCTAAAGCAGCATTAGCAGCATTGGAAGAAATCTATGTGAGAGATTTAGGTAAACCAGATGAATATTTTGCTTTTGTAGAGACAGTTCCTGGTTATAAAGTAACGAATATTTCTAGAGATTCTATTAGTTTCAAAGCGGCAGAAGCACAATTTGAAAATGGCAATTACGATAAGGCAGTAAGTTCTTACACAGATTATATTAACAAATTTCCTACTGGCTCAAGTATCTTGTTAGCTTATTATAGAAGAGCTGAAAGCCAAGTAATTTTGAAGAAATATGATAGTGCTTTCAAAGATTATGAATCAGTAATCGTAAGAGGTAATAGTAAATACTACACTAAATCTTTAGAAAAAGCGGCTTTGATTGCCTATAATTATAATAAGAATTTCGTAAAATCTTATGAATATTATAGCAGATTAGAAAAAGAACCAGTGGATGACAATACAAAATTTGAAGCACAATTAGGTGCAATGCGGTCTGCATATCGATCAAATAATATGAAAGCTGTGGTGGAAATGGCTGAAAAAGTGTCAAAAAATCCACAGGCATCTGTAGATCAAGTTGCAACTGCTGAATTTTACATTGGCAAATCTGCTTTTGACCAAAAAGACTTTGACAAGGCGTTGAATGCTTTCAATAAGGTTGTTAGAAACTCAGATAATGAGCAAACGGCAGAAGCTAGATATTTGATTGCTTATATTTATTACCAAAAGAGAGATTTAGAAATTGCAAATAATCTTTGTGACCAAGCGGCAAAAGAAAGTGCACAATATGAATATTGGGTTGCAAAATCTATTTTGCTACAATCCGATATTGCTGCAGAGCAAGGGGATTTAGTGAGTGCAAAAGCTGCATTAGAAGCAGTGATTGAAAATTTCAATAAAGATCCTGAACTTGTAAAAATCGCTCAAGATAAATTAGATGCCCTTGATGGAAAATCTAAAAATAAGCTTTCACCGAATAAACCGACGAATAATCTTTTAGAAATGGATAATGACAAGAATTAATCCTGCATTATCACTTTTTTAAAACTTTAATTTAATAATTATGAAGATTCAAAATATAGCAATAACCCTAATATTACTACAATCAATATCTCTTTTCGCTCAGAAAGATAAAAATTTACCTACTGATCAGGTGAATGTTGTCAAGAGTTTTGAAACAAGATTAGCAGATTTCGAAAAGTTGAGTACAAAACCAACTTTACCCCCTTTGGATACTGTTAATACCAAACAAAACATGAAATATTCTATTCAAGAAAAAACTATCAATATTGATTATGATGCACCTAAATTGAGACCAATTTCGATGAAGGCTGACCCATTACCTCCTGCTTATGATGGATATTTAAAAGCTGGATATGGATCCTTATCTTCTCCTTATTTCGATGCTGGTTATATTTTCAATAGTGATAAAACACTCGAAATTGGTGGGAAAGTGCATTATGAATCTGCTAAAAGCACAAAAATAACCAATCAAAAATATAGCAAATTTGGAATCAACTTGGATGGTACATACTTGATGGAAAACAATATTGGTTTATCTGCCAAATTGGGTTATGCTGGGAATGGATATTCTTTTTATGGCTACGATCATGAAAAATACAATTTCACAAGTGATTCTATAAAACAACAATTCAATGCTTTTGATATTGGTGCAAAAATATTTAGTGTAAAGAAAACTGATAGTGATTTTAGTTTTAATGGTGGTTTGGATTTAGGTATTTATAATGATAGATTTGATAGCAAAGAGACGGCTTTAGGATTCAATGCTACTGGAACTAAATGGTTTGCAGATAAACATCCATTGAATATTACTGTGAAAACACAAAGAGTTGGTTTCTCAGACACTACGGACCAAACTATCAGCAACATCTGGTTGCAACCCAATTTTGAATACCATCATGATATGTTCAATATTCATGTGGGTGTAAATATGTTAAGTACTGCTTCAAAATTCAAGGTGTTTCCAGACTTTAAAGCTGCTTTGAATTTGGCAGATAATGTTTTTACTGTTTTTGCAGGATGGCAAGGAGATGCTCAGATAAATTCATTTAGAACTTTATCAACGTATTGTCCATATGTTCTTTCTTCTATGAAAATAAATAATGCTTTTTACAATGAATTTTATGGAGGAATCAAAGGTAGTGTGAATATTTTGGATTATCAGGCTCAGGCTGGTTTCAAAAAAGTGGAGAATCAAGCATTATTTGTATCTGATACTAATCTATTAAGATTCAATAGATTGAGAGTTATATATGATACAGTTTCTATCACTTATGTAAAAGGAAATTTAGTTCTCAGACCAATTGCTAATTTAGAAATATCTGGTAGTTTGATTTTCAATGTGTTTAGTCCAAAACATGAAACTGCTGCTTGGCATTTGCCAGCTTTAGACGGAAATTTTGGTGCAAAATATGGCTTATTGGATGGTCAAGTGAAACTTAAGGGGAATGCTTATTTTCAAAGTGGACCAAATGCTCTAACGAAAACAGGAGCAACTGAGCGATTAGGATCTTTATTTGATTTGAGTGTAGGAGCTGAGTATTGGCCTTTGAAAAATGTAGGTATTTATGTTGATGCAAATAATTTATTGAATAACAAACGACAACGATGGCTTGGTTATGACCAATTTGGGATAAATATAAACGGCGGTATAGTTGCTAGATTTTAAATAGCATTATAAAAGTAGATTATTCAATTTGATAAGAAATTTTTAAAAAGAATTTAATCAGTGAATAATCTACTTTTCTTAAGAATTAATCAATTTCCCTGTAACCTCAACTAAAAAATATTGACTGCTATTTTGAAAACGAGTATTTTTATTCAGCCATTCTATATTTAAAGTAGTAACTGCAGTATGCAGACCAGATTTTAAAATTTTGAGTATCAACCCTTTTTGTTCTAATTCTTTGAATCCATTCTGATCTGTTAATATCCAATTTCCTAAATCAACTTCTTCCGATTTTTCAATGTTTTTGGGTAAAATATTGCTATAAAATACGAATGAATGGCTCACATCTATTTTATATGTAAAAAAGTCAGTCGCATTTCGATTATTTGATTTTAAATACTTACCAACATTACTTCCTAATTGATATTGTAAAAGATTTGGATAAAACCAAGTGCTCAAGAAAACATTGATAGTGAGTAAGGTAACCAAACTATGTTTGATGAAAGTTGGTAAAGAAACTCTTTTTAACAATACTACAATTAAAAATACAATAAGCAACAATGCAAAAATTAAACTCCAATTTAAAGGAAAAACATAAAAGTGAATTATTGGGATAAGCAACCATAAAGCACTGACAATGATAAAATTAAAGATGTAGAAAAAAGTATAAAACTTGGTGAATTTACTGATTCGCTCTATTCTAGTTTTCTTTCTAATTTCGTGAATGGCTTCAGCAGTAATGATAGATGCAAAAGGAAATACCACAAAAATATAATGAGGCAATTGGTACCGAGACATTGCAAGGGCAATATAAGTCAATGTAAATCCAAAGAATGTGATTTCTTCAATAGCACTTTTTTTAACTATTTGTTTTAACTTAATCAACCAACCTGCTAAGAAAAATAGTATCCAAGGAGCATAACTCCAAACCATGTTTTGTAAAAGGAAAAAGAAATTTCCATGCTCACTCCAAGTGCTTTCACCTGTAATTCTTCCGAAGGATTGGGTCCAAAAGAAAAATTTTAACCCAGAAATTTCGCTTTGTTTGTATAGGATTTTCTCAGGATGCAAATCAAATTGTAGATATAGACCAATGCACATGGGAATTATTAAAATACCAATAGTTAGTATTCCAACTAAATATTGCCATTTGAATAAATAATTCCATTTTTTTCGATAGAGAAAATAGCCTCCAAATGCAAAAATGACGATTGCAATTGCTATGGGTCCTTTTGTCATCAAACCCCCAGCCATTGCTGCAAAGGCAAATATATAGTACGTAATTTTTTTGTTAGATAAAGCTTCTGAAAACAACCAAACGGATAACATCACCCAACCCATCAACATTGTATCTGTTCTGCAATCATGAGTTATTAAAAACAATGCCTGACAGGTGCCTAAAATCAAAGAAGCATAATAGGGTATTGGAGGAGCATAATATTTTTTTGCAAACTGATAAGTGCTAAAAATAGCTATCAAAGCGAAGATGAGGTTAACAAATCGATATACAACATCTGAAGTACCGAAAATAGTCATGAAAAAGGAAGTAATCCAGAACAATAAAGGTGGCTTATCCAAATAATCTCTGCCTAGATCAAAAATCTGTAAATAAGATTTATTGATGGTCATTTCTTTGCTGATGGATGCATATTGAGCTGCATCCACATCCATCAAATCTATTCTCCACCCCAAAAGATAAACCATGAGGATGATGAGCCATAATAAATAATATTTATAATGTTGTATCATATTTCAGCTTCTAAGATTAGAAAATCTGCTGTTAATGGTTTTAGATATTGAAATAAATATGCCAAAAAATCATCCCCATACTTCAAATAATAAGGCAAAAAGTTATCCACTCTTTCTTGAAGCCCATTATTTGGGAAAAACTTTTGATGTAGGTTTCTAATTTGTTGCACCTGAGTATCGTGTTTTTGTTTACTAGCCCGCATCAGCCTACTTTCCAATTGGTCAATTACACCAAGTTGTTTGTTCATTTCTACCACCACAGTGGATGAAAGTGTTGGGTCGATTGACTCAGCGATGGTCTTAATATTCTCAAAAATTGCAGTTAATTGGCTTTTGTTTTCAGATAAAGAAAGATTTGTCTCAGTATTTTTGATAATATAATCTTTTACAAGAACCTCAATATCTTGAAATAAATCTATTGAAGCAAACCCTAATTTATGTAATTTTTTGCTCGAATCCTTATCTACCCAAATGACTGAATTCCTTCTGACTAAAATCGGATAGGGAATGTTGTAATGTTCAAATTGTGTTTTTCTTTCCAACCAGTATGCAATTTCACCACCACCACCGATGTAGGCAAGATTGGGTAAAATCATTTCTTGAAATAGTGGTCTCATGATGACATTTGGACTAAAATGATTCGGGTGGTTTTCTATTTCTGCAATAATTTCGTTTTCAGTGAATTGTATATCTGTGTTTAAAACTTTATATAGATTTTCTTCAAAAACTATCCTTTCTCTTAATCCTTTTTGTATGTAAAAGAAATTGATTTCTCTTGGAAAAGCCTGGTTTTTATAGCCAAGATTTTCTAATTTTTGAATACTTTGATCCACCAGTTGTTTTGAGGTTTGGTGAAGGATTTCATCCTTAATGATTGGTGAAAATATCTTTTTAAATTGGTCGTCATACATATTGATAACCAACAAATTATATTTTTCAAAAATAGTGTCAATTAAAAACTGAGTAGCTTCAAAATAGGTTTCAAAACTAGTATATGCTTTTTCGATAACCTGATAAATGTAATCTGCATTTTCTGAATTGCCTAAAACTTGTTTTAATTGTCCCAAAAAATCTTTCAATGAATCCAAACCAAATAAACCGACAGGTCCTTTTTCATTGGATTCCCAAACTAATTTTTTGTTAAAAATATGAATATGATTGACTTCTTCAAAATCGTGGTCTTCTCCGCCAATAACAAAAAAAGGAACAAAATTGTAGGCTGGATACTGCTCTTTTAGTTCACTTGTTAAGTTTATTGTAGAAACTATTTTATAAATAAAATAAAGTGGTCCTAAACAAACTATGGGTTGATGTGCTGTAGCAATCGTAAAAGTATCTTCACTCAGCAAACTTTCAATTAGCTCTTTTCTATTTTCAAGTTTGTTAATTGCTTGATATTGAGCGGTTAATACTTTGTTCAAAGTGGCTCTATCAATATTCTGCAATTTTTTTGCTTCAATTAATTTTTCAAAATGCTCAATAGTTGGAGAAAGGTTATAAAATGGACTTAAATCTTGATTTAAATTTTTATAAGCAATATCTGTTTTAGATAATTGGCTAATTTTTGAATAATTTAAAGAAGTAGCAATCATATTTAAAATATAATGGGCAAAGATAATCTACTGTATTGTAAAAAATGAACTTCTACAATATAAGATTGATGTTAACAGTTTTCTTTACCAAATGTTTTAATTACTGTTTGCTTTCTAAAGTTTGGATTAATTGAGGAATGATTTTCAAAGCACTTTCATAACCAATTTGAAATATTTCATCAGCTTTAGAAATACTAAATAGGGTCATATTCCTCAATCCGAAGTGATTGATGATTAAATCACAGGAATCCACGTCAATTGTTGTATTTTGATTCACCACTAAGTCAAAACATCTTATGCCAATTTCTTTCATGGTTGTCAATTCATGGTTATCAATATCAACATATGGTATCAAATTGCTACCAATGAGAAGATTGCAATCCTTTTTTATTACTCTTGCTGGTAGATTTACTATTGAGCCTTTTTCTTTGATTTCCGGAATTCCTTTTGTCAGATTGGTAACTGCTATTTTTAATGGGATATTTAGTTTTGCAAAATCATTGTGAGGGATCATTTTTAGAATTTTTTCTTCTAAAAATGTAGTTTTCACTAAACCTCCAGTAGGCAATCTCATGCTGAAAAACTTGAAAATAGTGGTATCTCTCACAAATTCCATCATATCTTCTGAGCTAAAGCCATTTGCATACAATGCTGCAACTATGGAGCCTGCACTAGTACCTGAAACGACATCTAATTGTATATTATTTTCTTCAAAAGCTTTTAGAACACCGATATGAGCAACGCCTCTTGCACCTCCACCAGAGAATGCCATTCCTATTTTCATCATCAATCTAGTTATTTTTTATATACTAGTATTTAACGATTTTTTGAACAAAAGATTCTGCGATATGATTTGTTTTTAAAAAATAAGTACCACTTGGTAAATTTGAAAAGTCGATATTTAATTTATTTTGGTCGATATCCATGATTATTTTGCCTTCATTATCAGTCAGTTGTATGTTTTGGCTTGAGTGGTGATAATCAATAAGATTCAAGCTATTTTCAACTGGATTTGGATAAGCCAATTTCTTTTGCTCATTCAAGTCAATCAAAGTGTTCGCTATCTCTAAATCACTCATGTACCTTGGTTGAATGATATAATCCGTATTATAAGGCAGTTTATTTGAGTTTTGAATTTCTACTCCTGACAATTTGAAAGTTTTGTTTATCGGATTAGAAAGATTGAAAATATCTGTATTTTCCTTAATTCTCATAACAAAACTGCTGGTTCCATCTGTTACTTGAACATCAAAAAATGGACTCTTTTTCACCCATTCTTGTTCATTTACTATTTTAACAGCATTATTCCAAGTTACCAAAGTATTCTCATAACCTTCATTTAATTCAATAATAGTTTGAGGAGATTTATAATCTTTTATATTTTGATCCAAAAATAAGGTATCGATGCTTACCACTGTTAGCCCAGATAACTGTTTTAGAGTTCCCCAAACTGTAATTTGTTGTTTTTCAGTGGCATTATAATTGAAATTAGTAGTCGAATTATAAATCATAATTCCTTCACCATCCTCATTTGTCAATAAAAACTCCAATTTTTTTCCAGCAATAAAATTTGGCGAACTCACTATTCCAGAAATCTTAACGTTGCTATTCAAATTGTAGGGTTTTCCATAAATATCATTTTCTCGACATTCTTTGATGGTCAACGATTCATAAATTTTTCTAGGAATCAAGTCATCAGCACTTCTTGGAACTAAAATATAATTCTCTAAAAATGGTGGAGAATCATCATCTTGAGAGCCAAAACCTATGATATCGAATTCTCCAAAAGGAACAGGCAATTTAGATAATGTTGATTTTTCAGAAATCAAAATTTCAAATAATCGAATATTATTTGAAACTGTAACTTTAAATGGACTTGTTGAATTCTGTACCCACTGTTTAACATCTTTTAAATGAACCTTTTCAATTTTAACCAACTTCGATTCTGTTGATTCATCCAAAACTTTAACTATCATAGGTTTGATTAAATTATTGATAATTCCTGTTTTAAAAAAAGTATCAACTTGAATGTTTATTCTTCCATTGAATTGACTTACAATACCTCTAACGACAATCTCATCACCAATTTTGAAATTTGGGAAAACAGTCGCATCTTTTTCAATTAAAATACCATTGGTATCTTTATCCATAATATAGACTGAATATTTTTGAGATGTCAGATTATCTGAATAAATATAACCTTTTACCTCATATTTTTTATTCAATTCAATGGCTATACCGTTTAAACCAGTTTTTAAAATATCATTAATATTGTATTGTGGATAATTTTCGTCTAAAAGAATATCTATTTCATTAATAATATTTTTGTTCCCAACTCTATTATTAAAATTTATAATATCCTGTGAAGCTTCTTTTTTTTGCTCTACTTGAGCTGTTAAAAAAAGAGAGCAGGAAACAAAATAAAAAATGGAGAAATAAAGTTTTTTCATGTTATAATATCAACTAACCTAATTAATGCCATAAAGATAATTGTTTGTCTATCAAATACCAATTAAAAAATAAAAAAATATTGAATATTTGTTTGAAAATATTTTTAAACTAATAAATTCACCCAATATCCTTTGAATGAATATATTACAAAATAATTTTATTTGAATCTGTATGTTTAAACTTTCAATTTTTATTCTTTCAATTTTTTAAATTAATCGAATTATAATTTCAATTTAATTTGATTGGAAGGATGTCAAAAAAGGAATTTCGAATGATTTTAGTAATAAATTTCAATATCATTTTTTTTCAATTATTTTTGTGTGAAATTTTTTTATATGGGACTCTTTACAAGAGAAGATAATGATTCGAGGTTAGATGAAATGGCATCATTGGCAAGGTCGATGAATGCTTCATTTGAAGCAGAAGATGATTCGGGAATCATTAAATTACTGAAGGATTTTAATATTTATGCTAGTTGGAATAATAAACAAAAAATAAAGCATGTTATCAAATTAGACGATGCTTTTCTGGAAACTAGATTACTTGTTTTTGACCATTATGTAACAAAACATGCCAATAATGCAAGAGTTTTGGAGAAACAAACTGCCTATTTTATTCAATCCAAAAAATGGGTTTTGCCTGAAATTTTAATGCAACCTGAAGATTTGTTCCAAAAAATTGCACATTTTTTTGGTGGTCAAGACATCAATTTTACTACTCATCCAGAGTTTTCTAGAAATTATCGACTTAAAGGAGACCCCGATTTAATCGATAATACATTTAACCATGATGTTTTGAATTTCTTTACAGTGGAAAGGGATTGGACGATGGAAGCTCTGAATTATTATTTACTTTTTTATAAGAAAAAACAATTGATTGATCCTCAAAATATTAAAAAAGACATTACCAATTTGACTAATTTGCTGAAATATTTTGAAGCCGAAAGTTTGGATTTAGGAATATAGTAATCATTTTTTTTGAGTTCTTTTTGTTGTTTTTTAACAATTCCTAATAAAGATTGTTTTATCCTTTATTTTTTACTTTAAAATTATTATGATTGTCATAACGAACCCACTTTTTATTAAATTTGCCTTATGAAACATTATTTCAGGTTACTTAGATATCTAATTCCTTATAAATCAAAGGTTATTTCCTCCATAGTTTTGAATATTCTAACGGTTTTCTTTTCGTTAGGATCCATTGCTATTATTATTCCTGTACTTAAAATAATTTTTAAAAACATAACTATAACTCCTGATAAACCCATTTACAACGGAAATATAAAAACTTACTCAGAGCAAATTTTAAATTATTATATCTCCTTTTATGCCAATCTGAATGGACCATTTTATGTCTTATTGTGGGTGGTGGGTATTGCAGGATTTTTATTTCTTTGCAAAAATGTATTAAGATATTTTGCTGAAATATTACTTGTAAACATCAAAAATGGGGTAGAAAGAGATATTCGAAATGATTTGCACCGAAAAATATTAGAGATGCCGATTGCTCAACTGACTGAGCAAAGAAAAGGGGATTTGATGGCTCGATTAACGAATGATATTTTAGAAATTCAATGGGCAATTTTCAGCTCCATCCAGCGGTTGATTCAGGATCCCTTGATGATTATTCTTACAGTCATTGTGTTGATTTTCTTTAGTGCAAAACTGACAGTATTTGTCATCATTTTGATTCCAATTACGGGTTTGGTGATTACCTCTTTGGGGAATAGTTTGAAAAAACCTTCGGAAAGAGCCAAAGAAGAATTGGGCAAAATAATGTCTCATATTGAAGAAAATATTGGTGCTTTGTCTGCCATTCGTTCCTATGTTGGGGAAGATAGGATTCAGAAGAAATTCGAACAAAGCAATCAACATTATTTACAGCAATGAATCAAATGCTGTATAAAAGAGAGCTTTCTTCTCCAGTAAGTGAAGTGATGGGAACTTTAGTAATGTTAGCCATTATTACTTATGGTAGTTATTTGATTATCAATTACAAAGAGCTAGAACCAGAGGTTTTTATAACCTATATTACCTTATTTTATCAAATCATTAATCCTGCAAAATCGCTTTTCAGTAGCGATCTATGATATCAAAAGGGAGAGGCTTCTTCATCTCGGATTTTTTCTTTGTTAGATGCACCTAATCCATTGAAAGACAAGGATAATGCACTTGCTATCAACACATTCACTGATTCTATTGCCTTTGAAAATGTGTATTTTAGTTATATTGAAGAAAAAATTGCAGTTGAAAACTTCAATTTAACAATTAAAAAGGGTGAAACTGTGGCTTTAGTGGGGCAGTCGGGTAGTGGAAAATCTACAATTGCAGCACTTCTCAATCGTTTTTATGATGTCGATAAAGGCTCCATTAAGATTGATGGCCATGATTTGAGGGATTTGAAACAACATGATTTCAGAAAAATGATCGCCTACATACCGCAAGAAGCACATTTGTTTAATGATACGATTAAAGAAAACTTATTACTCGGAAAACCAGATGCAAGTATGGAGGAAATTATCCATGCCTGCAAAGTCGCCAATGCCTACGATTTTATTACTGAAACAGAAAATGGATTTGACACTACGATCGGAGATAGAGGGAGTAAACTGAGTGGGGGACAGCGACAAAGACTAACGATTGCTAGAGCTGTTTTGAAAAATCCACCTATTTTATTATTGGATGAGGCGACTTCTGCTTTGGATGCAGAATCTGAAAAATTAGTACAAGATGCACTGAACAAACTTCTGACAAACAGAACTTCAATTGTGATTGCTCATCGATTTAGTACTATCAAAAATGCAGATAAAATAGTGGTGATGAAAGAAGGTAATATCATAGAAGTAGGAAATCATGAATCACTTGTAAAAAAAGAAGGGGAATATTATAAATTAGTTCAATTGCAAGGATTAGAGTAATATTTTATAGTAATTATCGTTTTTAAGTTTGGTTAAATAACAATTTATGCTCAAATATTTATACTTATCAATACTTATTTTTGTGATTAACATAGGTTTATCGCAGAATGACTGGGTATTTAAGGGAAAAAAAAGTAATATAAATATCTATTATAAAAAAACTGCGGATGTGTATGATTTAAAGCTTACTACATCTGTTCGTTCGTCTGACGAAGGTTTTATAAAATTATTATCAGAAGTAGAAATGTTTCCGAATTGGATTTATAAAGTAAAATCATCCAGACTTATTAAAAAAATTAGTGAAACAGAAGGGATATATTACATTTTACTCGATTTTCCTTGGCCCCTTAATGATAGAGATATGGTGATGCACTACCATCTCGAAGTGGACAAAAAGCATGAAATTATCTATTCTCGTTCGTATGCAGAGCATGATATAGTGCCTGAGGTAAAAGATGTCATCAGAATTACCAATGCAAAACTAGAATGGAAAATATTCAAACAACAAAATGAATACGTTTATTTTGAGTACACCAACCACTCTGACCCTGGAGGCAAAATCCCAGACTGGCTAGTCAATTTGGTTTTAGACAAAGGACCCATAGAGACCATCAAAAAGATGAAAACCTACCTAGAAAAACCAGAATATTTTTTGGAGAAAAAAAGGTTTTTTGATGAAATTGAATTAGTTCTAGTAATCAATTTTTAATACAATTTAATTTAACAATAATATCTTCGAATGCATATTTGTGAACTCGATTTTCTATTTGTAAATATTAGATTTTGAGCTAGTTAAAAGATATGATTATAATTGTCATTTAAAAATAAATTTTTAAATATTAAATAATATCAAAATTAAAAGTGATTAATATGATATTTCAATTTATTTTTAATATAAATCTTTTTTCTAATTTAGTTATTTATATGAACTAATATTAAATGTTTTTAAATAACTATTATTAAATTTTTATTTAGTTAGTGATTTCTAATATTTCAACAAAGTTGTCAAGGTTTCCAATTTTTACAATATCACCAATTGTGTGTCCAATAAATGAAATTGCTAAAGGTGATTTGTAATATATATTCTGTATACCATTTTTAATTTCGTTTTTGCCCTGTTCGGTTTCAATTATCAAAAAAGTCAAATCCTTTCCATTGTTGTATTTTACATTAATTTTACTGTTAATTTTTACTTGATCAGTTAATACCTTTGTCGATACAACTTTTGTTTATCCAATACTTTGTATAATTTCATTGTCTTTCTCTATATCTATAAAAGATGTTTGTAAAACATATTCTTCTAATAATTCTATGTCATCTGTAAATGCAGATGATATATTTGAATGACTTTTTAAACTATGATTAGACGATTCAATTTGTTTAATAAATGATATAAGATTTGTAGTTTCTCTTCTTGGGTTGTCCCACCAATTTGTACTCCAAATACGATGAAAAACAAAACCGTGGTCTTCTAATATTTTCTGTCGATGTCTGTCATACAAATAAGCTTCTCTGCTTGAATGCCATTTTGCTCCATCACATTCTATTGCAATTTTTGGAACTCCTATTATTTTTGGGTCGTAAACTAAATCAATTCTAAATTCAGAAACTTTTACTTGTGGAAATAAATTTTTGTCGCCCAATTCATCAACAAGTCTTTGATAAACTTCTTCTTCAAAAGGCGATTCTAACTTATCTAAAACATCAGGATTAATCACAACACTTTTATTGTGTATTCAGCAAGTGAAGTTAAAATTGAAACTCTCAATTCATTATTACTTTCACTAACAGCTTTTGAATATGCTAAATAAGCATACAACACTGCTCTTTTGTTATTTGAGCCTTCTGTCGTCAAATATGATTTGTAGTCATAAAAACTTTTTCAGGTATTGAAGTACAAACATATACTTTGTATTTTGCTCTAGTAATAATTACATTTAAGAGTTTATATCCATTTGTATGGTTTATTGGACCAAATCTCTGAGCAAATTTACGGTCTTTTCCAATACCATAAGTAGTTGATAAAATGATTACATCACGTTCATCTCCTTGGATATTTTCCAAGTTTTTAATGAACATTCCAGTTTCTTCTTACTCTTGAATCTTGCTGTTAAATTCTTCAAATTTTGTAAATTTTTGTCTCTCTATAATTTTTCTCTTTATTAAATCTCGTTGAGCAATATTAAATGTTGCTATACCAAGTGTCGGATATTCACCATTTGGTAATCGATTAATATTTTTGTCAATTATTGACAATACCATTTCTGCTTCTGCTTCGTTTGTATGTTCTGAAAAAGTACCATTTACTTGAATATATTTTATTGGTACATAATCAAAATTTGCTGGCAAAGGTTTTAACCTTTGGTCGTAAAAAGCATAATTTGAAAAGTCAATTAAAAAAGGATGCCTTGACCTGTAATGAAAATCTAAATGTTGTTTATCAAATTTTAGTTCTGTTCCAAATTCAAGTAATGATTCACAAGAAAGCAATAAGTTATCTCTATCTACAACAATTTTCTCTTCTTCAATATCATCCTCGTCTTCAACTTCTCCATCAAAAACTTTGCTGAAATAATTTGATGGTGGCATTTGATGTTCATCGCCTGCAATAATTATTTGTTTACCTTTCAAAATCGCTGGCAAGTTATCTTCAAGTCGTAATTGACTGGCTTCGTCAAACATTACAATGTCAAAATAACCATTCATTCCTTTAAACAAGTTACTTGCAACATCTGGTGAAGTTAAAATTATTGGAAAGAAACTTGTAAATAAATCGGAATCATATTGGAACAATTTGTCTTAATGAAAGACGTTTGAATCTTGGACTACTTCTTTTATTGTATAAATTTTCTACAGATAAATTACTATTACGTTGCTCAAAATCTCTAGATTTGTCAATCTGTTTCGAATACCAAAAATCTTTAATATATTTTAATTGTTCCCTCTCTACACTTTTTAATGTTGTGTCTAATTCAATGTGGTCATTTTCGTTTATAGGCAAATCTATATTTGCAGATGAAAGCAATAATGAATGCAAATAATGAATTAAAAATGTTTTACGCCAATTTTCTTTGCCAATTAATTCGTTTACAATTGCTTTATCATCTGTATTTAAAGAATTGAAAAATTGAAACCACCTAAATTCAATTGAGAAATTGTCTTGTTCAGAATCAAAATATTTATTCTTTTTGGATATTGTACTTTCTACTTCTGAAATGTATTTATTTAGGTCATTAAATTTTGGTTGTTCCGAAATCCAATTATCCGTATTAATTTTTTTTGTTAAATAGTTAACTTTTTCTTGAAGAATTGGTAAGTTTTTTAATTCCATTTCACTTGGGCTTGTTTGTAGCAAACTCAATTTCTGAAACTCTGATTGAATTTTAGAATCAAATTCATTTTTTATTGCTTCTATTTTTGCAAATACTTCATCAAAAGACGCAGTATTTTCTGTGTAGCTTTTTGCAAAGGAATATGTAAAATTTAGGTCTTTATGTGTGGTTAAATTATTTTTTAACTTTTCAAAATCAGAAATTAAATCGCTTTGAAGATTTGAAAAATTGTTTTTTATTTCAAGTAAGTGCTTTTGAAATTCATTAGAATTTTGAGAATTATTTATTTCTGTATTTAATGACTGAAACTGATTTGATGATTCGTTTATATTTAAAATCAATTGAAGATTAAAATTATCAAATTCAGTTTCTATTTTTTGATTAAAGTAATTCTTTACTCTATTTAATTCTGATTTGTAATAGTTTAAAACATTTAGTTTTTCAGCTAATGAATCTTTAAAATCTGCATTGGGAAAATCCTTTGCATTTTTAATTTCTACTTCCAACTTCTCAAAATGTTTTTTGAGTGAATAATGGTCTGCAATAGTTTCCTTTTTTGCCTTTGAGAAAATAGAAAAGAATTTATAGCTAAAACTATTGATTTTAGTTTGGTCTTTTATTTCTGCATTATTTTGTTCTTTTCAAAATTACATCAATTGTTGAAATAATATTTGTAATTACTTTCTTGGTTATTTAGTTCCAAACTACGGAAATTGGCGTAGCTAATTTTTGTTGTTTGAATTAACTTTTCAATTTTGATTCATACGAAATAATTTCTGAAATTAATTCAGTTATTGACTTTATTTGCTTTGAAAAATCAGCCTTCCTTAAATCAAAATATTCAGTTTTATTCGCCTCTAAAAGTTTTTTTATACTTTCAACTTGCAGTTGATAATTATCAAAATCATTGTTTATGTTCTGCTTTATCAAATATGGATTTTCGCCTATTAATTTTTGAGAATTCAAAAAAGAACATGATTGAATTGGCAAATAATCAATGTGTGTTTGATTTCCTTTTTGAATTAAGTCAAGATAATTATTTAGTTCTTTCGTAGAATATTCAAATTTCTCTTTGTCAATATTTAATTTTTGAGATTGATTTTGGCTTTTATTTTCTTTCAAATATTGCCCTACAATATTTGTCCAATTTTTTGAACCTAAAATTTCTTGACCAATTTTTTGATGTTTTTTGTTGATACTTGTGATTAAATTCTTCGCTTTTTGCAAAATCGTTTCTAACGATTCTTTGGAATAATTATAACGATATTTTTTATATTCATAATCATCAACTCTGTCTCTAACAGAATCAACAACGGTTTTTCTATCTTTTACAATGTCCCTAATTAATACAATATTGTTGTTTAATCCTTTTTCAATTAGAGCATTATGTAAAACTTCAAGTGCAGTTCTTTTTTCACAAACTACAATTGTCTTTTTGTTATTTTCAAGTGCATTGATAAGTACTGCTGTAAGTGTTTGGCTTTTTCCTGTTCCTGGTGGTCCTTGAATTAATAAATTTCGTTTGCTCTCTAACGAATGTAAGATGCTTTGTTGCGATGGGTCTGTTTCAACTGATGAAATTGGTTGAAATGAATTTCCTTCTAAATCTTCAAGGTTTATTTCTTGTTCTTCGAGTTTTAAAAGCTCATCAAAGTCGTTAATTATATTTTGTTTTTGAACCTCAAATATTGAAAATAGACCACTAAAATCAATTAGTGAATTTGAAAAATTAAGTGGTAATTTTTCATAATGATTTTTATCTCCAATAGATTTTATATTTTCAAGGTTCTTTTCAAAAGTTTGTTTTAAATCATCTGGTACAGATGTATTTATTGAATTGATTAAGTTAGTACAAATCTCAATTAATTCGCTTCTTTCAATAAGTCCATCATCAAGCATTTCACTTGGTATTTGGTCTATGGCTACATTTGCATCGCTTTGCAAATGATTTATCAAAACTTCGTTTATGTAAATTGGGTCTTCTTCATTTCTTAATATTTCCCATGTGTTGAATTCTTTTGTTCTTTTGATTCGTAATGACCAAATCAGAATAGGTGCAACTGTCAATTTGTTATCCGCTTTATCTCGTCTTGCTAAAATTGGAAAACCAAATCCAAAAGTATTTATTCCCTTTTCGGATTCAATTGCTTCTGTCTGATTGATTAGGATTTCAAATGCTTTTGTAATTTTTACAAGTTGAGCCTGATCATCTTCATATAAAGAAAACAAGTCTGGTACATTATTCTTCCAACTTATTCTAAATTTTAAAATTTGTTGAGTTAGTAATTCGGAAATAAAATTATTCGGTATGTTTTTATCAATATGTGAAAGTCTATATAAGTCAAACTTATATTTTGATTTTGATGGTATTGCATTTAAATGAACACCTCGACGGTTTCCTATCTTAAGTCTTCTTTGTAGTTCTATTAAGAATTTCTTTGTTAATTCCATATTTATCAAAAAGAGTGTTTCTACGATCTATTAATAATTTCTTTCACAAGTTTTAATTTTTTACAATTTAAATATAAATAAGTTTATAGTTTTAAATTAAATAGTAAATGAAGCAGAATTTAATATTTAATTTTTATATATGTATTTAAATTTATATATATTAAACATCAAATATATAAATAACTAAAATACATTTTACACAAAATATACAAATAAATATTAAAATATTAAATCAATTAACATTTGTTAACTGTTACTAAAAGGTTAATAAATTGATATATAAAATCTAATTTTATTGATAACAGAATTCTTAGTCTAGACAAATGAGAATTCTGAACTTTCAATTTTTTATTCATCAATCTTTTCCAAAACTACAGGATTAGCAATATTCGAAAAATCGCCATTGATGTAGTGGATGATATTTTCAAAAGCTGTTCTGAAATATAATTCATATCCGTTTTGCTCCACATAGCCTAAATGAGGGGTACAAACAACATTGTCCATATTAAGCAATTCATAGTTGGTGTCATAGATGGGTTCATTTTCATAAACATCCACTCCGACAAATATTTTCTTTCCACTTTTCAGTACATTCAAAAGAGCATTTGGTGCAATCAATTCTGCTCTAGCGGTATTGATTAAAACTGCATTTTCCTTTAAGTTTATCAAATCACTTTCTGCTACAATACCGAAAGTAGCATCATTCAATCGTAGATGCAATGTAACAATATCTGCATTTTTGAAAAAATATTCTTTGCTCTCTGCTTTTTGGAAACCTGCTTCTACCGCTTTATTTCTGGATGCTTCACTTCCCCAAACCAAAACATTTGCTCCAAAAACTTTTGCATACTGTGCTATTTTTTGACCTATCTTTCCATAACCCCAAATGCCAATAGTTTTTCCATGAATTGATGAACCAATGTTAATTTGCCACTGTCCTTTTTTCATCCCATCAATAGCTTGTGGCACTTTACGAACCGTATTCATCATTAATAACCAAGTTAATTCTGCAGGAGCAATTGGAGAGCCAATGCCTTCTGCAACAGCCACATTATATTTGTTGCAAGCTGCAAGATTTAAATGATTGGAAATCTTTCCAGTCTGACTAATGAGCTTTAGATTGGGTAACTTACTTAGTAAATCCTCAGAAATTTCAGTTCGTTCTCTGGTTAACACCAAAATTTCAGTTTCCTTTATGAGTGCTGAAAGTTTTTCAGTATAATAGTAATTTTCATTTTACATAAAATTTTATACTTTAAATAAAAACCACAAATTATATTTTATATAATGTTGAAATTGAAAAAAAGTAAACTTGAACTTTTAGAATTTTTTATTTAAATTATTGGTCTCTTTTTTTTCAAAAAATAGTATAGAATTGAATCATCTTAAAACGTTTTAATCAACATAATTAATTTATTGTCTTGGAATTTTAAGAAAATAATTAACAAAATCTTAATAATTAATTTTCTAATTATCACTTAAATAGCTTTTCAAATTTTTTGAAAATGCTAAAAAATAAAAAGCAATCAAAAATTCAATCATAATTCCAAACAAGAATACTGTTTTTGTATTTAATTTACTTGAATTATTATAAATGATTAAAGCAATTAATGGAATTATATATAAAAAATTGAAAATCATAATTTCTCGAATATATTTCCATTTTAAAAATAAACCAAGAATATATAAAATACCTAAATCACCAAAAAAACTGATTTTTCCAGTTTTACTAACAAATAATTCTTTATTAAAATGTGTTGTAAGGCTTACAGATATGATAATGATGGAGATGAAAATAACTTCAATTTGCCCTAATTCTTTCAAGTTGATTTTTTGCATTTTCGCTGTTTTTAAAATAATTATAATTTAAATTTTCATTTCAAGATGGCTTGTAACTAGTTGTTTTTTTATAATGCAATATGCAAAAGTTTTAATTTTTTTACAAGAAATTTATTACTTTTATAATAATACCAACAATCTCCCCAATATTTTCCATCTTATTAGGCAATAAATCCAAATTGGGTGCTTTTACAGTACCTAAAACTCTATCTGATTCAATGATGATTATTTCATCAAATACATTTTGGTCAATAAAAAATTGGAGTAGAGCTGCACCGCCTTCTACGAGTAGTTTTCCAATATTCATTTGATATAAAGCTTTTAAAATGAGATTGATATGTGCTTCATTCATTGGAAAATCAATAATCTTTTGTTCACCAAGAGTAGGGTAGTTGGGCAGGGTGGAAATAATTATGCTTTTGTTGTTTTGGCGAATATTACTATTGATAGGCACCTTTCCATGCTGGTCAATAAAGATGGGAATGGGCGATTTTCCATAAAATAATCGATTGTTCAATGTTGGATTATCAATCAACACCGTATTTGTCCCTACCATGATTCCATCCATTTCTGAACGGATTTGATGTACAAATCGATTGGATAGGTTATTGCTTATGGCAATCTGCTCACCATTTTTAGATATAAATCCATCTTTTGTTTGTGCCCATTTGAGGGTAATATATGGTTTTTGCTGCAAGATATTTTTTGTAAAAGAGCTAATTAAAGCATTGCCCTCATTTTCTAAAATGCCCTGAACTACTGCTATTCCAGCAGCTTTCAATTGTGCAATCCCATTTCCTGCTACTTTTGGATTAGGATCTAAGGTACTCACCACTACCTTTTTGACTTGATGTTGTATCAAAAGCTGAGTACATGGCGGTGTTTTACCAGTATGACAACAAGGTTCGAGACTTACATAAACTGTGGATTCGGTAAGTTTATATTTGTTTTCTGGGGTCACTGAAGCGATAGCATTGACTTCTGCATGAGCACCACCAAATTGTTGATGCCATCCTTCTCCAATGATCGTATTTTGATGGACAATCACACAACCAACAAGAGGATTGGGCGACACAGCACCCAATCCTCTCTTGGCTAAATCAAAACATCTTTTGATAAATATTTCGTGATTTTCTTCCATTAATCCATCTTTTCTGGTCTTAGATGCGGAAAAAACAAAACTTCTTGAATGGTAGATTGATTCGTCATCAACATAGCTAATCGGTCAATTCCAAATCCGATTCCAGCTGTTGGTGGCATTCCATATTCTAGTGCTCTCAAAAAATCGTGGTCGATGAACATCGCTTCATCATCCCCTCTTTCCATCAGTTTTACTTGCTCCTCAAATCGCTCTCTTTGATCTATTGGGTCATTCAATTCTGAATAGGCATTGGCAACTTCTTTTCCATTGATCATCAATTCAAATCTTTCCACCAAACCTTCTTTGCTTCTATGTTTCTTTGTTAAAGGGCTCATTTCCACAGGATAATCTGTGATAAATGTAGGTTGGATATATTTTCCTTCACAGGTCTCTCCGAAAATCTCATCGATAAGCTTTCCTTTTCCCATGGAAGCTTCAGTTTCTATATGTAATTTTTTACAAACTGCTCTCAATTCTGTTTCATCCATTTGGCTAATATCGATACCAGTATGTTCTTGAATTGCTTCAAAAATCGTCACTCTTTGAAAGGGGCTTTGAAACTAATAGTGTGGTCACCAACTGTCAATTCAGTAGTTCCATGAATTGCTATCGCCACTTTTTCAAGCATTTCTTCGGTGAAATTCATCATCCAAAGATAATCTTTGTAAGCAACATAGAATTCAAGCACCGTAAATTCTGGATTATGCGTTCTATCAATTCCTTCATTTCTGAAATTTCTTGAAAATTCATACACAAAATCGAAACCGCCAACAATCAACCTTTTAAGATACAATTCGTTTGCAATTCTCAAATACATGGGAATATCCAAAGCATTGTGATGGGTAATAAAAGGTCTAGCAGCAGCACCACCTGGAATGTTTTGTAGTACAGGTGTATCCACTTCTAACGCCCCATGATTGTCTAAGAAATCACGGATTGTCTTAATCATTTTAGACCTTTTCAGGAAAGTATCTTTTACATTTTCGTTTACCGTCAAATCTACATAACGCTGTCTTGCCCTTAATTCAGGATCAGAAAATGCATCGAAAATATGCCCTTCAGCATCTTTTTTCACTACAGGAAGTGGCTTCAAGGATTTGCTTAATAAAGTTACTTCTTTCACTCTAATGGTAATTTCACCCATTTTAGTTCTGAAAGTTTCTCCCTTTATTCCGATATAATCACCTAAATCTAAATGTTTGGCAACTAAATGATCAAAAATCAACTCAGCTTGTTCCCCAAAATCATCTCTTTTGAAATAAATCTGAATTCTACCGCTACTATCTTTCAATTCTGCAAAAATAGCTTTCCCTTGTCCTCTTCTACTCATTAGCCTACCAGCCAAACATACCTCTTGAAAATTTAGTGGTTCGTCAGTAAATTCATGTTTGATAGTGTTGGCAAAAGCATTTACATCATATAAAGGAGCTGGATATGGATTGATACCCAAATTTATTAATTCTTGTAGGGATTCTCTCCGCACTATTTCCTGATCATTAAGCATCATTTATGATAAAATTTGTATCTGTAAATTATTATTAAATAATTAAGAAGATTAAAAAAGTCTGCAAAATTAAAGGTTTGCAAGCAAAGAAACAAATTACCAAAAAATTACTAATTAATTAATATTAAAAAAAAATTAAAAAAAGAGATTAATTGCTATTTTTGTATCTGAACTTTAGTTTATTAAAACAATCTAATTTAAATGAGGTTTATTGTCACGTCTTTAATATTTATAATATTTTCAAATATTAAAATATTCTCTCAAGCTCCAGTACTTACCACAACTGGTAGTACACCTACAAATACAACAATTTGTGCTGGTGGAACAGTAAATCTAGTTGCTCAAGGTCAAAATTTAACGGCTGGAAGTGTAAAATGGATAAGGCATACAGTACCTGCACCATCAAATATACTTTCTGGTGTGGAAATATGTGATAAGCCAATCAATGTACCACCTCCAAATAATGGTAATGTATTAATTGAATACCCATTCACAGCAAGTGGTGGCAATCAAGCTCCACAAATATCTCCAAGTGGATATGTGACTGCAACAAATCTTTCTATTTCAAATGGAACTTATAATCAATCATTTAGTCAAAATGCATGTGATTGGCCTGCTACTGGTTCCATTTATGGAGGACCATTCAATGGAGGTAGTTTTGGAGCACCACCAAATTATTATCAATTTACAGTAAATTTAACTCCTCCTACAGATTGTACTGTTGAGTTAAGTTCAATTTCTGTTGATTTTCTTGTTCTCAATATGGGCCCAAAAATTTTAAAGTAACCATGAATCCAAATGGATCCGGAGAGCAATTGTTAGGACAAGGTACTATAGATAAGTTGTTCTGTAGATACCCCACCATCTGGGTCATGTACTGTTTTTTCTGCTGCAATAGTTCCTGTAATAAATAATGGGTCAATTGTTTTAGAATTTATGGTTGGGGAGGTACTGGATCGAATGCTGGTCAAGGTAAAATGAGACTAAAAAATTTGAAAGTAGAAGGAACATATGAATGTTTATCAAAATATACTGGTCCTATAGATCCTTGTGAAGATATGCCTGATTGTGGTGGTGTCACCAGTCAATCTTATTATTATTTTGCTACTTTTGTGCCAAGTACTACTGGAATTCCAACTGCTACGACTTCAGGAATTAAAATTAATGTAAATTGCCCAACGGTGATTGCAGGTAATAATGGACCAAAATGTTTGAATACAAATGTCAATTTGACTTCAAATGCTAGTGGGTTAGGTCCTTTTACATATTCATGGACAGGTCCAAATGGATTTACTTCAAATCAACAAAATCCTGTAATTACAAATATTAATGGTGCTCAATTTGGAGATTATACTGTTGTAGTTACTGGAGCTGGTGGATGCACTTCAACAGCAATAACTACTGTAGTAGAAAGTAGTGGCTTTACTGTAGATATATATTCACAAGGTATTCCATTGCCTTCTGATGTTACTGTTTGTCAAGGGATTAATACAGTTTTGACAGCAACACCAAATGGAGGGACTGCACCCTATACTTTCAAATGGAGTACTGGAGCAACTTCTCAATCAATAACAGTTTCTCCCACATCCAATATTTTATACAAAGTTACAGTGACTGATAATACAGGATGTACTGCTGAAAAGTCTGTAAATGTTACTGTCGTACCAATTCCACCAACTTTGGCACCATTAGTCAGTTCAAATAGTCCTGTTTGTGAGGGTGATGAAATTAAACTGAATTACTTATCCATGCCTGGGATTCCACAGCCCATATTGGATTTAATTCCAGGTTTGGAATATAAATGGTCTGGTCCAAATGGGTATGCTGATGTTGGGAAAAATGTAATTATTCCCAATGCTATAGTTGCCATGTCGGGACAATATAAACTAGTGTTAGAGGTTTCTGGTTGCCAAAGTAAAGAAGGCATTGTAAATGTAACTGTTAAGCCAGCTCCCAATATTTTTAATCCTGGAGATCAAAAGAAATGTGGTGATGAAAATGGAAATGCAACCTTCAACTTAAATTTAATTAACAATACAGTTAATGGGGGAATTGGTGTAGTTTCTTGGTGGCAAGATGACAAAGGTACGATTCCATTGTCGCCGCCAATTGCATTTGTGGTTAATATTTCATCAAGCCCATTGAAAGTATATGCCAAAGTTACCAATAATGGATGTTCTTCAAAACTACAAGAAGTAAATTTAATCGTTAATCCAACACCAGTTATTGAAAAAAATGTTATTGATGAAAAATGTAAGGCTGCTATTGGATTGACACAATTCAATTTAACTAATATTGCAGTTTTGGTAAATAGTGGATCTAGTGATGTTGTGAAATTCTATAAAGATTTAGCAATAACGCAGCAAATTACTGGTACGACTTATGGTGTAAATGCTACAACGACAATTTATGCTACAGTTTCCAATGGGTTTAATTGTACTGCAGGTCCAGTACCAGTCCAATTGATTGTAAATCCAGTTCCTGATATTACTATAAATCCTACAAATCCAAGCTTTTGTACAGGTGATTCTGTACTATTAACAACAATTTATTCAAATGGAACACCCAATTATAATTTCAAATGGACATTACCCAATAGTACAAATTTTAATGATTCAAGTTGGATTCAAGCAAAATTAGCTGGTACATATGTTGTAACTATAACTGATTCAAAGGGTTGTGTTAGAACAGCAACAGGTACTGTAGTCGAAAATGGGGCACCTAAAGTTACAATAACTCCAAATCCATCAAGTACTATTTGCAAAGATTCATTAATCAATATCAATTTAAATGTAACTGGAGGAAATCCAGGTTATATCTATAATTGGAAAACTCCAGATTCCACTTTTATTGGCACAAATGCTTATGTAGCTAGTTCAAATGGAAATTATTCTATTACTATTACCGACCAAAAGTCATGCAAAACTATAGCAAGTACTCAAATTATTGTCAATGAAAATCCAATTGCAAATTTTGATAGTACAATTGTAGAAATTTGCAACGGTTCAAGTTTTGCTACACCGATTTCTTTTATAGGAAAAGCACCTTTTACTTTTACCTATACAATTAATAATCAAGTAGCTACAACAATAAATACTTCAAATAATCCTTATGTACTAACTGGTAGTCCTTCGAATGATGAAATTATTCGCTTAGTATCTATTGTTGATGCAAATAATTGTATTAATATATTGAATGATAGTATATTAGTTCATGTACATCAACCCATTTCTATTTCAGGATTGCAGGATTCCTGTTTGCTAAATAATACCTATATTGTTCTATTTAATATCAATCCTGGTATTCCAAATAATCCAACTGTAACTGGCTCTGTATCTGGAAATATTGTTGGAAACCAATTCATATCTAATCCTATTCCAGTCAATACAGCTTATAATTTTACTATTACTAATGGTGGATTATGTCCAGATATCAAGATAAATGGTATAAAGAAGATTTGTAATTGTGATACAAAAGCAGGAGAAATGAGCCAGATTCCCATTAATTTGTGTGATGGGGACACTTTGTCTGCACCCTTCTTAGGAGGTTATTTTTCTGATGGGAATGACACATTACAGTTTGTTTTACACGATGGAAACGGAAAAGCTTTAGGGAATATTTTTGCAAAAAGCTATACTCCATTTTTTGACTTAAATAAAATTAATGGGATTGTAAAAGGGAATACGTATTATATCTCTTCAATTGCAGGTGATAATATTGGAAATCAAGTAGATATAAATGATTTGTGTTTCAAAATTTCTATCGGAACGCCTATTCAATTGAATGAAAAGCCAACTGCAATTTTATCAGGAAATAATACCATTTGTTATGGTGATACTTCTATTTTAACAATTTCTATAACTGGAACTCCGCCATTTATTTTAAAATATGAAGAAAGTGGGAATATAAATACACTTAATTTTACAACTCCTACTTATATTATTTATGCAAACCCCTGCCACATCGACTAGTTTCAATTTTCTAAGTATTAAAGATAAATATTGCAGTACAAACCTATCTCAATCATTCAATTTGAATGTAATTCAACCCAAAAGTGGTTCATTTTCACCGACAGTTTGTATCGGAGAAACTTTTACGTATAAAGGTACTGTTTACAATGCTTTATTCAATTCAGATAAGATTTTGTTGAAAAATGGCGCTGCTTCTGGTTGTGATAGTATTGTTGATTTCAAACTTAATTTCTTTGCTCCAATTGTAAATAATGTGGATCAAATATTGTGTTTTGGCCAATCTCTAACATTCAATAATGTCGTTTATTCAGAATTAAAACCAACTGGTACAGAAGTTATAAAAAATGGTGCTTCAAACGGATGTGATAGTACGATCAATATTAATTTAACTTATACAAATGCTGTTGTAAATAATTTAAAACCAATTATTTGTGTAGGGGAGAATGTCCTAATAAATGGAAAAATTTATGATGTAAACAACCAAACTGGCTCAGATACATTAAAAGGTGGAAGTTATTCAGGTTGTGATAGTATTATTAATGTGAAATTGAGTTTTTATCCCCCTGCAAATGCTAATTTCAACACAACACTTTGTATTGGAGAAACGATTACTATTGGAAATACTACTTTTTCTGAATCTAATAATACTGGAGTTGTTACTTTGAAAAATCAAAGTTCACATGGATGTGATAGCACCATCAATGTTAGTTTGAATTTCTTTGCTAAATCAACTGGCAATGTTAATAAAACCCTTTGTGCTGGTGAAAAAATTATTATTGCTGGAAAAACATTTAACGAAACAAATCCTTCAGATTCTGTAATAATTACAAAAGGTAGCAAAAATGGATGTGATACCATTATTTATGTACAATTAACTTATTTGCAACCAGTTACAAATAATATTGTCGAATCAATTTGTCCAGGAACAAATAAAATTATCAATGGAAATATTTATGGAGCAGCTGGAAAATTAAATGGAAAAGAAACCATCATTAACGGTGCTAAAAACGGATGTGATAGTATTATCAATGTCAATTTAAGCTTTTTCCCTACTGCAGTTACTAATATCAGCCAAAGTTTATGCTTGGGTCAACAAATTACTGTTAATGGTAAAATTTATAACCAGCAGAATCCGAAAGGAACAGAGGTGATCAAAAATATTACAAAAAATGGATGTGATAGTATCATCAATGTAGATTTGAAATTTATAAATCCTTCGACTAAAAATATCAATTCAACGATTTGTAAAGAGGCAAATTTATCTATTAATGGAAAAATTTATGATATTAATAAGCCTTCGGGGATTGATACGCTGAAAAATGGGGCTAGTTCTGGTTGCGATAGTATTTTATTGATAAATCTTTCATTTTATCCGAAAGATACATTCTTTTTGACGCAGCAATTATGTGAAGGACAGTCTGTAACGGTTAATAATGTGGTGTATAACCAAAACAAAACCAAAGGATTAGAGATTTTAAAAAATCAATCAAAGTTTGGTTGTGATAGTATTGTAAAAATAGATTTATCCTTTAATAAAGCTTCTACAAATACGATAAAAGATACTTTGTGTATTGGAGAATTTAGAAATGTGAATGGTAAAATATATAATGAACAAAATAAATCGGGAGTTGAAATCCTTAAAAACGGTAATTCAAACGGTTGTGATAGTTCAATCCAAATTAATTTGACTTATCGTCCAGATATCACTGCTTCTATATCTGGCAATGTGACTATTTGTAAAGGTAAACCTGTAAATATTCCTTTTAACATATCAGGTGGTACTACTTATGATGTGGTTTTAGGATCCTCCACTGGACCAGATATTATTTTGAACAATATAAATGGGAATTACATTCATCAATTAACTCCAACTGTATCCACAACTTATGTTATAAAATCAGTCAAAATAAATGGGTTGCAGCCTTGCAAGACTACTATTTTAGGGAATTTTACAGTGACAGTAGATGATTTGTCTTTAACTGTGAAAGTTAAAGATTATAACGGTTTTAATGTCAGTTGTCCAGGAAGTAATGATGGCTCTGCTGAAGTGATTTCAAATAATGCCATTTCGAATCTTTCGATAAAATGGAGTAATGGAAAAACTGGAAATTTGATTACAGGTTTGGCAGCTGGTACCTATTATGTAACAATATCAAGTGTTGGTGGTTGTTCTACAATTGATTCTGCAAAGATCATTCAACCAACACCAATGGACATTTCAGCTATTTTGAAATCTCCAAAATGTTTTGATGGGGAAGAAGGGGAAATAAGCATAAATCAGCCAATTGGAGGAGCTAATCCGATTTCATTTTCAATTGATAACAAAATATTTTTCCCCGCAATAAGCTATCCTTATATTTTCGATCATAAAAAACCTGGGAAATATACAATTTATATAAAAGATGCAAATGGATGTAAAACAACCAAAACTTTTGAAATACTCAATGTTAAAAAGTTGGAATTGGAGCTAGGTGCTGATACGACCATTCATTTTGGAGATAGTATCCAATTGAAACCAGTGACTAATTTTAATGTAAAATCTTTGATTTGGGAGCCGAATCTTTATTTGAGTTGTGATACTTGTCTATCTCCATTTGTAAAACCGATCAGTGATTTCATAGGTTATAAACTGATTTTGCAAGACTCATCTGGATGTCAAATTGTAGATAATATAACGATAAAAACAAATAAAAATAAACATGTATTCATTCCTAATACATTCACTCCAGATGACGAAGATGGCTCCAATACCATTTTTTATATTTTTGGTAGTGAAGATGTATTAAGTATTGAAAAGTTTATGGTTTTTGATAGATGGGGTAATCAATTGTTTAGAGCAGATAATTTCGCTCCAAATGACCCTCAATATGGTTGGGATGGTAAATTTCAAACCAAGAGCATGAACCCTGGGGTTTATGTTTATTATGCAAAAGTGATTTTCAAGGATGGAACTGAACAAATATTCAAAGGGGATGTTTCATTGATTAGATAAAATAAATTAGCTTAAATGTCAAAAAAAATTGTTAGAGTAGGAGATATTGAGTGTGGAGCAAAGGAGCTTTTTCTGATTTCTGGACCTTGTGTTATAGAAGAAGAGAAAATAATGATGGAAGTCGCAGAAAAATTGAAGCGAATTTCAGAGAAATTGAATATTAAAATTATTTATAAATCCTCTTTTCAAAAGGATAATCGAAGTAGTTTGAAATATTACGATGGTCCGGGAATGGAGCAAGGCTTGAGAATTTTGCAAAAAGTAAAAGAAACTTTTGGTTTCTCCATTCTTACTGATATTCATTATCCTGATCAAGCTGCTCCTGTTGGTGATGTAGTGGATGTTATTCAAATTCCAGCTTACCTTTGTATGCAATCGACATTGATAGTTGCTGCAGCAAAAACAGGAAAAGTTATCAATGTGAAACATGGACAATTTTTGGCACCTGAAAATATGAAATTCCCTGTTGCAAAAATAGAAGAGTCTGGAAATCATAATGTTATATTGACAGAAAGAGGTTTTACAATGGGTTATAATGACTTAGTGGTGGATCCAAGGAGTTTCTATCATTTGCAGAATACTCAATATCCAGTTGTATTTGATGCGACACACTCCATCAGAAAATATGGAATTCCAAGTGCTGATTCCAAGGGTGGTGCTAGAGAATATTTGCCAGTTTTGTCAAGAGCTGCTGTTGCTGCTGGTATAGATGGTTTGTTTGTAGAGACACATCCTTGTCCTTCAGAAGCACTTTGTGATGCTGCTAGTCAATTAAATATTGATGAATTAGAAAATTATTTAACTCCTTTATTAGCTTTGCATGAAGTTACTTCAAAATATAGATAATTAAAATTCAAATTATTATGAAAAAAAATTTACTTGTTTATTTTTCTATTCTTTTTGCTCTAAATCTATCTGCTCAGTGCAATGAAATTTTCATTTCTGAACATGTGGAAGGTTATGGAAATAATAGAGCTTTAGAATTGTACAATCCCTCCAATAAAGAAATTGATTTAAATTTATATTCTATTGGTAGATTTGATAATGGATCAACTACTTTCCAAGGATTTCAAATCCCTGCTGGTAATAAAATCCAACCTTACAAAACTTTTGTGGTGGTTTTGGATAAAAGAGATCCAGCTGGAACAGGTTTGGAAATTCCAATTTGGGATGGCTATCAAAAATGGGGTGTTTGTATCGATAAAGTTACAGGAACACCAATTATTGGTACAAATGGTGATACCGTATATTGTGTGCAATATGACACAACTGGTACACCTCTGAAGGGAACTGAATATCATGACTTTTTAGATTTGAAAGGGAAAGCCGATATTTATGCTTGCCCAGTTTATAATTTGAACAAAGCAATGTATTTTAATGGAAATGACGCTGTTGCTTTAATAAAAGGTACTCAAATCGAAGCTGATGGAAGCAATATCATCGATGTTATTGGCGTAATCGGTGTTGATCCTGGAGCTGATGGCTGGAAGGATAAAGACAATAAATATATCACTAAAGATAAAACTATAGTAAGAAAGCCAGAAGTGAAAAAAGGGACTGGAATTGTCTTTAGAGATTTAACTTTCGGGACGAATGATACTTCCTTTAATTATAACAATTGGATAGTTTATGGAAATAATACATTCAATAAATTGAGAAAACATGATTGTCAATGTGATCCAAATTATGTAGGTATAAGTGAAGTTATTACTGTACCTTTCAAAATGTATCCAAATCCGTCCGTAACTGGAAATGATTTAAATATTATTGCAGAAGAAGCGGTAAAAGCTATTAAAATCTCTAATTTCTTAGGTCAACAAGTTTATAATCAAGAACTTGGATTTGCTTCTAATGAATTCAGATTGGCTACTAATTTGAAGTCTGGAATGTATGTTGTTGAATTACAATTTGCAAATAATCAGAAATCCATTAAAAAATGGTTGATTGAATAATCATTTTGTAATCTTTAAAAAAAGCCTTATAATCAACTGATTATAAGGCTTTTTTTATGAAATCAATTCCAATTTTTCTGGCTTCAAATGATATATCCCATTTTCATATTTTAGCTCTAATTGTTGCAATAACCAAGTATAATGAGCATCTGTAGTCTTGAAATCACTCTCTTCGGCATGGATGACTAAAATAGGAAAAGGTGGGTGGGTGTCAAAATAATCAAAATATGCTTTTTGAATCGTCTCCAAATAATCTACTTTTATTTGTGTTTCGAATTTCCTTCCCCTTTTGCTGATATTTTGAAGTAGCGTTTCAATAGGTCTATGAATATAAATCAATAAATCGGGCTGGGCAAATGAATTATTCAAAGCTTTAAAAAGCCTTTAAATAATCGATATTCATCGTCTTTCAAATTGTTTTTTGCAAATAACAATGTTTTTAGAAAAAAATAATCAGCTACCGTGATTTTATGAAATAAATCGATATTCGAAAATTCTTCATGTAGCTGTTTGTGTCTTTCTGTCATAAAAAACAACTCTACTTGCAGGGCATATCGATCAGGATTTTCATAGAAGTAAGGCAAAATGGATTGTCGGTAAATTGCTCTAAAATCAATCTAGCTTCCATATCAGCAGAAAGCCTCTCTGACAAGGTCGTCTTACCAGCACCAATATTCCCTTCGATAGCGATGAATTGGTAATCAATATTATATTGCTTATCCAAAAATGTCATATTTCCAATTTTAAAACTTCTAATTCATCATTTGAATCAAAATAAAGTTCATCTATTGGTTTGTTGAGTACTGGATGTTCGTATTCTGGAAGAAGTTCCATTAAAGGAATTAATGCAAAATTTCTATTTTGCAATTCAGGATGAGGCACTTTTAAATTGGGTGTGTTAATAATTTTGCTACCAATAATCAGGATATCAATATCAATCGTCCTAGCAGCCCATTTTTGTGCCGCCTTTCTATCTCTGCCCAGTTCTAATTCAATCGCCTGACACTTCGCTAAAAGCTGTTCTGGAGTCTCTTTAATCTGCAACAAAACAGCTTGGTTATAAAAACTATCCTGATCCTGATTACCCCAAGGCTCAGATTCATACATGGAAGAAGTTTGGCTGATTTTACCAATATTTTTCTGTATGAGTTGAATAGCTTGATGGATATTAGCAGCTTTGTCGCCAATATTTGAACCCAAAAGTAAGACTGCAGATTCCATGTTTTAAATTTTGGTAAAAATAGAAATTTATTGGCTAGATTATGAAAAATCTTAATATAAAATATCAAATAAAAAAAAAGAGTTCCAATTTCTTGAAACTCTAATTTTAAGTACCGAAGGCGGGACTCGAACCCGCACAGCCTTGCAGCTAATGGTGTTTGAGACCATCGCGTCTACCATTCCGCCACTTCGGTAAAGTTGCTTTTTAAGAATGCGATGCAAATTTAGAAAACTGATTCCGAATTCGCAAGAGATATTTCTTTTTTAAAAAATATTTTTTCACTTCTACAAAATCATTTTTTTCAAAAGGTTGATTTTCAAATGATAATAACAATGGTTGAATTTTGTCAAAATTATTTTTTTCTATAATTTCTACATTATTTTGAATTTCATTGAATTTATCTTGATCAAAATCAAATTCTAACTCCATAATGGCTTCATTAATATCCATCATTTCCATTAAAAAATCGTTGGATAACTGTTCGTCAGAATTTATTGATATTTCATTCTGTTCCAAAATATATTCCATCCTTTTGTCAAAATCAGAAAGAGTCTTATAGGCTATATTATTCAAAGTCGATAAATCAATATTTTCTTCTTGAATAGATGAAGCTTCATTATTAAAATAATCTGGATGGTATTTTCTACTATTTGCAATAAATTTGTTTCTAAGGGCTTTTTCATCCACAAAGAAACTTGGTTTCATCTCAAATAATTCGAAATAATTCATATTATAGTTGACCAGTTATTAATCTCATGATGTCGAGACCTAATGCATAAACCATCAAACCAATCAATAAGAAAAATCCAATAGTTGTTCCAATTTCCACCACTTTATCACTTGGCTTTCTGCCTGAAACTACCTCATACAATAAGAAAACAACGTGACCACCATCTAGACCTGGAATTGGCAATAGATTCATAAAAGCTAAAACCAAAGATAAAAGTGCTGTCATTTTCCAGAAACGCTCCCAAACCCAAACTTTTCCAAAAGTAGAACCAATTGAGATAAGACTACCTAAGCTTTCGTTTGCTTTGATTTTTCCTTTGAATATTTGACCTATTGCTCTGATTTGATCATTTAAGGTTCTGAAGCCATAATTGATACCATATGGAATAGCCTCTCCTAATGAATAATTAACGGTATCTAGTTTGAAAATTTCGTTTAAGGGTTTTAGTCCAAAACCGATTTTACCAATAGAATCCACTAATACCATTGTTTTTAAAGTGTCTTTTCCATTTCTAATATATGACAATAATATGGAGTCATTTTTATGGTTTTTTAGTACAGATTGTATTTCATTAAAATACAAAGTACTAGAATCGTTAACGCCGATAAGTTGATCCCCTTTTTGAACATTTTTACCTTTCAATTGACTATCTGGAGGCAAAGTATCCACATAAATTGGAAATCTAGGACCAAAAATTGTTTTGTATTTATTCGAAGCTTTAGTTAATGTTTTAGCAATTTCTGGATTGATACTAATTTCTTTTACTTCTCCATTTCGTTCAACTTTAAATGTATTTGCATCATTGATAGCAACATCCATGATGAATGAACGGTCATTGAACTTTTCAAAAGGTTTGTTCCCGATTGAGATGATTTTATCCCCATCCATAAAACCCAATTCTCTACCAATGGAATCAGCAAAAATTCCATATTTCACTTCTTTATTTGGTAGATATTCTTCTCCATAAACCCAAAAAATCATTGCGAAAAGAAAAAGTCCCAAGATTAAATTAACTGTTACGCCACCCAACATAATGATTAATCGCTGCCATGCTGGTTTTGATCTGAATTCCCAAGGCTGAGGTTCATGATTTAGAAATTCTTTATCATTACTTTCGTCAATCATACCAGCTATTTTTACATAACCACCCAATGGCAACCAACCAATTCCATATTCAGTTTCGCCGATTTTCTTCTTGAATAGTGAAAATTTAACATCAAAAAACAAATAAAATTTTTCAACTTTTGTTTTAAACCACTTCGCAGGTAAAAAATGTCCTAATTCGTGTAATACTACTAAAATCGATAAACTTGCAATTAATTGGAGTATTGAAATATAATTCATATTATTTTTTTCCTATTAGTTATTATATTAAATGTAAATTTAAAAACGACTGCAAAGGTAACTAAACGTTTGATATCATAAAAGTATTATTCAAATGATTTGAAATTCAAGAAGTATTAAATATATTTTAAAGTAAAAATTGTATTCAAATGAAGTAGGATTATGTCACAAAAAGTTAATGCAATGTAATATTGTGTCTAATAACAATTTATTTATATAAATTATTCAAATATAAAAATAAAACACACAAAAATTATTTTTTTCCAATATATTTGTAAAAAATCTCGTAAATTAACTGATTATATATTTAATTAATGATTAAAAATTAATGAATAATTTCAAAATATTTATTGTAGAAGATGATCCTTGGTATGGGGAAGTATTAAAATATCATCTTTCTCTAAATGAGGATTTTGAGGTATTTTTATTTTCAAATGCAAAAGATTGTTTGGAGAAACTTTATTTGAAGCCAAATGTAGTTTCGATAGACTTTAATTTGCCTGATATGAGTGGCGAAGATTTGATGAAGCGAATTAAAAGTCAAAATCCATCAATTCCCATAATTTTTATTAGTGCTCAAGAAGATATTAGTGTTGTGCTAAGTTTACTCAAAAAGGGAGCTTATGAGTACATCATGAAGGACGACAATACAAAAGAGATTCTTTGGAATAGTATATTGAGGATTAAAGAAAATGTCACACTTAAGCAAGAAGTTGAGGAATTAAAAGTTCAGTTAGTTGAAAAATACGACTTTGAAAAATTGATTATTGGGCAAAGTGATGCCATTAAAAAATCATTTGTTCTTATTGAAAAAGCGATAAAAAACAATATAAATGTCTCTATAACAGGAGAAACTGGTACTGGAAAAGAGCTTGTTGCCAAATCAATTCATTTTAATAGTGATAGGAGAAAAAAACCATTTGTTGCAGTTAATATGTCTGCAATTCCAAGAGAATTGATGGAAAGTGAGTTGTTTGGTTATGAAAAGGGTGCATTTACAGGTGCTGCTGCTCGAAGAATTGGGAAATTTGAAGAAGCAAATGGTGGAACCATCTTTTTGGATGAGATAGCAGAAGCTGATTTAAGTATTCAGAGTAAGCTTTTGAGGGTTTTGCAAGAAAGAGAAATCGTTCGGCTTGGCAGTAATCAAAATGTGAAGTTGGATATTAGATTGATAACCGCAACCCACAAAAACTTAAAAGAAGAAGTTAGAAATGGCAACTTTAGAGAGGATTTGTACTATAGAATTATTGGTTTGCCTATCGAATTGCCGCCTTTGAGGGAAAGAGGAAATGATATTTTGGTATTAGCAAAGCACTTTTCAGATCAATTCTGTAAAGAAAATAAAATGACAGCTATGACATTTTCCAAAAGTGCTAAAGAATTATTGTTGAATTATAATTTTCCTGGAAATATAAGAGAGTTAAAAGCTATTGTTGAATTGGCTTGTGTCATGTCTGACGGTGTAGAAATTAAATCTGATGATTTCACTTTTGTGAATAATGTTAATGATAAAGATACTTTTGATACAAAATTAGAAAAATCAATGGATGAATATGTTGCAGATATCGTAACAATATTTTTGAAAAAATATAACCAAAATGTAGTAGAAGTTGCACACAGATTAAAAATTGGTAAATCAACTATTTATAATATGATAAACTCGGGAAAAATAGAAATTTAATGAAGGTAAGTACTTACAATTTTATTGATGAAAAATTAATTCCAATTTCAAATAAGGGAGAAAGAGATGATTTAAATCCAAATTTAGTATTGGTTTTCGGAAATAAGGATTTATTATTAAATAGCGTTTATGCTAAGTTAAGCAAACTTTTTCCCAATTCACAAATTGCTATCTGTTCTACTGCAGGGGAGATTTCAAATATTGATGTCTATGATGCATCTATAATTGTAACTACATTATCATTTGATAAAACGAAGATTCAGACTAACACAGAAAATATTGATAATTTTTCGAATAGTTATGAATTAGGAAAAAATGTAGTAAAAAATATATCGAAAGAAGATTTAACCTATTTGTTAGTATTATCTTGTGGCTCGAAAGTAAATGGAAGTGAGCTTTTGGAAGGTATTGAAAGTGAATTAGGAAGGGAAATATTAATCACTGGAGGTTTGGCAGGTGATGGTCCTAATTTCAAATCAACCATTTTGAGTTTGAATGAAGAACCCAGAGAAGGAAACGTGATTATTATTGGTTTTTATGGCAAAAACTTAATTGTTGGTCATGGATCAATGGGTGGTTGGGATGTTTTTGGTCCAGAAAAAATAATTACAAAATCCGATAGAAATGAGTTGATAGAGATAGATGGAAAAAATGCTTTGGATATGTATAGAGAATATTTAGGCAAATATGCTAAATATCTTCCAAGCTCTGCTTTGTTATTTCCAATTTCTATTATAATTGAAAATTCTCAAAACACTGTTGTTCGGACAATATTATCAATAGATACTGAAAAAAATACGATGATTTTTGCTGGAAATGTGCCAGAAGGATCCAAAATAAGGTTTATGAAAGCAAATTTTGATAATATTATTGATGGAGCCTCTTTAGCAGCCAGTAATTCACTAAGTTATCATAAATCCTTAAAACCAGATTATGCATTATTAATAAGTTGTGTAGGAAGAAAATTGATTCTCGAAGGAAGAATTGATGAAGAAATTGAAGTTATCAATGAGATTTTTGAAAATAAAACACCAATGAGTGGGTTTTATTCCTATGGAGAATTATCTCCATTTAATAAAGAAATCAAATGCCAGTTACACAACCAAACAATGACAATTACAACATTTAATGAAATTTAGCACTTATGGAGCTTAACAAACTTCTCTTAAGACAATTAAATAAATATTTGCCTGATTGGAAACAGGATGACTCAACAAAAGTTGAAAAATTGATTCAAGCAATTAATGAATCCTATAATTCTTTCCAGAGAGATAAGGAGTTGTCCAACCATGCTTTTTCAATAAGTGAAAAAGAATATCATGAAATTAATAGAAAATTAAAATTCGAAATTAGTTCCAAGAAAATATCAATTGAAAAATTAAAGGAAGTAATTAATCAATTAGATGAATCTTCAAAAATTGCTGATAATGAAGATGAACTCATTTCAGTAATAGAATATGTACGTCAATTAATAACCAAACAAAAGGATATTGAAGCAGAACTTGTCAAAAGTATAAATAGAGTTTCAACATTAATTGGTAATTTGCATACTGGTGTTTTGGTAGAAAATGAAAATAGAGAGATTGTTTTTACTAACGAAGCTTTTTGTAAAATTTTCAGCATTCCATTGAATCCTAAGGATTTAGTAGGACTTGATTGTTCAAGGTCTGCTGAGGAAACTAAGTTTATGTTCAAGAATTCTGATAAATTTTTAGAAAGAATTGATCAACTACTTAAACAAAAAGTACAAGTAATTGGGGATGTTTTAGAAATGGAAGACGGAAGAATATTGGAAAGAGATTTCATTCCAATATATGTAGATAATGATTATAGAGGCCATTTGTGGAACTATTATGACATCACAGAACGAAAAAAAATAACAGATGCTGTTGCCAATAGTGAAGCAAAATATAAATTAATCATGAATTCTGCATTAGATGCAATTCTAATAGCAGATGATAATGGGAAAATTACATTTTGGAACCCTAAATCTGAAGAAATTTTTGGGTGGAAACAAGAAGAAGTTATTGGTAAAAAGTTGGAAGAAGTATTAATTCCTGAGCAATTTAGAAGTGCCCATATTAATGGATTTAATCGATTCTTAAAAACCCGTGAAGAACGAGTTTTGAGAAGAATGTTAGAATTGACTGCAATCAATAAGAATGGCGAACAATTTCCAATAGAATTATCTGTTACGCCGATTTATTTTGAAGATACTATTAGCTTTTGTGGATTCATACGAGATATTTCGATTAGGAAAAAAGTAGAAAATGCTTTGCAGGCTAGCGAAGAAAAATATAGGAGTATCATTGCAAATATGAATTTAGGACTTTTAGAAGTCGATTTGGAAGATAAAATCCAATATTGTAATCAAAGCTTTACAAAATTATCCGGATATGAATTAAATGAAATAGAAGGAAAATTGGGTGGTGATCTATTTAGTAGTTCCAAATATAATAAAAGCCTTATTAATGAAAAAAATAAATTAAGGCAAAAAGGGGTTTCTGATAGTTACGAATTGGAAGTTTTCAATAAAGATGGAGAAACTAGATGGTGGCTTTTGAGTGGGGCACCTAATATCAATGATAAAGGGGAATGTATCGGATCCATTGGAATTCATCTGGATATAACCCAACAAAAAGTCTTAGAAAAAGAACTTGAAAAAGCACTAAAAAATGCACAGGAAGCTTCAAGGGCAAAAGAGGCATTTCTTGCAAATATGAGTCATGAAATCAGAACTCCATTGAATGCAATCATTGGAATGATAAGAGAATTGGGGAAAGAGGATTTGACACCCAAGCAAAATAGTTATTTGAATCACAGCGAAACAGCTTCAAAACATCTTTTGAGTATTGTTAATAATATTTTAGATATTTCAAAAATTGAAGCTGGAGAGTTAGAGTTGGAAAACAAAGATTTCAGTCTTGTTTCAGTGATCAATATGGTACAAAGCATATTGCATATCAGAACCAAAGAAAAAGGATTACAATTTATTATCAATATTTCGAAGGATATAAGACCAGCACTTTTGGGAGATGGAGGAAGGATTCGCCAAATTTTAATTAATATAGTTGGAAATGCTATCAAATTTACCGAAAGTGGCTCTGTTACAATGCAAGTGGAAGTCTTAGAAACTAAAGAAGATTTTCAAAATTTGTATTTTTTAATAGAAGATACTGGCATTGGGATGAGCGATGAATTTTTATCTGCAGTCTATGACAAGTTCTCTCAAGAAGAAGTTATCAGTACTAAAAAATATGAAGGAACTGGATTAGGGATGGCAATCACCAAAGAATTGATCAATTTGATGGGAGGTAAAATGAATATTACCAGCGAAAAGAGCAAGGGAACTAAGGTGGAGATTTTTCTAAAATTAAAAATTGGTCAAGAATCTAAAATAATCCAAAAAAATGAATTGTTGATTGATAAAAGCTTAACAGGATTGCGTTGCCTTTTGGTGGAGGATAACGATATGAATCGGTTAATAGCTTCCAAGAGCTTAGATTATTTTGGTTGTGTGGTAACTGAAGCTGTTGATGGCTTAAAAGCTATAGAAAAATTAAAAAATAATAGTTTTGATTTTATATTGATGGATATTCAGATGCCACATATGGATGGGGTGGAGACAACAAGGTATATCCGTAATGAAATGAACAATAAAATTCCAATAATTGCTTTAACTGCGAATGCATTCAAAAGTGATATTGATTTGTATTTGTCTATTGGAATGAATGATTACGTAACCAAGCCATTTGAAGAACATATCTTATTTAGCACTATCGCTAATACATTGAATGTGAAAACATTCAAAGATAATATGTTTGATTTAAGTCAAATTACATCAGAATCAGATAATTTGTATAACCTATCTAAGCTGTATGAAATTGGTAGAGGCGATGTTTCATTTGTCAATAAAATGATCCAGATTTTTGTTGATTATACGCCAACTACTTTGAATGAAATATCAACTGCACTACAAAACAATGACTTTATTCAGATAAGTAGATTGGCTCATAGGATGAAGCCTAGTATAGATAATTTAGGCATCGTTTCGTTGCTCAATACCGTAAAAGATCTAGAATTAGAAACCAAAAAAGAGGATGTAAATAAACCATTAATTGAAGAATTAGTGAATTATTTGCAAGTGATATTAACAAAGGTGATACAAAAACTAAAAGAAAAATAGTTAACAAACTCTTCTATTGTATTCCAGATAATGGAATATATATTTTAAGATGGAAAATAAAACTAAAAAGTTAGTTTTTAATCTACTGAAATTCAGTCACTTATAATTTGGTATGCCAATGGTAATACTATTGGTATAATAAAATTAAAATTAATTATGATTGACTTAAAGATATTCCTAGTAGATGACGACCCATTTTACTTGAATTTATTTCATCAAAATTTAAAAAATATTGGATTTGAAAATATTCAAACATTTTCAAATGGAATGGATTGTCTTAATGCATTAAGTCAAAATCCAGATATTATTTTTCTTGACCATAATATGGATAGTATGTCAGGTTATGAAGTATTGAAAAAGATAAAAAGATATGATCCGAACAAATATGTGGTGATTGTTTCTGCTCAGGACAATATTCAAATTGCAGTTGATGCTTTGAAATATGGGGCTTTTGATTATATCCAGAAAGGAAAAAATGAGGTAGAGAAAATAAAAGATATTGTTTTCAAAGTCCATCATTTGTCTGAATTAGTTAAGAAACATCAAAACAGATCATTTATCAATAAATTATTTAATTCAATTTTGAAATGAAAACCCTAAATTTTTTAATTATAATATTACTCTTGCTTTCGTCCTGTAAGACGACCAATCTTTTCGAATATGAAAATAATTCTGAAATGCAAAAAGCAATTCAAAAGGAAAATTCATATTTCTTTTTACAAGAATATCAATACAAAATTAGAAAAGATGACAAAATCAATATCAGTGTTTGGGGACAAGATGAATTAAGTGTTGGTTCCATTTATGGTATTTATAATTCAAATGAGGTTTATGGAAAATGGTTGATGGTGGATGCAAATGGAGTGATCGAAGTTCCTAAAATTGGTACTTTGAAAGTTTTAAATTTCACAATTCCACAACTGAAAGATACTTTAAGAAACCAGTTTGCGAAATGGGTTGTGAAGCCAATCGTAGATGTCAAAGTTTTGAATAAAGAAATCACTGTGATGGGCGAAGTGAGAGATCCTAAAGTGATTACGGTGGATAAAGATAAAAATACTTTACTAGAGATGATTTCGAGATGTGGTGGTTTAGAATTTTATGCAAATGTGAAAAATATAAAAGTTTTGCGACAAGATGGTCAAAATGTGAGAGTGGCAAATCTTGATTTGAGTAAAAATGGTGATATAATGACAAAAAATATTCCATTGTTGCCTGGTGATGTAGTGATAGTCCCTTCTAAAAAGAATAAAGAATTTGACAAGAGGGTATCTACTATCATTCCATTTACTACTACGATAACCGCTGCGGCAATTTTACTAGGAACTTTTTAAAGAACATGATTATGGAAGAGAGTTATAGAATTTTAAAACCTTATTTAAGGGGATTGCCCATCATCATCATTGCTATGATTTTAGGCGTTATCGTAGCGAAGAAGTATTTAAGCTATGTAACACCAATGTATGAAAGTACAGCAATGATGAAATTATCGGAGGCTAGCCAAGGTGTAGAAAATAATAACTTATTCAAAAATTTTGATGTATTTTCTAGTACCAATAAAATATCCACTGAGATTGAAGTTTTAAAATCACAAGTTCTTTTGGAAAAGGTACTAAATAAAGCTAAACTAAATGTTGAAATAAAAAGAAAGGGTACTTTAAAAAGTGTGGATATTTATGACAAATCACCAGTAATTATTGAATATTCCAATTGGGCTCCAAAATATTATGATGTTCCATTTTTATTGCAAATACTTGATAACCAAGAATATAAAATAAATGCAGATGGAATTCAAGAAGTGAAAGGAACTTTTGGGATTGAACAAAAGCTAGATTGGGGAAATTTGAATATCAAATTGAATGATTCACTAATTAGTTCATTTCCTGCACTAAAAATTGTTGATTTATATTCTTTCACCATTGCTAGTAACCAGAATTTGATAAAAAATATTGTGAAAAATTTAGATATCATTTCTGTTGATAAAGATGTTCCCGTAATTAGAATCAGTTATAAAAACTCAAATCCTGAAAAAGCAGCTGAATTAGTGAATAATTTAGCAGAAACATATATTGAAGACTATATTGAAACAAAATATAAGTCAGCCAAAACTACAGCTTCTTTCCTTGATGATCAAATTAATAAAGTGGTTGCCAAATTAACTCAAGCAGAAAATTCGATTCAGAATTATAGAGATGTTAAGGGGATTACAAATATTCACCAAGAAACAGAAACAGATTTGCGGAAAATTTCACAATTGAAAATTCAACAAACAAATATGAAAATGAATCTTGAAGCCATTCAAGATTTGGAGCAATATATCAAAAAAGGAAAAAGTAAATTTTTGGATTTAGCACCCAATTTTGAAGCTTTCAATGATTTGTTATCTACAGAAATTGTGAAAAAAATTAAGACCCTTCAAGCTGAGAAAAAAGATTTACAACTAGTTTATACCAATGAAGATAACAGAGTTAAAGTTGTAGATGATAAAATTGAGGACTTAACTAGTTATTTGTCAGAAAGTATCTCCAACACAAGAAAGAATTTAGAAAGTAAATATACCAATTTGACAACGGATATCAATGAAGCTCAAAAAGTATTTATTGGTGTACCAGAAAAGGAGAAAATGTTGACAATTTTGGATAGAGAATTTCAACTATATCAACAATCTTATAATTTTTTGAATGAAAAAAGAATTGAGGCAGAAATCGCAGAAGCTGCCAAAATAGCATTTCATAGAATATTGACTCCAGGAATGATTGCCAAAGAACCCATATCGCCAAATAGAACAATTATAACATTAATTGCAGCTATTTTGGGAATGTTTTCAGCAATATTATTTATTTATCTAGTCCATATTTTCAAAGCAAAAGTAAACAATCTACAAACAGTGGAAACAAATTCTAATATTCCAGTTGCCCTTTTAATCAACCGTTTTAACAACCAAAAAGATATCGATAAGTTGTTCAATGACAGTGCCATACAGCTAGAATTGAAAGGATTAATTAATGGCAAAAATGCTGTATGTATAAGTAGTTTCAGAGCAAAAGAAGGAGCAAAATTCAATGCTTTGAACTTAGCAAAAGCATTTAAGAATCAGGGTAGAAAAGTAGTTTTGGTAGGGGTGGACAATCAATTAGTAAATCATCCAAATCCAAATGAACTGGAGATTTTGTTATTGAATGATCAAAGTTTTACGAAATATACTCGACAGATGATGAATGATGTCATTAATGAATTGAAAGAGGATTATGACAATATTATCATACTGAATGAACCATTGATGCTAAGCAGTAAATCAAATCTTTATATGAGTTTATCAGATCTGAATTTAGTTGTTTTGGACTCTAGATTGTCATCTGTTAAAAGAATAGAAGAGACAGAATTGATACGAGATGAATATAAAATTCCAAATTTACATTTTCTATTGAATCGATTCAATTATAATCCAAATGTTATCGTCGAGTTTTTTAACTTTTTTAGGAATGGCTTTAAAAAATTAAACAAAACACCTGATGCAATTGCATAATTACATATACAATTTATTGAGCAGAAAGACAATTGTCCTATTAGATCAAGCATTATTTAGTGGAATTAGTTTTCTATTGACATTCAGTTTGGTGAGGATACTTTCTTTGTCTGAGTTTGGTGTATTTTCATCTTTGATTTTGGGTAATTATTTGGTTGTTAGTGTTTTGAATGCGATGACGACTTCGACTTTTCAAGTGAATTATGCTAAAGAAGAAGACTTTAATTCGTATTTGACCTTTAATATTTTGTTCCAATTTTTATTGCAATTATTAGTCATTTTATTAATTGTTATCTTCTATTACTTAAATCCTTTGTACTCAATCATTAATGTATTTACAATTATCGCATTTACTTCTTCATTCATATTGTATGATTTTTTGAGAAAAATCATTTTGGCAATTGATAAGATTGCTCTTGTCCTTATTTGCGATTTTATTTTTACACTAATTCAAACGATCGCCATTTTAGGGATTTACTTTTTTCAAATTAATCAATTGAATGTTGTTTTATTTTGGCTGAGTTTGTCTTATTTAATTCCCATTTTTATCGGTTTTTATGCTTTAAAACAATATTTTACAATCAATAATTTATATATTTTATTTTTAAAAAAACATATTTCTCAAGGTAAATGGCTTTTGTTTTCTTCCGTAATTCAATGGTGGTCATCCAATTTATTTGTTGTCGCTTCTGGAGTATTTTTAGGTTTGGAAGCCTTAGGTGCATTTCGATTGGTGCAGACCGTTTTTGGAGTGTTAAATCTTCTGTTTCAAACATTTGAAAATTATGTTTTACCAAAAGCAGTTAGCTTATTTGTAAAATCTACAAATTCTGCAAAAAAATATATCATTAACATCAGTAAAAAATCTGGATTGTTAATTCTTTCATTTCTATTTGTTTTATATATATTTTCAGATTCGATAATTCAACTAATTGGAGGAGAAAAATATACCCAATATGGGTTTGTTATCAGAGGCATGTCCATTTTGTATGTTTTGATTTTCATTGGATATCCGATTCGATTGTGCATTAGAATGTTAGTGTTGAATAGAAATTTCTTTATTGGTTATTTGTTATCTCTAGCATTTAGTTTGTTGTTTTTCAACTACTTTTTATCCAATTTTGGATTGTCTGGTGCTATTTTAGGGTTGGCAATTTCACAATTAATTCTTATAATTTATTGGCAGTTTGTACTTTCAAAAAACAACTTTTTATTATGGAAATAATACATTTAATTCTTGGGAAAGCCAATCCAGAAAGGATGAATGGTGTCAATAAAGTGGTGTACCAAATGGCTACTCAACAAGCAAAATTTGGTAAGAAAGTGGCGGTTTGGGGGATCACAAAAGAGCTAACAGTCAACTTTAAAGAAAGGAATTTTGAGACAAAGTTATTTTCAGCATATAAAAATCCATTTAAAATTGATGGGCAATTAAAAAAAGCATTAATAAGCTTAAATAAAAATACTTGTGTTCATTTGCATGGGGGTTGGATTCCAGTTTATGCATCCGTATCAAAATTTTTGAATAAAAACAAAATTCCATTTGTTTTGACACCCCATGGTGCTTACAATACCATTGCAATGCAAAGAAGTAAATGGAGAATTTTGCAAAAATATAACCAAATTCCATATTGTGGATTATTGGAGATGGAAATGAATTGGCAGCTTTAAATAGTTTAGCTAATAAATTGGGAATCAGTAATCAAACTATCTTTTTTGGAAGTAAATTTGGAAAAGAGAAAGACGATTTGATAGCACAAATGTCAGTTTTTGCTCATCCTTCTAGAAATGAAGGACTTCCTGCTTCGATTTTAGAAGCATGTGGGTTTGGAATACCATCCATTGCATCTAAAGCAACGAATATTACAAAATTTTTGAAAGAATTCAATGCTGGAATAGCTGTTGAGAATGAAAATGTACCGAATTTGATAGCAGCTTTTGAATTTTTTTACAATTTATGGAATAAGAATCAGTTGGATATGTATGGAAAAAATGCACAATTAATGGTTAAAAATGCATTTAATTGGGAGAAAATTATTGATCAATTAGACGAATTGTATTTGTAATGACAGCTGCAACCACCTATAAATTAGACCATTCTGAATTTTTAAAGAAAACAAATATTCAGCTTTTCATCATCTTATTGTTGATGGTTGCTTGTTTCTTCACTTGGAGTGAGAATATCGTGATTACCAGAGCAATAAAAGTGGTTGGAAGATTAGGGGTACTCTTTGCATCGTATGTTATTTTTAAAAAAATAATCAACTATGGAGCTGTTGATGCTCTGAAATGGAAAAACAATTTGTCATTATCGCTTTATTTAGCCTATTTAGGTCTGGGTTTGCTCTCTTTTGCTTGGAGTACAAATGTTGGTTATAGTGCATTGCAATGGTTTATGACATCCCAAACTTTGGTTTTTTGTTATTTTTTTATCAAAAGTTTATTCATTTTGGATGAATATTTTCCAAATCATTCAATTAGGTTATACAATTTATTGGGAAATACGGTGTTTGTTTTAATTTCAGTATTTGTCGTTGGTATGTGGGTGAATCCAGATGTCTTTTTTAGATTGACTCATGGTGGCGAAGAAGCGAGGTTGGGCGGATATATGATGAATCCAAATGAGTTAGGCATGTTGGCTGGTGTGTGGGAGTTGCAGGGTTGATTTTTGATATTAAAAGAGACCACAAAAAGTGGTGGACTATTTTCAAATTATTGGTTTTGTTTTATGCACTTTATGCTACTGGCTCAAGATCCTCATTGATTGGTGCTTTATTGATAATTGGTTTTCATGTAAAACAATCGTCAAATGCAAAATTGAAAGCAGCTATTTTGATAGGAATGGTTTTGATAACGCCTATTGCCGTTCAAAAAATAATACTAAAAGATGGCGACAGCAGTAGGATGGAAGAGGTGATGAGTATGACAGGAAGGCTGCCATTTTGGACTGCTTTAATCAACGAAGGTTTACCAAGAGAACCACTTTTAGGATTTGGTTTTATGAGAATAGATTACAAAGAATTTTTTCAAAGTACACATACTTATCCTGGGAAAATGACCCACAATACCTTTATGCAAGTTTTGATGAATTTGGGATTCGTAGGTCTAACGATTATTATTTTTCAATTGATTTTTACTTTTAGAGGAATAAATAGAGAAGAAAAAGAAAAAAAGCTAATGCTCTATTGCATTTTTATTCCAATGATAATCAATTCTTTAACTGAATTTGGGATTTTTGGAGAATCGAACTATGGAATTTTGTTTTATCAGCTGATTATCTTTTACATATCTTTTGAAAGAAATCCTATTATTACTAGAAAACAGCATATTTTCTTAAAAAGAAAAAGACCTGATCTGATTGGTTAAATAAACATTTAATAAAATACTTTTTAAAATATAGAAATATTTCCATTATTTGGAAAATTGGCATATATGAAAATGATGTAAGTGTCTGATATACAATAAATTGAATTGTGGCACAATATTAAAGTTTATACTATAAAATAATAAACGAAAATGTTAGACATATTTTCAAAAATAGGTTACTATTTAAATACAATAGGTAGCGAAAATGAAATTGCTTTATCTTGTATAAATAATTTGGATGGATCTCCAAGGTGGATTTGGAATTTAAAATCAAGTAAACCTCACTTTTTGAAGTTCTATAATGTAAGTAGTTTAAAGTCAAAAATATTTTATTATTTTGTCAAAATTGTATTTTTCCTCAAATTGCAATCTCTTGTCTTTCAGAAATCTAATTATTATTTTACTCAAAATGGTTCTCCATTAATTGATTTGAAATCTAAGGATTGGGCATTATTTTTAGGGACACCTGGACCCAATAATAAAGCTGTTTTGTACAATGAAGCTACAAAGGAATCTGCAAAATTCTATAAAATTCCAACAACAGAAAATTCGTCCAAACTTGTTAAAAATGAGCAAGTTATATTTGATTTATTAAGCAGTTTAAATATTGAAAAATTTAATTTTCCAAAATCGAAAATGCTAAATAATGGGATTATTGAGTTGGAAGATATTTCAAAAGAAGAGCTGAGGTGTACCGAATTTTCTTCTTTTCATGCTGATGCTTTAATTGAGCTTTATAAAAAAACTGGATTTTTGGAATCTTTGAAGGATTCAAAAATTTGGTATGAAACAAGAGATAAATTACAAACTATTGTAGATAAAAAAGATAGCAGAATCCCTAATGGACTTTTAAATAAACTTCATGAATTAATGGAGCAAATCGAAAATAAAGAAATAATTTTTGCCCTAAATCATGTTGATTTTACCCCTTGGAACCAATTTATAAGCAACCAAAAATCAATGATTTATGACTGGGAATTGGCAAAAAACGAACCTATTGGTTTTGATGCATTCCATTTTATATTTCAACAAGGGATTTTGGTGGAAAGATTGCCTTGGAAAAGTATCAAAACTAAGTTATCTAACAAAAATATTTCAAATATATTTCATTCATTTTCAATTGAATCTGAGAATAAGGTAAAGGAATACTTACAATTATATTTAATCATAAATACGATTAATAACTTAGAAATATTTGTTAATCAGCAAGACTGGCATGTACAAATCAATTGGTTATTGAATACTTGGAATGAAGCTTTGAATGACTATATGCCTAAAAACAATCATTCCAGAAAGTTAGTGATATCGGATATTTTCGACTTTTTACATAACAAAGAATATGCAGCATTAAAGTTTCCAAACTCATTGCCAACCGAATTGAGTGAATATTCAGATATTGATTTGGTTATTAATGAATTAGATGCAAACTTATTGGTTAATTTTTTAAAACAACACAGTCTTGTAAAGCATCTGGAAATCAATAAACTGTCAAATATGTCATCATTACAGATTATTACAATTGATGGCTCACTATTGAATATTGATTTAATCTGGAAAATAAAAAGAAAACAATTAGAAATGATGCAAATTTCTGATATTTTGAAAACTTCTAAAGCCAATATTTTTGGAGTAAAGCTGCCATCAGATTATATGTTAGCTAAGTTTGTTGGATTATTTTATGGTTTGAATGGAGCAAAAATTCCATCAACCTATCAATATTTAATCACTTCAATTTCAGATTCCTCAAATGAAATTGATAAATTGTTGTATGTTAACTATTTACAAAAGGATATCTACCAAAATGAATTAATTAAATTGATTTCAAAAGAACCATCAAATAAAGGATTAAATGGTTTGAAAAATAGCATGAACTATTATATAGATGTTTTGAAAAGCTATTTCAAAAAAGGGATGATCATCACATTCAGCGGAGTGGATGGAGCAGGTAAATCTACCATTATCGATAAAGTGAAATATGAATTTGAAAAGAAATATAGGAAAAAAGTTATCGTTCGAAGACACCGCCCTTCTTTATTGCCCATTCTAAGTGCTTGGACGAAAGGAAAATCCAAAGCGGAACATGATGCAGCAAATAGATTACCTCGACAAGGTGATAATGCAAGCTTTTTATCTTCATTCCTCAGATTTTGTTATTATTATTTTGATTATTTCTTTGGTCAGTTTTATATCTATTGCAGGTATGTCTTAGCTGGATATGTGGTTTTGTACGATAGATATTATTTTGATTTCATCAACGATTGCAAACGAAGTAATATCAATTTGCCAAAAGGAATAACCAAGTTCGGCTACCTTTTTATCAAAAATCCTAACTATAATTTTTTCTTATTTGCATCTCCAGAAATAATTCTTTCAAGAAAACAGGAATTGGACAAATCAACTATTTTGGAATTGACAAATGAGTATCAGACACTTTTCAAAAAACTGAATGATAAAGGGAAATCAAAATATATCTCATTAGAAAATATTGAAATGCAAGCAACAATAGACCAAATTTTAAAAATAACTCAAGCAGCATAATGAAAAAAGTGATTGAATATATTATTCAAAAGAGAAATCCAAAATTCAAATTTAGCGAAGAGATTTCTACTTATTTGTTGTTTCAAATATTTATAAATCAGTCTATTAAAGTTTTTAGAGGTTTGAAATTAGGTTTTTATTTTAAAAGACCAAAAGGTGCTTCTTTGGGTAGAAATGTCCGTTTTTTTAATATGCCCAAAATAAGTTTTGGTTCATTTCTGAAAGTAGGTAATGGAGTGTATTTCAGTGCATTAGGAACGGTTGGGATTCGAATTGGAAATAATGTTAGTATTGGTGATTTTAGTAGAATCGTTGTTTCCACTTCATTGAACCATATTGGAAAATATATCAAAATTGGAAATAATGTTGGAATTGGAGAATTTTCTTATTTGGGAGGTGCAGGTGGATTGGAAATAGGGGATGATTGCATTATTGGGCAATATTTTAGTTGCCATCCAGAGAATCATATTTACGATAGCCTAAATGAATTGCTTAGATATCAAGGTGTGGAGAGAAAGGGAATTGAAATTGGGAACAACTGCTGGATTGGCAGTAAGGTGACGATTTTGGATGGGGTGAAAATTGGAAATGGTTGTGTTATTGCAGCTGGAGCAGTTGTAACAAATTCATTTCCAGATAACTGTGTGATTGGTGGCGTTCCTGCAAAAATCATAAAATCAAGAATTTAACATGAAAACAATATTAGCAACAGCTTATGCAGTGAACCCTTATAAGGGATCGGAAGATGGAATGGGTTGGAATTTTATTTGTCAAATTGCAAGATTTAATAAAGTAATTGCCATCACAAGGGAAAATAATAAACCAGAGATTGAAAAATTTAATTCAGAAAATCCAGATAATATTTATGATAACATCTTATTCTTATTTTTTGATTTACCCTATTGGATGCGATTTTGGAAAAGGGGTGGAAATGGTGCAATGCTCTATTTTCTATTGTGGCAAATTGGAATTGTTCGATTTATTAAAAAGCAAAAATTGAATTTTGATTTAGTACACAACCTTAATTTTCATAATGATTGGACTCCCAGCTATTTATGGATGCTTCATAAACCTTTTGTTTGGGGACCGATTGGCCATCATCCATTGATTCCAAAACAATATTTAGCAAAATATGACAAAAAATATTGGCTAAAAGATAGATTGACATGGGTTGTAAAAAAGTTGTTTTGGAATTTTTCATTTGGATTGAAAATGTCTGTGAAAAAGGCAGATAAAATCTTGTGTATGAACCAATCAGTCAAAAATATTTTACCGATTCATCAGGATAAGATGTCAATAATGCCTTCGGTTGCCACACAAGACTTTGGTTTTGAGCAAGATAAGACTTATTCCAAATTTAGATTAGTTTCAGCAGGAAGATTAGTGCCGCTGAAAGGTTTTGATCTTACAATCAAAGCTTTTGCAAAATTTGCCAACAGTCTAGCTTATAGTGAAAGAGAAAAATTGGAATTGACAATAGTTGGAAGTGGTCCTGAGCTTGAAAATCTAAAAAATATTGCTAAAAATGAAGGAGTGTATCCCCAAGTTAAATTTATTCAATGGTTGGACAGAAAGGATTTGATGGATATTTTCAAAAACGCCTCGAGTTTTATTTTTCCATCTCATGAAGGAGCTGGAATGGTGGTGGCAGAGGCTTTGTCATTTGGTTTACCTGTCATCTGTTTAAATAATGACGGACCTGGTGAATTTATTGATCCTTCTTGTGGGTATTCTATTGATATTCAAAGCTATAGCAATACTGTGGAGAAGCTTTCTGAAGCTATGAAAAAGCTGTTTTCAGATGCTGAAAAGCAGATTTCTATGAAAATGGCAGCTAGAAAAAAGTTCGAAAATTTCTTTCATTGGGATAGGAGAGGAGAGCAACTCAATGTTATCTATCAAAATATTTTATCATGAGCATTTTTGCCTTTCATTTGTTGAATGATTACAGTGGCAGTCCAAAAGTGTTGAGTCAATTACTTAAAGGATTGGTAGAAAAAGGGGAAGATGTAAATATAGTTACTTGCTCAGGCAGAGATGGATTTTTGTCGGATATTAAAGGAGCAAATTACCATTATTTTTGGTATAATTGGCACCAAAATCCTTTTGTGAGATTATTTAATTACATGCTAAGCCAATTTTTACTTTTTTTCAAATTTCTATTTCTTGTAAAAAAAGGAGATATCGTTTATATCAATACTGTACTTCCTTTTGGTGCTGGATTATTAGGAAAACTGAAATCATGCCAAGTGGTATATCATATCCATGAAACAAGTATGAAGCCCTTGGTGCTGAAAAAATTCCTTTTTGGAATTGTCAAATTAACTGCTGATAAGGTAATTTATGTTTCGAACTACTTAGCCCAAAATGAGCCTGTCTCTTCTCAATCTACAATTGTGATTCCAAATGCGATTGATGCTAATTTTTTAAAAATTGCCCAATCTTTTGAGAAATCTATTTGTACCAATCATGTTTTGATGATTTGTTCTTTGAAAAAGTATAAAGGGGTCGATGAATTTGTTCATTTGGCAACCATCTCTCCGTTATTAAATTTTAGGTTGATTGTAAATGCTTCAGAATTAGAGATTAGTACATATTTTATAAATAAAAAATTACCAAATAACCTTGAAATTTTGCCCACACAAACAAATGTTCACCCACATTATCAATGGGCAGATATTGTTTTAAATTTATCTAAAACCGATAAGTGGATTGAAACTTTTGGGTTGACAGTCATTGAAGCAATGGCTTATGGTTTGCCAGTTATAGTGCCACCAGTAGGCGGAATTGCCGAAATAGTTTCTGACGGTATTAATGGCTATAAAGTGGATTCAAATAATATTGAGGAAATTAAAAATAGGTTATTTGATATTATTTCTAATGAAAATTTGTACAAAAAAATGAAAGTGCAATCAAAATTAAGTTTGCAGAATTATTCTGAGTCTAAATTTTTAGTTAGAATTCAGGATTATTTATTGACTTAATGTAAATACATGTAGTCCAAATACTGCACATTATTCCACAATATGGAATCATTTAAGTGGTTTTAAATTTATAAATGATTGATATATAGATAGATACAAACTGGCATAATCCTTTTAGTAATTTAAGTATCAATTAATTATTATGAAAAGTACAAAACAAAAAATTGCAATAATTGGAACAGTTGGTTTACCAGCAAATTATGGTGGTTTTGAAACATTGACGGAGCATCTAGTTAAAAATTTAGATTTCAAATATGATTTCACTGTTTATTGTTCTGGAAAAAAATATAAAAAAGAAGATAGAAAACCTTACTACAGAAATGCAAAATTGAAATATTTACCTTTAGAAGCCAATGGAATTCAAAGTATTTTCTATGATACGATATCTATTATTCATGCACTATTTTTTGCAGATGTCCTTTTGATACTTGGTGTTGCAGGAGCATGGATTTTACCATTTGTGAAATTTTTTACCAATAAAAAAATTATCATTTCAATAGATGGAATTGAATGGAAAAGAGACAAATGGAATGTTTTGCTAAAACATATTTGTTTTGGGCAGAAAAGTTAGCTGTTAAATACTCACACATTGATATATCCGACAATGAGTCTATTCAAGATTATACCGCATACAGATACGGTAGCTTGAGTAGAATCATTGAATACGGAGCAGACCACACATTAATAGTAAAACCCACACAAAAAGATTTCGAAAAGTATCCATTTTTAATGGAAAAATTTGCATTCAAAGTGTGCAGAATTGAACCTGAAAATTCGGTTCATCTCGTTCTAAGTGCTTTTTCCCAGTTGCCTGATCATAAAATTGTGATTATGGGTAATTGGGGAAATAGCACCTATGGAATCAATTTAAGACAGCAATATTCTAATTACAGTAATATCATATTGCTCGATCCAATTTATAATCAAACAACTTTAGATTTAATTAGAGGAAATGCATCTTTATACATTCATGGTCATTCTGCTGGAGGCACCAACCCTTCATTAGTCGAAGCGATGTATTTGGGAAGACCCATCATAGCTTTTAATGTGTCTTACAATAAAACAACTACTGAAAACAAAGCCATTTATTTTAAGAATAGCGAAGAATTAATACATATCATTCAGACTACTAGAGAGTTAGATTATGAGTTTATCGGCAGGCAAATGAAGGTTGTGGCTCATAGAAGATATAAATGGTCCATTATTGCCTCAAAATATGACCAACTTATAAAAGAATCATTAACCATACATCATAAAGTACCAACATTACCATTGACAAAGAGCATTAAAGAGAATGTATTGATAAACATGGAATTAGGACATTTAAAGCATCAATTATACCTTTTTGAAAAAAGATAAAAAAAATTATGAAAAATCTACTTACTTACATCATCGCACCAATTTTTACAACCCTTTTTGTTTTATTCATTACCCCAATCATTAGAAAATTTGCTGTTAAATACAATTTGGTCGATAAACCTAATAGCAGAAAAGTACATAAAGAATCTATTCCATTAGTGGGCGGAATAGCAATATTCTTAGGGGCATTATTTACTTGTTTAATTTTCAATTTAGTAATATTCCAAAATAAAGAAATACTAATTTTATTATTTGGTTCAATATTACTTTTGTTAACTGGAATTGTAGATGACTACTCAGATATAAGAGCAAGTTATAAACTATTGATTCAGATTGCTCTAGCATATTTTGTTTCGGCAAATGGGATTCGTTTAGAGTCATTTTTTGGGATTTTTGGAATAAATACTATACCAGTTATCTTTCAATATATACTCACAATTTTAATAATTACTGGAACCATAAATGCAATCAATCTAACGGATGGAATTGATGGTTTAGCAGGCGGAATAGCGATATTAGGTCTTTCAGCCTATGCAATACTTGCTTATGTTTTAGGAAAAACTGAGTTGATGTTTGTATTTCTGTTATTGATTGGGGCATTAATCGGATTTTTGAGATATAATTTAAGTAGTAAATCAAAAATATTCATGGGGGACTCAGGATCACTATTTTTAGTTTTATTTTGGTAGTTTCAGGTATTATATTGATAAAATCATCTGTAAATTCTTATTTATTTAAACCTACATTTACCACAATAGTTGGACTATTTATTCTACCAGTTTTTGATTCAATTAGAGTTTATATTTCAAGATTGAAAAAAGGATTAAGCCCTTTCACACCAGATAAAACTCATTTTCATCATTTAATTTTGAATATGGGAATCAAACATGGAAAAGCTACCATAATAATATTAGTATTACCATATTCTTATTTTCAATTTCAATATTATTAGGTTACCAATTGTCTTTAACTCTATCAATTGTTAGTGTATTGTTACTTTTTCATGTAATTTCTAAATTTTTATCTATCCATAACGATGTATTTATTTGGAGAAAAAAACTAAATAATTTGGAGAAAAACCACGACTAAGAATTCCATATTTTGTAAATTTATTCCACAATTTGGAACAAATTTAAAATTCATAAAATTGTAATTTATAGATTAACAGTAGTTTATAAAATAGGCACGTTTTTGGGCGCATTTATAAGGGGATTGTATGTATATTTTTGAGTTAAGATTCAAAATTTTTTACATTTGATTTCAATGTTCTTTAATAATAGTGCGAAATTTTAATGATTTTAGTAATAAATATATTGTCAATTTTTGTAGAAAAAGTAGAATATTTTATTGATTCCTTTTTTTATAGAATTTTCGATATTTAAAATATACTTTTTTGTAAAATTATAAATATCAATTTTTTTTAAATTGTATATATATTTTTTGCAAACAGAAAACAAACACTTTTACAAACTTTTTTTAATATTTATAACCATATATGTCAATAAACTATTTATAGCTATTCAACATAATTCATATCAATGAATAAAGCATTTTTTGATATGATTTTAGAAACAATGTTTTTATACATTTAATAGTTTTTGGTTTAGGGTCAGTTACAAAAAACGAGTTTAATAACTCTATTTAAACGAGGAGCTGAAGAGCTTCTCGTTATTTTATTATATATTTATAACTCAATTTTTTTTAACAAATTATTTTTTTATCAATTATTAATTTGTTGATAGTTAAGTTGAATGAGCACTAGGTTTTTTTCTTTTAAATTACAGCTCACACATAAATAATAATCACTATTAATTTATATATTTTGGGTTTAATTATTTATGAAATCATAATAATGTCATCAACTTAATATTGCCGTCAAAATGTTTTGGCGGCTTTTTTTATTTTTATAATTCTCCTTTAATATTAATCGCTATATTTGAATAAAAAAGATAAGTTGAAAGATATTTTATTAATCACGCCTCCTTTTACACAACTAAATACGCCTTATCCAGCTACTCCTTATCTAAAGGGTTTCCTGAACACCAAAGGGATTGATTGTTATCAAATTGATTTAGGAATTGAAGTGATAAATCAGCTCTTTACCAAACATTTTTTGAATATATTATTTGAAGAGGCATTCTTAAGTAAAACTATTTTATCTGAAAATTCGAAAAGAATTTATGTTCTTAAAAATGAATATTTAAAAACAGTAGAGCCAGTTATACAATTTTTACAAGGAAAAAATCCGACTTTAGGTAGAGAAATTTGTGCAGGAAAATTCCTACCTCAAGCATCTAGATTTGACGTAATTGACGATCTGGAATGGGCTTTTGGAATAATGGGAATGCAGGATAAAGCAAAGCATCTTGCAACTTTATATTTAGAAGATCTTTCAGATTTCATCGTTGAATGTGTGGATGAACATTTTGGATTCAGTAGATATGCGGAAAGATTGGGTAGGTCTGCTAATTCTTTTGATGAACTTTTTGATTATCTCCAAAATCCACTTTCTATTATTGAAAATCTTACAATTGATATTTTAAAAAGTCATATAGAGAAATTTCAGCCTAAATTTATTTGCTTCTCAGTGCCTTTTCCTGGCAATTTAACAGCCGCTTTTCGTTGCTGTCAATTTATAAAAGAACATTATCCAAGTATTAAAACTGCTATGGGTGGCGGTTTTGCCAATACAGAACTCCGAAGTATTACTGAAACTAAAGTCTTTCATTTCTTTGACTTTATTACTTTAGATGATGGGGAATTGCCAATAGAAATTTTGATTGAAAATGTATTGAATAATGACCCTAAAAGCCCAAATTATCAGCTTTTTAAAAGGACTTTCTTATTAGAAAATGGTAAGGTTGTTTTCAATAATTTTTCTCTTAGAAATGATTATAAACAATTAAATGTTGGAACGCCTGATTATTCAGATCTGCTTTTAGATCAATATATTTCAGTGATAGAAGTGGCAAACCCCATGCATAGTTTGTGGAGTGATGGAAGATGGAATAAGCTTACAATGGCACATGGTTGTTATTGGGGAAAATGTACCTTTTGCGATACTTCCTTAGATTATATCAAACTGTATGAGCCCATCGCCGCAAAAACATTGGTAGATAAAATGGAGCAATTGATAGCTCAAACTGGAGAGAATGGTTTTCATTTTGTGGATGAAGCTGCTCCACCTGCATTAATGAGAGATGTGGCATTGGAAATATTAAACAGAAATTTGGTGGTGACTTGGTGGACGAATATCCGTTTCGAAAAAAGTTTTACCAAGGATTTATGTAGATTACTGAAAGCATCTGGTTGTGTGGCAGTCTCAGGTGGGTTGGAAGTTGCTTCTGATCGTTTATTAGCATTGATACAGAAAGGCGTAACTGTGGAGCAAGTGGCTCAAGTTACCCATCATTTCACTGAAGCAGGGATTATGGTTCATGCTTATTTGATGTATGGATATCCAACTCAAACTGAACAAGAAACCATTGACAGCTTAGAAATGGTTCGTCAATTATTCGAATTGGGGATAATTCAGTCTGGATTTTGGCATCAATTTGCATTGACTGCTCATAGTCCAATTGGATTGGAGCCTGAGAAATACAAGATTGTGCCTGATATTCAGCCTATTACATTTGCAAATAATGATGTTCAATTCAAAGATAAAACAGGCATTAACCACGAAAAATATAGTTTTGGATTGAAAAAATCTTTATATAATTTTATGCATGGAATTTGTTTTGAATTGCCATTGCAAGATTGGTTTGATGATTTTCGAATACCAAAAACAAAGATTCCAAAAGATTTTATAAGAAATTGTATCGCTAGTAATGATACTCTCATAACAAAATCAACTTCTAGAATTATTTGGCTTGGAAATCCTCCTTTTGTGGAATATATTACTAAAAACAAAAAAGGGAGAAATATGGAGCTAATCCAATTACAATTTCATACCCAAGATGCAGTAGTAAATGTGAGTTTTGAAAAAGGAAAAGGGGAGTGGTTGGTTAAAAAAATGACCGAATTACATATTAGTAAATCTAATAAAATAACCTTTTCTGATTTGAAAACGAATTATGAAGAAGAGATTCAGGAAGATTTTGAATTATTTTGGTATTCAAAAGGAATGGATGCTATAAAGGAAATTGGTCTTTTGGTATTATAGAAAAAACACCCAAATTAAACTCAAGATTGAATCCACTGTTGGGCAATTATTCTGGAAAATTATTTATTGCTTTTTCGTGCTTTTCAACATAGCTCTTTACGGGTAAGATAACTGTATCACTCTTGCCTTCACTTTTATAGGCTGAAATAGGCTTAGCTCTACCTAAAGACTTGTCAGCTGGTGCTTTCTTTACATTTTTTGATCCTTTATCCTTACTCATACTTCAAAATTTATTGTCGAAGAAATTATCAACACTTAAAGGTAGTCTAAATAGTTGCCAAACTTATCTATTTGATTATAAATGATTTATTTATTTTCATTTTGCTTTTATTTATTTTAAATTCATTAATAAATTTTTTCAAAGGAACTTATTTTGAAAATATTGAAAGGATGAGCTGAAAACTAAAGATTTACCAATATATGTAAATAATAATATAATTATTCTCAATCCAAATTTGGGAGTTTAAATATCATCGAAAAATTGAATTTCCCAAAAGTGGCACAATTTTTTTAAATAGAATAACTTGATTTCTCACCAATATCCAATTGTTGTAATTATTTCCAAAATTTGGAATAATTAAAAGTGTACAATCTGTTTAAAACGTTGATAAATAATGTATTAAAAACTGGCATGTTTTTGATATAAAATTATATATAAAATGTAGGTTTTATAATATAACCTTAAATGAATATTTGATAACTGTAAAATTTATTTGTTAAATAATAAATTTGTTTGTATTGATTTAGAGTGATGGTAGAAACAGTTCTACTATCACTTTTTTTTAATTATAAATATTTGACTAATTTGTAAAAATGAAGAAAGGCAACAAAAAATTGCTGCCTTAATTATGATTATTTTATTATATTAAATTTTTATGTATTTTGATTGTTATTTTATGATTTAAAGTGTTTCACAAATCATTAAATCAACTTCTTGTTTATATTCTTTTTCTCAATTCATTTAATGCATTAAAGTCGTCACTTGCATACATATCTTTGATAGATTGAGCTGAAGGAAATTCAAATACAGCTATCGCTTTTATACCACCATTTCCCATGATTTGTTCCATGGTTTTAAAACGTTGCATATTAGAACCACCAAATTTTATGAAAATCCCAACTATTTGAGATAAATAAGATTGAAAACTTGGGATATCCTCAGTATTCGGAACGGCATTTATTATTAAAAATGTTTTATTCTCAGCCATTATTGAATAGTTTTAACTGTTGATAAATCTAATTTCGTTTTTTCGTTTACTATTGTCCCTGTTTCGATATAAAGTTTATGACCTGCAAGTATTCCACTTAGAAGTTTTGCATTCATTTTCTTCATGACAATTGAATTCATGAAATCGAAAAATATATTTTTCATATCATATTCCATTGTTCCTGTTAGGATTGTATTGTTTCCTTCCTCTTTGATAGCTAAATCCATTGCCATATTATTGATTCCAGGCATTTTATCTAATTGGAATACAGATATTTTGATATTTTTTGCTTCGTTCCATTCCACAACTTTCTCTTCAGCACTAGCACCCATCATCGTAAAATCACAATGACGAGTGGCACCAACGCCTTCCTTTTGTGAAGATGTGATATAAGATTTGCTAACAGCTGGATGACCGTGGCATATATTCCCAAAATCAGCTAGTGCTTTCCAAACTTTTTCTTTTGGCAGATTAATTTTAATTTCTTGGATAAAAGTGGTTTGTTTACTCATTTTGATACTTATTTTAAATTTGCTAATAATAAATTGAAAGTGTTTATGCTCTGCTGATAATCTTGATTACTTTTTGCTTTAGTTAGGAGACCATAGAATGTTGCATGTAATAACTCTGTGATAGATCTAGAATCAATATCATTTTTAAGCTACCTTCTGCTTGAGCAGCTTTTACTGTTGGCTCGATAGCATCTATGAATTTATCGAATTCTATAGACGATAATTTTCCAATAATTGGATTTACAGCACCTAATTCAGACATGATATTATTGATAAAACATCCTATAAATTGATTTTTGGGTTGTGCCTCAAACATTTTAGTATAAAAATTTTGCAATCTTTCTAAAGCAGTTATTTCAACATTTGAGTTTAATTCATTTTGAATCCTTTTTACATTATTTGCACCATAAAGCATTACAGTTTCTATCAAAAACTGCTCTTTGCTTTTGAAAGAATGATAAAATGCACCTTTAGTCATCCCTGTTGTTTTACAAATTTCATCAATTCCCAAACTAGAATATCCCTTCTTGCAAAACAAACCAAGACCAACTTTTATAACATTTTCTTTATCATGTTTAAGATTCATTTATAATTTAATTGAGTTTGTTGGTGCAAAGATATTCAAACAGAACGGTCGGTACAAATTATTTTCTACAAAATTTTTAACTTTTTTGATGAATTTATTTTAATTAAATGATTATCAGATAATTAGGTGAGTAGTTATTTGTAATTAAAATTTTGAATATAAAAATATGGATGTGTTTGAAACTATTTGTGTCTTCATAACTTCTCTTTCTAAATGTTTTTTGCCAATCAATAGCAGGTTCAGAATAAAATCGAACTTTGATTTTTTGTAAATAACTTAAATTTTGAAATTCATTTTTTGATAAAAGAAACGGTGAATATTTTTTATATGGTGAAAGTTTTTCTTTTGGATTTCCTAATTCGGATGTAAATAATTCGTTTAAAAAGTTCGCTTCATTTAAGGCATCTTCATTACTTTTTTTAACAATTTCTTTTTGGGCATTTTCATACAATTTCTCCAAATCTATTGGGGCATCAACTACAAAAACGCCTTTTAAATCAATTTTTGAGTTTGTAAAAACAATATAATTTGATAATAATAAAGCGACATTTCCACCACTTGAAAATCCTCCGAAATAAATATTTTTATTTTTTAATTGATGATTATTGATAATGTTTTTAATTAAATCAACTATATCATTTTTGTCCTGATCATTTAACCATAATTTTTGGTTAATATCCAAAAGTATTGTTGTAATTCCTTCATTTTCAATGCCATTTAAAAACTTTGCCTCAGATTTTGTATTTTCAATATCGCAAGGAAAACATGGAAATAGTATTAAGATGGCATTCTGCTTTTGAGCAATTTTAATTCATAATGATCCTCGATAATTTTATCCGAAGGATTGTGCAAAAATATATATGAAATAACAAAAATATGAACGAAAAATATTGTTTTAAATGGCTCATTTGTCTATAATTGTTTGTATTTAGTTTGATATCTATATACAAATATAAACATTTTCAAAATAATATTTATGTAGTTTTAATGTTTTATTAATTAATTATTTGAATTTCAATCTTTCATGGACTTCTCTAAATCATCAAATGGTATGATTGATTTTACTCCATAATCAGCAACGGGCCATGATTGCAAAATCGTTTTAACATCTAATTTTAAGTTTTTGATAGCATTATACAAGCCTGCTTGTCTACTTCTTGCTTTTTAATCGGACTTCTTTGGCAATCCATGCTAAATCGTCTTGAAAAACTACTTTTTCATTTGGAAAGTAATAAATTAAATAATCAATTGTATGATCGGATTGTTTTCCGATAAAATAAATTTTCATTTCGAAATTATCATCTTTGATGCTTAATGAGTCATTTATTAATTTGGTTACTAATGGTTTAGGTTCCATTTCAAGTTTGTCAGGATTTAATGAATGTTTAGAATCTACAAGATATTGCAGATAATCTTTATTATACGAAGAACAAATAATAGTAGCTCCATCATGAACAAATGGTCGAACGCCCCCCAAATAATGTTCATGGAAATGACCAAATACAAAATATTTAATAGGTTTATTCGGTGCAATTTTCTTAGCTTCAGAGATGATTAAATCACCATTTTGACTATTTAAAGGAGCTTCCGCTATCAATAGAAAATCTGCAAATTCTACAAGTAAAACTCGATCATCCGTATGTTTTAATTCTAATAATTGAATATGGTCGCTGTATTTAATATGTTCAATAGATGATTTAATTGATTCATTATCAGTCATTTTATAATCCTTTGGATGTTCAAGTATTATCGGATTTTCGTTTGTGATTAGCGATATTAAAATTTCAACTTCATCAATTATTTTGCAATTATATTTTTCAATTGATATATTTTTAGGAATATTCAATTGATCTATTTTTACATAATTGGAATATTTAAAAGTTGTCAAAACATCTCCAAATAATGCATCATCATTCAAAATAGAAACTTGATCTAGTGTTTTTTCTTTATTTGAAATATATAATCTTACAATTGACTGATTTATAGGTGTCTTATATATTGTGAATTCTTTATTAATGGAGTCTGGTTGTATCTTTTTATTTATGTCATTGCTAATATTTGACTATTTGTAACCTTACTTAAAGACTTATCTCCATAATCCTGAAATAGTAGAAACTGAGAATTAAAATCCGTTTTCGAACTATATTTCCTATTAGAATTTTGAATTGTATCTACTTTCTTAAATTGATTTTATTTATCCAAATATTTCCAAATCCATTATAATCAGTTGTTTCCCAGGTTTAAAGTTATGATTTAGTTCATGCAACTTTTCAGAATAATTGAAATATAAATAATCACTTTTTATTGGCTCTACTTGGTTTTTCCAACATTTAATTAATAGATTATTAATATTTTTTGCAAAAATGACATTTTGAAAAATGAATAAAACAAGAATAAACGACCTGAACTTCATAATTTTTTTTTCACAAAGTTCAAGCATTAAAATATTAGAATCTTGTAGGATATTGCGATACTAAAATGTAGTTTCGAAGTAGTTTTTGAATAATTATATGGCGATATTCCATAATATTTATTGAAAAACTTCGTAAAACTGCTTTGGTCATAAAACCCACATTCTAAAGCAACTTCAACTAACGGCATTTTTTGCTGAATCATGGTTTTGATTTATCCAATCGATGCATAATTATATAGTTTAGAGGAGTTAAACCTGTTGAAGATTTGAACTGGCGAATTAATTTAAATTTATCAATTTTAAATTTTTCTGAAATATTCGATAAGCTCAATTTTTCATATAAATTTTCATGTATAAATGAACTTATGGCATCCATTTTACCATCTATTGATTGTGAATGCTGTTTTTTATTGTTTTTTAAATGTGTGGTTAGCAAGTAAGTAACTATATTTTCTAATTGAAGATTTTTATCTTGTAGTTCGTTATTATGAAAGTTAATCAATGACTTACAAAGCTTATCGTCATAAATTAGATTATTGAATTCCAGCCTATTAGGGATAGGTATGTTTGTTTTTGCAAATGAAATGCAAAATATCTTAATGAATATAACTAGTCAGAAAGGAACAATTGTCCTTATCAAAATTTTGGTTAGAATGTCTCAAATTGGTTAAATATGATAACTTAATTAGAAAAAGCAATCTGTTCATTTTTCCGGAAATTCTTATTTTTTCAACTCCTTCAGTAAATTATTCCAATACTAAATGGAATCCTTGAAAATGATACGGAAATTCCTTATTTTTGAAAGTCTTCACTCAATTCCAAGCCATAAAATTGGTAATTTTTGTCGTCTTTACTTTCAAAAATAAAATATTTTAAAGTAAAAATACCACCACAAAATGATTATCTGTTAATAAATTGATAATAAAATGTTATTTATTTAAAAGGATTGTAATGTAAAAAAAAGAAATAAACACAACAATTTCCGAAGTTTCAAAATATATTAAACAACACTTTTAACAAATCAACAACTACAATTCAACAAATCCAACATATCAACTCCCAAAAATTCGGAATCCACAACTCCACAACTCCACAACTCCACAAATCAACAACTCCACAACTCCAACAACTATTTAACTTGAAAATTAAAATCAATCCAACCGCATTGAACTTCCGAGCCTTCTGCAAATTTGAATTTTTTTGCAGCTTCCGCACCTTTATCAGCAAATATCCATCGGTTGTGGTTGATCGCAGTTGAGTAAAATTAGCGAAATCACATTTCAGATGCATCAGCACAAACTTTATTGTGTTTTACCTGCTTGACTATTATCAACAATTTTGGTGGTTTGTATTTTTTGCAGGTCTTCCGCCCAATCCCCCTGCAGTGTAAGCTCCAATTCAGAACCAGAACCGCCTCCCGCTTTGAGTCACCTTTTCCAGGAGTACCTTCTATATTTTTCTCATTCAGGTCCCCATTCGGATCGCCGCCATTACCAGGTTGCCACTATTTCCACTTCCTTTTCCAGATAGGCCACCACCTCGCATGTCTTTATATTTATTCTTCTTAGCGTCATAATCCGCTTTTTAATACCAATAAGATAAGTAATAAGTGAATAATCAGACTTATTGCTATTGCTTTTGGATTCTCATTATGTCGTGGAACAGAATTTTCTGAAACCATTTTTTATTATTTATATAAATTTAATAATTAATTGAGGTAAAGAATAGATGTTTTTTTGAATTACTTATTTCGTTGGCTCATGCAACAGATCGCTCGATTCCATACTTGCTCTTTCTATTCTATTGATAACTCTATCGCTCGTCATTGTCAAAAATGTAGTATCCTAAAAATGCCAAAATACCTGCACCATCAACCTGATGCTGAGGTATCATTTTTTGATACAATC
>JADJVK010000055.1 GCA_016710625.1 Saprospiraceae bacterium
AATCAGGACACTTTTGAACAGAACCAAAGGAAGTTTGGAATGATCTAATACGAAAGTTATGTGGATTACCGATAGAAAGGAATAGGATTGTAAATTGTAAAAATTTATGATTGATTAGTTGGTCATTATTGCTTTTTAAGAGTACTTTTTTCTTCAATACTAGATTAATACAATTCAAGTATCTATTTGTATATTTTAATGTATTTTTATATCTTCACAATAGAAATTTGAAGGTTTTTGTTCCCTATAGTCTGGCAGCAGCATTCGTTCAACTCGAAAAGTTGAAGATTGCTTTTGACTTTATAGTTTATTTCCTTTTTTCGGAAAAGAGCAATATTCAACTTTCCTTTGTGTTAACAGCAATTTGATGAAAAATTATAATTTAAAAATATCGAGTAATTGGAAAATCCATAGGGATGAATTCTATGATATTGACCCATTTGATAAATCAATTTCGGATAATGAAAAATTACTAAACGTATTCTACCAGGAAGAATTATTGCTTCTAAATAATGGTGAATACTATATTGACCTTGGCTGGTATGGTGGAAATCAAAATGGACATTACAAACTTTATCTGTATAAAGGCGAAAATTGGCACAACTGTCAACTATTAGAAAAGTTCAGCACAATTGAATATCAATTTTTAACTAAATCGATTAATACAATTGCAAGAAATGTTGATGATAAATTTTATGATAAAATAGACACAAATTGTGGATCAATAGATGAATTCTCATCAAATGAATTAGTATCTAAATTTCAAATCACACATTCAATATTAAAACATCCAGATAAAATACTTGCATTAGAGTTTTACTTGAAATCTAATAAAAACGACAATGAAGGTGATTCTTGGTTTTTTGGACACAACCCAAATATTGAAAATCATTTATTGAGTTTAACAGAACAAGATTCAATCAAACTTCAAACAGAAATATTTAATTGGAATGAATTTGAAAAGTTCAAAATAGCAGATCCAATTTCAGATACTAAAAACAAATACATTGATGGTCATTACATTTATGGAAAAATATTCCTATCAATAGATGATTTTGAAAAACTTGAGTATTTAATCCAAAATTTGGTTGTGATAGTTTGGGGAGCCAAGAAAAAGACCAATTGAATTTTACTTTGAAATTCTCAATAAGTTAAGAGTAAAGCGCTTAAATAAACAATTGGATAATAGATACAATCATTTAATAGGCATAATTGAAAGAAAAATTGAAAAAGAAAAAGCTGATAACAATGTACATGAAGATAATGTCGGCTAAACTCCGCCATTCCGCATGTACTAGACGCTGAACAAACCTTAATCACATTATCTTGACAATCTGTTAGTTATATGATATTTGAAGGATTTTTTCTAGAATATTTGTGTTATTTTTTATTTAAAAAAAATAATTGTGATGACACAAATGGAACTTGAAAAAATGGTCGGAAGAAGAATTTCGATTGTTTATGGCCCTTAAAAATTTCACTAAAATAATATTTGAAAAAATACTTTATCTTGGTAGTTATTCCCATCATATAACTCTTTATTCAATATTTGTTGGAACAATAAAAATCATTTACTTATTTTAATGATAATTTTATATCTTCACAATAGAAATTTGAATGATAGCATTTACCAATAATCTGGCAGCAGGATTTGTTTAGCTTTCCTTTGTATTATGAGCAATAAAAATTAAATATGTATAAAATAATAAGCATAATACTTTTAACAATTCATATTCCATTTTTTATAATGGGTCAAAATGATGAAGCAATCGATATTCAAGTTGATAAAATTGACTCAAACTCGAATTCGGAAATTCAAAAATTTCACAAAAAATTTAATTCATATATTGAATCTAAAGAGAAGGGCTTAACTAAAATAAAGTTAAAAGAAGAAAATATGATTAATAATTTCATTGTTTTTTCTACAGATGGATTAATTATGAAAGATTTTGAAATTCACACTACTGAATCATGTAAAAAGCAAATTTTACAATGCCGACCTAAACCAACAAGTAATAAAAGTATTCAGTCTTATTGGATATTTTTTCAATGGAAAGTCAAGTAAATAAAAATGAACTAATTAATATACTTGAATTCTTAAGAAAAGAAAATATTGAATATCAATTTGGCAAAGAAGATGAAATTATTGCAAAAATGAACAAAAAATAAATCACAGATGAGAACATTGCACTGGACTGACTGAATAGTTATCGCTTTGTCCGTGACCAGTGCTGGATTGTTAACAGCCATTTAAAACAGAAGACATGAAACAATTTATTATCACCTTATTAATTATTACAAGACTTGTAAGTTCTTGTTCAAAAAATGAAAAGTCAGTATTTTTAATAGCAGACAATGTTGAAGGGCTGACAACTAAAGCAGACGTATCTATTAATGGATTTGAAATAGGACAAGTAAAAGAAATTAAATTAGACAAAAACGGGAAGGTTATAATAGAACTTGGCCTTCACAAAGAAATTAAAATACCAACTGACTCAAAATTTGAAATTGAGAATCGGGGCCTTCTTGGTACTAAAGGAATATCTATTTCTCTTGGAAAGAGTAAAACTTATTTTTCATTAAACGATACAATAACTGTGACTAATGAAGAAACACTATTACTATCAGATTCATTGAAAACAAAAGTTCAAGACTTTTTTGAAAACATAATTGGGTCGAAACAAAGAGATTCAATTCTAATTGAGCTTAGACGACTTAATAAAAACTTAGAAGAACAAAGCATGACAGATAACAAAACGGCTGCTTTCAGAACATTTTCAATAAACGGGATTTCTTGCTCCGCAGACAGTTTTGTGGCTAAAGGAAGTTCTATTCACAGTAACAACATTTGTACAAAAAATTCAGACCTTCTACATACTATTAACTATTGGCTTCAAATTTATAAAAAACTCTATTACATTTTTTGCTTAACTATATTTCTTTGTTGCTGTAAGACAGAACATTCTGACAATCAAGCAAAATCGAATGATATTGAATATTTTAAAATCAAAAATTTTATTGAACCAAATCAATTTGAGCAAGAAGTACCAACAAAACAAATTTCAATTTCAGACATTACAAAAAAATATTCAGACTCTGACAGTTTATTCATATTTGATACTTATAAAATTTATGCTGGGAATATAAATGGTGTACAAATCAGACTTTATCAAAATACAGATTCAACAACGATAATTTATCAAAAAATTAAAAGCAATTGGTACAAAACTGACATAATAAATTATCCTATTGCAAAAGTTAATAAAACTGATTTGAACGGAGACAATAGACTAGATTTAGTAGTTACTTACTATTTTACTGGTTCTGGTGGCAACTCAGAAATTTTTTCTCTTATATTCCAACCGTTGAAAAATTTATTTAGTCATAACGAATTTTTCGACTTGCCAAATATAAAATATGATAAAAAAAGAAAACTAATTTTATCCTCATGGTGGTCTGGAGTAAGTCACCCACAAGAAAAAATGACTTATAAAATATCTGGCGACAGCTTAACTTTTAACGAAGGGATAACTTTTGAACCTGACGAAAGGACAAACGGAAAGACTTCAAAAATAGAAGTTTACAAAATGAATCAAAACAATAGGAAAATAGTAAAAACAATTAATGGAGAATCAGATAAATTATTTGAAATTTTCACAAAATATCTGTGGGACACATCAGAAGATTGAAAAAAGTTACTGCCAACATATAAGTTTTTGTCGTGGCTGCAAGCCTCCCGAATGATGATCCCGATCAATCGGGACACTTTTGAACAGAACCAAAGTTAGTTTGAAATAAACGAATACGATAGTTATAAGTTTAATGTATAGAAAAGTATGGAATAGTAAACTGTAATTATTCAATCGAAAGGCAACAAAGCAAAACCCTATCAAGTTAAACAAGTCAGAGAATTAATTCTTAAATATTCTTTAAATTCATAAGTAGATGGATAATATAAAATATGAGCTAATTATATACTGGAGTGAATCCGATGAATCATTTATTGTTGAAGTTCCTGAATTGGCGGGATGCAAAGCTGATGGAGAAACTTACGAAGAAGCAATAGCAAATGTAAAATTGGTTATTAACGATTGGATAGAAACGGCTTTAGCATTAGGAAGGAATATCCCAAAACCCAAAGGGAAACTAATGTTTGCATAGAAAAAACAATAACAATGTATTGAATGACAGACTTGTTATCGCTGCAATCGATTCTATTACTAACTGTCGTTCCAAGCAATTACAAATTAAGATTTCGATGCTTAAGACATTATGTTTTCTTTCCTTTTTCGGTAGGGGCAATATTTCAATATTTATTTTTTTACTTGCCATTTTGGCAACAACTTACATAATTCAAAATGACAGATTTAACAAAGTTACTTACCGATATTTCAAATCGTAAAGTTGAACAGAATAATTTACAAATTGCTTTTGATGAAATAGCAGTTAGGTTACTTAGGCATGTAAAAATTGTAAAGCCAAAAGAACATTTTCATTTAAGGGAAATAGAGTTTTACTTTTATGACAAGGAAAACCATCCCGACCCATACACCCATAAAAACAAACGACAATTGGAATTTGGAGAATGGTATTTTCATCGATTTAATAAAGACAAATCAACTTTTCTAAAGAATAACAGAAATGGGCTTGACATTACATTTGGTAATAAAGTAGAAAACATCTTTGGTGGTATTCTAATCCGAAAAATTCAAAACACAGAAACCAAAGAGTTAATTGTTGGCATTAATAAAGTTGCAAGAAAACTTATTGAAAATATTGACGATGAAAATGTTAATGAAATAGCATTAGGCATTGGACAAAAAGCATTTGACAAAAACCAACTTTTACACCTTGAATTTGATGACAATAATTCTTCAACAGCAATTTTTAGAACTCAAAGAAATGGCTTGACATTTAAAGAAGATGAATTATCAAAAAATTATTTTAAAATCGCTTATTGTTATTACAACCATAATTTGAATGTTTCTGAAATTATTGAAGTTAGACCTGCTGTATGATACCTGATAACAAAACAAACTTTCTTTATTTAGCAGACACCTTGCCTAAAAAATATCCAAATTTTTATGCAAGGTTTGAAAACCTGCTTAATGACTGTAAAATCAATTTCAAATTATTACCAAAAACAAAAGATGTTTGGGCTGTTGATTATATGCCCATACAAATTGACATAAATAAATTTGTTCGGTTTGTTTACAATCCAATTTATTTACAATCGAAAAAATATTTAAAGACCATCTCTGATGTTGATAAAATTTGTGATCTTATCGGAATTGAAACAATAAAATCAAACATCATTATTGACGGAGGAAACGTAACTAAAACAACAGACAAGGTTATTATGACCGACCGAATTTTTAAAGACAATCCAACATTTGAACGCAAAGAATTGATTAAGGAATTACTAGAGCATTTTCAAATTGATAAACTTTTTTTTGTACCAGAACAACCAAAAGACTTTACAGGACATTCAGATGGAATGGTTCGCTTTATCGACGAGCAAACAGTAATTATAAATGACTACAAAGGAGAGAAAGAAGAATTTAGTAGAGCTTTTGAAATTGCAATTCACAACACAGGACTTGACTACATTAAAATTCCTTACAACCCTTACAAAAACAAAAGTTATAATCAAGCAAATGGCGACTACATCAACTATTTGCAAATGGAAAACTCAATATTCATCCCAACATTTGGAATTGAAGAAGACGAGCAAGTTGTCTAAACAGTTTGAACAAATTTTTAATGGACAAAACATAAGGACTATCGAAAGTAATGAATTAGCTAATGACGGTGGAATACTGAACTGCATAACTTGGAATATAAAAACTGACAAACCAAACTTTAAGTAATAACATTGATATCTATTACTTAACCATGACCTCAGGATAAGAGTTATATTTATTAAAAAAAAAATCATAATTTATTAAAATACCTACGTAATAATTTATTTATCAGCTAAATAAATTTTATTTTGTGGCAACAACTAAGGAAAAAATCATCAACAAAAAGATATATAATAATTTTTATATCTTCACAATAGAAATTTGAATGATAGCATTTACCAATAATTTGGCAGCAGGATTCGTTTAACTTGAAAGTTGACTACTGCTAATGACATTAGGTTTCAAACCTTTTTTTTGGTAGGGGCAAACTTTAACTTTCCTTTGTGTTTTGTCTCAAACATAAAAAGACTACTAAAATGCTTAAAAGATTTTTAGATCACATTAAAAAATGCAATAATACAATTTCACTGACGTTGGGAGAAATCAAATTGATAAAAACCCTTGGACAAGGTGGAAATGGAATTGTATATAGCGGTAAAATTTTGGACAAAAATATTGCTTTGAAATTTTTGATATCCGATGCAACAGGTAATACTTTAGAAACCAAAACTAAAAGATTTTTAGCTGAATACTTCAATATCGTTACAGTTGATAACTCAAGTGGTATTGTAAAGTACATTGACTACGACATTTTACATTTTAATGATTTAGAAGGTGATGTAATTATTCCAGTAATATTGATGAAAGAATACAAATCATCACTTAAAAAAATTTCACCAATAAAGGATAGTAAAGTTTTTATTGCTCTATTTAACTTCCTAATAAATACCATAGAAAAGATTCATAATTACGGTATTATACATCGAGACATAAAACCTGAAAACATTCTGGTTGACGATAATAATAATTTAGTTCTTGCAGACTTTGGTATAGCTAGCTATAACCCTGAAATTTTTAGCATTAGAGCAGAAACCGGTAAAAATGATAGAATAGGAAACAGATTATTTTCTGCTCCTGAGCAAGAAACTTCTGGTATAGATGCTCATCCAACAATGGATATTTATGCAATCGGACAAATAATGCATTGGTTAGTTTATTCAGAACCTCATCGTGGAACGAATAGAAAGCAGATATCTTTATGTTTTCCAGATTTAGTAATATATGATAATATTATCGAACGATGTTTATCAAACGATTATCAGAATAGATATCAATCAATTAATGAAATAAGAGAACATTTAAAAAGTTTGTTATCAAGTGAAAAAAATATTTGGCAATACATCTACAAATTTGGAAAAATTCTATCAGAAAATTACCCAAAAAATGAGATTGGAATAGTACACTCAAACAATTTGAAAAGAATTGACAACTTATTTCAATCGCTAAAAGATAATGAAGAAGTGTTTGAAAATCATTTGTGGTGGAGTAAAGGTACAAGTGATAATCCTTTTAAATTAACTCATAAAGGAGAAGGAAGGGCATTTTAACTCGAATGAAATAAGCATTGAAGAAATTTGGATTCATTATGATTTTAGTTTATACAATGACTTTATAATAGTACACTTCAAAAAAGGTGAGCCATTTATTTTAGGTGGCAAGTTGCAATACTACAATATATTCGTAGATGATAAATACGAAATAACTTATAGCGAATACAGCAATAAAAGAGCAGAAATAAATGATGAAATAATAAATTTAAATGACCATAAAGTCGAGTTTATTAAAAGAGAAGAGGAAGAAGGATTTTAATAATCTCTACTTGTTATCATTGTGCAATAAGGACCGCAAACAACAATGCAGTAATAGAATTTATGGAAAGCTAAAAAAATACTAAGGGGAAAATTGACATTGAACAATTTCAAGAATTTAAATTTAAAATTCGAGAACATAAACATAGCAAAGTAGAAATGTCCCTATAATTATTGTACAACTGTAATAATTTACATTTCAGCCAAATAAGTAATAATTCAGCTAAACATTAGGGCAAAAAATTCAAATCTAAAACTGCTGTTTCAATAAATAAGGTCTTTCGTTTTCTAATTTAATTATCAACTCTCCAAACAAAGTATTTGCCCATGCAAACCATTTTCTAGTGAACTTATCGGCGTTGTCTTTGTGGAAACTTTCGTGCATAAAACCAGTTTTTGCATGAGTTCGCTTTAGTGTTTGTAGGCTTTGGATGATTTCAGAATCCATCGTACTAGTCAGTGCTCTCATTATCAAACTCATGGGCCAGATATAATCCATCCCAACATGTGGACCACCGATGCCTTCCGCCATTTTCCCTTTGAAAAAATAAGGGTTCTGTTCGCTCCAAACAAAATTTCTGGTATTGTAATAAATGCGATCATCTAAAGCAATTGGATTCAAATAGGGCAAACCTAACAGATTGGGCACATTGGCATCGTCCATGCAATAATAGTTCCCAAAACCATCCACTTCATAAGCATAGATGGCACCAAATTTTGGGTGTTTTATGATTCCATACTACTGAATGCCATTATCTACTTCTGTCGCCAAATCCAAACATTGCTTTGCCAACCCACTACTATCTTTCATAAAATCCAGTATTTCCGCTACTTGTCTAAGGGAAGTTACGGCAAAAATATTTGAGGGAATTAAATAGGGATACATCGTAGCATCATCCGAAGGACGAAAAATAGAAACAATCAATCCAGTATATTTAATGGGTGCTCCATAGCCACCACCAGCCGCCGTATCTGATTGCCATTGGGTGGTTCTCATGAATGAATATGGACCCTTATCTTTTTTTCGTTGTTGTTCCACAAAAGTCTGATAAACAGATTGCATCGCTACTTTCCATTGTGCATCAAAAACGGATGTGTCGCCAGTCATTTTCCAATAATGATAAGCCAAACGAATGGGATAACAAAGGGAATCAATCTCCCATTTCCGTTCATGGAGCTCAGGAATCATTTTGGTGTGGTCACTTTTCCACTCACTTCCAGTTGGTCCTTCATTAAAGGCATTTGCATAAGGATCGATATTTATACACTTCGTTTGTCTTCTGATAACTCCTTCTATTAATTTTTTTAGCGGCTCATCATCTTTACAGAACTTCAAATATGGAAAAACCTGTGCACTGCTATCACTGAGCCACATCGCATCGATATCGCCAGTGATGACAAAGGTATCTGGCTTCCCGTCAACCATCTTGTGTCGAACAGTAGTGTCCAATGTGTTGGGAAAACAATTTTCGAACATCCAAGCCAATTCTTTGTCTTTTATGTTGGCTTTAACGGAAATGATCTTTTCTTCAATTTTTTTACTCATGAAATTCCTTTTGCTCATTTCGGGTCTTTTGCTTTCGAAATCAGCAACTTGTATCGTAGAAAAAGCAATATTTGGCAATACTGAAGCGCCTAAAGTAGCCATGCTCATGTTTTTTACAAACTTTCTTCTTGAATTCATTTTAAATAATATTGATATTAAAAGTAAATCTAATTTAAAATTTAATAATTTCGCCTATCAATCTGAAAATTATAATTTTTTAAAAATGAAATTTTTCTTTTCTGTTTTATCTCAATTTAGCTTCATTTCTATGATTTTGAGCCAAAATTTTAACACTTATCCACTTTATAATGGTAAAGATTTAGGTGTTACGTTTACAAAAACAAAAACGACAATAAAAGTTTGGTCGCCAATCGCTGAAGCTATGACCCTGAGGGTGTATAAATTTGGAAATTCGATTGAAAACACCAAAGATATACCTGAAGAAAAACAAATGAAAAAGAACAATCAAGGGGTTTGGAGTGCCGATTTGATGGGGAATTATGAAGGAAAATTCTATACTTTGCAAGCTACTATCGGCGGGAAACTCATGAATGAAGCCACCGACCCATATACTAAAGCAGTGGGCGTCAACGGATTGAGAGGTCAGATAATTGACTTGGCGAAGACAAATCCCAAAAATTGGGAGACCGACAAAAGCCCTCTTTTTCTTCAAAAAACAGATGCCATCCTCTACGAATTACATGTAAGAGATGCTTCCATTGCAGCAAATTCGGGCATAAAAAATAAAGGCAAGTTTTTGGGGTTGACGGAAAAAGGGACAAAAAATCATTTCAAACAATCCACTGGTTTAGATCATCTAAAAGAGTTCGGCGTCACTCATGTTCATTTATTGCCGCTTTACGATTATTTCACAACTGATGAGACGATAAAAGATAACACCCAATACAATTGGGGATACGACCCATTGAATTATAATTGCCCAGAAGGCTCTTATTCTACCAATCCTTATGATGGAAATGTAAGAATTCAGGAATTCAAAAAATTAGTACAAACTTTCCACCAAAATGGGTTGAGAGTGGTCATGGATGTCGTTTACAATCATACCATGTTTGGCGAAACCTCTAATTTCAACCAATTAGTTCCGAATTATTACTATCGGCAAACTGCTGATGGCAAATTTTCCAATGCCTCAGGATGTGGCAACGAAACGGCTTCTGATAGGGCAATGTTCCAAAAGTTCATGTTAGAAAGTTTGGAATATTGGGTAAAAGAATATCATGTGGATGGGTTCCGATTCGACTTGATGGGCGTTCACGACATAGAAACGATGAACCTCATTTCTAAACGATTGCACCAACTCAGACCCGATATTTTGCTATATGGCGAAGGCTGGACTTCTGGCGATAGTCCCCTACCCGAGGAAAGAAGAAGTTTGAAAAAATATATTTCGAAAATAGATAAAATTGCTGCATTTAGCGATGATATGAGAGATGGTTTGAAAGGGAGTGTGTTCGAAAAAGAGGATAAAGGATTTGTGAGTGGCAAACCAGGAATGGAAGAAAGTATCAAATTCGGTGTCGTTGCTTCCACTCAACATCCACAAGTGAATTACGAAAAAGTAATTTATGCCAAAGCACCTTGGGCAGCGGAGCCTTTCCAATGCATCAACTATGCAGAATGCCATGACAATCATACTCTTTTCGACCGATTAGAAAATTCGAATAAAACCAATACGGCTCAAGAAAAGACTAAAATGCATATTTTGGCACAAACCATTTTCCTCACCTCACAAGGCATTCCATTTATTCATGCAGGAATGGAATTTTCTAGAACAAAAAAAGGGGAAGAAAACTCTTTCAAATCGCCAGACGACATCAATGAAATAGATTGGGACAGAAAAAAGCAATACGAAGCAGAATACAATTTTCTAAAATCTTTGGTGCAATTGAGAAAAGCCCATCCAGCTTTCAGAATTCCTAGTACCAAACTGATTCAGAAGCATTTACAATTCTTGGATTGCCCAGAAAAAAACATGGTAGCTTTTAGAATAAATGGAAATGCAAATAAAGACAAGTGGAAAAATATATTGGTTGTTTACAACGCCAATCCTACCGCAATCAATTTTGATATCCCAACTGGAAACTGGAAATTGGTTTTGGACGGATTGAAAATAGATCACGATGCAAAGACATTAGTTACTGCAAAAAGATTGGAAGTCCAACCTTATTCAGCATTGATAATTGTAGAATAATGAATGATTTTAGCCCAATTCTTCCCTTTATTTTCAAGCAATTTCCTCATCTTGTAGCTTTCCAAACTACAAGGTCAGGGGGCAATAGTCAGGGAAATTATGCCAGTATGAACCTTGGAAAAAACACAGCAGATGATCCAGCAATCGTTCAATCTAACTATGCCATATTAAAGCAAAAAACGGGCATTGATGCTATTGCAATTTCCCATCAAATTCATGGTGATGCTATTTTAATTGCTGAAAATCCTGGAAAATATGAGGGTTATGATGCGATCATTACCCAAAAAAAAGGATTGCTCATCGGCGTAACCATTGCCGATTGTTGCCCAATTTTGATTTATGATGCCAAAAATGAAGCTGTAGCTGCGGTTCATGCAGGCTGGAAAGGCACCATCTACCAATTGGTGCTAAAAACGCTAAAAACGATGCAAGCAACTTACCATACCCACCCATCGGATTGTTTTGTGTTTGTAGGAGCCTGTATTTCTGAAAGAAATTTCGAAGTTGGCGATGAAGTTGCCGCACATTTCTCCACAGATTTCAAAACTTTCGACCCAGCAAGAGGCAAATATTTAGTCGATCTCAAAAAAGCAAACGCCGCCCAATGCCTCGCCTTCGGCATCCCTGCCCATCAAATAGAAATCTCTCCTTTGCACTTACGAATCCGATGCTCTCCTTTTTTCACATAGAAAAAGTGGCGGAATAACTGGGAGGATGTTAGGGGGAATTGGGATGGTTAGTTAGAAAAAACATATATAATTCTAATTTTTTAATCAATCACTTCATAAATTGTTATTGAATTAGCTTTGTTTTTCACTTCAATTTCTCCAATAAGATTACAGTTAAATGAGTCTTTTATTTTTTCATAAATATTTTTACTGATGACGATTTGCCCTGGCTTTGCAGCAGATTGTAAACGTTGTGTTGTATTGACAATATCCCCTATCACCGTAAAATCCAATCTTTTTAATGCTACAGAACCAATGTTCCCAGAAATCATTTCTCCTGAATTAATTCCGATTGAAACTTTGGGGAAGTAGGTTGCTTTATTTGATATTTCTTCTTTTTGGTTTTCAATTGCTTTATTTACAGCAATCGATGCTTCAATCGCTCTATCCAAATGGTAATCTCCTCTGAAAACTGCCATCACCGCATCCCCTAAAAATTTATCGATATAGCCACCTTGAGCAATGATTTCTTTTACCATTAAATCAAAATATTTATTAATCAAAACGACAACAAAATCAGGTGTTTCATTTTCAGAAATAGCAGTAAACCCACAAATATCCATAAATACAACAGTTGCATCTATCGTTTCATTGGTAGTTAGGGATGATTCATATTCCGAATTTGTCATAAATTGCAGAACACTTTCATCCACATACATTTTTAGAATGTTGTTTTCTTTAATTGCTTGAATGGTTTCTCTTAGTTGATATACATGTTTTATTGTCTTAGTTAGGGTTAATTCTAAATCTTCAAATTGAATTGGTTTGCAAATAAAATCGAAAGCACCATTATTCATAGCTGAACGAATATTGTCCATATCACCATAAGCAGAAACAATAACAGATTTTAGTAATGGATTTCGCTCATTTAATTTTACCAATAAAGTTAAACCATCCATTATCGGCATATTAATGTCGCTAAAAACAATGGAAATATCAGGATGTTCTTCCAATTTATCCAAAGCTTCTTTGCCATTCGTAGCAAAAATAAATTCATATTCTTGTTCTCTAATCTGACGGCGAAACTTTTGACGAATTAACTGTTCAAAATCTGTTTCATCATCTACAATTAATATTTTAGATTTCATATCAAATTAGTTAGTTTTTCTTTTAGAGAATTAAAATCTAATGGTTTGTTTAGAAAATCATCCGCTCCAAGTGCCATTGCCTGATCATAATTTTCTTTATCGCCATAAGCAGTTATCATCATGATAATCGGTTGAGGATTGACAGAACTTGTCCTTATATTTTTCAACAACTCTATTCCGCTCATTCCAGGCATATTAATGTCGGATAAAATAAGAATTGCTTCTTGATTTTGTTCACTAAGGAAAGTAAGAGCCTGTTCTCCAGAATGAGAAAAGTTGAAATTAAAAATACCGTCTCTTATCTCTTTTCTAAAACGCTGTTGAAAAAGGGTAATAACATCTTTTTCATCATCTACTACTAAAATTTTCATTTGTAATTATTTATGGTTGTGTAAAGGTAATTTAATAATGAATATCGTACAAACTCCAAGAGTACTTTCAACTTCTAATTTTCCACCATGATCTTTTGTAATTATATCATAGCTTATTGACAATCCTAAACCAGTACCAGATCCTGTAGGTTTAGTGGTGAAAAAAGGTTGAAAAACTTTATCTCTTACATTTTCAGGCATTCCTGTACCATTATCTTTAATTCTTATCATTACCTCATCATTATTAATTTCTGTTGAAACTGTTACAGTTGGCTGATATCCAGCATCATTTTTATTGTTTTTTTTGTCTTTCACAGCATAAAATGCATTATTAAATAAATTCAATAGCACACGACCTAAATCTTGAGGAATTGCATTTATTTTGACTATGGACTCTTCCAATTCGAGTTTTATATCTGCATTGAAAGATTTATCTTTTGCCCTCAAACCATGATAAGACAATCTAATATATTCATCCACTAGTTTGTTAATGTCTATTAGCTCTTTATCAGCAGTTTTTTCCCTAGAATGTTCGAGCATACCTTTCACGATACTACTTGCCCTTTTTCCATGATGATTTATTTTCTGTTGATTGGAAGATAAATCGGTGAATAATTCTTCTATATATTCATTATCCTTTTGGGGCTTGCTCATTTCATCTTTCAAATCATTGACAATATCAACACTCAACTCTGAGAAATTATTTACAAAATTCAATGGGTTTTGTATCTCATGAGCAATACCAGCTGTTAGCTCACCGAGAGAAGCCAGTTTTTCGGATTGAATTAATTGTGCCTGAGTAGTCTTTAATACATTTAGCGATGTTTCCAATTCGTTAGTACGATCCAATACTTTTTCTTCCAAAATTTTATTTTGCTCAATTATCAATCTTTCATTATCTTCTAATCGCTGTAAGGCTAATAATTGAGCTTTTGCAGTTTCTTCTCGATAAATATTTATTTTATTTGCTAAGGCAAAAGATAAAAACAGATTTTCAAAACAAGCTCCTATCAACGATGCATTGAATGTCCAAAAGTTATAGGGCAACCAACCAGTAAAAATCAATAAGGTAATAATAGTACCTGCCAAGAAAAACATCCAAGCTAAGATAAAATATTTTGCACTTTTATTTCCTTGATAATAGGCAGATACTCCAGCACTAAACAAAACAACGGCACATAATGATACATAGAATTGTAAAAAATTATTAGTAAGTGGCTGAATATCAAGATATTCAACAGGAATTGAAATGACAATCAAAATAATCATTACATTCATTATCTTATACAACCTAGGTGTCACTTCCTTTGTGTTCAAAAACCGAAATGAAAATAATGCTGCACTTAAGGCAAATAATTGAATCCCTAAAAAACGATTAAGAAATGGATAGTCCGACCAAGTAAAGTACCACAAACCATTTAGATGAGAATATGTCCAGATGCCAGCTAAAACATAAATACAATAATATAAATACAATCGGTCTCTTACTAGAAAGAAAATGAATAGGTTATATAAACACATGGCTAGCATGATACCAAATGTAATGCCTTTAAAAACATCCAACTTATAATTTTGATTCATTAATGAGGGTAAAGAGGACAAATTAATTGGTAAATAAAAACTTGAATGTGTTTTGACTTTCATAAAAATTTGGATGGGTTTAGTTCCAATTTTTAATATTGTATTGCCTCTCTGAAAATATTTATTTGAAAAAGTATTAAAAATCCCACCTTGCTGAAGTAATTGATTGCCAGATTCATCAATCGTCATTACTTCTATGTATTGCAATTCATTATTTTCGAAAGAAAGATATAATTGTTCTGTTGTCAGATTTTTTACTATTAATTTTAGATCAATACTTGCAATCGTATTTCCAAAATTCATGATTTCAGTTTTGCTTTTTTGAAATGCCCCATCTGGCAACAACTGAATTTGAGACAAAGAAATAGAATCTTGAGAATCAATATGATATCTAGCATATTTTCCAATATCTACCACTTGATTGTTATTATTATAGTATAAAGTATCTTGACCTTTTAATTCTTTTAAATTATATAAAAGTAGAAAAAATATATTTACTATAACCGAAAATTTAGTCAATGTATTCATTTGATTATTAAGGTGTTGGTTTTAAAACTAAATAAAATATTAAATTTAACTACAGGGTAATTTTATGATAAATGTTGTTCCTTCATTTTCTATTGATTCGATTTCAATTGTCCCATTATGCCCTTTTGTAATGATATCGTAACTCAAAGAAAGCCCTAATCCAGTACCTTCTCCCGAAGGTTTTGTCGTAAAAAATGGTTGAAATATCTTCGACTTAATACTTTCTGGTATTCCATTCCCATTGTCTTTTATGCTAAACTCTATTTGGTTGTCAATGAATCTAGTAGAAACCTCAACTGTAGGTTGAAAATTTGGATCATTAATTTGTTTTCTTTTGTCATTAACCGCATAAAATGCATTATTCATCAAATTCAAAAAAACTCGTCCCAAATCTTGTTGGATAGCTTTGATTTCTGGTAAATTATCATCGAAATTTGTAATACAATTTGCATTAAAAGATTTATCTTTTGCTCTTAATCCATGATAGGATAATCTAAAATATTCGTCCGATAATTGGTTAATATTTATCCATTCTCTTTGTCCTGTACTTGTTCTTGAATGTTCTAACATACCTTTTACAATACTACTTGCCCTTTTTCCATGATGATTTATTTTGTTTTGATTTTGTATTAAATCTTCAAATAACTCATCAACATATGATTTATCAATAGTTGGTTTTTCAATCTCAAACTTTAAATCTTTGACCAAATCAATACTCAATTCAGAGAAATTGTTTACAAAATTCAATGGATTTTGAATTTCATGAGAAATACCAGCCGTAAGCTCACCTAAATTCGCAAGTTTTTCTGATTGAATTAATTGATTTTGAGTAGCTTTAAGTGTTTCTATAGAATTATTTAATTCTGAAGTTCGGTTTTCAACTAGTGTTTCAAGAGTTTCATTTTGTGTAGCAAGAATTTGTTGTTTTTCTTTTTCATAACTAATAGCGTCGTTTTTCAACTTTTCATTTTCAATAATTTGTTTTTTCAATTCATTATTCGTGGTATTAATTTCTATTCCCATAAAAAGGGAAAGCCCTACTGGTATTGATATTGAACTAATTGTAAAAATAATATCTATCAAATAAGTCGAAATTCCATAATTCAATTTATTTATATTTAAAGGAGCTAAACTATAATTTAAAAAGAAAACAGAAAATGAAATAAACAATAATCCAAAAATAGCAAATAATATAAATGCACTTAACACATAAAATCCTTTTATTCCTTTTTTGGCTCCAATTATTAATAATCTTATTAAAACAAAGAAACTATATAGATTACCGAAAAAGAGTAATAGCGTTTGGTAATTTTTTTCTTGAGTAATACTTGATGATATGACATAAAATATTTGAAAAGCTACTAATACATTGAAAAAATTATCTAATCTTTTTTTCGATATTCGATAAACGACAATCGCCAAACAAATGATTACAAAACCTAATAAGCAATTTGCAAAATTTAAATAATAATAACGGTATTCAACACTATTATTGGTTTGTCCAATAATTTTAAACAATCGAATAAATGTTGTACCAAACAGATATAATGCTAAAAATAATTTTGTTGAATCATTTCTTTGTGATAAATAAAATACAAAAATTAGTAAGAAAAGGATGAATGAAATTCCTAATACAAATATATCTAACCCAATTTTATAAGCAAAAATTTCTCTTTGTTCATTTAGTTTTGGCATCAAGTTTACAATAGTTCCATCAAATAAAATATTCTTTGAAACTGAAAAAATATTTGTATATCTAATGTTAGGTTGTAAAGCATATTTAACGGCTAAGGTGTAATTTCCAATTGAATCTATTGGTAAATGTATGATATGATTTAAAGGGTCATAAGCAATAATTTTAGTTGAGTCTGAACTAAGAACGCCAAATCTATAAATAAACTGACCATTCAAATAAATTTCAGATGCACCTATTTGATTGATCATTAATCCTATTGGATTAGTTTGTTTATTTTTTACGAAAATATGTAGCCTCAACCATTTCACATTGGAATTCTTGATTGATTTTAAACTATTAATTTCCATTGTTGGGTCAATAGATTCCCAATCAGAATCATCAAAATCAGGTTTTGACCATTCAACATTATCACCTGTTTTGAATTTCCAGTACTTATTTAATTGTAGTCCATCAGCTGGGATACTATCAATATTGAAAATATCGTTTTTTTGGGCGAAAGTTGGTAATGAAAAGCAAAGTATTAAAAAAACAAGGCTTTTCAATTGTTTTCCTATATAAAATTTATTTCCAAAACCGTTCATTTTGTGGCATTTGATTCAGATAGCTTTTTGTTTGTTGATAACCCTTTTCTAATATTTCACTCCATTTATCCCCATCAAGAAATCCATAGTTTCGCAAATCCATTTCTAAATACATCGATACTTGAGTTTTTGTGATTTCTTGTTTTTGAACACTATTTAATGTCAATGAATTTATCAATATTGAAGCCATTCTTGGTAATCGATAGCGGTGTTTTTTTGTAAATTTATTAATAAATAATTCCCAAGCTGTTGGAACTGTTTCAATATCAACCAAATGTGGTGATTGAGCGGATAATGAAAGTGCAATTATATGTTTTACAGGTTTCTGATACATTGCATCTATTGGTAAATTGTCCATCACACCACCATCTACATGAAGATGCCGATCAATAATTACAGGTGGATATACACCTGGAATTGCAATACTAGCTTCCACTTGTAGCCTAGCCAATCCGGATTCATGTATTTTTATTGTTGCAGTTGAATAATTAGTGGATACACAAAATGTATTTACCCACAGATCTTCTAAAAATATATCTCCAAGTGTTTCTTTCAGGAATAATCTTATTTTTCTTCCTGTCATTAAAGAAATAATTGGTAAATTATAATCATTGGAAGTTATTTTTTTTACTACTCCTAACTTACAAATATCTGTAGCTTTTTGAATATCAAAATCTTTAAAACACATCATGATACCATATAAAGCTCCAGCACTAGTTCCTCCTAAAAAATCGAACTCAATTCCAGATTCTAACATTGCTTTCGCAGCACCTATATGTGAAAAACCTTTTGATCCTCCACCACCCAGCACCAATCCAATTGCTTGATGGGTTATAATACGACTGAATCTTCTTAAATCTTTACCATTATTTTTTCGAATATGAAGATGCAAATTGATGTTCCTATTAATGAACCATCGACTTGTCATAGTTGGCATTGGCCCATTTTCAGGATGCAAAAGCACTAAATATATTTTTTTATTTAATATATTCGACTCATACAATTTCAACTGATTTTCAATAGAATAGATTTCTGAAGGAGCATAAAAATCGGAAACAACTAATACTAAATCGCTATATGTAAGACATTGATTTGCCCAAACTGGATGATTATTATCACAAACCAAAAAATTCAATCCATCATGGTTTTCCATTTCATCAAAAAGGGCATTTGATTGTTCATTCAAATGATCTTCAGCAAAATATACATTGATATTTATTTTCATTAATCCAAGCTGATGTCTGATTTCATTAGTCCATGGACTTATGTCCATATCTTGTTGAAGTTTAACAACTGCGATGTTTTTGGGAGGTGCTCCCATTCTTTGTTGGAAAGCATTTCTCCTTAATCTATTAATGACATAGTTGGATAAAGTATGGGCAAAAGTCGGATATTGATTCACCAATCTCAAGTAATCTGCTTCTGTTAACTGGAAAACAACTGATTTTCTTATTGCAACAACTGAAGCTATACGAGGCTCTTTTGTAAAAAGAGCTAATTCTCCGACTGGTTCTCCCGATGAAATATCACCAAGAATTTGATTACCATTTTCATTTTGTAAAATAACTCTTAATCTACCAGATAAAACTATATAAAGCGAATTTTCTGTATCCCCTTGCTTGAATAAATACTCTCCTACTTCTAACTCATGGATTTGAGTGTTATTAAATACTTTTTTGATTTGGGATTCATCCAAATTGCCAAATATCTTTAAGAGAATATCATAATAAAATTGGTATTGTTTAGCATTTTGCTCCATAAACTTTTCTATATTAAAGCATTATTGAGTAAATTAACTTATGTATTAAAAATAATAATTATTAAAAATAAGTTATAATCCGATGCACAAAAACGAATTATAAAAAAAATAATTATGAAATTTATAAATTATGATAAACACAAACATACACAATATTTTTCTAAAATATTAATATATGAAATTATATTTTACCAATTGTCAAATTATTCAAATATTATTTAAAATAGAAATTGAAACTAAATCTATAGTATAAATTGTAAACAAAAAATAATTTAAATTCTAAAAGACTTTCTTTAAAACCCTTAAAATTTACAATACATTAAAAAACACAAAAAAGCCATATGGAAATTTTCATATGACATTTTTACATTTTATCCCAAACTATTGAACATCTGAAAATTAAGCCTTCTTCAAAAAACAAGCTTTTAAAACGATGACACTGCCATCCACTTTACCTTCGATTTCTTCTTCATCGTCGGTAAGTCTGATATTTTTAACTTTTGTGCCCCTTTTGATCACAGATGAGGAACCTCTTACTTTCAAATCTTTGATAACGGTAACTGAATCGCCTTCAGCTAATAGGTTTCCATTACTATCTTTTACAGTCATTTTTTATTGTTTAAAATTAAATATCGCCAAAGGTATTGAAAATATCAATATTATTAAAATACAATAAATATTAATATTATGAACCAATACATTTAAAAAATCATGAGCAGTTTAAAATTCAATCATTTTTAGCAGCAGCCACCGCCGTTATAATGAAAGGTACTTTCACTGATAAAGATGTCTTTCCTGCCCAAATTAGCTAAAGCATTTGCGGTTTTGTCACAAACAGCCAATGGCTGATTTTTCGATAAAACATGCCCTTTTTCATCGTCAAAAAAGGCTTCTTTTCCAAAATAAATGGCTGCTTTTCCAGTGAAAACACAAGGACCATCAGATGGCATGGGGTCTTTGATTGCACAAACCTCAATACTTTCGATAAAAATCAATTCATCCGTAGCATAATTTTCCGGGTCTAAAATTCGATAAGGTCGTCTTCCTCTGATTTCGATCGTTCCAAAACCAACATCTGTCAACATTTTGATATATTCTTTAATGGGAATACTGCCACTCAGACATAAAGCCCTTAAATGATCATCATTTCTTAAGGTTTCATTCATTGGCTGCTCACAAGTCGGGTCACTCATCACCAAACGACCATGCGGCTTTAGGACTCTATACATTTCTTGCAGTGCTTTCTTTAAATCCTCCGTTTTAAAAATATTAAATAAGCAGTTTTGGGCAGCCACATCTATCGAACTATCTTCAACTGGCAATTCTAAAGCACTCCCCTTCTTCAGCTCCACAAATTCACTTTTAAACCAAGGATTTTCTTGCTCCGCTATTTTAAAATTATTGCTACAGGCAGCTAACATTTCATCTACAATGTCCACTCCAACAACGCCTCCTTTTTGTCTAGAAAAATAGGCAAATTGCAAAAGCTCCATTCCGCCACCAACTCCAACATATAAAATCTTAGGTTGGTTAATCAAATCCTGTGCACTGATGGTGCTTCCACACCCATAATTCATTTCTTGCATGATTTTAGGAATCTCCAAACCAGGAAATTTCCAAATGGGAGTCGTGGTGCAACAAAGTCCAACATCAGGCGTCAATGCAGCGTTTTTATATAGATTTTCTGTAGCGTCTAAATAATTCATTTCTAAATGGTTAATTCAAATTCAATTTTAAATTACGGTTGTGTATAATTGAGAATTAGGCAACAGTTCCCTGACAACTACTTCCTGCCCCAGCAGTGCAGCCATAGCAATGTTGAGAAATTACTATCGTTCGATTTTGCATTTCAGTTTCATTATAATCGGAAATATGTTTGTTCTTACTGGCAATTTTCAAACCTAACATTTGGTTGAAATCGCAATCATATAACCAACCATCCCAACTGACGGATATGGTATTGGTACACATCACATTTGCAACCGCCATAGGATTAAAGGCTTCTACTAATGAATACATATAATCTTCGTAGTTGCCAGAAATGAGCAAATAATCCAAAAACCTACTGATTGGCAAGTTCGTTATGGCGAAAAGATGATTGAAATCGATGTCAAAATCTTCTTTCAATGCCTTCTTAAAATCCTTTTCCAATAAAGCTTGATTGGACGGCAAGAAAGCTCCAGATGGGTTGTAAACCAAATCTAATTTCAAGCCTGAATCTTGTTTTCCATACCCAACCGCATTCAACATTTTCAATGCTTCAATGGATTTATCAAATACGCCATCTCCTCTTTGTTTGTCCGTTTTTTCCCTTTTATAGTAAGGCAAGGAAGAAACAACATGGACATTATGGTTTGCAAAAAATGTAGGCAGGTCATGGTATTTTTTTGTTTGAAAGTATCATCGTCAAATTAGATCGAACGATAAAATCTTTAATCCCAGCTTTGGATGCCTCATCCACAAACCAACGGAAGTTGGGATTCATCTCAGGAGCCCCACCTGTTAAGTCCAGAGTAGTTGCACCCGTTTTTTTAATCACTTCAAAGCAAATTTCCATGGTTTCCTTCGTCATAATCTCCTTTCTGTCCGGACCAGCATCCACATGGCAGTGAGCACATACCTGATTGCACATATAACCCAAATTGATTTGAAGGATTTCCAACTTTTTGGGTTTCAAGGGAAATTGATTACAGGAATGCAGCTTTTCAGCAAAGGTCGGTAAGTCACCAGTTTTAAAAATTCCATTCGATAGGATTTCTAGCTGCCGCTCCGATTTAGAAAGTTCATTATTTTTAGCATGCAATGATTTCAACATCAATCAACTGTTTTTATCTTTTTGAATTAGAACAACAAATTACATAGAAAGTTTGTTGTATTTATTCATCATCTGAACGCCATGTACTAATGAAGCACCACCTCGAATTGCCGCAGCGACATGCAAAGCTTCCATCATTTCTTCTTTCGTAATTCCCCTTTGCAAGCCATCTCCTGTGTAGGCATCTATGCAATAAGGGCACTGGATGGTGTGAGCAACGGCAAGAGCAATTAACGATTTTTCTCTAGCGGTCAAAGTCCCTTCTTCAAATACTTTTCCATAATAATCAAAGAATTTGTCTGCCAATTCCTTGTTCCAATCGCCGATTTTTCCGAATTTCTTTAAATCAGCTGGGTTGTAATAAGTACTTTCCATAACATTTAAATTTTGACGAAGATAGGGATATTTGAAATTTTCTTACCCATTCCCAATAATATTCTAATTTATTCAATTAAATAAATTTTAATTTTAAGTTATTTTTTTATACTTTTATCCATTCATTGAAAACCAAAAAATGAGGAATCCAAATTACAAATTAGCCATTAAATCTAGTTGCCAGGAAAACTGGGAAAAAATGTCACCAAATTCTGATGGGAAATTTTGTGATATTTGCAATAAAACAGTTGTAGATTTTACAAATATGTCAGATGTTGAAATCATTAACTTTATTTCAAAACCAACTGAGAAAATTTGTGGTAAACTTAGGATTGACCAGCTAAATAGAGCACTTATTCCAAAAAAAACGTATAGCTTTTTAAGTAAAGAATGGATTGCAAGTCTTTTATTTTTAGCTACTCTTGGCAAGCAAACTAGTTTTGCAAAATCAATTACAACATTAAATTATTATCAAAATACAATAGATTTCAAAGAAAATACTATTATCAAAGATACTTTGCCAAGCAATTCGAATAATATTATTTATGGTAAAGTTGTAGATAATAAAGGAGAGCCGATAATAGGTGCAAATATGATAATTAATGAGAATAGAAAAGGGATTTATACCCAACTAGATGGATCTTTTGAATTCTTAATACAGGACAAAACAATAAAAAACATTCTAAAAATTTCATATACTGGATATAAAACATTGGTAATACCCATTACAGCAGAAAATTTTAAAATAAAAAATATTTTCACCTTAATGGATGAAACAACAAATTTAATGGGCGATGTTATAGTTATAAAAAAACCTAAATGGTATCAAACAAAATACTGGTTTAAGAAAAAAAAACATAAATAATGAAGCATATTTATTTTAACATCGCTTTTTTGATTGGGATTTTTGCAATTCCTTCCTTTAGTCAGAAAGAAACAGTTTATTTTGCTTTAATAGATAATGAATATAAAGAAGTTCAGTTAGATGTTAAACCAGAATTTATTGGTGGATTAACATTATTATCTAAAAAGATGGCTGGAAATATTAGATACCCAGCTAAAGCAAGGGAAAATAATATAAAAGGAAATGTTCTATTAAATATTTACCTGAATGAAAATGGAAAAGTAGAAGATATTACTTTAGCAAAAGGAATTGGAGGAGGCTGTAATGAAGAATCCATAAGAGCTGTATGGATAGTTACGAATGGCGGTTACAATCCAGCAATTTACAAGGGAAAACCTATTAAAGTAAAATTTGAAGTACCTATTAGTTTTAAACTAGAATAAAAATATTATAATTTATGAAATACAAATTTTTATTACTTATTGTTATGTTGGCTTTTTCTTTTTGTAAAAAAGAAGTCAACCAAGTTACAGATGCAAATTTTCTAGCATTTGTTGATGGAAGTTATTCAGTTATTCCACTTGATAAAGTGGCAACACCACAAATTGGTTGGAATGGATTTTTCAAATTTACGGCTGGGAATATTAAGTATCCTACTGATGCTCGAGAAAATAATATACAAGGTATTGTTAACTCCTATATTATTATTAATGAAAATGGAAAAATTGAAGATTTTGGCATTGAGAAAGGGATAGGTTATGGTTGTGATGAAGAGGTTTTGAGGGTAATTGGATTGTTCAAAGATGAGATTTTTTATCCAGCAACAAAGGATGGCAAACCAATAAAAGTAAAATATTTATACAAAGTTTCATTTAAATTAGAATAAGCAATAAAAAGTGTCAAAACCAAATAAATATCTATATCAATCGGAAAGGCTTGGGTTTCGAAATTGGGAAACCAACGATTTATCGGATCTGTTATCTATCAATCAGGATAAGGAAGTGATGCGATTTTTCCCCAGTCTTTTAGATGAAACACAATCTTTAGAATTTATAGAAAGAATGCAAAAGCAGTTTGAAAAAAATGGTTTTTGTTATTTTGTAGCAGAATGGCTAACAACTCAAGAATTTGTTGGGATGATTGGGCTTTCTGAACAAAGCTATGAAGCTCCTTTTACGCCAGTGTAGATATTGGCTGGCGGTTGAAGCCAACATTTTGGCATATAGGATTGGCAACGGAAGGTGCTAAAAGATGCTTGAAATATGGTTTTCAAGATATTCAGTTATCAAAAATCTTTTCGGTGGCACCAGTAATAAATACGCCCTCAATTCATGTTATGAAAAAAATAGGTATGGAATGGCAATACAATTTTGATCATTCAAAACTTTTATCAGATAATAGATTGAAATCTTGTGTGTTATACGAAATAAAAAAAGAAGATTTTCGTTAAATTTGGAAATAATTTCTGAATGAGATATTTATATATTTTCCTAATTATAGCTACATTTATTAAAAGTTATTCTCAGAACTCTGACTCTAATAATAAATTTGAATATTTAAATATTGACCATAAAGTTTATACTTTTTTTTATGCTTATTCCATTCCCAACAAATATCTAAGATGTAATGGTTGTGCAATTTCAAATAATATTCCTAAATTTTTAAAAGATTCCATCCCTTCGAATAAGGAGGGTTTGAAAATATGGATTGACAACTCCAAATTAGATACATTCGGAAGAAATTATCATGGATATAAAGTATATTTAGCAAATCAAACTGATTCTGTATATCAATTTGATGTAGATGATAGTAATTTATATTTAAGAATACAAGCAATAGATTTTAATAATGAATGGCGATATATCGATAATATTCATAAACAAATGCGGCTTAAGTCATCATAATATCTATTTAGACTCAGGTTACTATTGGGAATTTAGAATGCCAGTTTTTGAAGGAAATTTCAAAACAAAATTGCGTCTAGAACTATCAAAATTTCACAATGGAAATCTAATTTTTCAAAAGTTGTATAGCAATGAAATTGAAGGAAATATAAATATAAGTCAATTTTATACAATAGATAGAGATTGGAATGTCAAAAATATTTTAATCCTTATTCAAATGTTAAATACTAAAAAAGTGAGGACTATTTTAGTAATATTTATAATATTTAAAAGTTTCATGAGTAATGCTCAATTGCTTGAATATGATTTCAGTAAAAATGATGTTATTCTAACTGATAGTATTAATCGGGAAGAAGCAATCTATAAATACTTTTACAATCACAAAGAAGTTGATTTCAATCTTTATTTTCCAGATAGTATCTCAAATTATTATGATGCAAATATCATTTTTCCCAAAAATTTTATCAGTTATTTAAATATTAATTATCTAGATTATAATTACTATTTCGCATATTCATTAGATGAAAAAAATATTAATTGTAATGGATGTGCAAAATCAACAAATATTCCAAAATTAATTAATCAAACGAATCTTAATTTAAAGAATGAACTTGTTCTTTTAGTTGAAAATACAAAAATTGATACTTTTGTCAAAAAGTATTTTGGATACAATGTATATTTATATAACAATACAGATTCTATCATAAAATTTGATGTAATTGATCATTTGTTATATATGCGAATTCAAGCATTAGATTTTAACAACGAATGGAAATATATAACTAATACAATTGGTAGTAAATGTGGATTAAGTTATTTTGAAGAATATTTAGAGCCTGGATATTATTGGCAATTTAAAATACCAAAATATGAAGGTACTTTCAAGACAAAACTTCGATTGGAGCTTACCAATAAAATAAATAAAGAAGAAAAATATGTACTTTACAGCAATGAATTCGATGGGAATATTAATATTGGTCAATTTTATTACACTCCGAATATTTGGGATAATATGAATATTTATAATCCATTAGAAATATATGAACGTTAATATAATAAAAAATGATAACTATCTTTCATAACAATAAATGTGGAAAAAGCAGGTGTGCTTTGGCTGCTTTGCAAGAAAAAAATATTGAATTTCAATTAGTTGAATATTTGAAAAATACGCCAAGTGTTTCAGAATTAAAATCCATTATTCAAAAACTGGGCATCAAACCCTATGATTTGATCAGGACAAAAGAAGCAATTTTTATAGAAAACTTCAAAGGAAAGACCTATTCTGATGATGAATGGATTCGGATATTACAAGAAAATCCTATCTTGATTGAAAGACCCATTTTGATAAAAGGAGATAAGGCAGTAATTGCAAGATCTGATGAAAAAATCAATGAATTTTTGGAAAATAATTAGGCTTTATTTATTTGATATACAAAATTTGAATTAATATTGTAACACAAATTTATTCATTAATTTACAATTTTAATTACCAATGAAATACTATCTATTTTTTAGTTTTTTTATTTCCTTTCTATTCAATATCAATAGTTTATATGCAGATACACTTTCTCCAAAACTATTTCCAATCTTTGAAAAAAGTAAATGGGGATATATTGATTCTACAGGGAAAATCAAGATTCAACCACAATTTGATTTTGCATATGAATTTTCAGAAGGATTAGCAAATGTTCGATCGAATGGTTATTATGGGTTTATTGATTCCACTGGCAAATTTGTAATTGAACCAAAGTTTGAATTTGCAGAACCATTTAATAATAATGTTGCAGTTGTATATGGAAAAAATGGAAAAATGGAAGTTATAAACAAAACTGGGACCGTTCTTTTTAAAAACAATTATAAATCTATCAATAATTTCAAAAATGAGGTTGCAATAATCACAACTTTTACAAATAAAAAAGGGATGATTGATAAAGAAAATAATCTAGTATTAGATACAATTTATGATTCTATTATAGATTATTTAAATAAAGAATTTTATGTTATAGAAATCAAAAAAATAGAGAATTATAAATCAAAAATAGAGTCTGGATTAATAAATAAATTTGGTAAGATAATTATCCCTGTAAACCAATATCCAAATATATATATTGAAAAAAATTCTCCTTTTTTTAAAGTTTATAAAAATATATCTGATCCAAATCAGAGTTATAATAACTATTCAATACTTGATATAAATTTGAATGTAATAGCTTCTAAATCAAATGGAAAACTCCTTCTAGATGGTTTAGTAAAATTGAAGAAAAAGAATGATGTTAATCAATTAGATATCTACTATTTTGAACATGAAAATAAGTTTTACTTATTAGATACTACTGATATGAGTATCAATTTATTTAATGATGAAGTTATTTTATATAAAAATGAAAATGATAAATATTTTATAATTAATAAAGATGGAAATATACTTTCAAAAAAATCTTATCGTAATGCTATTTCAAATTTTAACAAAGGGAGATGTGTAGTACTTGATATGGATTATCAAAAATATATTTTAGATAAAAATGAAAATATAATTTCAACAATTGAATATTTATCAGATGGGAAAAATGACCCAAATTATTATTTTACATCATTGAGTAGTAATGACTTTTCAAAATACGAATATGCAAGAGTTAGTTTCAGAGAATTTATTGGTGTTTGTGATTTAGATGGCAAAACTATAATTGAACCAACTTTATTAAGAGTAAACGAAAATAGATTTCAAAATGGACTTTTAAAATGTGATTTTGAAAATAAACTATGTTATTATAATACAGATGGTAAAATAGTATGGTCGGATACTAGTAACATAAGTGAATACAATTATGATATTCAAAGAGAAACCTATTGTGGAATCAATCCAATTATCCAAAAAATTGATAAGAAAGACCCTTTATTCAAATCTAATAATATCCCAAAAGGAAAAATTTCAATTGTTTTAAGTGAAGAATCTGACATTAAATATAATAAAATGTTTTATTCTAACTCAATTTTGATTTTTAATAATAGCAAAGAAGACAAAAGTTTCTTATTTCAGGCAGGATCTCTTGATATTAAACTTGAAGCCCTTAATGAAAATAATGAATGGAAAGAGATAGAAAGATTTTACACTACTCCTATTGATAGATTTGAAGATTGTAATTTAGAAGTAAAAACCCAAGAAGCAAAAACTTATTGGAAATACATAATTCCAAGATATTTTGGATCAATTAAGACTAAAATAAGAGCAAAATTTCAATATTATGAACCAGCATCAAAAATTGGGAAAAAAGTCATTATTTATAGTAATGAAATAAATGGCAGTGTTAATCCAGCTCAATTTTGGAATAAAAAAGATATATTTTTTATCGACTTTTTAAAATACTACTATAAATAATTAACAAAAATCTTTGTATAATTTATATTTAATAACAGATTTAAATCTTATGGATATTCTCAACCAATATATACAAATCAACAAAACACTTTGGAACAAAAGAACAGAAACTCATATTCAGTCTGACTTTTATGATGTAGATGGTTTCATTAAAGGTAAATCTTCTTTGAATGAAATCGAATTGGAGCTTTTGGGTGACGTCAAAGGAAAGAAAATTTTGCATCTCCAATGCCATTTTGGTCAAGATACTTTATCCTTGGCTCGGATGGGAGCCATCGCAACTGGTGTTGATTTATCGGATAAATCTATTGAATTTGCAAATGAATTAGCTTCAAAAATAGGAGTAGATGCAACTTTTATTTGTTGTGATATATTTGATTTAAAACAACATTTAAATGATAAATTTGATATCGTTTTCACCACTTATGGCACAATTGGATGGCTTCCAGATTTGAATAAATGGGCAGATATTATCTCCCATTTCTTAAAACCACAAGGGAAACTTGTGTTTGCAGACTTTCACCCTTTCGTTTGGATGTTCGATGATAATTTCGATAAAGTTGCTTACAATTATCAGCTGGAGGAGCCCATAATCGAACATGAGTCAGGCACTTATACCAATAGTGAAGCAGATATTAACTTACAATCCGTTGGTTGGAATCATAGCATTAGTGAAGTCTTAATGAGCTTATTGAATCAAAATATGTTATTGGAAAATATGCAAGAATATGACTATTCTCCTTATAACTGTTTCCAAAATATGATTGAATTTGAAAAAGGAAAATATCGCATCGGAAAAATGGGAAATAAAATTCCATTAGTATATTCTCTTGTTTTTGTCAAAAAATAATACTTTTACAAAAAGTTAAAATTTATGGCATTACCAAATGTTTTTCAAAAAGACGTTACCGATACGATTATTGGAAGAATCCAACAATTAACACCCGACACTACCCCATTGTGGGGCTCAATGAGTGCTCCACAAATGTTGGCTCATTGCAATGTAACCTACGAAATGGTTTATGACAATATCCACCCCAAGCCGAATTTTTTTATGAAATTCATTTTGAAAAGCTTGGTAAAAAACAAAGTAGTGACGGAAGCTCCATATGGACAAAATGGTCAAACTGCCCCTCAATTCATCATTTCTGGTTCAAGAGATTTCAATAAAGAAAAACAAAGATTAATTGATTTTATTGAAAAAACACAAAAACTGGGAGCGAATGAATTCGAACAAAAAGAGTCGCATTCATTTGGGAAACTAACTTCAAATGAATGGAACAATATGTTTTACAAACATTTGGATCATCATTTAAGACAATTTGGGTTTAAAAAGAAAGGGGAAAAATGCAAGCATTTTTCCCCTTTTATTTATATTTCAGTATAATCTTACTTTTTATCTTGCTTTGCAAATACTTTTCTAAGCATTTCCGTATTTCTTACTCTTGGATCATTTCTGATTTCCAATTCTTTCTCAGCAACCATTCCGAAAAGCCCTTTCAAAGCTTCCTTCGTAACATAGTCATTCAAATCGGGATTTGCTTTCTTCACAAATGGTAGATTGTTATAAGCATTCACACAATCTGACCAGTATTTAGTTGCTCCCACCTCACTTAAAGAACTAGAGATAATTGGATTAAACTCTTTGTATAATTCTTGATTTGTAGTCTTATTCAAATACTGAGTTGCAGCATTTTTTTCTCCCATCAAAATATTCAAAGCATCTTGAAAAGTCAAGGAAGTAATGGCTTTTGTAAATATCGGAGTTGCTTTTGTTACTGCTTTTTCAGCTCCTTTATTCATTTTTTCCATCAACTCATTTTCAATATTTCCGAAACCTGGAACCATTTTCAATTTTGAAACTACGTTTCTCATATCTTCTGGAATCAAGATTTTATACAACTCACTTTTGAAATATCCATCTACTGCTCCCAACTTATCGACACCAGCATTTACGCCTTTATTTAAAGCTTCTTTCAAGCCTTTTCCAATATCTTCGTTCGATAATCCAGCACCATTCGTCAGAGAGCCTAATTTTTCTTTTCCTTTGTCCACCGCTTTTTGAAAATCAAATTGAGCCATCAAAGAGCTTGAAGCAAACAAACATAAAACGATTAATAACTTATTCATTTTTAAACTTTTTATTGTAGAACGATTTGAAAATGGTTTTAGTTTATACACAACCTCCATTAACAAAGCATTAATAAATTACTACATTTTATAAGCTGAATTGAAAATCCTATTCCATCTTATTCCTTCCTTCATATTACCATTTTTAGTAGAGAACCATATAAACAATGGTTTTCCTACGATATGATCTTCTGGAACAAATCCCCAATATCTTGAGTCCTCCGAATTGTGGCGATTATCTCCCATCATCCAATAATAATTTTGTTTGAAAGTATAGGTTGTTGATTCTTTGTCATTTATGAACACTTTTCCATCTTTCATTTCCACTTTATTTTGTTCATATGCACTGATCACTCTTAAGTACATTGCCATATTTTGTGGTGTCAAATTGATCGTAGCACCTTTGTTTGGAATAAAAAACGGTCCGTAATTGTCTGCTGTCCAATTGCCATAATAAGTTGTATCGTGAGGATATAATTCACCTGGGAATTGAGCTTGCTTATATAATCTTTCCACTTGAACATCCCCGCCCAAACTTTTAATTTTATCAACTTGGGTCAAATTCAGGTTATAATATCCTTTCTCTTGCAATTGATGATCATGAATACTCACCCCCCATTCATCTAATTTATTCAAATTCAAAGGAGAACTCGAAGTAACTTTATAAGAAAATTGCATTGTATTTGAATTCGGATTCGGCTGACCATTGATATAAATCTGTCCATCTTTGATTTGAAGCGAATCTCCAGCTACTCCTACACATCTTTTAATATAATGATCTCTTTTATCAATAGGCCTAGTAATCAAAGTCCCATTATTTAAAATAGAGTTATAATAATTTGAAATTCCTAATTCATTAATGCTTTTGTAATATTCAAATGGTCGCTTCAATGAGCCAATATTAAAGCTTCTTTCTTTGGTTAAAATAATACTATCACCTTCTGGTACATTAAATACAACTGGGTCATTTCGTTTGATAGGCGTTAATGCTGGAAGTCTAAAATAAGGTAAACTAGGCGACTCCAAATAAGATTCTGTGTTTAAAATAGGAATTGTATTATGTAACAATGGAATTTGAGCCACCGTCATCGGCGTTCTGATTCCATAATGAGCCTTGCTAACAAACAAATAATCCCCAACCAATAATGAGCCTTCCATCGAAGAGGTTGGAATCACATAGGCTTCTATCAGGAACATACGGATGAAAGCAGCTGCAAATATTGCAAAAAACATCGCTTCTATCCATTCTCTACCTGATGATTTTGCATATGGATTATTGGCATTCAGCCTTTTAAGCTCATAAGTATTATTTTCCTCAGTAGCTTTTTGAATGCTATCAGCATATTCTTTTTCTAATTTCAAGGTAGGTCCTACATATAGGTCTTTATCATTTTTTCCAACTAGAAAAAACTTCAAAGGTGCATAAATTACTGCTAAAGCGGTATCAGCCAAACTCAGTTTGTTGAATGACCTAACCATATCCACAGCCATTCCGCAGAAAGTAAAAATATTGACTATCGGGAATAATAACCACAAAGCTTCTTTAGGATTTTTACCGATAATATGGCACCATTCCACAAAATTCACCCCAGGAATAAGTGCTTTTTGAGGATCTCTTCCTGCCTTTTTGAATAATGGCATCAAAGAAATACTTAATAAAATATAAGAAACTATTAAAAAAATTAAAATGGACACAATAATATGTTTTTGTAAAAAAATTAGATTGCAAAAATAGTTTAAAAATTAATGTTCAGTTCAAAATTTAGAAAAAAGGTATCCTAAATTCGATGAAACACTTGTTTTTTTAATAAATTTTATTCTTCATCATCAAATAAACTCAAATTATTTGGATTCGATTGTTTGACTCCCAAGTGTTGATAAGCTTTTGCAGTAGCTTCTCTTCCTCTTGGCGTTCTTTGGATGTAGCCTTCCATAATCAAAAATGGCTCATGAACTTCTTCGATAGTCCCAGCTTCCTCCCCTACTGCTGTGGCAATAGTGGTTATCCCGACAGGTCCACCTTTGAATTTGTGAATTATGGTTGAAAGGATTCTGTTATCCATTTCATCCAATCCACTATTGTCAACATTTAAAGCTTCTAATGCATATTTTGAAATTTCTAGCCCAATCGTTCCATCACCTTTCACCATTGCAAAATCACGTACTCTTCGCATCAATGCATTGGCAATCCGAGGAGTTCCTCTACTTCTTCTTGCTATTTCATTAGCTCCATCATCCGAAAGTTCTATATTCAAAATATCTGCTGATCTGAAAAGAATTTTTTTCAGCGTCGCAATATCGTAATAGTCTAATAAACAATTGATTCCAAATCTTGCTCTCATAGGAGCCGTCAGTAAACCCATTCTAGTGGTTGCCCCAACTAAAGTAAAAGGGCTAATATTTATTTGGATACTTCTTGCATTGGGTCCACTATCAATCATAATATCGATCCGATAATCTTCCATAGCAGAGTACAAATATTCTTCAACAACAGTATTCAATCGATGGATTTCGTCGATAAAAAGCACATCCCCTTCCTCAAGGTTCGTCAATATACCTGCCAAATCACCCGGTTTTTCCAAAACAGGACCAGAAGTCATCTTCATTCCTGCCCCTAATTCATTTGCAATGATGTGAGAAAGGGTTGTTTTTCCCAATCCTGGAGGTCCATGAAGCAATACGTGATCCAAAGCTTCCTGTCTCATTTTAGTAGCTTGAATGAAAATTCTAAGATTTTCAACTATTTTGGGTTGCCCACTAAATTCATCCAGTTCCTTTGGTCTTAATGCCCTTTCTATCTGATGTTCGTCAGCAGAGTATTTATTACCAGTGGCATCTAAATTCGGATTTGACATTACTTATATTAAAATTTGTTGCAAGATATGGAAAATTGTTGAATTGCTTTCTTACTGATTTGATTAGAAATCGATTTGTTGTTAGTGACTTCATTTTATGAAAATAAAATAGGTGAATTGTGAATTTTTAGGATAAAAAAGGAATCCTGATTCAAAAAATGATTTTTTTCTTATTAAATCAAGATATTTGCAAAAAAATATCAATGAATCGATTTTTTTACTTCTTCATATTATTATTAATTATTGTTATTCACGACAGTTGTGAATCGGATCCATACAGACAAGGAGCGATTTTATACGAGAACTTTTGTGCAAATTGTCATGGGTCAGATGGGAATGGTTTAGGTAAAAACATACCACCGTTAGTTGGTTCAGAAGTAATTAAAGATCCAATAAAGATGGGATGTATAATTAGAAATGGTTTGAGCGGAGAAATCACTGTTAAAGGGATAAAATACAATGAAAAAATGCCTGCAGTTACTCGATTATCTGATTTTGAAATAGCGAATGTGATTAATTATATCCAGCAGAAATGGGGTAACCAACAATATGTGCAAATCAATACATTGCAAAGAAGGATTGAAAAATTGTAAGTAGATAATATTTGAAAATAAATAAGAATTTTGGGAAAGGATTTAAGTTCATTTTTATTAAAAATGTAATTGAAATTATAAATCTCAAGATTTAAGATGTAGATAAGAAAATATATTTTTTACCTTTGGGGTTCCAATTTTTCGGAATAGGCTTTAGTCCGTTTAAAAAAATTATTCTGACTGAAGTCCGAACTCCCAATTAATTGGGTTCAATTTTTCTAAAATATGTATAAGGATAATCTTCCCAGTTAATAACTAAACCAGCTTTTACTGGATTATTGATGATATAGTTTTTAAAATGTAGTAAAATTGATTTATTTTTAACTTTTTGGGTTCCGATTTTTCGGAATAGACTTTAGTCCGTTTTAAAAATATTCGGACTGAAGTCCGAACTTCCAATTAATTGGATTCAATTTTTCTTAAATATGTAATAGGATTATCTTCTCAGTTAAAAACTAAACCAGATTTACTGGATTATCGATGATATAGTTTTTAAATTGTTGAAAATTTATTTTTTATAACCTTAAGGATTAACGGACTTTAGTCCGTTTAAAAATTATTCGGACTGAAGTCCGAACTCCCCAATAAATTGGATTCAATTTTTCTTAAATATGTATATGGATAATCTTCTCAGATAATAATTAAACCAGCTTTTACTGGATTATCAATGATATAGATTTTAAAATTGTTGAAAATTTATTTTTTTAAACTTTGGGATTAACGGACTTAAGTCCGTTTAAAAAATTATTCGGACTGAAGTACGAACTCCCAATTAATTGGGTTCAATTTTTCTTAAATATGTATATGGATAATCTTCCCAGTTAATTACTAAACCAGCATTTACTGGATTATTGATGATATAGTTTATAGTAGAATTGAAATGTTTTTCATTACGAATATATCGATCAAAATTAATTTCATTCCAAAATGGTTGGCCTGATCTGTTCAATAATTTATTAATTTCTTTTGATGAACCACCTTTTATATATTTTAGAACTTTATCTAATTGAACGTATTTTCTAATATCAAATTCTTCTTCATTCTCAGGTATTTGTATATTAAAATTTAACAGTACATGTACATGATTTGACATTATGCAACATGCTTCTAAAATATAGTATTTCCCATCATATGATTTAATTTTCTCTAAAACTATTTGAGCAACTTCTGGATTTTTTAAACAATGTGAACCATATTTAATATTATCTAAATATTTTTCAAATGAATTCCAATATTCAATCTCAGCTTCTTTCAATAATTTATTAATTTCAATTTTATCTTTAAGTTGTCTTTTAATATTTATTTGTTTCAATTCCCAATTTGATTTAAGCCTTTCTATTGAGTCTTTTGGCATAGAATCAAAAAGTCGCCATGTTACAAAAAAAGTAGCTCCAATATTTTGAAAATGTGGTAAAATTCTTCTGTAGTTTATATTGAAGTTATCCATTAGTTACAGTTTTAAGATAAATTAGATATTATAAAAATAATAATATTATTTCATTTAATGAAAAATAAATTTAAAATTATTTAGAAATTTTGATTAACCAATTTTTGATAATAATCATTTTAAAATTTCTGACGAACTTCTAAATTTTCATACTTTAAGATGTTAATATATAACTTTTTGGGTTCCGATTTTTCGGAAAAGTCTTTAGTCCGTTTAAAAAATATTCGGACTGAAGTCCGAACTCCCAATTAATTGGATTCAATTTTTCTTAAATATGTATAAGGATAATCTTCCCAGTTAATAACTTAACAAGCTTTTACTGGATTATCGATGATATAGTTTATTAAATTGTTGAAAATTTATTTTTTTAACCTTTGGGATTAACGGACTTAAGTCCGTTTAAAAATTATTTGGACTGAAGTCCGAACTCCCAATTATTTGTAAAATTACAGTAGATTACTCCACAATCGATCTAAAAGTTAAATTGATTCTTGGACCTACGTCTAGCTTTGTTTTGGGTAAACGATGCCACCAAAATGTCTGGGTAGTGCCTTTCATTTCAAGCAAACTGCCTGATTCTAGTACAATTGAAATTACATTTTTTTTCGTTTTGTGTTTGAAACCGAATTTTCGGGTGGCACCAAATGTGAGGGAAGCAATTGAAGAATTTTTTTCGATTTTCTTTTCGTCATCACTATGCCAAGCCATTCCTTCCTCCCCATTGTGGTATAAATTGCAAAGGCATGAATTGTATTTTGCACCAGTATATTTTTCAACCAATAACTTTAATTCATGCAATTCCGCTGTCCATTTCAGGGCTTTTTTAGTTATTTTGGAATAAGTATATTCAAATTCGAGATCACCATACCATGCAACTTTTCTTTTGGTGACGAAATGTTTGCCAAAAATATATGCTTCATCATTTTTCCAATCAATTTGATGGAGTAATTTATCGTAAAATATTTGAGCAGCTTGTGCTTCCATTATTTTTCCAAAATAATATACTTCCCCATCAAATGGCAATAAATTTTCTAGCATAATCTATTTTGTTGACAATATCATGGATCCTAAAAAGTAGCTAATCATTAACATTCCTGCAAATCCAAAAATAGTAATCAAAATTGACTTCAAAATGGTCATAGAACTTGGATTTCTATTTTTAAATAGTTGGTAATACATAAAAATTACAAGTGGTACATAGATATAAAACAGATTGAAATCTGGAAAAAATTGATTCCAAATTGGAAAAATGAAGCACGAAATAATCGTTAAATTTGAAAAAATAAATTGATTGATATAAAACTGTTCCCAAAAATATAATTTCATATTTCTAAAAAACAAATAGGAAAAAAATTGTAAAAGGTATAATGCCAATAATCGTTAAATATTGCTTCAAATTCTTATACAAGAATGCAAAAGCAAACCCACTTTTATACCCAATTGTTAATGGCGAATCCACATGGTTTATTTCATGAGTAGAGTTTGCAGTTTCTCCATGATTTCCAAAAAACAGGTTGATTATATAAATGAAAATAGCTGTACTCAATACCAAATAGGCAAAAATATTAAAGAAACGTACCCGCTTTCCATCCAAATAATCAAATATCAAACTCGGTTTCCATATTGTTTGCAGATTGTATAAAAATCCTTTGTCAAAATGGATGATATTATGCTGCACATCATGCACAGCATGATGAAAACTTAATCGATGAGTATCTGCTTTTTGCCCACATTCTTTGCAAAAATTACCCTCCAAAATTTCATTACAATTCAAACAATTATTCATAAAAAACTGCAGATTTTTCGATTTTCACACAAGATAAATGTTGCAGCACAATTTTTCAAAAAAACTGTAAAACAATAAAAAAACAAACTACTTACAAACCAAATATCCAATTTTTCACGAAAGTTATTTTTGATTTTTTAAATGAATTCAATAAATCTAATTATTTGAAAATGAAATCAATATATATCTAATTATCTTTAGCACCTTGATTAATCCAAGCCTCTATCTTACTTATATCACAATCTGACAATTTATCTCCAACTTTAGGCATAGGAGAAAACCCAGCTTCTCTTTTGATTGCCCATAATAATTTTTTTTGATCAACTAAAAATTTGGTAACACTATAGGTTTCTAAAGGCACTAAATCATTACTTGAATGACATCCAGAAGTAAGGCAGGTGCTAGATTTGTAAATTGCAACGATATTTTTTGAAAAAGACATGTCCGTTGTGAAACAAGGATTGGTTGTTTCTTTTTTACAGGATAAAATTGAAATAAAGAGTGTAAATGAGAACATTAATGAAAGTTTAATTGTTAATCTAGTCATAATGATAGTTTTAAAAGTTATTTAATAATCAAAGATAATTTAAAAATTGAATTATTTTATTAAATTAATATCTAATGAAAAATGAATCAGCTAATTACAGACTATTTGGATATTTTGATGACAATAGCAATTTAACTTTTTTAAAAGGTTTTTTTGACAAAAAAGGAATCAATTATAAACTTACAAAAATTAACTCTATCATAGATCCATTGATTTTAGGCCAGTTCTTAGAGCCCAAATATCAATTAGAAATACCTTCAGAACATTATGTTGAATCGATAGAATTATTTAATACTGAAATGGAAAAAACTTTTTCAGCTGAGGATATCAATCAACACATTATGAACACGATGAGTGAGGAAGATTTATTTAATACCCTAACCAATGGAACTGATCCTGAAGCTGCTTTTATAGCCAATAAAATCTTAAGAAATAGAGGAGTGGATATTAATGAACATATGAGGCAGTTAAAAATTCTAAATAATTTTGACGGCAAAACAACATCAGATTTGGATGAAAAAAACAGAAAATCATTTAACTTTTGGTTTATTATTATTCTAATTGTTATTTGCAATTTATTTTTTAATTCATTTCCTATAATACTCAAATTCAGCCATTTAAAATCTTTACGTCAATTTTCAATGTTATTTTTTTTCCAAATCTCATCTACTATTTTTAACCATTCTTTATCATGAGAAATTGTAGATTGTGAAGGAATATGGAATAGATAGACCCCATTTTTGCCTTGCCTAATCTCTATATCTTTAAACTCTTTTCCCAACAGAAATGCCAAATCGGTATCAACAATTGTGTCTAAAAACCTATTTCGATGATCGCTTCTTACTTCATATAACTTTTTGATTCCCATATTTTTAAGAAAAGTAAAAATACTATCATCATCAACAAATTGAAAATCATCTTCTGGAAGCGAAATAAAATAATCTTCATCCAAATACCTAAAATGCACTTCTTTTATTTTCATAGCATAAAATTAAATATTCTTAAAACATATTAGTAAAAATATTATATTAAAGTCTTGCAAATTTTTAATAGAAACAATAGTATATTGCACTGACAAAAAATATGAAATATGAATCTAAAGCACTTGATCCTAATTGCATTTGCATTTTTAATGCCTTCTGTTATATTTACCCAAAATCTTGATTTTACCTTTACAATTTCCAATTCTAATTGTTCCTCTGATGGTGAAATTACTATTAATGTAACTGGCGGTAAAGCTCCTTTTTGCTACGATATTAGTTCATGCCCGAATTGCTATACTTGCATCAATCAAAACACCTATACTTTCAAAGGATTACCTGCTGGAAATCATATAATTACAGTAAGTGACAATAGTGTTCCACAACAAAAAATTACGAAAACAATTACTATCGGTGGGAATTATAAATTGCCATCCATTTATTCTACATCAAATAAAGGAATCGTAACTGCAATTGCAAAAGATGGAAAAAGACCCTATCAATATTCAATATCAACTGATAATGGAAAAACATTTTCGACCCCCACAATCTGATTCTATTTTCACTGGAATTTGTGGTAAATATTGTGTGAGAGTGATTGATAATTGCGGAAATTTCACGTCATATTGCTCTGAAGTTTATACTTTATTAAAATTTATCACAAATTGTAAAGAGCTGAATGGCAACTATTTGGTTAGTATTGATACAATAAAAGGATACCCTGGAAGTGGAATTTATAAAAATCTAAAATTTGTGAATAACACCGATACTATTTCTATAGACAACCCATCTTTAAAAAAGGATTATACAATAAAAGTTGGATGTAATTGGAAAGCAATCTTAGAAGATAATTGTGGAAACATTGTCTCAGATTTTATTTCTTGTAATATATTAGATTTTACTATTAATTGTGTTAACACAAAGGATAGTACTTTAAATATCAAAATATTTTCTGGCACACCACCTTTCAAAAGATATTATTATGTAGGTGATACGACAACCATTAAATTCAATAATTCAGATGATTTCACTAAAGTTCCCTTTACTATTGGAAAAAATCTAACAATAAGAGTAACAGATAATTGTGGCAATATAAAAGAGAAAATTGTACAATATTTAAGTTTCAATGTTGAAATAAGTTGCTCAGATACAACTATGAATATAGGAACAAGTTCAAATTATACTGTAGATTTTAATTGCACATCTTGTACTCCAAATAAGTCTTATAAAATTCTGAATGGAGGTCCTTTAACAATTAAAGGATTTACTTTACCTTACAAATTCACAGCAACTGATACCTGTAAGGAAACCGTAAATGCCACCATATATAATGAGCCAAAATTAAATTTAACCTTAGGTTGCGGAAGAGTAACTGGTGTTGTCACATTGAGATTTGAAGGAGATAACAAATTTGTAAAACTATTTGCTATTGTTACATCTTCAACATATAGAGTTTATGATTCGAAAAATGTTTTAATAGCTACTAACAACTCAGGTATTTTTACTGGTTTAAACGTTGGTGATTACTTTTTGGAAGCAGAATGTCCCATATATGGTAAATTAAAAGAGTCTTTTTCTTTGAAGCCCCAACCATTGGATTTTAGAGCTGGAATCACCACCAAAAATTAAAAAATGGGACTTGTCAGAAAGTTTATAATGTAAAGACAGTTGGAGCAAGTCAGTTGAAAATCGAAAACATTACAGATAATGTTTTAGAACAAATGAAAGGAACACTTTTACCAAACGGTACTTTTATTGGAAATGCTTATCTCGATCCATTATTGAAATATAGAATTTTCAGTGACAATGGATGTTTGGATACAACCTTTGTTTTACCATCAATTCCTGCACAAAATCTAGATTGGGAACGTCCAAAATGCCCTTCAGAAGGTGATTTACAACTTTCTGGAGCTTTACCTTTAACATGGTGGTATGATTGGGGGAAGACAAATGCTCCTGTTATCATTCAAAATAATGACAATGGATTTTATACTTTAGATTGTACCTATAATCCTTTTTCTAATCCACCTTGTAGTCCAAATAGTACTGGAAAATATTTGGGATTAGTGCCAGGATCGAAACACAAAGCTTATTTATATATCAATTCCGAAGAAGGAAGTTTGGCAAAAACAAATAATTATGGACCACTTTGTCCAATAGATTCCGTAGAATTTAATTTCAAACCAGAAAATTATAAAGCCCCAGATTCTATCACTGTAAATTATTTCAATTGCAATGGACAAGATGGCACTTTATTTTTAGAAGTGAAAAATGGGGAAAAACCTTATAAGTACCAGATTGTAGATTGTAGTACAAAAAATGTAATTCAAGAAAAGTCAGACTCTTCGAATCAAGTTACTTTCAGTAATATAAAAAATGGAATTTATTGTTTTATCGTTGAAGACAAATGTGGCAATACGATAGATTCTAAAAAAGATCAATTGTTGGCACCCGATTTTCTAACAAAAATAGAAAATGTTGATTGCGATAAAAAAACTGTTAAACTCTCCACATCAAAATTCAATGGTGCCAACTATTCGTGGAGTGATTTCAAAACGAATCAGGTATTATATTCTGGAAATGGTTTTTCAGAATTAACCACCAATGTTTTAAACGATTCCACATATATATTATTAGAAATCAAATTTAATAATTGTGTTATATTTTTAGATACAATTTTGGTGGAAGCACAAAATAAACCTTCTTTTGATATTAAAATTGGAAACATAATTGATTGTAAAGCAAATATTTATATTGAAAAAATCAAAATAAACGAACCCTACAAATTATCTTGGAACAATGGATTTACTACTGATTCCATTTTAGTCCAAAATGGAAATTGGATTTGTAATTTGACAGATAAGTATGGCTGCACAGCTCAGCAAAATATTAATGTTCAAATTAATGAGCCTGTGGTTGTAATTGATACAGTTCTTTATGAAAATTGTACTGGAAAATTGAATGCAAAAATTAGTGGTGGAACTCAACCCTACACCTTCATTTGGTCAACAGGTAATACATCGTTACAAATTGATAGTTTGCCAAATGGTACATACAGCATTACCACAACCGATGCAAATGGCTGCAAATCAAGTACTTCAAAGAATATTGCTATCAATCCAATTCCGCTGAAAATAGAATTATCAAATGATAATGATTCTTGCTCACAAAAATTATTTGTTTCTAAAAGCTCAAATATTACTAAAATTATTTGGAACAATCAATCAACAAAGGATACCATAATTGCAAATTCAAGTGGAAGTTACAAATTGCAATATACTGATAAAAATGGTTGTAATGGAGCAGATTCTGTGAATATCAACATCAATACTCCTTCCATAAATTTCACTGTAAATCAATCTGATACGTGTAATACTATACTGAATTGGACAATAAATGGGGGTGTTGCACCTTATAAAATTATTTGGGCAGATGGCCAAATTACTACTACTAACCAAAGGTTTATTCAATTAGGAAAAAATTATCAATATCAATTAGTGGACAATCGAGGTTGTGTTCTAAAAGATAGCATTTCTTCAGGCGAAAAGGCAGAAACTTTTATTATTTACAATGCCATTTCACCAAATAAAGATGGGGTAAATGATGTATTTTATATTAAAGGGATTGAAAATTTTCCACAAAATAAGGTCTCGATTTTTAACAGATGGGGTCACTTAATTCAATCCTACGAAAATTACAAAAATGATACTGGTTGGAAAGGATTATGGAATAATGAAGCTGTGCCCAATGGTACCTATTTTTATATTGTTGAATTACCTTGTCAAGGTAAAATACAAAGTGGATATATCGAAGTACGTTAATATTCAGGAACAAAAAAAATTATATCTTCCAGACTTTAATTGCATCCCAAAGTTGTTTTTTCAACATTTGGTTGTTGTTGATTTCTGAAATCGGATCGGTTTTAATAATTATTTGTTTGTGCACATTGAAAATATGATATTTGGGTAAGTTGATATTCAGATTTAAAAAATCTGGATTCACTCCCATCAAAATATATTTTTTAGCATTCAAATCTTTTATATAAAAATTTGAATCTATTGTTGAGTTATATGTTTTTGTTTCTTTCTCAAAGTCAATATTTACCGCTTTTAGAATTTGAATTAATAATGATTTTAAATTCTCATCTAATGCTTCATTCAAAATAATGACAACTTTGATATCCTTTTCTTCATCTGATAACATGGTATTGACATCAACGGGCTCATTTGGAGCAAATAAAACAAAATCAAGTAAACTATTTTCCAAAATATTATTCTGTTTTGAATGCAAATTACATCAAATTAAAAAATTATTATCATTAAATTAGTATTTTCTAAGAATTATTAGCGTAAAGTTCTTTATATTTGTAAAAATTTTGGCTATGAAATATAACATTGATGTTCATCCAGTAAAATCCTCAAGAATCAATGAAGTCGATTTTTCTAACCTTCCTTTCGGTAGAATTTTTTCGGACCACATGTTCACTGCAGACTATATTAATGGGGAATGGACAAATATACAAATAATTCCATTTCAAAACTTTAGTTTTCACCCTGCAAATTTAGCATTGCATTATGGTCAATCCATCTTTGAAGGAATGAAAGCGACCAAAACGGTGGATGGAACACCTGTTTTATTCAGACCAGCGATGCATAGTCATAGAATCAATGCATCTGCTCATCGATTGTGTATGCCAGATTTTCCAGAAGATTTGTTTCTTCAAGCTTTACACGAACTTATTGCTTTAGATAGCGAATGGATTCCAACTAGTCCGGGTAGTGCATTATATATTAGACCATATATGTTTGCGACGGGTGAATTTATTGGCGTTCAAGCATCAGATACTTACAAATTTGTAATTTTCACTTGTCCAGTAGGTCCTTACTACAGTAAACCAGTAAGACTTTGGGTAGAAGAAAAATATGTAAGAGCTGTAGATGGTGGTGTTGGAGAAGCAAAATGTGCTGGTAATTATGCTGCATCTTTATATCCTGCAAAAATTGCAAAAGAGAAAGGATATGATCAAGTAATGTGGATGGATGCTCACGAATTCAAGTATATTCAAGAAGCAGGCACCATGAATTTCATGTTTGTTATTGATGGGAAAGTAATTACTCCTGCTACTGATGGTTCTATTTTGAAAGGTATCACAAGAGACACTATTTTAAAAATACTAACTTATAAAGGTATTCCATTTGAAGAAAGAAAAGTAGCAATAACTGAGTTAGTGGATGCTTACAAAAATGGTACTTTACAAGAAGCTTTCGGCGTAGGAACAGCAGCAGTTGTTATTGGAGTTGAAGACATTACTTATAGAGATTTGGTGATGAAAATTCCACCGATGAACATAGGTAAAATGCTAAAAGAAGAAATAGAAAACATCCGTACTGGAAGAATTGAAGATAAAATGGGTTGGCTCGAGCCAGTTAAAACGGTAGAAGCAGCAGTATAAATTGATTTAATTTATTCTATATGTATATTTCACCAACCAATCTACCAGACGAATGGTCTGATATAGAAGGTTTTATAAAAAAATATAATTTTGCAACTGTAATTACTACTTTGCCAAATGGTGAAATTACTGCGACACATTTGCCTGTAAATGTTATTCATGAAGATGGCAAATCTATCTTACAAGGTCATGTATCGAAAGCAAATAATCAATATGCTTCTATAATTGATCATGATGTGCTTTTGATTTTTATGGCTGGCCATCATTATATTTCTCCAAGTTGGTACACTCATAGGAATGCACCAACTTGGAATTATGTTTCCATTCATGTTCATGGCAAAGGGAAAAAATTGGATGGAGAAAAACTAATCAAACATTTGGATGATTTGATGAATCAACATGAACAGTTCGTTGAAAATCCACAAAGAATGGAAGATATTCCCGAAAATGTTTTAAAAGTAGATTTAAGAGGGGTATTGGGTTTCGAAATAGAAATTACAAAAATTGAAGCATCCTATAAATTATCTCAAAATCGGGATGATGTAAGTTACCAAAATATCATTAAGAATTTAGAAACAATCAATTCTGACAACAGCAATTTCATTGCTAATGAAATGAAAATCAGACGACCATGAAGTGGAAAGTAGTCTCCATCTCCCTGATCATTATTTTGATTTGTAGCTATTTGATGTACCAGCATAGCCTTTGGACTTGGTATTCCCTACCCTTTTTTTTAGCTTTTTGGACAATCATATTTTCTTTAAAATCTAAAAAATTCCAACACCCTGACCAACCAAAATTCATCATTTTATCCACATTATCAGGCATTTGGCTTTCATTGGGATTTCCGGGTATTACAGGATTTTCTCCTTTTTTATTCTAGGATTTATTCCATTATTTTATATAGCAGATTCCTTGATTAGTAAAAAAATGGGTATTAGAGCCTTTTGGTATTACACCTATCATGCCTTAGTAATTTGGAACATTCTAACAACTTGGTGGGTCTCAAATTCTGTCTTAGCTCCCTCATTTATTGCTATTTTTCTGAATAGTTTTTTCATGAGCCTTCCATGGCTTGCCTTTTGGAAAATTCAACAAATTGACCGATTGAATAAATGGGTGAAACTCACCAGTATTTTGCCATTTTGGCTCATTTTTGAATTTGTTCATTTGAAATGGGAAATCAGCTAGCCATGGCTTACTATTGGAAATGCTTGGGCATCAATATTTCCATTGGTTCAATGGTATCAATTCACTGGTGTTCATGGAGGTACTATTTGGGTTTTTGTGGTGAATTTTATTTTATATGATATTTAAAACAAAACAATTTTAATCTCAGAAATGCAATATCCTCTTTTTCAACAATCAAAAAAAGTTGGTTTTTATTAGGTTTGGTCGTTCTTGTTCCAATAGTTTTTTCATTATTGCTTTATTATCAAAAAGAAGAAACCCCAACCAAAACTGCAAATGTAATCGTAGTTCAACCAAACTACGAGCCGCATTATGAAAAATTTTCCATACCAGAAGAGCTTCAAGTACAACGATTTATCAATTTGATTGATGAAAAAATCGATGAAAAAACTGATTATGTTGTTTGCCCAGAAACGAGTTTTGAGAGAGTGGATGAATATGAAATTGGAGCAAATAATACCTTTGTTGATCTACAAAAATATTTTGAAAAACATCCTAACACCAGTTTAATTACTGGAATTGGTTCCTATAAATTTTTGAAGCCCAGTGAACCAACAAGAAGATCGACAAGAATTCCAAAGCAAAATCCTGAAAGAAGATGGGAATCCTATAATGCAGCCGTGCAATTTCAGCAAAATAAATACAATCCTTACACTTTTTATCATAAATCAAGGTTTGTTCCTGGGGCAGAAATGATGCCTTATCCCTTCATCTTTGGATTTTTACAGCCGATGTTCGATAAGTTTGGCGGAAGCATGGAAGGTTATGGCTCTCAGGAAGATAGAAGTGTATTTGAAAATAAAAAAGGATATAAAATTGCTCCTGCCATCTGTTTTGAGTCCATTTATGGTGATTTCATGAGAGGATTTTATAAAAATGGTGCAAATGCAATTTTCATTATGACCAATGATGGGTGGTGGAACAATACACCCGGATATCTGCAACACCATGCATTTGCAAGGCTTAGAGCAATTGAATCGCATCGATGGATTGCAAGATCTGCAAATACTGGTATCAGTTCCTTCATCGATACCAAAGGAAATTCTTATCAAGAGACCAATTATGATGAAATGAAAGCCATCCGTCAGGATATTCCATTGTATGATAATTTAACCTTTTACACAAAATATGGAGACTGGGTTGTTTGGTTAGCAATTGGTGCTTATTCAATATTTTTATCCATCAATTATTTTAAGAAAAATTTTTATTCTTCCTGTTTTGGGTTGTTGTTTTGGCGTTTCTTTTATTTCTTTGTTTAGCGTTTTACGAATACCTTGGTTTGCCTTTCTGTTTTTTGGTTGTGTGCTGGTCTTGTTGGTTTCTTGGTTGAACGATTGTTTTCTCGGTAAGAGTGGGGTCTGCTAATTCGATCTTTTTTCGCTTATATTTGGAAGTCGTAGTTAAAAATATTGACAATATTAGAAAAAATAGGAGGTTTGTTTGAGCGCATCTTTGTCAATATTCAATTATTCTCTTTCTTTTTCTGGGAAAATCTTGTGTGAATATAAAATTATTATTTTAACAATATCCTTTATCTTCTTGCTGGCGTTCTTTTTTTCTTGTTTTTTGTGGGTTAACTTGTTTTATGCTTTTAATATTATCTTAAAAGGCTTTGGTAATACAAAAAAAAAACGCTGGATTATTGATAACCCAGCGTTTTAAACAAACGACATTATAACATTAGTTTCTTTAAACCTTTGCATAACAGTATTATATATAAAACAAAAGTTGTAATTCATCTTTAAAAGTAAGGGTAAGTTGCAATCAAAAATCATTTTTTTTGTGTTGCAACTTACCCTTTTAATATCCCATGAACATATCCAATTTGGTCGGAACTTTTTCAAACCATAACTAATTTAGTTTCTATGATACAAATATGCAGGGTTCGACATCCGCTTTTCAAGTACAAAAAAAAGGCATTGTGAATTTTTAAATTTATAATAAAATATCACAATATTCTATTTATCAATATTTTATACACTATTTTTGTGAAAATAATAAATAATTTTACTGCAAATTTTTCTAAAAATTATTTTTTATTTGTAGTTAACACAGACCAATTATCTGTACGAAAAGGAATTGCTGGTAGGTTTTCAAAGTTAAATAAATTGACATCATCAGGATTATCAGCCCAGGCATAACGAACAGCAACTGGTTTTTTCACATTTTCTGATGAAACTATCACTCTATCTCCTTCAATAGTTGCCTTTGCCCAATAAAATTTTTGGTTAGCTCCAGCAATTTGAAAGCCATTGACGTACCCATATTTATTTCGGCAAACCAACCCGCCACCCAATGAAGTGAATTTTACATGAATCGTCTCATCTTTGATGGACATTGATTCAAAAACAGGTCCTGAAGCAACTAAATCATTATTGTAGGCAATTTTTCTTGCCAATAATGACAACCTTCTACCCACTTCTTTTTTATTTAATGGATGAATGTTATTTGCATCACCAATATCAACGGCAGTCGCCATACCTACATTAGGAAGATCAGAAGCTTTGAACTGTGCCTCTCTCATTTCTGCTCTATAACTTTGCCCAGGCTCCTCTGATGGCTTTAAATATCCTGCAATCTGAACATAAAGGAATGGTAAATTACTTTGCCATTGAGCCCTCCAATCATTTATTAAAGCTTTAAAATAATCCGTATATTTATTTGCCCATTCAGCATTCGATTCTCCTTGATACCATAAAATGCCTTTAATCCCATATTGCTTTAATGGCTGAATCATTGCATTATTCAATGTACTTGGATAGGAATTAGGGTCCTTTTGTTTGATTATTTCTGAAGGAATTTGAATCCCTAATTTGAAATTCCAAGTTCCAGACAAGTCAATTTTTGTTGCACCTATTTGAAAAAAAATGGCATCCTTTTTTGATAGAAAACCTCCAATTCCACCAGTATCAGCGATTCTAACGACGATGGTATTGTCACCTTTCTTTAATAGTGAGGAATTGATTTTATAATTCCTGAAAATGTCATAATAAGTGGTTTTCCCGATCAACTCTCCATTTAGCCAAACTTCATCCATATCATCAATGATACCTAATGATAAACTCGCCTCCTTTGCAGAAATACTGTCTAATTGGAATGTCTTTTTATACCAAGCTGTTCCATCATAGTTGGATAATTCATTTTCGTTCCAAGGTTGTGGAAATGGAACTTCCTTCCAGCTAATTTTGGCATCGGGTAGATACCATTTTTCCAAAAATCCTTCTTCAGATTCTAATAATTTTTGGACAATTTGAGTAAAACCTTCAAAATTTTGGTTGGGTGAAAAATCGGGTAACTTTTTATATGCTTCCGTTTGATGAATTGCTGCGGCATCCGGAAAAGCTTTTATTGCATTTGCACTGATCCATGGCTCTATCATTGTTCCACCCCAACTTGCATTAATTATCCCAATTGGAACATTTAGCTGTTCAAATAAATATGTTGCGAAAAAATAAGCAACACCTGAAAACTGGTTGATTTCGGATGGAGTAGCTTGTATCCATTTTGAGGGCAAAACATCTTGTTTCGGTTGGTTAGACAATAATTTTTGAACCCTAAATTGTCTAATTTTGGTATTATTAATTTTATCAATTTCTTCTTTGTAGTTTGGTAACCAGTATATTGGCCATTCCATATTGGATTGACCTGAGCATAGCCAAACCTCACCAACTAATACATTCTTGATTTTTATAGTATTTGAACCCTTTACAATCAATTCATAAGGTCCACCACTTTTCAAAGGTCCAATACTGATTTGCCAATCGCCTTTATCATTCGAAATTGCTGTGTAGGTATTTCCATTAATTTCGATATTAATTGTTTCGCCAGCAGTTGCTTTTCCCCAAATTGGCACCAAAGTATTTCTTTGCAATACCATACCATCAGTAAAAATATTGGGCAAATGAATAGTAGCCGCAGCTTCAGAAACTGCAGCAGTGGTGATGGTCAATAATCCGAATGTTTTAAGGAAATAATTTTTTATAAAATCTATCATTATCTTTCAGATAGTAATTTGTTGCTACTTACTCCCAATACACCATTTTCCAACTTTATCAAATCAATTAATGATTCTATTTTGATGGTAGATTGATCAAAAGTCATCAACCAATAATTATTTGCAGTGGATAATTTTTTCTTCACTTTCAGTGCATAGCCATCAAATTTTTTAACAATCATATCTAATGTCTTTTCATCTTTTAGACTCAATAATATTTCATTTGGTATGGTGTTGGCTGCTGTTTCAGCTTTAGTTACTGTTTTAGGTTCTTCCCAATTTCCAGAATTGATAATTTTTTGAATCTCAGCATCCAATAATTTTGAAATTTCCAATGCTTTTTTTTCATCCAATTTAATCTGTTTTTTATCTTTTACATACTCATTCGTTACAGCGATAAATTTTGTATTATCTTTTGGATAAATCTGGTAGGATGAATTTGATTTTTGTATGATTTTGTAAACGGACATGAATTCTTCATCCGTTAATTTTCGTTTGAATGAACCCATTCTCATCATCCTATTCATTCCATTATAAAATGCTTTATGGTCGTTATAAATGCTCAAAGAATATAATGGAAATTCTCTATTGGATAACTTTTCTGTTTCTAAAATATTGAAAACAATTTGTAATTCAGCTATTGAAGTAGGTTTACTGATTTTTGGACTACATGATGCAAAGTATAAAATACTTAAAAATGCTAAACATTTAATTTTCATAAAATTTATATATGTAAAAAATAAATATGATTTAAAAACTATTTAAAAATTACGAGTTTTTCAATGGTTTGTTGCCCGTTTATTGTTTTACTTACCAAATAAATTCCGTTTGATAAATTATTGATATCAATTATATTAAAATCTGTTTGCGAAGTAGAATCATACACCAATTGACCTGAAATTGAATATATTTTGATAGAAAAATTTGTTTTATTCTCAAAAAGATAGGTTAGTTTACTACAATTTATGGTGCTATTGTTAAAATTCAAATTGATATTGCAATTGGCATTTTCTTGCAGTTTTGGTCTATAATTCAAAAGAACATTTCTCATAAATATACATTGTCCTTTTGTGAAATATCCTCTACAATCATCATAAGAATAATCCATCAAATTATAATTCATGGAATATTGTCCGCAACTAAATTGAGGCGTCGGATCACAGCCAAAACTATAGCACTCCTGTTTTGGAGTATCATCTATTCCATCATCATCCTCACAGTTACACCCATCTCCTCCCCAAATATGATTTAATCCAAAATAATGACCAACTTCATGGCTTAATGTATGCCCCAAATTGTAATTAGATAACAAATTTCCAATTGTACCAAATACTTTAGTATTTATGAAAATGCCATCTGAAAATTTATTTAGAGCGACTCCCCCACTATACCCCAAAATATCATTCCCAAATGGTGCAACCCAAATATTCAAATATTGGTCATTTTTCCAAGCATTACTTCCTCCACTAGATTTCAATGCTGCATCTGTTAGGTTATTTTTATTAAAAGTCTTAGCAGTAAATGTCCTTACAATTCCGTTGGTAGGGTTGCCATTTGGATCTTTATCCGCAAGACAAAATTGGAAACGGGTTCTTCCGATTCGATCTATATAAAATGTAGGTATTTTACAATTAATCTGAGGAATTCCATTAAAATCTCTATTCAATGCAATTATTTGTGATTGAATTTGTTCATCAGAGATATTTCTCTTCCTTCTGAAACCACAAAATATGTACGACAACTTTTATTGAAATTAATGAAGAATCATTTCTATTATTTGAATTCGAAAAGTTGAATTTGTGGTCTTCATGTTGGTACAAACAGACTGGGCTTGCCTGAGCAATCAAGATAATATTGATTAATAATAAAAAATTGCAAAAACCCATTTCATTTTACAAAGATAGTGGCAAAAAATTAATAATAAAATCAAAAATTATTTCTTACACAATATTTTGATTATCAATCAGTTTAATAATAATATATAAAAATAACAAAAAATAATTTAATAGAAAATGAACTTTTTAAAAAAATAGATGTATATACATTAAATGTTGGTACAATAATATTTGATGTTTAAATGAAAATTGAAGAAGCGATTCGGCAAGAAAAACCATTCAAGGATATGAAGAGTAAAGCAGTTATCAATTGTATTTACACTGCCTCATGGTTACAAACTAATATGAATTTGGCTCTAAAACCATTTAAAATCAGTATGCAACAATATAATATTTTGAGGATTCTGAAAGGACAAAATCCGAAATCTGCTAGTATTAAATTGTTGCAAGAAAGGATGTTGGATAAAATGTCGAATTCCTCAAGATTGGTGGATAAATTGGTAGATAAAAAACTGGTTGACAGGATAGTATGTCCAAATGATAGAAGAAGAGTGGAAGTAAGTATCAATCAAAATGGATTGTTACTTTTGGAATTAGCTACTAATGAATTAGACAAATTATTAAACCAAAAATTAACAAATTTCACTTTGGCTGAATCAGCACTTTTAAGTGATTTATTAGATAAATTTCGTTCTTAACAAAAAATTATATTTTAAATGAAAAAAGGAATCTTATTTTTGAGTGCACTATTTGTTGCACTATTCAGTTTCGCAGGAACAACTCCTGCTGTTGAAAAAGTAAAAGTGGACACAAAAAGCAGCTCAGTTAAATGGGTTGGAAAAAAAGTAACTGGTTCACACACTGGCACAATTAATATCAAATCAGGTGAATTAGCATTTGATGGTGGTAAATTAGTTGGTGGAACATTCGAAATCGATATGAACTCAATGGCTTGTACAGATTTATCTGGTGGAATGGCTGACAAATTAATTGGTCACTTAAAGTCAGATGACTTTTTTGGTACAGACAAGTTTGGTACAGCTACTTTAGTTGTAAAAACTGCAACTTTAGTTTCTGGAAATAATTATGATGTTACTGGTGATTTGACGATTAAAGGAGTTACTCAACCAGTATCTTTCAAAGCTACAGCTGATAAAAAATCTGCTGTTGCGGAAATCAAAATTGATAGAACTAAATTTGGCGTAAAATATGGTTCTGGTAGCTTTTTTGACAATTTGGGAGACAAAGCTATTGACAATGAATTTACTTTGAATGTAAATTTAACAACTGAAGCAGTTGCTGCAGTTACAACTCCAGCTCCAGCAAAAAGTGTTGCTCCAAAGAAAACAAAGAAAAAAGCAATCAAATCTGCTCCAGCAAGAGCAACAAAGCAATAATCAGCTTTTTGTGTTTATAGAATAATAACAGTGCCCTTTCTCATTTGAGGAAGGGTTTTTTGTTTTAACAACTATATATTCATACTTTTGTTTTAATATTAACATTGAAGTATATCTAAGAATTTTCTGTCTTAAAAGCCATAATTCTTGATTTAGTACTTTTATAAATATAATTTTTTTAGACTTAGGAATTGTAGGATGATAAATGTCAATATTCCGAGAACGGAACAACAAAGAATAATCATTGTAGGTGGTGGTTTTGCTGGATTGAACCTAGTGAGAAAATTAAGCAAAAACTCTAATTTTCAAGTAGTTTTGATTGATAAAAATAATTATCATCAGTTTCAGCCACTCTTTTATCAGGTTGCAATGGCTGGTTTGGAGCCAAGCTCAATAGTTTTTCCATTTCGAAAATTGATACAAAAGACGACTAATTGCTATTTCAGAATGGCAGAAATAGAGGCAATTGATGTTGATAAAAAATTACTACAAACTTCAATTGGATCAATAGCATTTGACAAATTAATTATTGCAACAGGAGTTGACACCAATTATTTCGGGAATATTGAATTAGAGCAAAATGTCATTCCGATGAAATCCGTTTCTGAAGCTCTTTATTTGAGAAATATTATTTTGGAAGATTATGAAGCAGCCTTGATAGAAACCGATCATGAAAAACGGCAGCATTTGTTAGATATTGTAATTGTTGGTGGTGGTCCAACTGGAGTGGAAGTGGCAGGTGCTTTGGCGGAAATGAAGAAATATGTGTTACCCAAGGATTATAAAGAGCTCAATGAAGAACAAATAGATATATATCTTTTGCAAGGTGGCGACAGAATATTAGATGGTATGAGTGCCTCATCCAGTGCTAAAGCAGAATTATATTTGCAAAACCTTGGCGTTAAAGTTTGTAAAGGAAGTTATGTAAGTACTTTTGATGGAAAAACAGTCACCATGAAAAATGGGACTACTTATTCTGCCAAAAAAGTAATCTGGGCAGCAGGGATTGCTGGAAAGAAAATCAATGGGATACCTGAAACGGCTTATGTCAGAGGGAATCGAATAAAAACAAATGAATTTCATGAAATTGTGGATATGCCTAATTGCTATGCATTGGGTGATATAGCATATATTCAGAGTGATCAATTACCTTATGGGCATCCTCAAGTGGCACAAGTTGCAATTCAAATGGCAAATAATTTAGCAAAAAACTTAATCAATAATACTCATAATCCTTTTGAATACAAAGACTTAGGCTCTATGGCAACAATTGGAAGAAATGCAGCTGTGGTGGATTTGAAAAGAATGAAATTGACTGGCTTTATAGCATGGGCTATGTGGTTATTTGTCCATTTATTTTCCATTTTGGGGCTTAAAAACAAATTATTCGTTTTCATTAATTGGGTTTGGAATTATCTGACTTATGACCAATCTTTGAGATTATTAATTCGTCCAAGAAGAAAAGGATAAAAAAATCCAACCAAAATAATTCAATACTTTGGTTGGATTTCATCATCAATTTCTTGATTATTTTTTCACAAAATGCAGCATAGAAACTGATATATTTTGATCAATAACCTTGATGAAATAAATTCCAGATTGGAATTCACTAACATCAATTTTTGAAGCATTTGCAACACCAGAAATATTTTTTAGTAATTTTCCATCTGAAGTGAAAAATTTACAATCGAACGTTTGGTTACTCCTACACGTAATATTTATGAAGTCAGAAGTTGGGTTTGGATAGATTTGTAAATCATTTTCCAAATCTACAGTTTCAATTCCTGTCGATTTTTCTATTTTTACATTATCCATCAAAATAGCATCAAAATCAAAAATTTCTTGAGAAAGACCAAATCCGTCAGGACCAAGATTATTGTAAAAATTGAATTTTAATTTACCAACATAATTATCGGGTAAAATCATTTCATGATGCTCCCAAGTACCTTCCTTTTGAGATTTAATCAATTTGCTAATTACTTGATTTCCATCCTCTAATGTAACATACAAAACAGATGTATTATCCCAAAGTTCTGGAAACTTCAAACTATCAGCTCTAAATTGTTGAATATCAAATGACAATTTTGTTTTCCCTAAATTCGTTACATCTAAGCAAGAAAATAAGATATCAGTATTATTTTTTATATTTCTCAAATCATCTAAACATGGAATTTCTTGTGTAAAAAATGATGCCTGCCCTTTTGTAGCAAATACATCATTGGTACCAATTCTCAAAATTGGGATATTATAATTTTCATACACAAAATATTCTTCATAGTCCAAATTTGAAAATTTTACATTTATTAAACTATTAATTTGTGGAACTTCAAAATCATTTTGACTGGAATTATCCTTTGAAATTGAGTTTCTTATGGTAGATACTAAATTACCAGCAGGCTTATTCAATTGTAAAGTATCTCTATAAACTAAATCACTTCCTAATGTTAAATCTCTTGTCAAAGTAATTGTTGTCGTTTTTATTTTCACGCCATCAAGTTCATGATCTATAAAAATTTGAGATCCTGACTTTGATCGTATCACAAGAATGATAGGTAACGTAGCCTAGAGTGTTGAATTTAGCATTATCACATTCAAGAAATTGTAGACTAGAAAGTTTATTGAAATATCATCTTTTCTGTGTTTCCAATATATACATATTTATAATTTCTATTATTCTCTTAAAACTTGGTCATTTTGTAAATCATTTCCCAACTAATTAAATAACTTCCAACTTTATCATTAATCAAAATTCAGGTAAATGAAGATTAAAAGTATCTCCTAGTTCAAAACTTTTGGCAATGTATAATTTTTTTTGGGAAAGTAATATTGAGTGCAGTAGATAAGCTTAATTTAAACATTGTCCCTGCCGAAATAGCCAAATCACCAGTGTTTTTGAACATATCAATATCCTTAAATTTCAAATTAGATCCCACATAAATAAACATCATCTTCATTTATAACTAATGCTAAATCAATAACTTTATCTCCACCAGTATTTGCTGAGATGATTCCAACTGCCTTCCAAGCTTCAATTACTGATAAATATTGTTTGCTTGTTTTACCAAATAATTTTTCACTAGAAAGTTTGGTATAATCAAATAAGTTAAAGTAATTTGAGGTGGGAGTCAAATAATTTTCTTGGCAATCAAATACAATTTTCAAAACATCTAAAATAGAATTTGGTGAAACAGAATAGCTAACATCAAATTCACTTTTTCCAGTGCCTCCATCTACCATCAAATAAAACCAATGGTTAAAAACACTACTATTCACATGAACATCAGCGAAATCCTCCCAATATAATCCATTATAAGTTTTAGGCATCTTTAAAGAATTGGGGTCGCTGAATGATCTGAAATTGAAAGCATATTGATTTGCACTAATTTTCGGGTCCAACTTCCACGAAAAGTTAGCTTTATCATATAAATATTCACAACCTTTTCCAAAAATATCACTTAATGATTCATTAATAGCACCTGATTCGCTATTATAAATCAAATCTGAATTATAGTTGGTCACACCATGGGTAAATTCATGAGCAACTATTGACAAGGTTGTTAAAGGATTGTGATGACAATCCCCATTTCCAAAATAAGCATTCTTACCATCCCAATAGGCATTTAAGAAATCACTATTCCCTTCTACATGAACAACAGGGTTCATTTCTTTGCCATTTCCATCAATGCCTTTATAGTTAAATTTTTCTAACATCATGTCATAAAATCGACTTGTACAATAATGGGCATCTAAAGCGACTTCATCAAGATTATTGTTTGTTAGATCCCAGTTTTTGCTATTACTTTTATAAGTAGCATTGCCACTTATATCTTCATAAAAAGTTGTAATATTTCTACCATTGTCCTTTAAAATAAACTGGTTTGGATTGATCGAATCTGATACGATATTTTGTGTGCCATAATATTTCGTTTTACCAGTCGATGGCACATCAATTTGACAAATCAAAGATTGTTGCCAAATTAAATGTCCATTATTTGCATGGATAAATAGTTCTCTTTTATCATGTGCCTTCAAGGTCATAACTATCTGATATGCAAGCTCTAACTTGCCACTAAACTTTGGAAAAATTGGATCAATCAATGCCAATTGAATTTTTTCGAATTTTACATCTGGTAAGATGTTGGGTGCTTTTTTCGACTTATCCTTATTGATATTTAAGGTCTTAATGGCAAATTTTTGAATATTTTGTTCGTTGATTTTGGGTTGAATTTCCAAATCAATTTTTGGATAAATTAGCCCATTTGCACTTTCTACAATTCCATCATTTTCATGCAAAATATATACTGCGCCAAAAACCTTAAGATTTTTGTAGGTTTCTTGATATTTTAAATGATTATTGGTTGACCTATTCTCTATTCCTTTTATCAATTCCATTTTGGTTTCAGGGGAAAGTTGGAAAACATCTTGAAAATCCCTAAAAAATTGACTTGGAGCAGATTGATGAGGCAAATCTACCATCAATGCTGTTTTTTTATGGTAATCTTTGTTATTAATAGATTGATTTTGAGCACTTAGAAAAATAACAGAAGTGAAAATGAGTAGAAAAATCGTACTAATTTTTTTCATAATAATGTTTTTAAATATTAAATAATTTTCGAAAAAATATTACTAATAACTAAAGTTATATCGAAAAGACTTATTGTTTTTTAATAATATATTGTAATAATAACTATTAAAAAATTAATAAATTATTTTTTAACATATTTTTTTAATGAAATGTCGCCTATTAGCAAATTGAAAATTAAAAATAGAATAGAAATAGTACCGTTAAATAACGGTAATTTGAAAATATTTAACGGTAGTTTGTCACAAAAAAAATATACATTATACTGAATTTCAATTATATATATAATAAAAAAACTAGATAACAATAATCTTCCATTTACATAATTATATATTTATTATTAAATTTGTAAATAGAAAGTAAGTAAACATTGAATTTCAAATTTTTAATGTTCTCGAAATACCAATTGGAATTTTATTTAAATTAGGTTAAGTGGCCAGAAAAGTTCTGGTCACTTATCATTTAATGAAGTACCAACGTTAGATTTCTTGCTTTTCCTAAATAGCTTTCATATAAAATGACAACTCATTCTAAGTTAGCTTATTACAATTTTTTTTTAAAAAAACTATCTTAAATTCTAATCCTATTTTCCATCCAAAATGATTGGCTGCTTATTATTTCCCAAAATAATTACTTTTGAATTTCCAGATAAAGCTAGTTCTTTATAAGCTTTTATCATTTCATACTGCAATTGCTTATCTGTCAATGAACTGGTAATAATCTTTTGATAATCAGCTATACCTTGAGCTTCCACTCTCTTCCTTTCTGCTTCTTGTTTTTCCTTTTGAAGCACAAAAGTCATTTTTTGAGCATCTTGCTCTGCATTAATTTTGCTTTCAATTGTTTTTTTCACAGATTCAGGCAAGGTGATGTTTCTAACCAAAAGTTGTTCTAATAAAATCCCTCTTTCTTGCAGATCTTTCTCAATACTTTTGAAAATACGGTTTTGAAAATCATCTCTTTTACTTGAAAATAAAGCAATTGCATCGTAATAGACCGCATTGTCCCTGATTCTTGTTCTAGTCAAAGGTCTAATCAATACATTTTCATAATCTACTCCAATAGTTGATAATATTTTGGACATTCAGTCGCAACAGGTCGATATAAAACAGATAAATCAACCACAACTTCTAATCCATCTGCAGTCAGAACTCTGATGGCATCGTCTCCAGATTTTGATCCTTCATCATGCACCCCACTCATCGTATAATTTTGAGTTCGAATGTCAAATTCGTATATTTTCATTAATGGATTTACCATTCTTAATCCACTATAAAGTACATCTGAACTTACTTTCCCAAAAAGTGATTGTACACCAATTTTCCCTGGATTTATTGTTACAAATAAAGAACTCATAATTCCGATGGCAAACACTGTAAAAGCTAATAATTTGACTCTTGTTATTAGGTTTGGCGTTTGAAATTTCATAAAAAACGTACTAATAAAAATTAGTATCGCTATAAAACAAAGAAATATTGACATAAATGCTGATTTTCATATAAAGTTAGAAGTATTTGATTCAAAAGGCATATTTTCTATACTATTTCTTGATTTTTAACGACTATTCTTATTAAATTTACACTAAATGAAATCAAACCTATTTTATTTTTTCTTTTTAGTGTTTTTGTTTTCTTTTTGCAAGAAAGAAACTGAGCCAAAAATCTATGAACTAAATAAAATACCAATAGGCTTCCCTACCCCATCTATTCCTGCTGATAATGCTTTTACTAAAGAAAGATTCGAATTGGGTAAAAAGCTGTTTTACGATCCGATTTTGAGTCGTGATAGCACTATTTCTTGTGGTACTTGCCACCAACAATCCAAAGCATTTAGCGATGGATTAGCCATTAGTGAAGGCATAGAGAAAAGATTGGGTATTCGAAATGCTCCAGGGCTATTCAATCTTGCTTATGCTCCTTATTATCTGAGAGAAGGCGGCGTTCCAACTTTAGAAATGCAGGTGGTGGTGCCCATTGCAGAACATGCAGAAATGGATTTTAATATCCTAAAAATGGTGGAAAGGATGAAAAAAGATTCAAATTATGTCAAACAAAGTTGGGCATGTTATGGTAGGGAAATTGATCCGTTTGTTATCAATCGCTCCATAGCTAATTTTGAAAGAACTTTATTTTCTGGAAATAGTCGATATGATCAATACACCTTCCAAAACAACAAAAATGCCATGAATTCTGAGGAGCTAAAAGGGCTAGAATTATTCAATAGTGATCGAACGAATTGCTCCACTTGTCATAGCGGTTTCAATTTCACCAATTACAAATTTGAAAATAATGGTTTATATGAAAGTTATGAAGATCCAGGTCGGTATCGACTTACTTTGAATGAAGCAGATAGAGCCCTTTTCAAAATTCCATCTTTAAGAAATGTGGAAAAAACAGCACCATACATGATAGATGGTTCGGTTGCCACTTTGGAGGAAGTAATTGAGCATTATAATAGCGGCGGGAAAAATCATCCCCATAAAAGTCCGTTGGTTCGTCCTTTAAACCTCACATCTTCAGAAAAAGCAAGCTTAGTAGCTTTTTTGAAAACCCTAACCGATGACGAATTTTTACAAAATCCAAATTTCAAAAAATAGATTCCTAACAACGAGCTTCCTTTCGTTTTTTTCCTAAGCTACCCTTTGCAATCACTTTGTCAATATATTCATTTGCAGAAGGAACTTTGCATGAAGTGCCGCCCATATCTACCATTACGACTCCGACCTTAGTCGCAATTTCCTTTGCTTTCTCCGTCAAAGCAGGAATAAAAGAGCCAATAGCAATGATGAAACGATTCATATTCATACGAACTCGATTCCTTTCGCCATGGATTTCTTTAGCCACTTGATCCAATAATTCACTATATTTTGCAATATCTAATTTTTCATCAGGAAGAATGGAAGCTATGGAAGAAAGGGTCCCCAACCAGCACAAGCTACATTTTCTTTGTCAGATTGAATCCATTTCAAGCCCAATTTGAAGCCATAAGGTGTTTCGGAAGCCACCCAAGGCACCGCAAAATCACACAAATAAGACCAATAAGCAGCTTTAGCCCATGCTTCCAAATCATTTTCTGTTATTTTTTTTTCATCAGCCATCAAACCCGCTAAATACATGGCATCGGAGTTGCCAGTTTTGTATAATTCCAAAGATAATTCGTGATTTTTCTTCGTTTTTTTGAGTATTTTTTTCAAATCCGCTACTTTCACTCCAAAAAAAGGTTCTCTAGCACCATGATTCATTAAAGTTTTTTTGGTATTTGCATCTCCATAGCTTTCTAGCTCTTTTAAAACTTCAGATAATGTCATATAGAAATTGATTTTTTTAAATGTAAAAATATGATTTTATAATTAAACATGAAAACAATATTTAACCCATTTGGTCCAGCAATTTTATGATTTCAGCTTTTTTTCGAACGGAGACAGGCACTTCAAAACCATTTTTTAGTTTTAAAAATCCACCGTCCTTCTTAGAAAACTCCTGAATAAAATTGAAATTGATTAAATGTGATTGATGAGTTCTGATAAAATTATGCTCTTTCAGCAAATCTTCAAAATGTTTTAGCGTTTTGGTCACAAATATTTTCTCATTCGTATTTAAAACAATCAATGTATTATTCCCATCTGATTCGCAACGAATGATATCAGAAATTGAAACTATATGAATTTTATCTAAAGTATGTAAGGATAATTTATTGGGCAAATTGCCAGGATTTTTAATATTTTCTCTTAGTAAATCCAAATTTGCATTCGATTCACTTCTGAAATTTTTAACTTTTGCAACTGCTTTTTGCAACAGCTCAATATCAATAGGTTTGAGCAAATAATCAATAGCAGAAAATCGAAAGGCACGGATGGCATGTTCGTCTGATGCCGTGATAAATATGATTTTTGATTTCAAATCTGGAAAAATTTCTAAAATATCAAATCCATTTCCATCTGATAAAGAGATATCCAAAAAAAGGATATCAGGCTCATTTTGGCGGATTAATTTAGCTGCATTCACCACTCCGTTTGCTGTACCAATCACCTGAATATCCGCACAATAATTCTGAATATCATATAATAAAAGCTGCATAGCTTCGGGCATATCTTCCACAATAATCGCTGTTAACATATTTTTATTTATTATAATGAATTTAAAATTGGAATGATTAATCGAACATTGGTGCCGATTGGTTTATTATTGGCATCTTCTAAGTCCTTAATTGATTCAGCTGCCAAGTTATTGTCATTTAAGGCAATCAATCTTTTCTTAGTCACTTCCATTCCAAGAGAAACGTGTCCTTTTTTTCGTTCTGCAGAAAGTTCTTTTGCCTTATTTCTCCCTACCCCATTATCTCTGACATTGCAAATTATTTTTTGTCCATCCATTTCAAATGTTATATCTATTTGCCCAATCTTATTCAAATGCGAAATGCCATGAATGACCGCATTTTCGACATAGGGTTGTATCAACATTGAAGGTATTTCGATTTCATCAGCTTCAATATTTTCACCAATATTAATTTCATAATTGAATTCATTTTTCTGACAAAATTGTTCCATGTTTAAATATTTTGTCAAAGATTCTATTTCTTCAGATAAGGTCACTGATTTCTTTCTAGAATTATTCAAAATACTTCGCATCAATAATGCAAAATTTTGAATCTGTTTTCTGGCTGCTTCAGGTTCTTGGGTGACTACCAAAGACTGGATGCTATTCAGAGCATTGAATATAAAATGAGGATTCATTTGGAGCTGAAGTGCCTTTTGCTCTAAAGATAATAATTCATTTTTCAGCATTAATTCATTATTCTTAATAGCAGCTTTCTTTTTGATATTTTTTTCTCTAATCAAAAAAATGCTGATAATAATTCCAATTCCTAACAAACCACATACTATTTGGAACCAAGTTTTTTGCCAAAGTGGCTTGCCAATTTTGAAATAAATTTGCTTAATTTGACTGAGTTGCTTTTCATCGAATGTTGATTGAACTTTAAAACAATAATCGCCAGGAACTAAACCGGAAAAGTTAATCCTTTGTTCTTTGCTCCATCCAGACCAATTTTCATCAATGCCTTGCAACTGATATCGATATTTTATGTTATCCGGATAATTGACATGAATTGCATTGAAACTAAAACTTAAATTGTTTAGATTATAGGGTAATAAATTGGTATTCAAAGAATTACTTGTAAAACAATTTGAATAGTATGTTTTAGTTACAGGTTTATTATATAAAAGTATCTCTGAAAGATTTAAAATTGGTGGAGTCTGCATTTTCTTAACAAAGGAGGAATTATATTGTACCAAACCATTTAAAGTGCCAAACCAAATATTATTTGCATTGTCAGCAAAGATACTGTTATGACAATTTTCGATACCCAAAAAGCCATCTTCTTTATTGAAATGATTGATATCTAATAACTTTTGGGTTTTAGTATCTATTAAGAATTGATATACACCATTTTCAGTACCTACCCATAATTTATCCCCACTGGAGTAAACCATAGAATAAATATTCGTAGAATAAGTTTGGTTGGTTATGCTTAATTTTTTAAAAAAAAGTTCTTTATTCGTTGAAAAGATATTGCTAAAAACGCCTTCTCCAGTAATCCCTACAAAGCAATTCCCCTTTTTATCTACTTCAATTGTTTTAACTGGAGCAGAAGACAATCCCTCCGTTTTTCCATAGTTTTTTATTTGAAAATTTTCGTTAATATTTCCAACACTCCCGTTTTTGCAACCAAACCATAGTTTCTTATTATTCGAATCATAAGCCAGACAATTGATATTGTTATCGGGCAGGCCATTGGAAGTATTGAATATTTGTATATTCTGTGTCGTATCATTTTCAAATATTATGCTGACCAATCCTGCAGATTTTGTGGCTATCCAAATCCTATTTTTTGCATCCGACAAAATTTGGATAATTTCATTGTCAGGGAAATTCTTTTTCTGCAAATTAAAAATGAAAACTTTTGTAGAATCGATGCAATAAACACCTTTGTTTTCTGTACCAACCCAGAGTTTGTTGGTTTTATCCTTATGTAAAGTTTTGATTTTAGTCTGAATATGTAAGGAGTCTAAATTGATTCTTCCAAAGTTGGATCCATCAAAATAACCAATATTGTCTTGATTAATTGCCAATAAAAAACCATTATTTGCATTTGAGGTTATGGAATAAATTCGGTTGCCTCCAAATCCAAAATCAAACATATTATAATGTTTGAATAATTGGTTCGACTTTTTTATCAACCCTCCACCAGATGTTCCAATCCAAATATTGTCCCAAATATCTTTGCACAAACATATCGTTTTACTGATTGACATTCCTTTGTCCTCGTTAATTTGAATGATTTCGTTGTTGCAAACATTTAAAATTCCGATTCCTTCATTTTCTGTTGCAAGCCAAATTCTATCCTCAGTTACGTTCAATATATCCTTTGTTTTTGCAATGGACGGATTCAAAAAAGTATTTACTACTTGTTTCGAAATTCCATCCAATTTAATGATTCCGTAGCCCAAAATGGACACCCATACATAGCCAAAGCTGTCTGTAACTATTCTATATATTCTTTTCTCAGAAATACTATTAACTTTTTCATATGGTAATGTATTATTTTTCTGTACCCAAAGTCCATTGTCAGAAGCTACCCATAATTGATTTGAAAAAATACACAAATCATTAATTACTAACGAATTATTATTTAATATTTTTACTTTTATTAATTTATTGTCATTTCTATCATAGGTGAATAGTCCAACATTGGTACCAACCATCAATTTATTATCCCATTCTACGATTGCATTTACCTGTATATTTTTACTTTCAATTTTAACATTATAAAACTTGTTTTGATATTTAAAATCCAATCCTTTGTTTGTGCCAATCCAAATTGTATTATTGTTATCTACATAAATGCGGTTTATTTGGTCGGAGCTCAATCCGTCATTTGTTGTAAAATTTACAAATTTTTCTCCATCAAATCTTGATAAACCGCCACCATTTGTACCTGCCCAAATGTATCCGCTACTATCTTGAGCAATTGAAAACACTTGAGATTGAGGAAGCCCTTCGGCGATAGAATAGTTGAAAAAATTCTCTCCTTGTCCGAAGAGCAAACTTAAATTTAAAAGAAAAAAAAGGTTGATATAACATCTTTTTAAAAGGGTATTCATTAAATTTTGTTTTGAAATCAAATTAATAATTAGTGTATTTTGGTACAATATAGTGCTTTTTTAAATTTTAAAAAATTTGAAATTTATAAATCGACCATCACCCCTTCTACATTACAATAACCTTTCACTCTCACATTATTTTTCTTTGAGCTAGGCAAGCTATACCACTGAAAATCAGATGGCTCCAATTGCATTTGCTTTATTTCACTCATCGCATTTTTTTGCAACTTCAACCAATCTTCAATAGAATTTGAATCTCCGAATATGGGAATTTCAGAAGCATTTTTAAAGGCAAATTCCCATTCTATTACCATTTTAAAATGATGTCGGTAGGGTGATTTTTCATTGATATTAGCTTCATTTTCATAAGCAGTTTCCCAATTAATAGCGACATCTGAATATTTTGAGCTGAGTTTTTTCACAATCAAATCCTGCTCATCAAACTCATATTTTGAAGTAACAAAATAAAAATTGGACTTTTCCATTTCTAGTTTATCCTTAAAATTCACATAGTATTTTTCAATAAACAGGTTTGGCTTTTCTCCTGTATTTTGGCAAGTAAAGATTTTTTCAAGCTCTTTTTTGTAATCTGAATTTTGCCCTACTCCACAACTCACGATGTTGATAATTGTTTTGCTGTCTATCACTTTGGAACATATTGGGGAAATATAATTTCCATCTATAGATTTTTTCAAATTGGTTATGGAAGCTCTTGGCAAGGTTGAATCAATATGAATGCTAAGCCCTTGCCATGGATTTCCATGACAAACCAAATTAATTATTCCATATTTTTCTTTCAAACTATCCCTTTCTAAATAATTTAATATGTCTTTAAGGGTTCTACAATGATTTATCACAAAATCTGTTTTCTGAGTTGGATGCATATTATAGTAGTAAGTAGCATTTGAAAAAAAGTTATTATTATTTGATTTGTCTTGTCCAAGAATAAAAGTAATGGAAGGTCGCCCTTCCACTACTTGCTGTTTTTCTACATTATTTGGGTCTAGATTATATACTGGGATGCAGCCAAAGATTAAAAGTGTTATTGCAATAATAATTGGGGAAATGACGCAACTAATTCTAGACATATTCATATTATTTAATTATCTAAATCAATGATTTTCTGAAGAATAACAAACCAAATATTACAATTGCAAACCCTCCGATAATGCCCCAAATCCTATTGAATTGATCTGAAGTGGCGATGAATGAATCTACTAAATCGAAATCTGCTCCAACTGCTAAATTTGAAACACCTTCAGGTAAGGGCAGAACTTGTTGCACTGTATTCAATTTACCTTTATTATCTATGACTTCTTTAGTATCTATTGCGATAAAAGAGGTGTAAGCAGTCATCAAATTATAAGATAAACCAAGCTGGGTAATTGCTTTTGTGTTTTGTTCAGACTGATAAACTGAACTATAATCATCCAATAATTTTATCTTTTCTCTTGCCCACAAATATTTCAATGCACTATGATTATCAGATAGTTGCTCTTGATTCACCTGAATTGTCTCTTCAAATTTTCCTTTTCCAGTAAAGCCACTTACAGCAATCGAACCAATTGGATTATTTCGATACTTACCAGCAATAATCAGAGGTCTCTCTGCCATCAAATCAGGTAATTTTTCATAGATCAAATCATAAGCTTCAAATCCATTAAATTTAATTTTAATATTAGAAAGTACTGGAGTTTGAATATATTTTCTAAACTTGGTTGCTGTGCTATCCGCCTTACTTTGGTCGAGGATAACAAAAGGTTCTCCACCGCCTACATGAGCTAAACCATTGATTAAGTATCGATTAACACTGCTTCCAATTCCGAAAGCAAAGACATTTAGATTATTTAAATTAGCTTTTATCAAATCAAAGGCTTCTTTTTCCACAGAAACATAACCATCCGTCACGATTACTACTGACCTTGATAATGATTTTGAGGGTCTCGGTAAACTCAAAGCAGTTTTCAATGCTCCCAAAATCTCGGTACTTCCACCACCCAATTGGTTATCAATCAAATAGATCGCTTTTTGAATATTTTCATTCGTAGCTGGCAAAGAATTTTCAGATAGTTTTTGTGAGCTTCCAGAGAATAAAACGACATTGAACTGATCTGATTTTTTTAGGTTTGATATCAAATTTTTAAGAAGTTTCTTGCTTACATCCAAAGGAAAACCATGCATTGAACCAGAAATATCCACTACAAAAATATACTCTCTTGGAGGTATTTCATTTTCCTTTATTTTTTTGGGTGGTTGAACCATTGCAAGGAAAAACTGCTCTTTTCCATCATTAAAAAGTTGCACACCACTTTCAATAGTGTTCCCTTTCAAAGTATAATTCAAAACAAAATCCTTATTGTTTGCATAAATTTCCTCATTTGATAAATTTAAAATTGCATTTTTATCTGAATATTGATCAATATAAACTTTATGAGTAAGGCAATTAACAGAAGTGATCGGAACTGTGCTATTTAATTCAAGTCCTAAATTAAAAGTGGAGAAAGGTTTTACCCCTTTTTTAGAGTAGGGTGTTGAAGCAAATTTGACGCCACTTTTTGTATTGTATCTTGGTCCTACGACTGTTGGGAAAACAAAGCTATACAGACCTTCATCTGGAATTATGAACTCCGTATATTGTAATTTAACCTTTATTTCTTCGCCAGAATTTATATTTGCAACATTCATAGTGAATACATTTGGCCTTTCTTGTTCCAAAAGAGATGTTCGGTTCCCATTGGCTTTTGCTGCTTCATATTCAGTTCTAGCTTGGTTTTTTTCCTTTATTTTTGCAACAATTGTCCGATTCCCAACAATCATTTCCATACTGTAAATGGCAGCTTTATCTGACATTGGAAAAACATAAACCGCCTCAATTGGATTTTTCCCTTCGTTTTTGTAAGTCTGTTCAATGGTAACATTCGCAATAATTCCAGAAATATTCACTTTTACATCAGTTGATTTTAGGGGAAGTTCAGCGATTTGGCTATCAGATTTCAAGGATTTAAAATAAGGAGCTTCCGTTTTTGTTTCGACATATTCATTTTGTGCAAATGATTGGAAAACAATCAGCAATAAAAAAATACCCAATAATAATTTCTTGTTTAACATGGTTTGAAAATTTACTTTTTAAAGAATTAATTTTAAATTCAATACAAATCTATCCTCAAACCATTTTTCAATTTTGGGTAAACTATTAAGTGTAGGAATCTATTGATTATTCGTTGTCATTTAATGAAAATATAAATTACAGATGGTAAACATTATTCATATTACCCCATTTTTCTTTATTTAAAATCCCTTATCTTTGCATACAAAATAATAATTGGTATTTTTGCCAAAATTTTAATAAAAATATTTCATGGATTTTGCATTGACCTTACAACAGGAAGTAGTAGCCGCTATTAAAGCGTTATATCAGATTGATTTTGAAGCGAATAAGGTGTCAGTTGCGAACACTAGGAAAGAGTTTGTTGGCGATTATACCGTGGTGATGTTTCCATTAGTGGCAATCTTGAAACAAAGCCCGAAGCAAATAGGAAATGCTATTGGTGGTTATTTGAAAGAAAATTCTTCTTTTGTTCAAGATTTTAATGTCATAAAAGGTTTTTTGAATCTTGAGTTAAAAACACAGCTTTGGGCAGACTTTTTGGAAAATGCTTATGCCAATGATCAGTATGGAAATCACCCAAAAACCAACAAAAATGTATTGTTAGAATACTGTTCACCCAATACGAATAAACCGCTTCATTTGGGGCATATTCGAAATATTTTGCTTGGTTGGTCTTGCTCAAAAATATTGGAAGCTGCAGGAGATCATGTCATCCGAACACAGGTGATAAATGATAGAGGAATAGCCATTTGTAAAAGCATGTTGGCATGGAAAAAGTTTGCAAATGGGGAAACACCTCAAACTTCAGGCATCAAAAGTGACCATTTTGTAGGAAATTACTATGTGCTTTTTGAAACCAAATTCAAAGAAGAATACGAAGTATTTCAAAATTCGTCAGAAGGCATAAAAGTATATGAAACCAACAAAAAAGCAAATCAAGAAAGCGATGCTTTTTTCAAAGATTATAAAAATACTTATTTTAATACTTATAGTGCTTTAGGAAAGGAAGCCCGAGAGATGCTCTTGGATTGGGAAAAAGGAGAACCCAATACGATTGCCCTTTGGAAAACCATGAATGAGTGGGTTATCAGTGGTTTTAATGAAACTCATAAAGCACTGGGCGTTGATTTTCACGAAAATTACTTTGAATCTGAAACCTATTTATTGGGAAAAGATTTGATAGAAAAAGGTCTGAAAGAGGGTATTTTTTACCAAAAAGAGGACACATCCGTTTGGATAGATTTGACCGAGGAGAAATTAGATCATAAATTGGTGTTGAGAAGCGATGGTACATCCGTTTATATGACTCAAGATATTGGTATGGCTCATATTCGCTATGAAAAATACAAGATGGATAGCTTGATTTATGTCGTGGCAGATGAACAAAACTACCATTTTCAAGTACTTTTTGAGATTCTCAAAAAAATGAAGGAGCCCTATGCTGCTCATCTCTACCATCTAGCTTATGGAATGGTGGAATTGACAACTGGTAAAATGAAGTCAAGAGAAGGAACGGTGGTAGATGCTGATGATCTTATCAAAGAAGTGATACAAGAGGCTGAAAATGAAGCAGCTGAACGAGGAGATATCAATGCATTACCTGTTGAAGCTAAGAAAGATATATTGACCAAAATAGGAATGGCGGCTTTGAAATATCATATTATCAAAGTAAATCCGAAAAAGAAAATGGTTTTCGACCCAAAAGAATCAGTTGATTTACAGGGGCAAACTGGTCCTTACATTCAATATTCTTATGTGAGAGCCAATGGATTGATCAATAAAATCAATCAGGAAAATTGGCAATCTGAAAAACTTATTCCTTCGGTTTTAGAACCGCAAGAAAAGGATTTGTTGATACAACTATATGATTATCCAAATATTATTAAGGAAGCAGCAGCAGATTATGACCCATCTGTCATCGCAAATTTCACTTATAGTTTGGCAAAATCTTACCATAAATTTTGGCATGATTTACCGATCATTAAAGCACCAACACCAGAGAAAGATTTCCGTATAAAATTAAGTATCTTGGTAAAACACGTTTTACAACATAGCATGGATTTATTAGGAATTCCAATGCCGAATAGGATGTAAAATTATTTTTAAAATTATTCAAATTCAATAATATATGTCAGAGCCGACAACAGAAAGTTTAAATTTCATTGAAGAAATTGTAGAAGATTGGATGGGTAAAAATCCAGGAGAACACATTATCACCCGTTTTCCTCCTGAGCCAAATGGGTATTTGCACATTGGTCATGCCTCAAGTATTTGCCTAAATTTTGGATTGACAAACAAATATGGTGGTTATACAAATTTGCGGTTTGACGATACCAATCCGACAACAGAAGAGACGGAATACGTGGAAAGTATTAAAAATGATATCAAATGGCTCGGATTTGATTGGAAAAACGAATATTATGCTTCTGATTATTTCAATAATTTATATGAATTTGCAAAAATATTAATCCAAAAAGGCTTAGCATATGTGGACGATAGCAGTAGTGAAACCATTGCACAACTGAAGGGCACACCCACCAAACCAGGGGAAAATTCCCCTTTCAGAGAAAGAGCAATTGCAGAAAATTTGGATTTATTCGAAAGAATGAAACTGGGAGAATTTCCTGATGGCACCAGAGTATTGCGGGCAAAAATTGACATGTCAAACCCCAATATGATCATGAGAGACCCGATTTTATATCGTATCAAAAAAGCCCATCACCATAGAACTGGTGACGATTGGTGTATTTATCCGATGTATGATTTTGCTCATGGACAAAGTGATAGTATAGAAAAAATCACCCATTCTATCTGTACGATGGAATTTATTCCCCACAGAGAATTGTATGATTGGTGCATAGAAAATCTAGAAATATTTCCGAGTAAACAATATGAATTTGCTAGAAGAAATTTGAATTATACGATAACGAGTAAAAGAAAATTGCTTCAATTAGTAAATGAAGGGCACGTTTCAGGCTGGGACGATCCGAGGATGCCTACCATCAGTGGAATGCGAAGAAGGGGCTATACCGCTGCTGCCATTAGAAATTTCTGTGATAAAATTGGTATTGCCAAAAGGGATAATATCGTCGATATGGCTTTATTAGAGTTTTGTGTGAGAGAAGATTTGAACAAATCCACTGACCGATTAATGGCTGTTTTGGATCCAATAAAAGTGGTCATCACCAACTACCCAGAAGGAAAAACGGAGCAGTTAGCGATAGAAAACAACCCAGAAGATGAAAATTCAGGATCAAGAGCAATTCCATTTTCAAATACTTTATACATTGAATCTGAAGATTTTATGGAAGAAGCGCCCAAAAAATACTTTAGGTTGACTTTGGGCGGTTATGTGCGACTAAAAGGGGCATATATCATCAAATGTGATGAAATTGTAAAAAAATCGGATGGTAGTATTGATTATTTGAAATGTAGCTATGCTGAAAACAGTAAAAGTGGTCAAGACACTTCAGGCATTGCAGTAAAAGGCACCATTCATTGGGTTTCGGTTCCTCATGCAGTACAGGCAGAAGTGAGATTGTATGACAGATTATTGTCTGTTCCTGATCCATCTGAGTTTCCAGAGCAGGATTTCAAAGATTTCATCAATCCAAATTCATTAGTCACCTTAAAAAATGTACCAGTGGAGCCTGCAATGGCAAATATCCAACCTGGAACGGTTGTTCAATTTATGAGAAAAGGATATTTTTGTTGTGATTTGGATACCAAAGATGGGCAATTAGTATTTAATCGGACGGCAACTTTGAAGGGTGATATGCCTAAATTTTAATTTTTTCCATAACAAACCTTATAGATTTAGAAATCTATTAGGTTTGTTATGAAATGTATTTTAAAGCTCTTTTTTCATCAATTGTTCAAAGTAATAATAAATGTATTTACATTCAAACCTAATTCTTATTCTACTATAATTTTAAATACTTTGTGGGATCGATTTTCATCTTCACAATGCAAAAGCTAAAATCTAAATGCCATTGGAAAAACTCTTTTTCTAAGGTGGAAGGTGATAATTTTGTTGATCAGAAAATACTTTTAGAATCAATTTTAAACCCCCTTGACCTAAAGTCTTGAAAAGTTCTATATGATTCTGTTAATATCTTCAGATTTGCCACCGACGTATAAATTAATAAATGTTTCTATAAATTTGCATTTAATTTCATCGAATTCAGATTTTTACATTATTCAATTGGATATTAGTTATGATTTCCACATTAAATCAAAATTCCTGAATCTTGGATATAACCTTTGATTTTCCTCTCAAAAGTGGAATACTCCGTCAATCTAAAGTTTCTTCTCCATAAGTTATATAAATTTCTAAAGGGTCTCCAGGGATAAAATAAAAATGAGTATTTACATAAAATTGGCTGCACCAATCACCTTTAAGTCTTTGGTTTCATAATATAAGATTAAAATGATTATCATCCTTGGGATTTTTTGCTCATTTTCACAATACAAAAGAAGCCTGGAACCCCTTTTTCTAAAGTGTGTGGTGACATATTTGATTGAGAATCGCCTATTATATTAAAAAGCTTATCGTTAGTTGCTTTTAGGAAATTCTATTTCATTGGACGATAAATCATTTTAGATATGCTTATATCTATACCTTCAGGTCGTAATAGTATCTTTATTTGTATAGACATAATTACAATTTCCAATTGAACTATCCATAAATAATATCTTCAACATTCAATCTTCTTGGTACGTTTTAAGATCTAAATGTTCAAAATATTCAATTGTCTTTTGTTCCTTCACGTTTCGTTATATATCCATATGATTCTTTTCGTACTACAGGTTATTTTGAAAATCTTACAATAATACTAGTTTTAGGCAATAGGATCTAACCCCAGATTATCATACAATAAATTCTCTTGATATAATTTCTTCTAGTATAAATACTTTTTACTCTTCCTTATTGCGCATTAACTTATCGATTGGTATCCTATTGATATTTTCAGAAGCTTGATATTTCTATAGTTTAGTGTATTTTAAATTATGGTCCCTCCTATAAACTGAGTACGTAAAAATAAAATCCATATATGCACATGCCCTTCCATTCTTGGAAAGGGACATAATCTTGTGCAAATGAAATTTGTAGAAAAAGGAAAAATATAACTGCGATATTTAGTGTTTTCATAAAAAATGATGTTTTTTTAATACTTAATTCAAATTTAGGACTATTATTTAAAATATAATTAAATATCTTGAAATAATTGGTTTGCAAAATTTAATTTTACATTTATTTGACTAAAAAATATATTATGGCTTTCAATAGAAGAAAATTTCTTCAGAAAATCACTCTTGGAACTGCTGCTTTTGGAATAGGCACCAAATTATTTGGGAATCCTGAAGAAGAAATGTTCCAAATTCCAAATGGAAATCAACATTTTAATATGTGTGGCTTTGCTGCTCCAAAATTAAATACAGTAAGAATTGGAATAGTTGGTTTAGGAATGAGAGGACCAGATGCTGTGGAAAGGATGTCCTTCATCCAAGGTGTAGAGATAGTTGCACTTTGCGATAAATATCCTGAAAGAGTAAAAAAATCACAAGAAATTCTAAAAAAAGCGAAACTTCCCGTTGCAAAAGATTATAGCGGGAAAGAAGACTCTTGGAAAAAAATGTGTGAAGATCCAAATATTGACTTGATATATAGTTGCACCCCTTGGCATTTGCATACCCCAATTGCAGTCTATGCGATGGAACATGGAAAACATGTTGCTACTGAAGTGCCTGCTGCAAAAACAATTGATGAATGTTGGCAACTGGTAGAAACTTCTGAAAAAACGAAAAAGCATTGTATGATGCTTGAAAATTGTTGTTATGACTTTTTCGAGTTATTGACTTTAAATATGGTCAGAAATGGGCTTTTGGGGGAAATAGTTCATGCAGAAGGTGCCTATATACACGAACTTCGTTGGCTCAATTTCAAAAAAACAGATGGTTATGCTGATATGTGGCGATTGAAAGAAAATGCTTCTAGAAATGGCAATTTATACCCAACTCATGGTCTTGGTCCTATCGCTCAATGTCTGGATATCAATAGAGGGGACAAAATGGATCATTTGGTGAGCATGAGTACTTTGGATTTCCAAATGAATGAGGAGGTGAAAACATTGGCAGCCAAAGATGATTTCTTTACTGAATATGTGAATAAACCTTATCGAGGCAGCATGAATAATACCATTATCCGTACTGCAAAAGGTAAAACAATGCTCATCCAACACGATGTAACTTCACCAAGACCTTATTCTAGAATTCATTTGGTAAGCGGCACGAAAGGGATTGCTCAAAAATGGCCCTCTCCAGCAAAAATTGCATTAGGTCATAGCTGGATGAATGAGCAAGAATACAAAAAAAATGAAGAAAAATGGACGCCTCCAATCGTTAAACATGTTGGAGAAATCGCTAAAAAAGTGGGCGGTCATGGAGGCATGGATTTTATAATGGATTGGCGATTAATTGATTGTCTGAGAAATGGACTTGCATTGGATCAAGATGTATATGATGCAGCTGCTTGGAGTGCTATTGCACCATTGAGTGAAGCTTCCGTCGCCAAAAAATCTAAATCAATAGATATTCCAGACTTTACAAAAGGAGCTTGGAAAACTAATAAACCTGTGGATACCAGCTTAACTACTGGTGCAAATACTGAAATTAGAAATATTGACAAGTAAAATATGGACCCATTTCAAATTGATGCTGATATTACAAAAGCTCATACTATTCATACAGACTTTTACACATCTGAGTCCGTTTTTGAAATGAGTAAAGAATTGATATTTGCAAAAAGTTGGCAATATATCGGAGGGGTGCATTTGTTAAAAGATAACAATATCCACCCCTTCATTTTGTTAGAAAAATTCTTAAATGAGCCATTGGTTTTAATACAAAATGAAATGGGTGACATTCGGTGTTGTTCCAATGTTTGTACCCACCGAGGTAATTTACTTGCCAATGAACCCTGCAAATCAAAACAACTAATTTGTAAATATCATGGACGAAGATTTGATTTGGATGGGCACTTTAAATTCATGCCTGAGTTTGAATTAGCAGCAAATTTCCCCACTCAAAATGACAATTTAGCACAATTACCAATATTCCAATTGGGATCTTTATATTTTACTGCTTTGACAAAGTTAGACCCAAATTTGTACTTCAAAGACATGTTAGAAAGGGTAAGTTTTTTGTCTATTCAACAAATGGAATATAGAAAAGATTTATCAACAATCTATCAAATAAAAGCAAATTGGGCATTGTACGTTGAAAATTATTTAGAAGGATTTCATATTCCTTTTGTTCACAATAGTTTGAATGCAGTTGTTGATTATGGCACTTATTCAACTGAGATTTTCGAATATTGTAACCTACAATTGGGATTGGGCAAGCAAGAGGATGCCAGTTTTGATATTCCCAGTGGACATCAAGATGCAGGTAAGTCTGTCGTTGCCTATTACTTTTGGGTTTTTCCAAATATGATGTTCAATTTTTATCCTTGGGGACTGTCTTTCAACTATGTGGAACCAACTGGTTTGGATAGTTGTAAAGTCAGTTTTGAAGTATATGTATGGGATGAAAGTAAGCTGGAAAAAGGGGCTGGTAGTGGTTTGCATCAAGTTGAAATGGAAGATGAAGCTATTGTGGAGAATGTACAAAAAGGCGTAAAATCTAGATTTTATACCCAAGGTCGCTTTTCACCCACAAGAGAAACAGGTCCACATCATTTTCATCAATTATTAGCAAAAGCATTAGAAAGTAGTAAGTAATAAACTTAAAACTAATGCCAAATAAGTAATAAAACAAATTGGTTTAATTACTCTTTCAAAATTCTAAATACTTTATTGTTAGGCAATTGCACAAAATAAATTCCTTTGTTTAAGTTTTCAATATTCATACTATTTTGCAATGGAATTTCCATAATTAGTGAGCCAATGGTATTATAAAATTTTACAGAACTCTGTGTTAAATTTCCATTATAATATAGAATATCGTCCACAGGATTTGGATATAAAATCTCGGAATTTAAATCTTCAATTACTATAGATTTTATTTTTGAATACTCTAACAAGTTTTTATTAATTGAATCCACGAACTTAAGTCTATAATAATTTACACCTAATTTCAATTCTCTGTCAATCAATGAGTAATTTCCTGAATATATACTTTTAAACATTCCAATACTTTCAAATTCTACTCCATCATAAGATTTTTCTATTATTATATTTTGTGGCTTTGCCGTTTTTGCTAAACAAAAATTTACTTTTACAATGTCTTCCGATTTATTTAAATTAAAACATTCTAAGTCATTGACTGCCAAAGGGGGAACATATCCAGTCCGAGGATATGATTGAACAACTTTCCAAGCTATTTCTTGTAATTTGTTTCTAACAGCACTTTCATCAATCACTGTATAATTTACATATGGACCTGGCTTTACTGCTGGCAACCCTTCTGGAGACTGTAGAAAAAGGGTAGCATACATCACACAAGAAACAAAATAATTTCCATCATCATTCAAATGAATATTATCACTAAATAAACTACTAATATTTGATAATGAGCCAATTGTATGATTTTGTAGCGTATCATATAATGCACCTAAAGCCATTCCTGCTGGAACGATATACATATTATTAGACGTACTTGGTGTATTGATTTTATCAACTCTAGCCTCCCAATAAGGTTTGTATGTTGTTATCTGATTCCTCCAATCAGCCCATGCATTACTACCTGTTCCAACATATTCCCAAGTTGACATCATATAATTTTTAATTGATGCATCATGATTTTTTGCCAAGTCATGGAAATATTTGCCATATTTACCCGTAGTATCTACATGATTATTAAGCAGCGGAACACTTTCTGTGATGATCATTCTTTGAAAAGATGGCGATGCACCTGGAGCTAATGCTGTCAAAAAATTTGTTCCATGCTCTACATTCATCCCTAAAGCTGGATCCCAAATAGGGTCGATAGTAAAACTTGTAGGATTTGTCCATTGCCATTGCAAAGAAGCACCGTTATTTATATGATGTCGATATTGGATTGAATATCCTGCTGCAACTCTAAGTTCTTTCACCATAAATGGTGTGCTTTTATTTACCAAACTATGCCCAACATAATAAATTCCAGTTTGTGCGAAAATAATATTCGTAAAAAACAAACCTACAATAGTCCAAACACCTTTCATATATATTTTTTTTGTTAAGATAATTTATGCATGTGAATTGCTGCCTTAAATTAATATTTTTTTTAATAAAAAGTTAAACTAGTCTTAAATAAAGGCTAATTAGTAGATAAACACGATAAAATAGATTTCAAGTAATTATTTTTACCCAAAATATTTTCAGGATGAATCGGTTTGTAGTTTTGCTTAGTTTGATTTTTATATATAATTTTTCATTTGCACAAAGTATTTCATTAAATGTAAAAGATAAGAAAAAAGAGCCATTAATTGGTGCAACCATCAAAATAACGAATGTGAAAGATAGCACCAAACAAATGAGTGTGACTGATATAGATGGAAAAGCCAATTTACAAGTAGCTAATAATCAATTATATAAACTGAATATATCCTATATCGGTTTCCAAAATTTCGAAAAAGTGATTTCATTTAAAGAAGGAAAAATGAAATTGGATATCGAAATGAAAGAAGATAATCAATCTCTTGGAGAAGTAGTTATTCAAGCCAAAAGACCACTTCCAGCTGTTGTCTATATCAATGGCAAAGAACAAAAAATGAGTACACAAGATATTGCAACGATTCTAAAAAGTTTGCCACCAAGTAGCATTCAAAAAATCGAAGTATTGAGGACACCTTCAACAAAATACGATGCTGCAAGTTCGGGTGGAATCGTCAATGTTATACTCAAAAAGGGAGTAAAAATTGGTCAAACTGGCTCCATTAATTTTGGTGGAAATCAAGGATATTACGGATATCAATTTATTGGTGGCAATTTTAATAATAGCGGCGAAAAAACAACTTATTATGTTAGTGCCAATTATAGCCAAAGAGATGCATTAGAAACTTTGAATTCCAATCGATATTTCACTTCTGATTCATTGCTAAATCAATCAGCAAGCACCAGAAATAAAGCGAAACAAATATATTTAGGTTTTGGTGGCACCTATGATTTAACAAAAAAGTTTGAATTGAGCTATGATGGCAGGGTGAATACAAATTTGCCGAACCCAACTACAACGAATTGGAATACTTTGCATTCTGGTCAAAACATTCAAAGTCAATATTATAATTCGATTGACAACAATGCAAAATCCATCAGTTTTCAAAATGATTTTGGTACAAAATATAAATTTGATTCCTTGGGTTCGGAATTAGTTACAAATTTTAATTATAATTTCTATAGAAATGATGCTGATCAAAATTATGGAATAACAAGATTACTACCAACAAATTCATCTGTAAATGGGTTTGGGAATAATTTGCAGCAAAGAAATTTCTTTATGCTGCAATCTGATTTGACTTATTTTTTCCCCCACAAAATCAAATTAGAAACTGGTATGAAATCTACATTCCAAAAATACAATAGTAATGCGAACTACTATATCTCTTTGAATAACAACAATGTGAGTGACCCTAGCAGAACAAATGCCTTTAACTATACAGAAAATATTAACTCAGTTTATTTGCAAGGCTCAAAGACTTTTTGGGAAAAATTCATACTGAAAGTAGGTATGAGAATGGAACATACTTATATGAATGGAAATCAAACGATACCATCTGACACAAGTTTTTTGGTGAGTAGAGTGGATTTATTTCCTTATTTATATTTAAGTAGAAGTTTATTTAAAATCAATACTTATGATATGAGAGGGTATTTGATTTACAGAAGATCTATCAATAGACCCAATTACGAAAATTTGAATCCCTATATCAAATATGTGGATCAATTCTTATATGAAACAGGAAATCCATCCTTGAAACCACAATTTACGGATAATTATGAGGCAAATATTAGCTTTCAGGACTACCCTATTTTTGCAATAGGACAAAATTATACTTCAGACATTTTTTCAAATGTCATATATCAAGACAAGACTTTACCGAATGTTGCCGTAAAAACTTATGACAATCTGGGAAAAAACAAAGAGACTTATTTTCGTTTTGCAGGTGCCCTACCTCCAGGAGGCAAATATTTCTTTGTAGCTGGTGCTCAATATAATTTGAATGAATATTCAGGAATATATGAAGGTAAACCATTGACTTTCAATAGAGGAAGTTGGCGTTTTTTCACCTTCCATTCATTAAAACTTTTCCCTCATACCAAATTGACGATGCATGGATTTATCATGATGAATGGTCAACAAAACTTTTATGAATTACAAAATTTTGGTCAAATAAGCTTTGGCTTGAATCAAGAATTGCTAAAAGGAAAATTGAATATCAACTTGAATATGAACGACGTATTGAGAACGATGAAAGTACAATTCAGTCTTAATCAAGGATCTATTTTGAGCAATGGGGAGCGATATTCTGATAATCAGAGAATTGGGTTATCGGTGAGATATAATTTTGGAATCAAAAGGAAAGAAGAAAAGCCAGGAATGTTCAATAATGATGAAAATTAATCAACTGATTTTCTTCAAATTTTCAACAATCGAATAAACTGCTGGGCAAACTTTGATATTTTTATAAGTCAAATCCAGAATTTGATACATATTTTTTCTGTTGGTATGCGGATATTCTCGACAAGCTTTGGGGCGGTCTTCATAAACCGAACAGTAGTTGTCAGCACCCAAAAATGGACAAGGTGCTGATTGGAAAACAAAATCGCCATCTTCATCAATTTTCAAATACTTGTCAGTGAAAGCGGATGGCTTCATTTTTGTGGCATTTGCCAGCCGCTCAATATCTTTTGGAAATAACATGGGACTCGTTGTTTTGCAACAGTTTGCACAAGCTAAACAATCAATTTTTTCAAAAGCTTCATCGTGAAGTTCATGAAAATCTTGGTCAAGATTTTTCGATTTTTGATTTTTTAGTTTTTTGAAAAAAGCTTGATTTTCTTTTTTCTTATTGTCCACCAATTGGTTATGTTTCACTAAATCCATTGAATAATATCTGCAATTATAAAATCATCAAGCTACAAAAAATTAAAATCAAAAAGGCGACAGCCACATTATTTTCAACGCCACTTTCCGTTTTATGAAAAAGATATTGAGTGATGAAAGCAATAAAAAATAAGGAATAGGATCTTTCAATCGGCAATTTATAGATACTCGTTAGTAAAAAATGGTGTTGCAAAGCAAAATTATCTATCCAAAAACAAAAGCTAATTAAAACTAAAGCACCAATAAATGATTTCAGAATAATATTTTGTTTGTCAATTGCGTTTTTCACAATGATACCAACTCCATAATTTAATAACACCCACAAAAATGCAGCAATTAAACTGTAATTCATTGGTTGTAAATATATTGAACCAACAAACTTTAAAGTTCCTATTGAAAATTCACCAAAATAATCTAAAATAAATTTCAATAAAAAACTGGTAATCAAATATAAAACAAATGGAATGGACCAATTTCTGTGAGTATAGAATATGAGCTTTGTAGAAAACAATAACAAAATCGGAATAACCACATAAATATCTGGATGCCCTTTAAATTTTAAAAGTAAAATACAAAATATAAAAAGGACAACCAAAAAGGTAAGAATGAACTTATGCATTCTTGCCAATTTTTGATATTTTAAAATATCCACCACATCCATTTGAGCTAAATCATAACTCGTTGTAAACAAACTTGGTATGTAACTATTCTTCTTCATCAAATGACTTTACTACTTTACCTTTCAAGCTAAAATTTTCAGGTTTTTTGTATTTATTGAAAAAAACTCTAACTTTTTTATCAAAGTATCCTTTATTCCAAGCATTATATTTAATCGTGATGGTCGCAACTGAATCTGGCATTATTGGCGTTTTCTCCCAACTAGGTGCAGTACAGCCACAATCAGCACGAACATTATCTATTATCAAAGGAGCTTTCGACACATTTTTGAATTTGAAATAAATCGTTTTGGGTTGACGATACAGCACTTCCCCTAACTCAAAATGTTGTGGGCTCACCCATTGAATCGGCGATTCCGTCTGAAAAGTGATGAAAAGACTAAGAATGAAAGCTATCATTTTATTTATTTAAAATATCCCAAGTATGATCTGCAAGCAATTTTACGGTTGCAACAAATTCGTAAGGTTTGCTTTTTCCCCACTCATTTGGTCCAATCATGGATAAAACATTTCGCTGATTTTTATTCAAATATAGGTGATAAATATGACCAATCAAAGGTTTGAAGTTCATATCTGCATTATAAATATCTTCCGAAATTTTCACCCGATTTTTGATGTGGTTAGCTTGCTCCGCTAATAAGTTGATTTGTTGGCGAATTTGATCGAGCTGCATTTCGGTTTGTTCGTACATTGCTGACACTGCCAAACCCTTGACTCTTCCTTTGTCAATAGGCTTTATTACTGCTCCTCCTACTGTATGTGCATAAGGCAATATCGACGGAATGTCCGTTACTTTATCCTTGTCGATAGGATTCACAAACCCTTCATCTTCTGCAATTTCCATTATTTTCTAGCTTTCGATTGCTTCACTTTAAATTCATTCAACATACTAGCTTCTACGATAATATTTGCCAATCGTTCCTCTTGGAGCTGATCAAAATCTAGTATTCGAATATGTCTCACTTGTTTCAGATCAAGACTAGTAAACAATCCATGATCGTGATTGAGTTCATTGCCATAAACAAAACCCAACTCTAGAATGTTTTTTCTCACTTGAAAAAAGCACATCCACTTCAAATATTCATAAAAAGGGATATTAAATTTCCGAACCAAAAGCACTTGAGGAACAAGACTTTGCACCAAAATATCTGCCTGAATCATGAGTTCAGCATTTTTAATAGATAAATTTTTTTGTTCTATATAATGCAAGAGGATATTCAAAAAATTATTTTTTATTTTAAAAGATTTACATTAAATTTGGATCAAAATAATCATCAAAAATAACAATTATGTATAGTTTGTCAAACATCTATTCTTTCAAATATTATTTACTTTTTTACAGTTTTTTTTATATTACTAATATTTCTAGTCAAGTTATCAATTATAACAATCTAAATACATATAAAATAAACGTAAACAATATTAATGAATTACTCAAAGCATCCATTCAAAATGACACCAATTATATACAATATTTAATAAATCATCAGAAAATAGATCCGAACAAACCCAGCTTTTTACAAAATAAAAAGCTTACACTTCCATTATCGGAAGCAGTTATAGCAAATAATATTTCTGCAATAAAAGTATTATTAAAAAATGGAGCAAACCCATACTTAAAAAGTAGAGATTTTTATAGCCCATTTGAAATAGCAATTAATCATAAAAATAAAAATGTAGTAGATATAATATTAGATATTTATGGAATAAAAGGAATTGATGAAGGTGTTTCTGAAAGTGAAAATTCTTATTTAACAGAATTAATACGAATTAAAAATAATGAATTTGCTAAACTTCTGATAGATAAAGGAGTAAGGGTAAACTCAATGAAATCTAATAATAGTAATGAAAATACGTATTATTTTGATTCGCCATTGTCTGCTGCTATCAGAGCTGAAAATCTTACAATGGTCAAATATTTAATACATAAAGGAGCAAATATCAATGCTATTTTTTCTGAACCAGATGAGGATTGTATTAGTTGTGCCAGTAATATTACAATAATGCACAACATAATATACAATTCATCCATATCTAAAAAAATTGTAAATTATTTATTAAGTTTAAAACCAGATTTAAACATGATGAATGAGGATGGATTTACGCCACTCGATAATGTTTGTATGTCAAATGATACAGTTTTAGCCAATTTGTATATTCAAAATGGTGCTAAAATCGAATCCAATAAAAGAACGGCTTTGTTTGCTGCTGTCATTAATTCTAATTATATAATGGTTGAATTTTTGTTAAAAAAAGGTGCCAACCCAAATTTCCGATTAAGGAATAACGATACACCATTATTTCATTGTTACGGTTTGAATGGGGATGGTTTTGGGGAAGGCATACTATTAGAGAATCGGATAAAAACTATGGATGTACTTTTGAAATATGGAGCCAATCCAAATTTAAAAAATAATGATAATCAGTCATTTAAATCTATGATGAATATGGATACAAATAAAGCAACAGAATTCATTGCTTATTATAAAAAACATTGGGAATCAAAATAAATAAAAAATTAGAAATGCTTTTTTTGAAACTTCAATCTCAAGCACTTCAATTCAGATAAAATTCTTACATTATAAAAATTCAGAATTTATAATTGTGATATGAATTATAACAATCCAAATGACAAATTGACGACAATTAAGTGATTATTACATTAAAAAATTTGAAGTTTCTTCCCTTATTGATAAATTTGAGAATCATAAACTAAAAATCATGAAAAAAATACTACTTCTCATCGCTTTTCTCTATTTCCCATTCCTTGTTTTTTCACAAAATTATAGTTTTGAATGGGTAAAGGCTTTTAATACCAATTTTTCTTCATATTTTATTTAAACACTTCATTTATTACTGATAATGAATCAAATGTATATTATCTATCAAACTTTTGGATTCAATAGATATTGGATCCTTCTGACAATCATCTTTATATATCAAAAAATATTGAAACAATTAATAGCTATTTGTAAAGTTAGATAAAGATGGTAATTTCAAATTTGGTTTCGCTTTAAATTTTAATCATAGTATTGTAAAATCAATATTTGTTGACAAAAACAACAATATATATGTATGTGGAAATTATATTACCTATAAAAATAATTGGAATATTTTCTTAAATAAATATGATTCTAATGGTAATAGTATTTGGAAAAAAACTTTTAGCAACATTAGAAATAATGATGCCTATTCTTTAGTAGTTGATGATAAAGGATCTATATTTTTAACTGGTTATTTTGAAAATGAAAATTATGTAGGCAGCAAAACATATCACAAAGACCTAATTATCAAAAAATTAGATAGCAATGGCAACCAAATATGGAGTGCTTCAATTGGTGGAAATAATGATGTAATTGGAAATAGTATAAAATTAGATAATGAGGGAAATGTTTTAGTTGGAGGTTCATTTATTGGGGAGGTAGATTTTGACCCAAAATCAGGTAAATATTTGCTTACTTCTGATTCCTTAGTTAGGAATGGATTTGTTTTAAAATTAGATCCTTTGGGTAGTTTTGTTTGGGCTAAAAAAATTGGAAGTGATGTCATTCGAATATTTCAAAATAGAAATTGACAAATCAAATAATATTTTCATCTCAGGTTTTTATAGAAAAATGCTTATATAGATAAATGATATACATTTAAATCAACGAATATCAATTTAATACATATATCACATATTTAAAAATTTGATGGAACTTACAAATGGATTACAACTTTCAGTGGTATAGAACATATAGATATTTGTTTAGACAATAATGACAATTTATTTTGCTCAACTACTCAAGATTATAATATAAATTTAGAATCTAAATCTGGTATTATCAAAACATATTCTCCTAGCTATCTGATTTTAAAATTTAATAAAAATTTAGACATTGAGTGGGGAAAATCTTTAGCTATTAAATATAGTGGCAGTTGCTATACACATATAAATTGTGACATAGAAAATAAACTATTAATTAGTGGGACATTTATAGAGACTGTAGATTTTGATATAAATTCTGGTATTTATAATTTAACTTCAATATATAATAAAAATACTCAATTTTATAATCTTTCAGATTTCATCTTAAAGCTCAAGCCCAACACTTTAGCGATTGAAGATCAAATTGCTGATAATCAAGATTTGAAAATATTTCCAAATCCTACGAATAATGCAATACAAATCACTGGTAATCCATCCATTAATAATAAGAATTTTACTATCACCGACATTTTGGGCAAAACCGTAAAATCAGGAAAAATCAATAACCCTGATGACAAAATCGACCTCTCAGATTTTAACTCAGGTGCCTATTATTTGAAAATTGAAGATTATTTAAATGCTTTCAAAATTATTAAAATTGACTAAAATTATTTCACCAATTTCAATACCTTTTCTCCCCTATTTGTCTTTATTTTAACTAAATAAATTCCTTTAGAAATTGGGGGCAACACCAACTTTTGGTCATGAATTTCAGTATAATTCATGACCAAAACACCTTTTATGTCATAAATTTTTACATTTTCAATCACCAAATCTGTTATTATATTTACTTCGTCATCTTGTAGTGGATTTGGAAATAAAAGAATTGCATCATTTGTACTCAATGGGTTAAAAGAAGTAATACAATTTGAAACCGTATCAATAGTAGGTGCAAAAAATTTAGCCATACTTAAGGATCTTGTCCAATAATTATCTATTGCATGTCCCGAAGTACTTGGATTTAAAAGTTGCCCTAAACAATCAGTAAGGTTATTCGTTGTTTCATACCTATATTTTGGCACTTCAACTTTGCCACTCAAACTATCTATCATTTTTTTGATTCCAAAGGAGCCAAATAATCTAGGTCGATTGACGATAGATTGACAATAGCTTGGAAAATTGCTATAACAAATACCTGCTCCTTGGTAAAAATTACCATTATCAATCGGCACTACCAAATCATTAGGTTGATGGAAAAGGTACAAAACCGGTGCCTTTTCATAACTATGTTTGGCGAAAATGTTGCTCAAAACCCCACCGAAAAAATTTCCAACCCCTTTGATTTTGTATTTGATTGTAGTTGGATTAAGATTTCCTTCCACATCTCCCAAATCAGGTCGTTCTAGATTCATCGATGCAATTGAAGTATCAAATCCAGTGGATTGGATACATTGGTTTTCGTATATTTTATTGGGTGGTAACACATTTGTCAATTTACCACATTGGGCGGGTTTTTCGGCAGGATCATCCAAAAAAGCAGCGGCTAAAGCAATAAAACCACCTGCACTTTCCCCAACTAAATATACGTTGCTCGGATCTATTTGATATTCAGCAGCATGATTTACTAAAAATCGAATCGCCCCTTTTGCATCTTGCATCCCTCGATAATATCCTCTGAACCATTCGGCAGTATCTTGCATATTGAGGCAATTCCAAGGTATCCCAAAAGCAGAAATATTGCAATTCACTTGAGAATTTGTTTGAAACATTCCCAATCTATAGTTTAATGAGGCTGCAACATATCCTCTTTTTGCAAAATCTGCAATCCATCGAGGAGGGGCATCTATGTCTTTATTGCCTGCCAAAAAAGCCCCGCCATGAATCGCAACCAACAAGGGTCTGCCACATTTGGGAGGGGAATCATTTATCGGAGTAGCTAGATTCAGCAATAAATCTCGATTATTTCCTGCAAAATCTACAGCTTTTCCATAACTTATATTATTGATCTGTTGAATATTATATAAGGTATCTACCCATTTTTGGCCCAATAAAACGGTAGTTATCATTGAAAATAAAAAATCGGTATTATTTTCATTCGATTAAGGTTGAGATTGTTTAACAATTTTAATAGTTTGTTGCTGATATTTCACGAAATATACACCAGTTGCCCAATTTATTGTATTAATTTCATAATAATTATTTGTTATCTTAGATTTAAAAACTTGCTCGCCTTTTATATTGTATATCTCTAAATAATCATCTAAGAAAATATTGTTAAATCTTAAAGATAGTTTGGAATCAAATGGATTTGGTAATATGTCAAAAGTTGAAATTTCGATGATTTCCGGCAAATCGGAACTATTCATTTTACCCATTTTCATGCCATTCCCAAAACTCGAAACCCACATTTCATCTTTATTAAATGGATTGAAATAAACTCTTTCTGGTTGTCTGAAAATATAGGAATCAACAAGTGAAAAAGTCGGGTTGATCGAATGAATATCATTAGAAACCCACAATCCATTGGTTTCTGTTGTCATATATGCTTGATTATTATTTTGGGGATTGAAAGTCAGTGAAGTTACTCTATCAAATTGAGAACCAGTTAGTTTTGTCCAGCTCAATCCACTATCTTTCGTTCTGTACAATCCTCCAAGACCATTTGGAGCACCGCCCCATCCACTAAAAACGCCGACATACCATGTGTTTTGAGTGGTGTCCGATGGGTCTATTACAATATCTTTTGTCCAATAATACATTCCAGAATGACTGACATCCGACCAATTTCCAGAAGATGGGTCATAGACAAATACGCCACTACTTTTGGTGAAAGTCCCATTTGAATTTCTCCTTCCAGAAAAAGTGCAAAGGACTTTTCCATTTTTTAAAATTTCTATTGTAGCCGGATGACCTTCTGTCCTTGGTGGATTAGGAAGTTTTGTCCAGGTACTACTGGCTCCTTTGTTCAAGTCTTTCGTCACCCAAATTCCACCTTGACCAGTGCCGCCACTATAATGAATTACAGATGCATAGAGTATATTGTTGTCTTTTGGGTCACTTGCCAACCAAAAAACGGGATGATTAAAAGTATGTAATGTAGTCCAGTTCTCCCCTTTGTCTATAGAAAAAACTATTTTTCCATTTGCATCGTTGGCATCCAATTTTGCATCCGCTAATCGGGTACTTTGGTACATATCATGGATATTCGAACAGGCACCATAAATATTTCCATTATTCAATTGAACAATGCGATACAATGAATTGACGGAAAACCCATTATAATCAAAACCCCATGATTTTCCTCCATCACGACTCCTGATTGCACCGATATCGCTGTAACAAGCAAAAAGATTTTGAGCATCTATCCAGTGAATTTGCCAACTAGAAGTATTTTCTAAACCGATAGAATGATAAGTTTTCTTAGTAGGTGTTACAATATTTGCAGGATGTTGATCTTTAACATCCACATAGGCTTGTTTCCATGAATTTCCTCCATCGCTACTGACATGTACAAATCCAAAATCTCCAAATATCAGCTTATTTGAATTATTTGGAGCAACTGCAATCCCAAATGCAGTCTCTCCCCAACTCCAATTTTTGTCACCTTGATATCCACTCCAGCCAGTGATAACATTCTGATTATTAGTGCTCTTAAACACCTTATTCCAACTATTCCCTCCATCAATACTCTTGAAAATCAGGGGTGCATTCAAAGCTTCATCGCTACCAGCTAAGTAAATGGTGTTGACATCATTTTGAGCCATACCTGAGTACATTATATAATCTGAATTGAAATTTATACCAGCCGATTTTGCGACCCAATTTCCATTTAAATTATCCATTACATATACACCCTTTGCTAATCCATAATAATCATATGGCATTAATCCATTATAAACATCTGCAATAGAAGCAGTAATACAAATAAATCGGGTCGTATTTCCAGATTTTGCAGCAGAAAAATGCCAAATTACTTCGCCAGTAGGAATGCCAGTTGTAGTAAAAGCTGTAAATGTTATACCACTATCGATAGACTTAAACAAGCCTTCATTTGTAGCGATAGTAATATTGTTACCATCATAAAATACACCACTGGCAATGATTCCTGCTCCATTATTTGCACAATGTTTTACTAATGAAAAAGTAGCTCCCCCATCATTTGAGATGACAATATCCCCATAGTAGTTCATAATCAATTGATTAGGATTGTTGAAATTAGCGAACATTCTATAAATCCCACCCAAATTGGAATCGAATCCAGCTAATTGAATCCAACTTTGCCCACCATTCAATGTTTTTACTGGAAATCCTTCGTTGCCATCATTAAAATTTGAATAAGCAATATTTGGATTGTTGGTAAATTCATAGGTTGAAACATTCGTTGCTTGAAATTGAGTAAAAGGAATTTGAGAATAGCTATTACCGAAATCAGTAGAATGAAATAACTCACTCATATCACAACTTATGTAAAATTCATTGTCATTTGTAGGGTTTATTTTTGGGAAAAACATGGCTCCACCACCACCAATTCCATAAGATTGGAAAGATTTGGGTTGTCCAAACAAACTCAATGAATGTAGAATTATTATTACAGAGACATAATATTTCATATTATTTTATTTTTAGCAAATATAATTTATTAAAATCGAAATTTAATTATAAATTAAATTTGTTAACAGATACTATAACCAATAAAAATATTGTTATTAATTAAAGATTATTTTATTAAAAGATACAACATTATCAATTTTTAAAGTATCTAATAAATGTTGATATTAAAATTCAAAATTAATAATGTTAAAGTTTTCTTAAAATTTATTTAATATTTATTTAAAAAAACTTGACAAATTGGAATTTTTAGCTTAGCTTTACGTTATTATTTAAGATAATATCACACAAATTATTTCATCAATTAAACAAAAGGAGGTCAGCTATGAAAACCTCAGTATTTTTTCAAATTTTAACCATTTTGGTTTTTGCTAATCAAAATATTTTTGCTCAGCAATCTACCAAGACCCTAGTACAGTCTTTTGAAATAAAAGACATTAGTGAAGTGACGATAGATATACCCAATGTTACTGTGGAAGTAAAGGAGTGGAACAACCTCTCTGAGATGAGAATTCATATGGAAGTAAGTGCCAACATGCCTGAAACAACTTTTAAATCAATTGTAATGGCAGGAAGATATAATATTGTGAATACTAAAAATTCAAATTTAATTACATTAACTATGCCTGCCTTGAAAAGACAAGTTGTTTTATCTGGCAAAGAGTTGAAAGAAAAAATTTCATTTTTAGTATATGTGCCTTCAAAAATAAAAGTTAACACAGCTCCAGACCTACTTATTGACAATTCAACTACAGCTGAAATGCCCAATATAGTAATTAAGAATTAAGCCTTATTTTAATAGAAATTTATTTTTTTGGAATGACGTCTCACCGGGCGTCATTTTTTTTTTGTATTTTCGTAAAAGAAAAAGAAATTAATGGCAAATAAAGAAAATAATATTTCAATCAATCCGAATGCTCAAGTAATTTTCAATAGAAAAAAAAGTGCACCAATCTCTGTTGGTGATCTAATGATTGGCATTGAGAAAGGAGACAGATATATTTTAAGTAAAGCCATTACTTTAGTAGAAAGCAACCAAATTGAAGACCAATCCATTGCAAATCAACTAATTGATTTTTGTATCAATAAGAAACCAGAATCGCTTCGAATAGGTATAACAGGGACACCCGGAGTGGGTAAAAGCACATTTATTGATACTTTAGGAACTCAAATAATAAATGAAAATCACAAATTAGCAGTTCTAGCAATCGACCCAAGTAGCAATATTTCAAGGGGCAGTATTTTGGGTGACAAAACGAGAATGGAACGATTATCAATGAATTTGAATGCCTATATTAGACCTACCCCATCGGCAGATAATTTAGGCGGTGTGGCTAGAAAGACTAGGGAAACCATGATTTTATGCGAAGCTGCTGGTTTTGATACAATAATAATTGAGACTGTTGGAGTAGGACAATCTGAAACTGCTGTTTATCAACTTACTGATGTATTTTTATTGATTTTGCAGCCTGGAGCTGGAGACGAACTACAAGGGATAAAAAGAGGCATCATGGAAATGGCTGATATATTAGCTATCAATAAAGCAGATGGGGAAAGACTTTCAATGGCTAAGTTTGCAAAAGCTGCATACACTTCTGCATTGCATTTGTTTCAACCAAAAACTTCAAATTGGATACCAAAAGTATTAACTTGCTCATCCACAGAAGAAAATGGGATTTTAGATATATGGAATACCATTCAATCATTTCAAAATCTAACAATTGCAAATAATTACAAAATCAACAAAAGAAACCATCAAAAATTGTACTGGTTTGAAGAAACCTTCCAAAACAAATTATTAAATTTTTACTTAGAAAATAAAGAAATCGCTGATTATAAGGAAGAACTGGAAATGAAAATATTAGCAGATACAGTAACGCCATTTCTAGCAGTTGATAAATTATTACAAAAAATAATCGACAAATACCAGAAATAAAATATAGCATTATTAATCTGATTAAATTTTCACTATTTTTCTTAAAATTTTACCTTTAAAAACTATTTTCGATGTAATTTCGTTACCTACTTTATTGTCCAAATTAAGATTATGCGAATATTTTACATATCAATATTTTTTCTAATTATATCTTTTCAAAATTTATATGCTACTCATAATAGAGCAGGTGAAATATCTATCCAACAAACGGGTCCATTAACTGTCAGGGCAACTATTGTAACCTATACCAAAGCCAGTAGTGTTCAAGCTGATAGAGACACCTTAGAAATTTGTTGGGGGGATGGATTTTGCGAAAAAGTAAACAGAAGTAATGGTAGCGGAAATGGGGTAATTATTGATTCTGATACAAAGAAAAATATCTATATTTCCAATCACGTTTATTCTGGTATCGGAACCTACAGAATTTCAATGACGGACCCCAATAGAAATGGTGGTGTTTTAAATGTAAATTTTCCAAATTCAGATGCCATCCCTTTTCATATTGAGACAATTTACACTTTATTTAATCAAAATATAGTTGGTTCCAATAATACTCCAGTTTTACTATATCCACCAATTGATGAGGGTTGTGTGGGTCAAAAGTTTATTCATAACCCAGGAGCATATGATATTGATGGAGATAGCTTAGCATACAAACTCATTGTTCCTTTACAAGCCTTAAACCAACCAGTTCCTAATTATCTTTTTCCTGACAAAATAGAAGCTGGACAAAATAATTCTATTTCAATCAATGAACGAACTGGTGATTTTATTTGGATGACACCACAAAAAGCTGGTGAATACAATATTGCAATGGCTATCATTGAATATAGAAATGGGAAACCCATCGACACTTTAATTCGTGATATGCAAATATTGATCAGAAATTGTGAAAACAAACCACCTGTAATCAATACAAAAGACGAATTATGTGTAGTTGCTGGAAAAACGGTACAATTTAATGTTTTTGGAACGGATCCAGATATTCCATTGCAAAAAGTAAAACTAACAGCAGTTGGTGGAGCTTTTGATGTTGCGACCAATAAAGCTACATTTACAGTATCCCCTACTTTTCAAACTCAAACTGCCGTTGGAAATTTCACATGGCAGACAGCATGTGAACACATTAGTAAAGAGCCCTATTCTGTTATTTTTAGAGCTTTAGATAATTATAAAGATACCACTCAGGGATTGGCAACACTGAAAACTGTAAGGATAAAAGTAGTGGGACCGCCACCTTTAGATTTGAAAGCTAAATCCATAGCAAACCAGATTGAGCTATCATGGGAAAAGCCTTATTTTTGCGAAAATGCAGCAGGAAATTATTTTTGGGCATTTTCAGTTTGGAGAAAAGAGGCTTCAAACCAATTTGCAAAAGACACTTGTAATCCGGGTCTTGCTGGAAAAGGTTATACTGAAATTGCCTTTAAAGTTTTAGAGGAGCAAAATGGGAGATATTATTTCAAAGATACCAATGTAGAAAGGGGAAAGACGTATTGCTATAGAATTATCGCACAGTTTGCAAAAAGAACACAATCCAATCAGCCATATAATTTTGTGGAAAGTATGCCATCAGACGAGGTCTGCATTCAACTTTCGAGGGACGTACCGCTTATTACTAATGTTAGTGTTGAGGAAACATCAAAATCAAATGGTAAAATTCAGGTGAAATGGATTCGACCTTCCATTCAGGATTTAGATACTATAAAAAACAAAGGTCCTTATTTATATCAATTGAGAAGATCTGAGGGTATAAATACAACGAATTGGTCAGACATTACATCTGCCAAATTTATTTCAAATTTCTTTAATGAACCAATAGATTCTATTTTTAATGACACAGGTTTGAATACATTGGACAATGCTTACACTTACAGTCTTGCATTTTATGTTAACAATGAAACCAAGCCGCTTGGCAACAGTGAATCTGCTTCCTCGGTTTATTTGAGAATTCAATCAACTGATGAAAAAAACATACTCAATTGGCAATATAAAGTTCCTTGGAATAATACAGATTATGTTATTTATAGAAAAAATACAATTACCAACCAATTTGATTCTATTGGACAAACAAAGCTACGAACTTATTCAGATACTGGATTGACAAACGGAATTTCATATTGTTACAAGATAAAAACTATTGGTGCATATAGTATCGAAAATACGCCAAAACCATTAATCAACTATTCTGAAGAGCAATGTGGGATTCCATTAGACACTCTTCCACCTTGTACTCCATTGTTGAATATCAATAATTTATGCTTAGACCACTCCCTCAAAAGCGATGATTTTAGCAATTATTTAAGTTGGAACAATCCAAATTTAACTTGTAATGGAAAAAAAGATTTATATAGCTACCGAATTTATTATAAAAAAATTAATTGAAGATAAATTTGAGCTATTAGTTGAACAAAAAGATATTAGTGATACTACTTTTAGACATATACAAAACAATTCAATTTCTGGATGTTATGCAATTACTGCAGTCGATACTTTAGGAAATGAAAGTAAAAAAAGTGTAGAAATTTGCGTTGATAACTGTCCAGATTATAACCTACCGAATGCATTTACCCCAAATGGAGATACTCAAAATGATTTATTCAAACCCTACCCCTATAGATTTATTTCAAGGATAGAAATGAATATTTTCAATAGATGGGGCGGATTGGTATATCAAACAAATGACCCTGCTATCAATTGGAATGGAACAGATTCAAATGGGAATGAATTAGCAGCTGGTGTTTACTATTATACTTGTAGAGTATTTGAACAAAGGGTTGAAGGAGAAGTCGAGAAAGCTGCTATTTTAAAAGGTTATATTCAATTAGTAAAATAGCAAAAAATGGATTTACATCAACCCCATGATCAGTTTTTCAAAGCAATAATGCAAGATAAAGCAATGGCAACTGATTATATAAAATCATTTTTGCCATTATCTATCACTCAAAACATAGATTTTTCTAGCCTTGTTTTAGAAGATAAAAGCTATATTGATGAATTATTAAAATCTACTTTTTCAGATATTGTTTATTCCTGTAAGGTGAAAAATGTGGATGAAAATTTTGAAATTGCTATACTTCTAGAGCATAAAAGTTATATCGACATTCAAGTTACGTTTCAAATATTGTATTATATTTCATCTACTTGGATGAAGAAAATTGCTAATAATGAAAAACCAATTCTGATTGTACCAGTTCTATTTTATCATGGAAAAGAAAAATGGGAATATCAAACCATAACCACCCTATTTTCTAATTTACCAAATGAATTAAAACAATATATCCCAAATTTTGAATATATATTCAACAACCTACAATCATTGAGTGATCAAGATATTAGAGCATTGCAAAACCAATTTCTATCTGCAAATTTTCTTGCTTTAAAGCATTATTTCGATCGATTTTGGTTAAAGGAAAATATAGTAGAGTTGTTTTCAAAATTATTGACTGAAAACAAGAACTTGAAAACACAATTTATCGTTTATGTTCTTAACTTTGTTCAGCTCACCAACGAAGAACAAATAAAAGTTATTGAAAAAGTTTCATCTAACCAAAAAAAAGAAATTATGAATGCTATAGAATCTTGGAAAAAAGAAGGGATGGAAATAGGGATGAAGAAAGGAATTGAAGAAAGGAATAAAGCAAAATACTATTGATGTTATTAAAGCTTCCTTTAAGAATGGCATTTCGATTGAATTAATTGCTAATATTACCAATATGGATGAAAAAAGTGTAATTGAAATTCTTAAAGAACATCAATTGATTTAGATTTTTAATTTAATTAAGTTAAATCATTCATAAAAAATTTACTTCCTTTTAGTACTTTTGCCTTAAATATTTCATACCATGTTGGAGGCAATCTCACCTATTGATGGCAGATATTCAAAACAAACTGAATCATTACAAAATTATTTTTCTGAAAAAGCACTTATTAAATATAGAATAAAGGTCGAAGTACTTTATTTTGATGCACTTTGTAGATTAAATCTTCCTCAATTTTCTGCAATTTCCTTAGATTCATTGAATGAATTGACTGAGTGGATTCAAAATATAGAAGACACTGAAATACAATCAGTTAAGGATATTGAAAAAACTACAAATCACGATGTAAAAGCTGTGGAATACATTGTGAAAGCTAAAATGAAATCATTAGGATTAGAAAAATATGAAGAATTTATTCATTTTGGATTGACCTCTCAAGATATCAATAATACAGCTTTCCCAATGATGGTACAGGATGCTTTAAAAAATGTTATGTATCCTGAGTTTTTTCAATTAACGAATAAATTGCAAGAATTGGTTAATGAGTGGGAGGATCAACCTTTATTGGCTCATACTCATGGTCAGCCTGCCTCTCCTACAAGATTAGGAAAAGAAATTAAAGTATTTTTAGAAAGGATAAATATTCAAATAAATCAATTAACAAAATTGCCAATTTCTGGTAAATTTGGTGGTGCTACTGGTAATTTCAATGCACATTTTTCTGCTTATCCTGAAATTGATTGGGTGAAATTTGCAAATCAGTTTTTAGAAAACGACTTAAAAATTTATAGGCAACAGACCACAACTCAAATAGAACACTACGACCAATTGGCAGCTTTATTCCAAAATTTAGGTAGGATAAATACCATTTTAATTGATTTTTGTAGAGATATATGGACTTATATTTCAATGGAATATTTTAAACAAAAAACGATAGCTGGTGAAGTTGGTTCTTCTGCAATGCCACACAAAGTCAACCCAATAGATTTTGAAAATGCTGAAGGAAATTTAGGAATTGCCAATGCAATTTTTCATCATTTAGCTGAAAAATTACCCATTTCAAGATTGCAAAGAGATTTGACAGATAGTACAGTCCTTAGAAATGTAGGGGTTCCATTTGCACATTCTTTAATTGCTTTAAAAAGTATCCAAAAAGGGCTTAATAAGCTGGTTCTAAACAAAATAGCCATTGAGCATGATTTGGATAACAATTGGGCAGTAATTGCTGAGGGGATTCAAAATATTCTAAGAAGAGAAGGTTATCCCAAACCATATGAAGCTTTAAAAGACTTGACAAGAGGTAAAACTGGTATCAATGAAGCTGATTTAAAACACTTTGTGGAAAACTTAAATGTTGATGCAGCTATAAAATCTGAGCTTTTACAATTAAGTCCTCATACTTATTTAGGTATAAAAATCTAACCATGAATATTGATGAATTTCAAACCTATTGCGAAGCAAAAAAGGGCGTTGAAGCTACTTTGCCTTTTGGACCAGATACATTAGTCTATAAAGTAATGGGTAAAATGTTTGCTTTGACTGGGCTTGATGAAGTTGAAGTATTTAAAGTAAATTTGAAATGTGATCCAGAAAAAAGTTTAGATTTGAGAGAACGTTATGAAGATATTACTCCAGGTTGGCATATGAATAAAACACATTGGAATACTGTAGTTTTTAGTGGCTCATTATCCAATCAAATCCTCCAAGAACTTATCGACCATTCTTATGATTTGGTTGTAAAAAGCCTTCCCAAAAAAGATAAAGCAATTTTAGAAACCTTATGAAAAAGAGCTATCTGATTGTAGGTCAAGGAATTGCAGGAAGCTGTTTGGGACTTCAACTTGAAAATCAAGGCCATAATGTAAATTTCATTGATAATCACCATCAAAATGCTGCTAGTTTAGTTGCAGCAGGATTAATCAACCCAATCACAGGAAAACGTATTGTTAAAAGCTGGAATGTCGATATCTTATTACCCTATGCCATTAATTTCTACCATAAAATTGCTCAAGATTTTCAGGTAAACCTTGTTTACCCATTAAATATTATTCGATTGCTTCACAATCAGATGGAAGAAAACGATTGGGAAAGCAGAACATCGATTGATGACTTAAAAGCATATGTAGTTGAAAATGAAGAAAATAATTGGTTAAAAAATATCAAAATTCCATTTAGCTATGGAGAAATAACCCAATCTTACCGAATTGATATTGGTTTATTAATCAAAAATTATAAAAACAAACTGATTCATAATAATCAAATCCAATTTCATCCATTTGATTTTCAATCAATTATTTTCAATAACAATTCGGTTGCTTACCAAAAAAAAGAATATGATGGCATTATATTTTGTGAGGGAGCACAAATGTCAGCCAATCCCTTTTTCAATTATTTACCGCTGAAACCAACAAAAGGAGAAGCCCTTTTTGTAAATTACCCATTTGAGTTTCCAAAGATTATTAAAAACAAAACCGCTTTTGTTCCATTAGGAAAAAATGAATATTGGATTGGTGGAACAAACGATTGGAATGATCAAAATAATGAACCAACTTTGGAAAAACAAACTCTAATGCAACAAGAATGGCATGAATTATTATATCCAAATTTATTTTCTATTCAAAACCATCGTGCAGCAATTAGACCAGCAACTAAAGATCGATTTCCATTTTTAGGCAAACATCCTGAACATCCAAATCTATTCATTTTCAATGGATTTGGTACAAAAGCGACACTATTAACACCTTATTTATCCAATCATTTTGTTGACTTTTTAACAAAAAACACGTCTTTAATGCAAGAAGTAAATTGTAATAGATTCAACTAATTACTTCATAATGTAAATTTTACATATATTTGTATTTCATTAAATATCAATCATGAATAAGTTTTTTATATTCGTAGTTATTTTATTTTATAGTGCAATTATAAGTGCTCAAACAACTGTAGAAGGTTATGTTTTTGAAACAAACAATAGAGGATATTTATACAATGTAAAATTGCAGCTAACAGACAAGGACGGTAAACAAATTGCAACCGAATTCACCAATAATGATGGATATTTCAAATTTATAAATATTTCAAACCCAACTGTTTTTAATTTAGAAGTCAATAAAGATTTTTTGTTACTAAAAAAATTGAAGTAAATACTGAAAAAAGCGAAAATGGTAAGCTGTTTTTAAAAATTGATTTAGATAGAAAACCAGGCTATAGTTTTGAAGCAAATGTGATTGAGAAAAAAACAAGTTTGGATATTCCGGGAGTTTCTATCATGGATGCAAAAATAGAAATCTACAACAATACTACTGAAAAACAAGTACTTACGATAGATAAATCAGACTCTCCCCATTTCAATTATTTCTTGGAAGAAGGTAATCATTATACGATTATGATCAGAAAAGAAGGTTATTTTGTGAAACGAATTGAAGCTTTTGTGAATGTAAAGGGCTGTATTTTGTGTATGGAAGAAATGAATACCATAAATAATGGATTATCAGATAATTTAACACAAGGACACAAAAAAGGGGTCATACAAGCTAGTATTGAATTGGCGCCGTTAAGACTGAACGAAACGATGAAAATTGAAAATATTTATTATGATTATAATCAATTTTTTATCAGAAAAGAAGCTGGAAAAGAACTAGACAAAATAGTTACTTTGCTAAAAAACAATCCGGGAATTCAGGTAGAATTAGGCTCACATACCGACTCAAGAGGTAATGATGAGTACAACTTGGAATTGTCTGATAATAGAGCTAAAGCAGCTGTTGAGTATATCATCAAAAATGGGATAGATAAAAATAGGATTTTATCAAAAGGATATGGGGAAACAAAACTGACAAACAGATGCAAAGATGGTGTGGTTTGCAGTGAAGCGGAACATCAAAACAACAGAAGAACGGAATTGAAAATTTTGGGCATTAAAAAAGATCCAAATGACGAAAAAACGTTAGAGGAAATTATTCGTTATGAAAATATAGATAAAAAACTAGCGGAAATTGAAAATCAAAAGACAATTGAAGTAGTGGAAGGTCAAGATATAAAAGAAGCAATCAATAATGCAGAAACGATTGCAAAACAAAAAAATTGGCTAAAGAGCAGTTGTCAACTGAATTTCATAACGATAATGAATTCTACACAAGTTGGGATTATAGCCATTTTGCTAAAACTGATGTTTTTGAATTTACTAATACAAAATTAGACGGCACTTCTACCCTATCTTCGGTTACCATTTATGAATTACCTTCCAATTTCACAGGTTTTTTGATAGAATGCTTCATAACGAATGACAAAATCAACAGCGGAAATAACATATTTTCTCGTTTTGATAATGTTGTTGTATCGAAAAGAGTGGACAAAAAATATCATTATTATATTGGAAATTTCAAGAAAAAAGAGAATGCAGAAAATTTCAACAGATTGGTTGTCAGCCCTATGTATCCAAATTCGAGAGTTGTAAATTTCAAAATGGGAATCCCATTAAATAATATAAAAGGCTGTCTTGATTTAAAAAAAACAAGACAGCCTTTTAAACTAATTTGTTAAAATCATCTTTTTCGATAGTAAGGAATTACTTGTTTTTAATTGATAAATATAAACTCCTGCTCCATTCAATTCGCTAGAATTTATTTCCAATTCATTGTACCCGATTTGGGCATTTAACATTTTTGAATAGATATTTTTACCATTAATGTCCAATATATCCAATTGCACATTTTCTAAATTTGCTGATTCGAAAATTATTTTTGTCCTATCTGAAAATGGATTTGGCTGATTCTGAAACAGTTGAATAGAATTCTTTTCAATAGTACTTCTATCGATTGGTTGATTAAAAAGATTGCTATAAATATCACCAAGTTTAATAGAATAATAATATAAATTTTGAGCATTTATATTTGAAAATGAAACATAATCTGGAATTGTATCTTTTTCAACTTCAATATTTTTAAAAATATAATCTTTAGGTATAAAAATATATTTTGTAAAATAATTTGTACTGTCTTGATTTTCAATCAATTTCAATAACTCTAAATCCTTATAATCAATTTGATGATCTTGATTAATATCAGCAGCTAATCTAGCATATGAATTTGTAAAACTTGTTTTATTGTTTAAATAATTTTCTAATAATACAATATTAATATTAGAAAGATCCTTATACTCTTTATTATTTCTATATTTTACTGTATAAATTGAATAAGCACTAAATGAAATATAATCTATCAAAAATGCACCATTTATATCAACTTTACTTTCTCTCACTAAATGCGAATTTCTATACGTTGTAAACCTTGTATTTGTATCTGAAAATACTTGTCCATTTGGATACTTTATATAACCAAAATATATTGGAATTTCTTGTTGAGCACATTGAGGATTCATATTATTTTGTACAACAATATAAGTTGAAACATAATCCCAATTATTATCTTCGTCAATTACAATAAAATAAATTAGAAAAGTTCCTATCTCATCTTCAAAGGTTAAATTTTCTTTTAAATTTAATATCTCAGATAAACTCATATTTTTATTAAAATCTTCTGTTCTTACAATTCTAAATCTTAATTTCTTAAACTCAGTACAATTATCATAACTGTTATTATTTACTTTTTGAGCTTCTAAAGTTGCCTTACAATTATTTGGAAATAACTCTATTGACAATATCTTAGCAATTGGTGTTGGTTTTTTGGAGCTTATTGCTTTTTCAATAGTTACCAATTTACTGCAAGTCGATAGACCACCACAACCATCTGTCACCAACCATTTTATTTTGTGTGTTCCAAATTTATATGCGGTATGATTTCCTAAAACAGCTTGGCTTCCTGTGCCTGATGATTCAAATGTACCATCATTATTGTAGTCAATTTGATAGGCAAAATTCAAAATCTTTGAAAGTTTGCAATAGTTGGTTGCAATTGCTGATAAAGTTATAGATTCTGGATCGCAAACCTTTGTAGTTTGGGTTACTTTCAAAGGCTCATAAGTTGCTTTCGTAAAAACAGGCTTCTTAGTTATTTGACTTTCTGCATTATATACATTTAAAAATAACAAATTTAAAATAATCAGATATGTAATATGTCTCATGGTATAAAATTTATTTTTTAATTAAAAGCATGCTTTTGGTTTGAATATTATCCTTTGTTATCATTTGATAATATATCATTCCTGTAGTCGTCAATTCGTTTGCATCAATCGTTAATTGATGATATCCTGCAGAATAATCCTGATTCATAGATTTAATAAGGCTTCCATTCACATCATAAAAGTCGAATCTAACTTCTTGCTGGCTTGGTAAAACAAATGGAATTGATGTCGAGTTAGAAAATGGATTGGGTTGATTTTGAAACAGTTGTATTGAATTATTATCAATAGCACTTCTATCAATTGGTTGATAAAATAGATTGCTATAAATATCACCTGGAATGATGGCTATAAATGTAGGATTGATTTTATTTAAAAATAAAAAGAAAAAAAGTCTCTGTAAGATAAGCTTCACTCTCAGGAAATTGAGTTTTAAATAGGTATCTCCAATTAAAATCTATACTTCGAAAAATAGTCAGGTTTTGAATCATCTAAGTATTAATTCTAATTCAACTAAATCTTCATTGTTTATTTTCCCATCACCATTTACATCTGCAGCGATCCTTGCATAAGGATTTGTAATCGGAACATTGTTATCCAAAAAAGATCTTTTAATAAATCCTTATTAATTTTGGGAATTTCACTTTTAATTTTTGTAGAACAAGTAATAGATACACTTGATTTTAAAATTGGTGCAATTGGGTATATTATATTATGGCTAAAATTAAAACTACCATCAATATTTAAAGAAATTATTGTATCATTAAACCCGAAAAAACTTGCTTTAATTATTGTATTCGAATCATAAAAAATACTTCATTTTTACTCGTTTTAATTGTACCTGAAATTTCAATAGGGTTAGGCATTACACAATCCGGATTCATATTGCTTTGAACTACAACAAATGTTTCTATATAATCCCAATTATTATCTTCATCGATTACAAATAAAGCAATTGTTTGTGTGCCAATTTCTTTGTGAAAGTTATAAATTCATTTAACGCCAAAACTTCATTTAAAGTCATATTTGGATGGTAATCACCAGCTTTAGCAATCTTAAATCTCAAATCCTTTGCCGCTGTGCAATCATCATAGCTGAAATTATTGACTTTTGTCGATTCCAACACAGCTGTACAGTTATTTGGCATTAATTCTATTGACAATAATTTAGCAATTGGTGTTGGTTTTTTGGAGCTTATTGCTTTTTCAATAGTTACCAATTTACTGCAAGTCGATAACCCACCACAACCATCAGTCACCAACCATTTTATTTTATGTGTTCCGAATCTATACTCCTTATGATTACCTAAAACAGCTTGGTTTCCAGTACCTGAAGCTTCAAATGTGCCATCATTATTGTAGTCAATTTGATAGGCAAAATTCAAAATTTTTGAAAGCTTGCAATAGTTAGTTGCCGATGCTGATAAAGTTATAGATTCTGGATCACAAACCTTTGTAGTTTGGGTTACTTTCAAAGGCTCATATGTTGCTTTCGTAAAAACAGGCTTCTTAGTTATTTGACTTTCTGCATTATATACATTTAAAAATAACAAATTTAAAATAATCAGATATGTAATATGTCTCATGGTATAAAATTTATTTTTTAATTAAAAGCATGTTTTTGGTTTGAATATTATCCTTTGTTATCATTTGATAATAAATTATTCCAGTAGCATTCAATTCATTTTCATCAATTGTTAATTGATGATATCCAGCAGAATAATCCTGAGTCATAGATTTAATAAGGCTTCCATTCACATCATAAAAGTCGAATCTAACTTCTTGTTGGCTTGGTAAAACAAATGGAATTGATGTCGAGTTAGAAAATGGATTTGGCGTATTTTGCAACAACAAAGCAGTTTTATTTTCAAATTGCATTTCTAGTTTTGACCATTGTTTATCTGTCCAATACACTTCAGAAACGAGAGGATTGGATGAAAAACTCAAGCCTTCTGCTAAATAACAATTTTGTTTGGCTTTTAGCATCAATTGAATATTATCCAATGGTTTATAAAGATTTGCAGCATGCAAAAATGTAATATTTCCATTTTCTATGTCTCCTAAACTATATTGCTCCTGATCCATTCCAACTACATCAACAAATTCAAATTTTTGAGTGTCAAAATGTAGCGTTCCTTGATATGCTTTCGCAGATGCTAAAGAATTGAAAGGCAAAGAAATTGTCTTAAGTTCATTTGCTTGAAACTCCGCATTTTCAAGTTTTATAACTGATTTTTCTGTTGCACGTTCTTCAATCGTTAAGAGGCTATCTGGATTTGAGGATAGGTCTAAATCTACCTATTTTAATACCAAATAAAAGATGGTCAGGAATCATTTAATGTTTGATTGGGTAAATACTTTAAATAATTATTTAGACAATCAAATTTATCAATAAAATGGTTTATGGATCTATTAATAAGATTCTTTAAATTGAAGATCCTTTGAAATACAATTAAAAATATCCAAGAATCAAATAAATTTATTGGTTTAAAATTATTTTTCTAAGTTCAATAAATCAGTTGAAATTTTATAATCAACTGATACATCAGCAGCAAATTTTCTATTCTGATTTTCAAAAACTTGATTCCCAGATATATGTTCATTTAAAATTGAAACATCTAAAGCATTTAAACCATTTATAATATTATCAGTTTTAAAAGGTGATACATTTGTTTCTACATTCAATTTTGGCAGATTGAACAACCCATTTGAAGTGGAATAATAACGTCCCATTAACTTTTAATTATAATTTTTGATAATTTGACCAAATTCATTTTTTGCAACAATAAATTTGTTCAATGTATCATAATTTAATTTACAATTTGAATTTGAAATATAAGTTTCAGCATAATCCCAATTATTCATCTTCATCTATGGCAAATAGGACTACATTATTTGGATTAGTATAGGAAATATCATATTCTAAAGTATCTTTCAAAGCTAATACTTTATCTAAAGTCATTTTTGTGTAAAGCTCTTCTTTTCTTGCAATTTTAAATTTCAACTTATTCATTGGTGTACAATTGTCCCAAGTGAAATTATTGAAAGCAGTTGCAAATTTTTATATGGCAATTTGTATCTGATAATCCAGAATTTTCGTAACAATTGTAGGCTTCTTAGCATCAACAACTGTAAATAATTTCGAAAGCTTGGAAGAATTGCCACAAACATCTTTTACAGTCCAGTATATTTTATGTGTACCAAACTTCAAACCATCTGATTTTTTAATAAAAACATAAGGTAATGATCCTTTTAAATCTATAGTTCCATTGTTATTCAAATCAACTTCATATGAATATCTTAATGTTTTTGATTTCAAACAAAAGCTAAAAGCCTGAGTTGATAATTTTAATGTTAAAACATTACAATCCGAAGGAAATTGTTGAATTGTATCATTCCGATATGCATCTGCAGAAAAAATAGGATTTTTGACCAATAGAAAAATAGGAAATAAGTAGAAAAAATGCTGTAATAAAAATAGGTTTCATGTAATCTTATGTTTATTGTTTAATGAAAATAATTTTTTGTGAAAAAATACCAGAAGCAGTAATTAATTGCAGAATATAGGCTCCACTGGTGGTTAAATCTTCACTTTTGATTTCAAAATCATTCATGCCAATTTGGCTTTCCAAATTTCCTTGAATAATTTTTTGTCCACTCAAATTTAACACATTCCACTTAATTATTTCTTTTTTTGGTGAAAAATATTTTATTAAAGTATTATATGTAAATGGATTAGGTACATTTTGTAATAACTGAAACTGGGCTATTTCGTCAATAAATTCTAAATAAATTGAACTCTTTTCATCGCTATTTTTCAAAATCTCAGCAGGTGTTAAACTGGAATTGATAGTGATGCTCTCTTTTAAATTTCCATCAACAATTAGCTCTAAAAATAAAATTAGGTTTGTCCCCAATGGAATATCCATTTACAAAAAGAACTGTAATTATTCCATCTGATGCCCTTTGTAAATTATAGCTTTTCTCATCCAATCCTTCTATTCTCAAAAGAGAAAGTTGAGAAGGATCGAACTGAAAAGTATAGCTATAAGCTTCGCATTCAGGCATTTGCAAGCTCACCCTCACCTCTTCATCTTTTGTAAAATGCTGATTTTTAAGTACTAATGGCAATTTTGGAATGGCCGCTCTATCATAGGATTCTGAAAAATTAGTACTACTGACTGCACCAATTTTAATTCCATAAAAATCTATATTGTTTTTTAATATTGAATCATAAACAATGGTGGTTGGATAATTAAAAGTATCAGTAGTAAAAATATAACCCTTTGGAACAAAAGTGTATTTGTTCCTTATGTTTGATGTATCATTTGTAAATAAGATGATATTTCTAATTATTTCATAATCAATTAAATCTATTTTGTGGTCATTATTTGCATCCGCTGCTATTTTTTTATAGGGAGATTTTATTGTATCTATTTGCTTTAAATGTTTATCTAAAGCAACTAAATCAGCAGAATTAATATATCCTGCTATAAAATAAAATGGACTAATTTCAGTTAATCTTTTATTAAATTTAACTTTATATATTCCAGAATTATTTGTAGATGTTTGTGGTTTATTATCAACGATTATATTGACACTACTTATTGCAACATCATTGGTATAGGTAATTTTTCCAGTAGTCATTTTTAAACCCAACAAAGAATCACAATTTATATTGCTTTGTACAACAACAAATGTTTCAACATAATCCCAGTTATTATCTGCATCAATGGCAAATAGAGCTATTGTTTGGGTTCCTTTATCTTCACAAGGATTAAATTCAACATAATCATTTAATGCCAAAACATCACTTAAGGTCATATTATGTGTGTATTCCCCTGCCTTAGCAAGTCTAAACCTCAAATTTGCCATTGGAGTACAGTTATCCCAGCTAAAATTATTCACTTTAATTGCTTCTAATTTTCCTTGGATTTGAGGATCCAAAATTTCAATGGATAATAATTTAGCAACTGGAGTTGGCTTTTTGGCATCTTTTACTAAAAATATTTTATTAATTTCTGTTGATTTACCGCATTCATCAGTTACTTTCCATTTTATAAAATGTCTGCCATATTTCAAACCATTTGCTTTTGTCAAAATCAGTTTACTTCCAGTTCCTCTTAAATCAAATTTTCCATCATTCCCAAAATCTACTTGATAGCTATATCTCAATTTAGGAGATTTCGTGCAAAAACTATATGCTTTTGCTTGCATATATAAAGGGTCTGGTCCACAATCAGTTGGGTATTGTGAGATTGTGTCATTTTTCTTAGTCGATGGAGTAAATATTGGATTTTGTCCAATTGAGTTTAATGATATTAAAATAAAAATGATTTGTAAAAATCTAGTTTTCATGTTATTAAAATTTTATTGTATAAAAACAATTTTTTGATTAAATATTCCCAAGTCAGATTTGAATTGGCAATGATAAACTCCAGTTCCAATCAATTCATTTCCAGCAACTTCCACTTCATTTATACCATCTTTGCAAGTCATTTTTTGATGCTTCACCAATTGTCCATTGGAGTTATAGATATCGAAATCAATTATAGTTCTTATTGGCGAAAAATATCTCAAAACTGTGGAGGTTGAAAATGGATTTGGCTGAGCCGAATAAAGCTCAAACTGAGGATTAACCCATTCAAAACAATATGAAAATGATTGATTTTGGGCGTAATATTCTAGTTTCATTTTGGATTCTGGGAAGCTCAAAGCTTGCAATAAAGTACAGTTTGTTTTTGGCAATAAATTTAATACAAGTTCATTTCCTTTAGAAAAACCCTTTACAAATGCAATCAATAATGCTCCTGTTTGCTCATCAAAATGATAGCTGTCGACATCAATTCCGCTCAACGAAACCAACTCAACCAAAGCAGGATCCAATCTTAAAGACAACTGAAATCCATCCATTTCAAATAATTCAGCAATTGGCAATTTTAATTCTATAGGTGTATTGCTATGTAAATCAACATTTTGTATATTTATTTCTTCGTAATTATGCTTCTTTCTTCAGCAGTAATTAAAGAATTTGGTTTGGCTGAGCCATTCAAATCTCCAACTTTCAAGCCAATGAAATCTACATTGATAATTTTATTTAATATAATTTTAATTGAATCTTTTATAACTAATTTTTCAGGTTCCTTTTGGTTAATATTAAAAGTTTTAGGATAAAACCTCCATGAATTATTATTAGGAAATGTGTCATTGATAAATAAAATTACTTTCCTTAAAGCGATTAAATCAGCAGTTGAAATTTTAAAATCTCTATTGATATCTGCTGCTAAATGTAAATGAGGAGTAGTAAAAGTATCAATATTTAAAATATGCTTATTGATAGCAACTAAATCAGCGGTAGTAACCCCATTTCGGATATCATTATTTTTTTGAGGTTTCAAAGAATAAGCTCCCAATTCAAAAATAAATCTGAAATTACCTAAATCTCCATTTAGACCTCTAAATTTTTGATTAACAAACATTTCTGTATTTAAAATTGGCTCATCTAGAATAGTTAAACATTTGCCAAAATATTAGATGTTGACTTTTCAACCAAGCAAAAATAATTAGGTGTATTTGTTAAATAGGTAATTATATATGAGTATGACCAATTATTAGATTCGTCAATAACAAAAATTGTATAATTTGAACCACTATCATTTACATATAAATATACAGAATCTTCCAACATTAGGATTTCATCTAATTCAAAATCGTGGAAAAATCCACGAATAATTTTAAACTTTAAATTATCTTTATTTGTACAATTATCATAAGTAGAATCAACTAAATCTTTGACTTTAAAAGACTTAAAACATTCTCCATTTATTAAATTATTGTAATATATTTTTTTTTTGCAATTATTTTCGGCTTTGTACAGTCCTTTACCTCAAAAGTTTTTTCACAACTATTTTGAAGATTATTGGAAGTCTTTCACCTCCCAAATTATTTTATGTTTTCCTAATTTTAGTCCATTGCTGGAATCAAGAGTAATGCTTTGTTTTGAGCCAGTCAAATCAATTACCCCATCACTATCCCAATCAATTTTATAGGTATAAACCAAAAGTGGCAGATTCTTAGATCTGCTCTTTGCGTCACAGGTTAATTTGATGGGCAAAACACCACAATTTACACTATCTGTGCAAAAAATTTCTGCCTCACAGGTTTTATCCGAAATTAACGGAATGGAGTCTGTTTGAGCATTGATACTCAATGACCAAATGGTTATTAAAAATATTATTAGTTGTTTCATGTAAGGTTAATTTTATTGTATAAAGAATATTCCCAAGTCAGTTTTGAATTGGCAATGATAAACTCCAGTTCCAATCAATTCATTTCCAGCAACTTCCAATTCATTTATTCCATCTTTGCAAATCATTATTTGATGCTTCACCAATTGTCCATTGGAATTGTAGATGTCAAAATCTATACTAGTTACTTTAGGCGAAAAATATCTCAAAACAGTGGAGGTAGAAAATGGATTTGGTTGAGAAGGAAAAAGCTCAAACTGAGGATTAACCCATTCAAAACTATATGAAAATGATTGATTTTGGTTGTAATATTCTTGTTTCATTTTGGATTCTGGGAAGCTCAAAGCTTGCAATAAAGAACAGTTTGTTTTTGGCAACAAATTCAAAACTAGTTCATTGCCTTTAGAAAAACCCTTAACAAATGCAATCAATAATACTCCTGTTTGCTCATCAAAATGATAGCTGTCTGCATCAATTCCACTCAATGAAACCAGCTCAACCAAATCAGGATCCAATCTTAAAGACAACTGAAATCCATCATGATCAAATAATTCAGCAATTGGCAATTTTAATTCTATAGGTGTATTGCTATGTAAGTCAAAATTTTGTATATTTATTTTTTTCGCAACTATGCTTCTTTCTTCAGCCTCCAAAAGACCATTTGCTTTAACAGAGCCATTAACATCTCCTACTTTTATACCAATAAAGTCAAATGTTTTTGGACTATCCAAATAAAAGGAAATGGAAGTTGGATAATCATCAGCTTCTGGAATTTTTGATAATTTATAATCTTTTGGTATGAATTTCCATGAATCAGAATTTGTAAAAGTGTCATTAATAAATAAAATTAACTTTCTTAATTCAATCATATCGCTAATAGAAACCTTTTTGTCACTGTTGATATCTGCCGCAATATTTCTATATTTAGTAGTGAAAGTATCGATTTTTAAAATGTATTTATTGATTGCTACCAAGTCTGCAGTTGTAACGCCGTTTCTCGAATCAAGTACTTTTTTACAATTAATTGTATAATATCTATAGGCTATTAATAAAATATCGAATAAACCTGAATCATCTGTTATTTGTTTTAATACTCCATTAAAAATTATATTTACATTTTTTATACTAATATTTTCATCATTGCTGACTTTAACAATTTGTGTAATTTTAAACAACAACAATCAAAATGAAAATTAATATTTAATTTAACATATATTACTTTTAACTCCAATTATTTTCTTTATCTAAAACAAAAATTGTAACATAAAAATTTGATTTCAATAATTTATTGAACATTAATCATCAAGATTTAATATACTATCTAATTAAATTGAAACAACTTCCTTTTAAAATCTTAATTCTTAATTTAGATTTCTCTGTAGAATTATCAAATGATGAGTCAATTAAATCTTCATATGTTACAATTTTTTCACATAAATTTGGATATAGATTATTTATTATTACTTCATCTTTTGCAAATATTTTCGGTTTTGTACAATCTTTCACCTCAAAAGTTTTTTCACAACTATTTTGAAGATTATTGAAGTCTTTCACTACCCAAATAATTTTGTGTTTTCCAGGTTTTAGTCCATTGCTGGAATCTAGTGTGATGCTTTGTTTTGAGCCAGTCAAATCAATTACCCCATCACTATCCCAATCAATTTTAAAGGTATAAATCAAAAGTGGCAGATTCTTCGATCTGCTCTTTGCGTCACAGGTTAATTTGATGGGCAAAACACCACAATTCACACTATCTGTGCAAAATATTTCTGCCTCACAAGTTTTATCCGAAATTAATGGAATGGAGTCGGTTTGAGCAACAAAATAGCCACCAAAAAATAATATAAAAAACAATGTAAATAACTGCTTCATGGTTATAATTGATTAATAAACAATAAAATATCAGGTAAGCAAGCTTACGAAAGGAACTAAAATAAAAAAAACTAGAGGAACTTGTTTTGGGTAATCGGTTGCTAATATTCTGGTAACAAAGATGAAGGAATTTTCTAATATTTACAAATTTATTTTAAAAATAATTAATTTTATTAAATCAAGATTTTAAATAATACTACAATTTCTATTCTATTAAAATTATGAAATCTAAGAAGAAACAACAGGTTAAGTAAACAAGAACACAACAAATTTTGTTATTTTTGTTCATTATTTAAGTTAAAATAAATTTGAATGAGTAAAGAAGTTTATATAGTATCCGCAGTTAGAACACCAATTGGAAGTTTTGGAGGCGTATTTGCTGATTTGTCTGCAACTAAATTGGGAGCAGCAGCTATTAAAGGAGCAATTGAAAAAGCTGGAATTGACCCTAATGAAGTGGAAGAAGTGATTATGGGGAATGTGGTTTCTGCCAACCTCGGTCAAGCTCCTGCTAGACAAGCAGCTAGATATGCTGGTTTACCCGATTCAGTAAATTGTACAACTGTAAATAAAGTTTGTGCATCTGGAATGAAAGCAACAGCTTATGGTGCTCAAAGTATCATGTTGGGATATGCAGATGTGGTTGTAACGGGAGGAATGGAAAATATGTCTCAAATTCCGTTTTATGTTCCAAAAGCTAGATTTGGTTACAAATTTGGTGACGGAGCATTGGTGGATGGACTATCGAGAGATGGGTTAATGGATGTTTATGACCAGCAAGCTATGGGAATCTATGCAGATAAAACTGCTGAAAAATATGGAATTACTAGAGAAGCACAAGATGCATTTGCGATTAATTCCTACCAAAAATCAGCTGCTAGTACAGAAAAAGGTTTGTTTGGCAATGAAATAATTGCTGTGGAAGTTGCAACTAGAAAAGGAAATGTATTAATTACAGAAGATGAAGAATACAAAAATGTAAGTTTCGACAAAATCCCAACTTTACGTCCAGCATTTTCAAAAGATGGTACAGTAACAGCTGCAAATGCATCTACCATTAATGATGGTGCTGCTGCTTTAGTTTTAGCTAGTGCAGAAGCTGTTAAAAGATTGAATCTGAAGCCTATAGCTAGAATCGTTTCATTTGGAGATGGTGAGCAAGCTCCAGCCTGGTTTACAACTGCGCCAACTATTGCAGCTCCAGTTGCTCTAAAAAGAGCAGGTATTGAAATGAAAGATATTTCATTTTTTGAAATAAATGAAGCATTTTCAGTAGTGCCAATGGCATTTGCCCAAGTATTGGATATTGACCCTAATTTGATGAACAGATTTGGAGGAGCAGTTTCATTAGGTCATCCATTGGGTTGCTCAGGAGCAAGAATTTTGACTACATTGAATAATGTATTACATACAGAAAATGGAAAATATGGCTTAGCTGCTATTTGTAATGGTGGCGGTGGAGCATCCGCAATGATAATTGAAAAATTGTAATTTTCGGTACCCACATAGGTTTTGATTTCAAACTTATGTGGGTACTTAAAGTATTGTAATTTAATGAGATGAAGTTTACCAACTTAGCATTACAACTAAAATCTGAATTAGATGAATTAAGACCAATTTCAAGTGAATTGGAGTTGAAAATAATGCAACAGTTCAGATTAGACTGGAATTTCCATTCCAATCATATTGAAGGAAATACTTTAACATTTGGGGAAACCAAGGCATTGATATTATTTAATATTACTGCTCAAGGGAAACCACTCAAAGATCACTTAGAAATAACTGGGCATAATCAAGTATTAAAAACAATAGAAGATTTAGTTAAAACTGATTATCCTTTAACTGAAAATTTCATAAGAGAACTACATACTATTCTTTTAAAATCCTCCTATGAGGTGGATGCAATAACTCCAGATGGACAACCATCAAAGAAAAAAATTGAAATAGGTCGTTATAAAACAACACCAAATCATGTAATTACAAAAACTGGTGAGATTTTCAGATTTGCTTCACCTGAAGAAACACCAGCCAAAATGCATGATTTGCTAGATTGGTATAGCAAAAAACTAATCACACCAGATTTGAATCCAATATTTTTAGCAGCAGAATTTCATTATAGTTTTATACGAATACATCCATTTGATGATGGTAATGGAAGAATTGCAAGAATTTTAATGAATTTTATTTTGATGAAATATGGATTTCCTCCTGTTATTATCAGAACAGAATATAAAATAAACTATTTTTCTGCTTTACAGCAAGTAGATTCCGATACCTCTAAAATTGAAATTTTCATAGAATATATAGCAGAAAATCTAGTAAAATCATTAGAATTAATGATTAATGGTGCAAAAGGAAATATCATTGAAGAACAAGATACAATTAATAAAGAAATTCTAATTTTAGAAGAAAAACTTAAAGCTTTAAAATCAAAAAACATTAATTAAATTTTAAAATAAATTATGATGAGAATAATCTTGTTTTTAATACTTAATATTTCCCTATTTACTACTCTGAATGCTCAAAATGAGAAGCCAAATTATAATGCTGCACTTGCAGATAGTCTCGGAGCAGATGAGTATGGTATGAAACATTATTTTTTGATTATTTTAAAAACAGGAACTGCAAAAATAGAGGATAAAACAATTGTAAATCAATTATTTAAAGGACATTTGGAAAATATTGGAAAATTAGCAAAAGAAGGAAAATTGGTAGTGGCTGGTCCGATAGAAAAAAATATAAACCAGTATCGAGGCATATTTATTTTCAATGTAAAAACGAAAGAAGAGGCTGAAGAAATATTGCAAACAGATCCAGCCATAAAGGAAAATTTGTTAGCAGCCGATATTTATAAATGGTATGGCTCAGCTGCATTACCTTTGTATCTGCAACATCATGAAACCTTACAAAAAACCAAAATGTAACTCAAAAGTCCGATTATGTATTCTGCATTGAAAAGCATCATAAAGTCATTCCTTCCCTCTAAGTTTTTATTCAAAATAGAACCCATTGTTCGCTATTTTCACTCTTATCTCTATATGGGTTTTAAATACGAATGCAATATTTGCAATTTTGAAATGAGTCGTTTTATTGAGGATGGAGATCATCAGATTTGTGCCAGTTGTGGGAGTATCGGTAGAGTTCGCAGACTTTGGGAAGTGGTTCAAGATGAGTTTTCTAATTATAATCAACTGAAAATTCTCGACTTTTCACCATCAAGATGCTTTTACAGAAAATTACATAATTCTAATTCTCAATATTTTAGCTCCGACTTATCAGGTGATTTTATTGCAGATTATCAATATGATATAACAAAAATTGATCAAGCTAATGATACTTTCGATTTAATATTTTGCTACCACATTTTAGAACATATCGAAAAGGATACTTTAGCTATTCAAGAATTATTTCGAATATTAAAACAGAAAGGGACTTGCTTAATTCAAACGCCTTTTAAAACTGGAGCAATCTATGAAAACTCAAATATCACAACTCCTGAAGGTCGGCTTGAGCATTTTGGACAAGCAGATCATGTTAGGATTTACTCGGTTGAAGGGCTAAAACAAAGGCTTGAAGCAGTTGGGTTTACAGTAGAAATAAAAACTTACGTAGCTTCTGAAAACAATAAAAATGGTTTCAATACAAATGAAACCATTTTATTCTGCACCAAATAAATTTAATCTTTTAGCTCTCCTACCACAAATCTGGATGCTTTTCCAGGTCGATTATCTATGATAAACCCATAAGGCTGGTTTTGTACAAAAAAAGTAGTCCCAACTCCAATTTTTCCATTATAAGTTACTGAAAAAGAAAGGAAATTGAGTTTTTCTCCATCATATTTTACATCATTATAATCAATTACAATTTTGTTTGCCGCTAAATCCGTTTTTAATTTATCCAATACTTCCTTTGACATCAATTTTTCAAAATGTACTTCTACATAATTAGGCTCAATTTTAATATAAGGTTGTTTGTACATTGATTGACAGCTGACTAATAGTAAAACAGCGATTGCAACGAAAAAATAGTTTAATTTCATGATACTTAAAATTGATCAATTAAATTCCTACAATATCCAATAATTATTTAAAAAATTATTCAGTTGACTTATATTTATGAAAATTTTAACGGCTCATTATGAAATCTTATATATTTTCAGCAAAATCCATTTTAAAAATTTCGCTGTTTTTACTTTTTTCACTGATATTTTTTCAATCAGATATTCAGGCTCAAACTATTCCTTCAAAATATTACGATTGTTTGAAATGGAGAATGATTGGACCACATAGAGGTGGAAGAACGGTGGGTGCAGTTGGAATTCCAACTCAACCGAATGTTTTTTATATGGGTGTAAATAATGGTGGCGTCTGGAAAACAACAGATTATGGTAGAACTTGGACACCAATTTTTGATGATCAACCCACTGGCTCCATTGGGGATGTTGTTGTGTCTCCATCTGATCCAAATATTTTATATGTAGGCAGTGGTGAAGGATTACTCAGACCTGATTTGTCAGTTGGTGATGGCGTTTACAAATCTACGGATGCAGGAAAAACTTGGAAAAATATTGGATTAAAAGATGGCTTTCAAATAGGTGGAATGGCAATCGACCAAAAAGATCCGAATCGACTTTTTGTTGCAGTTTTGGGTCATCCTTATGGTGCAAATAAAGAAAGAGGCGTTTTCAGAACTTTGGATGGTGGAAATACTTGGGAAAAAGTATTGTATTTTGATGAAAATACTGGTGCAATTCAGGTTACTATTGACCCAAACAATTCAAATATTGTTTATGCTGATATGTGGGCAGGCAGATTAGGTCCTTGGGAAAACTCAGCTTGGAATGGCTCCAAAAGTGGGCTTTTCAAATCAATTGATGGTGGAAAAACTTGGAAACAATTGACTAAAGGATTACCAACCACAAGTGAAGGGTTGCAAAGAATTGGTTTTTGTGTTGCCCCAAGTAATTCAAATAGGTTATTTGCAACTGTAGAATCCAGAAATAAAGCTGGTATTTATAGAAGTGATGATAGCGGAGAAAGCTGGGTTTTGATGGATAGCGACTCTAGACTTTGGAGTCGAGGCAAAGATTTAACAGAAATAAAAGTTGATCCGAAAAATGAAAATATCGTTTATTGTGCAAATGTAGTTGTTTGGAAAAGTGTGGATGGCGGAAAAACATGGAGCGGATTTAGAGGTGCTCCAGGTGGTGATGATTATCATCGAATCTGGATAAATCCAATAGATCCTAAGATTATGATTTTAGCCAGTGACCAAGGTGCTATAATCACTGTAAATGGTGGCGAAACATTTTCTAGCTGGTACAATCAACCTACTGCTCAATTTTATCATGTAAGTGCAGATAATGACTTCCCATACAATGTATATAGCGGGCAGCAAGAAAGTGGGTCAGTTTGTATCTCTTCGAGAGGGAATGAAGGACATATCAATTTTAGAAATTGGCGACCAGTGGGTGCAGAAGAATATGGTTATGTTTTGGCTGGCCCTAAAAACCCAAATATTGTTTATGGGGAAAAATATCTAAACACGACAAATTAACTGGTCAAACACAAAATATCTCTCCAGCTATCAATCGTTCTGAAAACATTCGTTTTTTAAGAACTGCTCCTATTGCTTTTAGCCCAATAGATAGTACAACTTTATATTTTGCTGGAAATGTGCTTTACAAAACCATAGATGGTGGCAATAGTTGGGAAAAAATCAGTCCTGACTTGACCAATATGCACGACGATTTACCTGCCTCTATTGGGATATATTTAGAGGAAGAGCATTCAAAAAACGTAAGGATCAAGGCGTAATTTACACAATTGCCCCTTCTTATATTGATAAAAATACGATTTGGGTAGGGACAGATGATGGATTCATACAAAAAACAAATGATGGTGGAAAAACTTGGCAAAATGTAACACCTCCACAACTTTCTAGCTGGCAAAAAGTCTCATTAATGGATGCGAGCCATACAGATGTCAATACAGCTTATGCTGCAATAAATTGTATTCGTTTGGATGATATGAAACCACATATATATAAGACAACCGATCGGGGAAAAACATGGAAGGAAATCGTAAATGGACTTCCCAATCAACCGATTAATGTTGTGAAAGAAGATCCGTATAGAAAAGGGTTATTATTTGCAGGAAGTGAAACAAATGTTAGTTTTTCTTTGGATGATGGCGAAAATTGGCAATCATTAAGAAGCAATATGCCAGCAACTTCTATCCGTGATTTGGTGATAAAAGATAATGATTTGGTAGTAGGTACTCATGGTAGAAGTTTTTGGATTTTAGATAATATTTCACCACTAAGACAAATGAAAGACAAACAAGATTTTGCTAAAAATTTCTTATTTGACCCTGCAATGGCTTATCGAGTAAGGTGGGATATGTACACGGATACTCCTTTGCCACAAGAAGAGCCAGCAGGAGAAAATCCTCCAGATGGTGCAATGATTGACTATTATTTAGAGCAAGATGCAAAGTTTGTTCAGATAGAAATATTGGATGCTTCATCAAAAGTTATTAGAACTTATAGTAGTAACGATACTTTATACACAATTCCAAAGATAAATATTCCCAATTATTGGATTCGTCCACAAACGATTTTATCAGCACAAAAAGGTTGTCATAGATTCCTTTGGGATATTCATTATCAACCAGTTAGTCTTCCACCATCCTACCCTATTGCTGCAATTTACAACAATACGGCTCCTGAGTTTACGGCTCCTTGGGTGATGCCTGGAAACTATAAGATAAGGTTAACCACTGATAACAAAGTATTTCAAAAAAGTATTGAGATAAAGATGGATCCAAGAGTGAAAACATCACTTGCTGATTTGAAATTGCAACATGATTTAAGTATGATTTGTTATCAAAACCTAATAAAATGTAATGAAATAGTGAGGAAAAATCCAAAAGAAATTTTAGTAAAAAATTACCTTGATAAGTTTAAATCTTTACTATCAACTTTGCAAAATAGCGATATGAAACCAACTGTTGTGATGATAAACGAAGTTCAAGAATTGGACAAAAAATTTAAATCAGAAGGTTATTAAACAAAAATGGAGCGTACTACTCATTTTAAAAAAATTTGTAATACAGCTCCACTTAATAATGAAATCGAAATCATTTAAACGATTGAATCATTTCGATTAGTGCTCAATAGAAAAGTTTGTATTGTATAGACATTCAATTTGTGAAAAAGTCATTTAATACTCAGAAAATAAAAGAAAAAAATTGAATTGTCTTAAAGAATCTAGTAATTATACTAGTCTAGGAGGCACACCTTTAATTTTTAGAAAAGGTGTCATGAGTATGCTTTTAGGTGTAAAATTAATGATTGATGGAAATCTAAATACCAATATTTCGTAATTTATAAAACCATTTGGAGCATTAAAATCAAATGCAATTGTATCAAAATCATTTTGATTTCCTCCAAAATCGTCATCATTCGAATCTGTATTATTTTCAGAATTAACAGATAATTCTGTATTGTCAATAGCAAAATTCAAAAAGTTGTTGAGCACTTTAAATTGTTGTACTGCAATTGCAATTATAAATAATATGGTCAGAATTTTATTCAATTTACTAAATTGATTTTTTTTAAATTGAAAAATTTATACAAAACTAATATCTTTCTTTTATAAAGTCTTATTTTCATTTAAAATTAAGTTATTTATAATTAAATTTATTTTTATGGCAAAATCCTTAGTTCAAAAATTATACATCAAAAATGATTATAAATTATTGACAATCAATGCTCCTAGTGATTTTAGCTCCTATTTTTCAGAATTTAATCTAAATTTGGAAATAGGTGATGGACTTAGAGATTTTGATCAAATTCATTGGTTTGTAGTTAATAAAACTGAATTTGAAACGAATTTAAATCAGGTGTTAACCTATTTAAAACCTGAAAAAATACTTTGGATTTATTACCCAAAAGGTAGTTCTAAAATGCAAACTGATTTGACAAGAGACAAAGGATGGGATTTGCTATTGAATCATCCAACGTCTTTAGCTTTTATTTCATTGATTTCTTTTAATGATATTTGGTCCACTTTCGGATGTAGGCTACCTTCAGAGAAAGACCTTAAAAAAGCAAGTCAACCAAAAGAAAGAGCCATTTTCGATTATGTAGATCCTGTAGCAAAAACGGTTAAATTACCTGATGATTTAGCTGAAATATTACATCAAAACCCAAATGAATTCGCCTATTTTAACCAATTGGCTTTTACTCACAAAAAAGAATATATTGAATGGATAATTACTGCGAAGCAAACTGCGACTAGAGAAAATAGACTGAAAAGTATGCTTGAAAAGTTGCAAAGCAAAATGAAAAATCCAACTAGCAAAGTATAAGGTACTTCATTAAAATAAAAAAAACCTGTCAGAACTTGATCAGACAGGATTAATACAAAAAACAAACACTATTTAACAAACACTATTGTATATTTATTTTCAATTGCAATTCTTTTATTTGCTATTGATAGTACAAAGATGGGGCTAAAAATAGGACTAGACAATTACGAAAATTATAAAATTATCTTTATAAAAAATTCTAAAATATTTCATCACAACTTTATAAGTTGCTAATATTCAATAAATTACTATTTCTATTGACATCAATATAAGGAAATTTTGTGAGATGACTTTTACAATTATTTTCTAAATGATGCTAAAATAGATACACCAACTGGTAGTTTAATTCGATTTTTTAGAAAAGGATTTTCCAAAAAGAAGATAAAATGTAATAATTTATTGATAATTGGATTCGTTTCTAATTCACTATCCGTTTTGTTGGTCGTATTTTGGTTCTTTTTGAATAATGTGCTGATAATTCTAAATAAAGCTATTGGAAAAAATAACAAAAAATTGAAATAAGTACTATAAATCAATTTCGTTCTAAATAATTTCAAAAAATCTGATTTTGTATATCTTTTAAAATGATGGTTCACCACATCATGTTGGCTCCAAAGAAATTGAAATGCTGGCACCGTAACACAAACCACCCCACCCTTTCTGCACACTCTTTCCAATTCTGATGCTGCTACATAATCTTCTGCCACATGCTCTATGACATCGAATGCACACACCAAATCATATTGATTATCCTCGAATGGAAGTTCTAAAATGGAGCCTTGTTGGATTGGAATTTTCACTGTTTCCTTCGTAAATTCGTAACATTCTTCATCAAATTCAATGGAATCCACGGTCCCAAACTGTTGTAACAATTCAGAAGTACGTCCAGTTGCTACGCCGACATTCAATATTTTCAAATCTTTTTTTCCTTCAAAAACACCATTTATATGGTTCATCAACATTTTGCCTCTTGCAACGAACCACCAATGTTCCCGCTCAATTTTGTAATACAGTTTGTAATAATTCCGATCCATTCAAAATAGTACGAAAATGAAAATTTTTTGTTTACAAAAAAAGCCGCCATACTTCTATGGCAGCTTCATACATCCAGCTTACTTGGCTTTCTGTAATTGTAACAACTAGCTTATTAACTCACTTTAAATCAATTTGCCAATTTGGTATTGTCAAAATAATAATTGATTTGGACAAATATTTATTAGATTAAATAATAGCCTAATATATAACAAATTCAGTATCTAGCTTCGCCTCCATTTCTGCCAACAAATCTCTGGTAGGTGTCGCTTTATTGTTTTCAATACTTTTCAGTTGATCGATACTCAATCCGATGGTGGAAGCCAGTGTTTCTGGGGTCATATTTTTAGACTTACGACCTTTTTGGATCTGTTCGCCTAGACTTGGAATTTGGTTGTTCACTGGCTCATGAAAAGCGAAGTATTTTATCTCATCGCTGTATTTTAGTGCAAGAATCAGGGTTATGATAATTATGAAAATATATTTTATTGCATTCATGATTTTGCTAATTTTTAAAATTGGTTAAATATGGTTTCGATTATAAATCATATTGGTTCAAATTATATCTTTCGATGATTCCGATTAGTTTTTCAGAATAATCTTTATCACTTGCATAGCCACAGTTTTCCAAGCCATTTGCCCATTTTTTATAATTCGTACCATAGTCTGTCAATTTCTTGTATTTCCCATTCGTCAGCATTTCACTATGTACTCTCCAACTTTCCCATGCTGAATCGAAATTGCGGAAAAAGTCTTTATGATTGTCATCATTATGGTTGGTGCAATGTCCTTCAGTACATTTTTTAGAGAAGCATTTTACACCAAAATGATTGTTGTTATTTCTTGCCAAAGTGCTATTGCCACATCTGCTCTCAATGATAGCTTGAGCCAAACTGATGCTAGCTGGAACACCGAAACGATACATTTCATCCACTGCGACTTTCGAAAACCTTCTGATATAGTTTTTCACATCAGCTTCAGCTAGTTCTTTTGCAGAAACTGGAGCATATGGATTAATTGCCTTTTTATCTACTGATTTGGTGGTTGCTTCGAAGCCAAATTTACCATTATTGGTTTTTGTTGCTTTTTCATCCTCTTTCCAAATTTCAGTTTTTCTAGCATTGGATTCGCCCAACAAATTGTGGTTGCGGTATAAAACAAAAAACAACAAAATGAGCATCAAAACCAAAGGGTTAGTAACTTGTATGGTTTTAATTCGAAGTAAGTAAAATTCATTCAGGTATTGTAAAGATTGAACTATTAAACGGTGTAATACGGTTAAAAAATCTTTGAATGTAATGGTTCCCTCATCATTAGTATCCATTATTCTAATAGATTTTCTTTTAAATTTCTCAGCATGAAGCGGATAAGTTTGATAATGCTTTCTCATGATAGAATCGGTTTAAGTTATTTACAATTAAATGATGTATAATTTTGATAGGACAAATTTAAAACAATTTGTTTTTTATTTGCAAATTATTTAAAACATTTTTTTTAATATTTATTTTTAATATCTATATAATACTGATATGCAGGTATATATGATTTTACAATAAATCAATTATTTTAAAACAATTAGTTGAAAACAAATATTTAAAACTATTTTAAAATTTTATTTTACATTTACAATATACTTACAATCTATTTTTAAATTAAAAAACACTACTAATGCAACCATTTAAATATACTACATGTCTTTAAAATTATCAATTTAATAAATAACTGACCAATGAGAATTATTCCATTTTTTATCTGCTGTTTCTTTTGTGCTACAACATTTGCTCAATCGAAAATGACTATTATTCCTGCTACTTCAAAACTAGTTTCGATACAAGAAGGTGATAACTTTTCAAAAAATTCGTGGACCATCACTCCCGACTTAAAACCTGATATTTATTATACCAAAAACAAGAATGTGAAAGTGACCTTTTTCACAGATAAAGGGCAATATTCCGTGAAGGTAAAATCGGGGAAAAAGTATGATTTTATAATCCTTTTGAACAATAAGGATACTGCTTGGACACAAATAATTTGTGATGAAAGCAAATTCCCCAAAAATTATTTATCAATACTAAAAAAAGCAGATAAATATAATACAGAAGAAAAAAGAGAGATTCCAAAATTCACCTATCAGTCAGCTGATCATCCTAGTTTAGTGGCATTGAGGAAAGGATTTAACTTGGATTCAATTGCTGGGGAAGGAAATGAAATTTCCAAAATACTCCATCTTTTACATTGGATTCATGAGTTAATTCCCCATGATGGAAATCATGGAAATCCAGAAGTAAAGAATGCGATGAATATGATTGCAGTCTGCAAAAATGAACATAGAGGACTGAATTGCAGAGGATTAGGAACAGTTCTGAATGAATGTTATTTGGCTATGGGTTTCAAATCCAGATTTATAACTTGTATGCCCAAAGACTCTGTTTTCGAGGATTGTCATGTGATAAATATGGTTTATTCTAATGATTTAGAAAAATGGATTTGGGTGGATCCTACCCACGATGCATATGTGATGGATGAAAATGGCGATTTATTGAGTGTGGAAGAAGTGAGAGCTAGGCTTATCAATGGAAAACCTTTAATCCTGAATCCTACAGCTAATTGGAATAAAAAATCAACTACTACCAAAAAGGAATATTTATACAATTATATGGCGAAAAATTTGTACAGAATTGAATGCCCATTGAATAGTGAATATGATGTCGAAACAAGATTATCCGGTAAAAAAGCAGTTTATGTTGAGCTACTTCCTTTAGATGGTTTGAATCAAACACCCATAAAAAAGGAAGTGACTAACAAAACGAATAATGTAACTTTCATCAATTATATTACAAATAACCCTGCTGTCTTTTGGGCAAAACCAGAATAGTTTTTGAAAATGCGATTTGACAATATATGTTAAAGCTCCATCTGGATTAGGTGGGGCTTTTTTTAAAAATTACATATTAATATTTAGCCATTTTTCTGCTTTGCTTTTATGGATAAAAAGCTGCTGTTCTTGATTGAATCTCAAAAATCCCACTATCAATCCTCCATCACCCTGATATTTTTCAACATTAATTTGTATCTTCTCTGTCCGCAACAAACCAGCTCGAATACTTGCATTTTTATACCACCCTGCTGATTATCAAAAAAATTGTTCAAAATAATCTCCTAATGATACTGAAGTATTTTTATACTTACAGGTAAGTTAACAAATATTGGTAACTTACCGGGATTAAATTGTTTTTTTTTTACAATTACTTTTGCATTTTCACAACTTTTCAAAATCATAATTTTCAACTTTATTTATATCTTCATTTCTTTTTTTAAAAAAAATTAAAAACCACTAAAATAATATGTCTGTAAACAAGCAATCTAGAAAAATAAATTACGAACTAATAATTAGTGTTTCTGCAGTATTTATGTCCTTACTGGCTGTTATCGTTTCCATCCAACAAACCAAAATTGCAAGAGAACAGCAAAATCTTCCATGTGGCCCACCTGGAAACCTATAATACCCACCCAGATTCTAACTCTTACTCCATGATTTTAGTCAATCAAGTGTGGGACCAGCTATTATTAATGATTCAAAATTTATTTTTGTAAAGGATACCATTTTTGACTTTTCGGATTTATTTGAGAAAAACTTGATTAACAATGGGTTTATACACAGACCTCTGGAAAGGAAAATCCTTCCAAGCCGGCCAGAGCATTGACTTAATTACTTTTAAGCATAAAGCAGAAATTGATCATTTTAATCAATATATTGATAAAAAATTTAAAGACAATAAAAATAAATTATTCCTCCATTTACGGCGATTGTTGGGAGTTAATAAATGGAAAATGGCTTTTTTAAAACCGAAAAATTGGGGTTTGCAATGAGAACCTAGGTTATTAATAATATTTATTTTATCCTTATATTTTAGTCTAATTTCAAATAATTACTATCTCTTAATTTTAAGAATTCGCTACTTTTACAAAAAAATTCATAGAAAAAACTGTTGATTTTTTGGGCATTTGCTCTTCTTTAATTTTTGCAAAAACAACCAATCCCCTACTACTGAAAAAACAGTAGATCCACTTGCCAGTCATATTGACACAACAGTGAAACCACAAGTCGATTTCTTCGAATATGCAAATGGAAATTGGTTCAAAAACAACCCAATCCCTGCATCAGAGTCAGTGTATGGTATTTTCAAAATTATTCAAGATACTATTAATAATCAGATCAAAAGTATCTGTGAAAATGCAATGGTTAGCCAAGCAAAAGAAGGGACAAATGAACAGAAAATCGGGGATTATTACGCCTCAGGGATGGATACAATAAGTATCGAAAAAGCTGGAATTCAAGGAATAATTCCCTTTTTAAAAGCTGTAGATGATGCTAAATCCGTTGAAGAATTGCTTGCTTATGCTCATACTTTAAGAGAAAATGGCGTCCATCCATTCTATAGTTTTTGGATTTCACAAGATGATAAAAAGAGTACGGATTATGCTGTTTTCTTAGGACAAGGTGGGCTGAGTCTTCCTGAAAGAGAATATTATATGAAGCAAGAAGATGATTTCAAAACGATTAGAAATCAATTCGTTGCACACATCAATAATATTTTATCTTTTGCAAAAAAAGATTATACCAACTTAACATGTTGATGGGAAAAGAGATTTTGAATTTAGAAACTGATTTGGCGAAAATAAGTCGAAAAATTGAGGATTTGAGAGACTTCGTAAAGAATTACAATAAGGTAGCTACAAAAGATTATGACTCTAAAACTTCGGTTTTGGGTTTGGCAAATGGTTTGAATCAATATGGATTGAGCAAAGTAGATTCCATTGTGATGGGTCAACCCAGAATTTTTAGTGCCTTAGTTCCATTATTGAAAAAATATCCAATCCAAACCCTAAAAGTGATATGCACTGGCAGATTTTAAATGATTTTGCAACTACTTTACCAGCAAACTATAGAGATGAACATTTTGATTTCTATGGCAAAAAATTGAATGGAATTCAAGAACAAAAGCCACGTTGGAAGAAAATGGTGGAAAATACGGATGAAAGTTTGGGTGAGTTGATAGGACAAATTTATGTGGAAAAATATCTACCAAAAGGCACAAAAGAGAAGTTATTTGAAATGGGCAACTCCATAAAAGCAGTATATGCCTCCCATATCCAACAATTGGATTGGATGTCAGAAGCCACCAAAACTAAGGCTTTGGACAAATTGAACAAAATCAACATGAAATTTGGCTATCCAGATAAATGGAAGGACATGTCAAATCTGAAAATCAATAGAAACAATTACTTATCCAATGTGGTAGCCGTGAACAAATGGGAATTTCAATACATGCTAAACAAATATGGTAGCCTGTGGATAAAACAGAATGGGGCATGACGCCACAAACCTATAATGCCTACTATGACCCAACCAAAAAATGAGATTGTGGTGCCTGGTTGCAATATCATTGTGCCTGGATATGAACGCCAGTTGCCAGATGATGCCATTTTGTACAGCATTATCGGCGGTTCAACGATTGGTCGCGAAATTACTCATGGGTTTAACGACCAAGGAGCTCAATATGATGCAGAAGGAATCTACACAATTGGTGGACAAAAGAAGATAGTATAAAGTTCTTCACCAAAACCAAAATGATTGTCGATCAATTCAATCAATAT
>JADJVK010000056.1 GCA_016710625.1 Saprospiraceae bacterium
AGAAATTGATCATTTTAATCCAATATATTGATAAAAAATCTAAAGTCGATAAAAATAAATTATTCCTCCATTTATGGCGATTGTTGGGAGTTAATACAAATGGAAAATGGCTTTTTTAAAACCGAAAAATTGGGGGTTTGCAATGAGAACCTAGGTTATTAATAATATTTTTTAACTTTATATTCCTTCATGTTTTTAGTCTATTTTCAAATAAATACTATCTCTTAATTTTAAGAATTCGCTACTTTTACAAAAAAAATTCATGAAAAAACTGTTGATTTTTTTGGGCATTTGCTCTTCTTTTATTTTTTGCAAAAACAACCAATCCCCTACTGCTGAAAAAACAGTGGACCCTCTTGCCAGTCATATTGACACAACAGTGAAACCACAAGTCGATTTCTTCGAATATGCAAATGGAAATTGGTTCAAAAACAACCCAATCCCTGCATCAGAGTCAGTGTATGGTATTCTCAAATTATTCAACATACTATTAATAATCAGATCAAAAGTATCTGTGAAAATGCAATGGTTAGCCAAGCAAAAGGACAAATGAACAGAAAATGGGGATTATTACGCCTCAAGGATGGATACAATAAGTATCGAAAAAGCTGGAATTCAAGGAATAATTCCCTTTTTAAAAGCTGTAGATGATGCTAAATCCGTTGAAGAATTGCTTGCTTATGCTCATACTTTAAGAGAAAATGGCGTCCATCCATTCTATAGTTTTTGGATAGCTCAAGATGATAAAAAGAGTACGGATTATGCTGTTTTTCTTAGGCAAGTGGGGCTGAGTCTTCCTGAAAGAGAATATTATATGAAGCAAGAAGATGATTTCAAAACCATTAGAAATCAATTCGTTGCACACATCAATAATATTTTATCTTTTGCGAAAAAAGATTATACCAACTTAAATGTTGATGGAAAAGCGATCTTGAATTTAGAAACTGATTTGGCGAAAATAAGTCGAAAAATTGAGGATTTGAGAGACCCCGTAAAGAATTACAATAAGGTTGCCACCAAAGATTATGACTCTAAAACTTCGGTTTTGGGATTGGTAAATGGTTTGAATCAATATGGTTTGAGCAAAGCAGATTCTATTGTGGTGGGTCAACCAGATTTTTTTAGTGCCTTAGTTCCATTATTGAAAAAATATCCAATCCAAACCTAAAAAGTTATATGCATTGGCAGATTTTAAATGATTTTACGACCAATTTACCAGCAAACTATAGAGATGAACATTTTTGATTTCTATGGCAAAAATTGAATGGAATTCAAGAACAAAAGCCACGTTGGAAGAAAATGGTGGAAAATACGGATGAAAGTTTGGGTGAATTGATTGGACAAATTTATGTGAAAAATACCTGCCAAAAGGCACAAAAGAGAAGTTATTTGAAATGGGCAATTCCATAAAAGCCGTCTATGCCACCCATATCAAACAATTGGATTGGATGTCAGAAGCCACCAAAACTAAGGCTTTGGACAAATTGAACAAAAATCAATATGAAATTTGGCTATCCAGATAAAATGGAAGGATATGTCCAATCTGAAAATCAATAGAAACAATTACTTATCCAATGTGGTTGCTGTAAACAAATGGGAATTTCAATACATGCTAAATAAATATGGTAAGCCTGTGGATAAAACAGAATGGGGCATGACGCCACAAACCTATAATGCCTATTATGACCCAACCAAAAATGAGATTGTGGTGCCAGGTTGCAATATCATTGTGCCAGGATATGAACGCCAGTTGCCCGATGATGCCATTTTGTACAGCATTATCGGCGGTTCAACTATTGGTCACGAAATTACTCATGGGTTTGACGACCAAGGAGCTCAATATGATGCAGAAGGAAATCTACACAATTGGTGGACAAAAGAAGATAGTATAAAATTCTTCACCAAAACCAAAATGATCGTAGATCAATTCAATCAATATGAGCCCATCAAAGGCATACATGTGAATGGCGCTGCAACTCAGGAGAAAACATTGCTGATTTAGGTGGAATAGTGATGGGATACGAAGCTTTCAAAAATACGAATCAAGGTAAAAGCAATGAAAAAATCGCAGGATATACTGGTGATCAACGATTTTTCTTAGGTTATGGGTTTGCTTGGATGATGCAGATAAGAAAGGAGAAATTGACACAACAATTGTTGAGTGATGTCCATTCACCTGCAAAATATCGTGTAAACGGACCATTAGTAAATATGGAAGCTTTCCAAAAGGCTTGGAATATACAAGCTGGAGATCCGATGTACAAATCGAAAGAACAGATGATTAAAATTTGGTAAATTAGTAATTGCACTAAAGCCAATTGGAATAACAGTTGGCTTTAGTGCGATTTTTGGATAAAACTCTACTCTAAAATTATTTATCAATTGATGAAGCCCTTAGAATGGGGATTTTTAATTACTCTTTACCTTTTTTGTGTCAAACCAGAAGTTAAGATTAAGAAGCAATATAGCATTGACTAAATTATAAAGAATAAAAAGATGGAATTTTTTAGAAAAAGAAAAAAACCTTCCCTGTCTTTACGGGAAAGGTTCAAAACTTTTTATAACTCATACATATTTTTATTCAATTTGCTAATTGGTTTAATTTTTGAAAAAAATCCCCTCCTACCTTTGTAGAAGAGGAAATTAACTATTTATAACTCAACATATTTGTAATGAATTCACAAATTATAATATATAATAAATTGTTTTTTGATTTGTTATATGACTTTACAAACTTCTATGTGTAGTCATTCAATTTTACATTTTACAATTTTATTATAATGGCTTAATTATTAAGGTTTTTAGAAAAATATATATGCAATTATTATCTCCAATTTAATTTTTCTTTATCCCAATTGGTACACAAGGTACTGGATAACAAGGGTTTTTGGGTGGTGCAGTTGAGCAAGCAACAACTGGAGCAATATCAATCAATTGAAAACAACTGTTGTTATTGATATCTCTAACCATTAATTTATATGCAGTTACTCCATCAGCTTTGAATTGTTTATTATACCCGATAGTAATTGTATTTCCAAAATTGGTTCCACCACTATTCAAAACATTACCTCCTGTTCCTGTTAAAATGTCAGCACCAATTACCACTTCATATTTATTGCTTGATCCACCATTTGAAACAGTTGCATTTATTTGGATGGTAAAATAATCATCAGTAGCAATATTATTTGTACCATTGTTGTTACAAGGGTCAATTGTTGCATTTGCTGTCAAAGTACATTCATTACCATTAATTGGGCATTTTTTTGGTGCAGTAGTTATTGTAGTATTCGGGCTTTTGCATGTTGTATCCGTACTATTCACACATCTTGCCAAAATTGTTCTAGGAGTAGTAGAATACAATGGTTTCACAGAGCTCCAAGTAGTTCCATTATTAATACTATATTGAATGAAAGTACCTGCTCCGCAATCTTGAACCAAATTGATGGATCCAGTTCTGTTTGGACAAATATTATCATTAACAGACAATACTGGAAGAGAAACATTACAAACTGAGCAAGAGGGTGGTGGTGTTACACTTGCTGTTTTTGTACAAGTACTTGCAATATTATCTACTACTGTTATACTCAAAACACCATCACTGATTAAATATGGACCAAAAGTGGTTGGGCTTCCATAAGTCCCAGTTTGTGGACTATTGGCAATCCATTTACAGTGTAGGATGTATCAACTCCATTTCCAGTTGGGTTTAGTGTAAAGGTATACTCATCATCGGCTGAATTGGTTAATGTACCTTTATTATTACAGTTACCAATAACTAATCCAATATTATTAATTTCGCAACAACCAGAAGGTGCATTTAAGACAGCAGAACAAGTTTCTGTACAACTATTTTTGTCTGTTACTGTAACTGTATATGTTCCAGCCCCAATATTTGAATTTATTGCACTAGTCGCACCATTAGACCATAAATAAGTTAATGGTAATGTTCCTCCTGTTACTGTAGTGCTAACACTACCACCATTTTGAGTAAGACAAGTTGGCTGTGTTGTAGTGCAAGTAATACTAGGTGGACTTGTTGTGTTTTGGATAGTTGCGGAACAAGTACTAGTACAAAAACTAGTTGTACTGGTAACAGTAACTGTATAAGTCCCTGCATTCAAGCCAGTTATGGTAGCAGTATTGCCTCCATTACTCCACAAATAAGTTACTCCTGTTGCTGTTGCAGTAGCCGTTCCATTTGGTGTTGCACAATTGGAGTTGTCCACCTTTGAGCAAGTAACCGTTGGTGGTACAGATGTATTTGAAACTACAGCCGAACAAGTATTAGTACAAGAATTTGTTGTACTTGTAACTGTTACTGTGTATGTGCCAGCATTCAAACCAGTAATAGTTGCTGTAGTGCCACCATTGCTCCACAAATAAGTTACACTGGTTACAGTTACAGTATATGTTCCAGCATTCAAACCTGAAATAGTTGCTGTTGTACCACCATTACTCCATAAATAAGTTACTCCAGTTGCTGTTGCAGTAGCAGAACCATTGGGGTTGCACAATTGGTATTATCTACCTTACTACAACTCACTGATGGTGTTGAAGAAGAATTTGTAACTATTGTAGAACAAACATTAGAACAAGAATTAGCAGTATTAGTTACAGTTACATTATAAGTTCCAGCATTCAATCCCGTTATTGTCGCTGTTGTACCTCCATTGCTCCACAAATAAGTTGGATTGGTTGCATCGGTAGTAACTGAAGCTGATCCATTTGGTGTTGCACAATTACTATTTTCTACCATAGAACAATTTACAATAGGATTTGTGGTTAAATTAACTATAGTAACAAAACAGGTATTTGTGCAAGAACTAGTATTACTAGTTACAGTTACTGTATATGATCCTATATTCAATCCATTTATTGTTGGTGTTGTACTTCCATTACTCCATAAATAAGTGCATCATTTGCAGTTGCAGTAGCAGAACCATTTGGTGTTGCACAATTTGTATTATCCATTACTGAACAAGCAACTATTGGAAGAGATGTATTATTAGTAATTATAGCTTGACAAACTGCAGTACATCCTGATATAATATCATCAGTAACAGTAACAGTATATATTCCGGCTGGTTTATTCGAAATTGAAAATGATGATTCACCAGTACTCAAAGATAAGATAAATGTCCTTGATCACCAGTAGGAAAAATTGTAGCAATACCATTTGCTGGAGAACAAATGGTTTGTGGAGATGCATTACACGATACACCCAATGTACACGATGGTAAAGCTAAACAATTATTGTCAAAAACTTCAATATCACCTAAAGTTGATTTTGCATCAATAGCTGTCAAACCGTCTGTAAATCCATCTATATCAATGAAATATGAATTGCCAGGATAACCAGATGAATTACCATTAATATCAGAAATCAAAATACCATAGATATTGGTATAAGGTTGAGTTCCTACATTTTCAAATCTTAATGCATCAGACAAACCAACCATTGCATCTTCACATGCATTATCATCTCCACAAGTTCCATAATCATTAAATCCAAAGTCTACACCACCTGATGAATTTGTTAATCTTCCATTATAGTTTCCTACACTATATTTTACAGCTTGACTCCAAGTACTACCAGATAAATCATATCTAAATACTCTTGATTCATGAGCATACCATTCTAAATCTGTTGGTTTCATAGGATTATTATTTGGTTGAAAACGCTGTGCTAAAGTTCTTTCAGCTATTAGCATAGAAGAAAAATCATGATTAAATTCAATATCTGAAATCACACCATAATTAACTCTACTCATATTAAAATTTGGGTCTGTTGGATCATTAACACATTGAATTTGAGTTTGAGTAGGTATTTTAGCAATCAAAACCCTACCTGCTGAATTTAATGTTCCATCTGAATTTATTGCCAATGAATATATTGAATTTTCAGTAACATATCTTGTTAGTCCATTACCTGAAGGATGACTAACATTACAAACACCAACAGTAGTTGGCACAGAATAATACAATCTATTTTGCAATTTATTATAACTTACCCCATATACTTGTCTCAAATTAGTCGTAAAAATATTATTTGTGTCATCAGGAGTGCTCGGTAAATGATCATAGGTTCCTAATATTGCTCCGTTGGTAGCGTTTAGGACATAAATTAACCCATTATCAAGATTACTAACATAAAGTACATTGTTCGTACTATTATAAGTTACATTACCTAATCCAACATATTTAGAATAAACCCCGTATTATTTGGAGACGGATCATAAATGGTGTTAGGGAGTGAGGCCAATTTAGTTATTGCTCCAGTAGAACCATTCACTCTAAATACATCTCCTCCTGTACCACCAGATACAACTAGAGTAGAAGCTAAATTTTTAGCGGTTAGTCCTGAACTTGTTACAAAAAAATCTGGACTAGAACTTCCATTTTGTATGTCTATTCCAAATATTTCACCAAGATTTGAAGCTGTCCAAGAACTATGATGATATGCACCATTTGATGGTGCTAACCAATTATTTGGACCATATTGCAGTATTCCCATTACAATTTGGTCCTCTAATATCTAAAATAGAAATAACAAACCATTAGGGTCACTTGCTCCTTGAGTTCGATCACCAGAGTAATGAGTTAAGACAGCCATACCTTTTTGTATTGGTAACGTTCCTGTTTGACCGACAATTCTATTCATAAATAATATAAATAAAACCAATCCCAGATAAAAATTATATTTTAAACTCATAATAAATATTTTAAGTTACTATATATGTAATAGTATCATTTATAATAAATTGCCTTTTTCTAAATTGTTAAATATTAAGGAATTACATTTCCTATAAATACAATTAGTTTTATTCACAATTATGCTTTGTAAATAATTCTATAAAAGGTGAAATAAATTTGATTTGTTAAGAAATTTTTTAAATTATGTTAAGTACTTATTAATAAGCTAATTAATAAATATAATTTTAATCCAATGAAAATATTTAAATCTATTATTTTCTAAATTATATATAAAATATTTATAAATAAAAAATGATTCACATTTAGTAACAAATAAAATTGTCAAATAATAAATTTTATTAAATTTGTTTCATTATCAGATTTAATCATATTCTTATAAAGCT
>JADJVK010000057.1 GCA_016710625.1 Saprospiraceae bacterium
CGAATTGTAAATGAGTTGGCACAAAGAAGAGTTCAAGCTAATATCTATGACTACGGTATTCAAGGACATCAGTTTCTTATAGTCGAAATCAATAATCAATCATTTATTTTGATACAAGTTTGCGTCAATTTGTAACTAATGGATACATGGGCAATGAAGGCAACGGTCAAAGAATTAACGAGTTAAGAAATCGGCTTCCTGGTATTAACCAGTTTATTATCGATATGAGAATAAGAGGGTTTGTCCCTTTTAACCAAGAAAATTTAAACTATTTTATTGAAATTGCAAATACGAGTAGTCACGAAAATAGTTTTGAATCTGATCAAGAAATAAATGAATCTCAATCAAGAGAACTTATAGCTAATCAGGAAGATATGATGTCTCGGTTAAATTTTAGAGGCAGAGATTCGATTGATAATGGTAGTCACAGAAGGATAGTTCATAATTCATTAAATGAAAGTGACCTGACAAATAATGATAATAATCCCTTAAGTGAAGCCGAAACTCTCCATCTTCATCAATGGATACTATATTTAATGATATACCAACTAATTCGGATGGGCAAACGCCATTAGATCCTGATGAATTTGCATCACGACCAACTTCACAGGTTACTTCAATGGATACTATATTCAATGATATGTCAACCACATCTGATGGACAAACTCCGTTAGATCCAAATCAATTTGCAGATTCTAATAGTGGAAATCCAGGTGCTATTAGAATGCCAAACAGGAGTGATTTAAGTGATAGAAGACAACACGTAGAGCCCACCAGAGAATATAGAGATTTTGAATGTCATCTTGTTAATGGTTTAGGTGCAAGAATGGGTAGTTCAGGTTTTGAAGGAAGTGGATTAGGAGCTCATAGATCAACAATTTCTACTCCAGATGGAGAAAGAGAAGTTGTTGTGAAAATATGCCAAAATACTAGTGAATTTAGAGATATGTTAAATATGGAATTAGAATCAGCCAGAGTAGTATCAAATACAGGTTATGGTCCAGTTGTTTATGGGGAAATAGCTTTAGTTGAACCTGATCTAATTGGATTTGCAATGGGAATTGCCGAAGGTGGTTTTCCAGATTTTGCTGATTTGGACACCTTTACCCCTGCTGAAAGACAACGTTATACAGAAGAAGCTGAAAGAAGTGCTTCCAATATTAGTTTTCTTACAATTGAAGACCTAAATGACTTTAGCAATAGATTACTACGGTCAGGTTATTATTATGAAGGTGAAATACAAGGATTTGTTGATTCTCAAGGTCATTATAACCCAATAGACTTTCAAGCATTAACACCATTATCAAATGAGGCAAATGAAAGAAGGGAACAAATTCAAGAACATGAAAGAAATATTAGTATAGAAAGAGATTTTTTAGCTGAAAATGCTTTTAATAATTTAAGACAAAGAACCACAGGCCATAAGGTATAAAAAATACATCAAATCCTCCCCCAACCACACACCCAAACCTACCAACTATACACCTCAAGTTTTAAGTCGTTATTAGAGTTCGTTTTTTTGTATAAAAAAATCAAATGAAAACAAATTTCTTTTTATCTTCTTGCCGTAAATGCTTTTTTTTTTTACGGCTTGAACTCGAAGACGAACAGAAAGCTCCTGCGGGTTCTACACTAACAATCAACACAACTTCCGAAATTCCAACCGGTGACTGGCTGATAGAGGTGTAGATGTTGACTATCTTGTAAAAATAAATGTCCATTTTCGGGTGGGAAAGTAGTAACTATCGGAAAAGCTGTTACTATAGAATTTGAGGGGACAAATTCTGGATTCACTGTTTCTGGCTCTTCCGTTTTAAAATGATGGAACTCAAAACGAAACCCATTCTATTGAAAGGTCAAAGCCCCGTAAAAGGTAACTGGAAAGGTATTGTTTTGGAGTCGGCTCATCCTGATAATATTTGGGAATATGTAACTATTTCTGATGCAGGAAGTGTTAAGGCAAGTATTTATATTAACGGAACGGCACTCAAACCTTCCCTTAAAAATTGTATCATCACCAATTCAGCAAATCATGGGATCTTTCTTAAATAATAATAAAATTGAATTTTTGAGCTTTTAATTAATTCAGTTTCAAATTGTACCTAATGCTCCCATTTACATTTATCCTCAAAGTATTTTTCTCTTGGAACAGAAATAAATTCTCCAAACAATACTTATGCATTTATCCAAGTACCAAATAGTACAATGACAACCCCTACTGTTTGGAATAAAATGGATGTCCCTTATCGTGTTAGTGATATAGAAACTTCTTCAAAACTTGAAATCAAACCCGGTACATCCATTGAATTTAATCCAACAGGTGGACTTTATATTGGCGATAAAGTTTTAGAGAAAAGTACAGGAATTATTGTTGCCAATGGGACATCAAATGAACCCATTGTTTTTCAAAGGATGGTCAGATAATTTGTAGGTCAATGGGCTGGTGTCGTATTCAAGTAGCAAATGTTGAAAACAGCATTAAATATTGTTCCATTTTGGTGCAGGCTCCCAAATGTGTTCCTTGCAGGAAACATACAAAGTTGCATTGAAAATTGGCAAAGAAAATAATTGTACAGATATTGCAAAATAGAGGTACATACCAAAATATAACCATCAAAAATTCAGGTGGTTATGGGGTCGCCTATAGAATTTCAGATGCACCAACAGTTAATGGTTTTCAATATGCTAATAATACATTAGCTAATGTGTTCAACTTTTGATTTCATTATGTGTAAAGGAGAGTATTCAAGAATGAGTACTCTCTTTCTGGGTTTAATAAAAAATAGACTTTTAAACAATTAATAAAATTACTTCCCAACAATGAATTTTCGATTAATTTTCAGACTTTCTTTGTTGAACTCTATGATATAAACACCTGCTAATAAATTGCTTACAGCTATTTGGTCGTTGATGACCATTCCTTGAGATAACTTTTGCCCCAATAGGTTATAAATGGAATATTGCAAGTCATTAATTTCTGTTTTGATATAAATGTAATCAGAGGTGGGGTTAGGAAAAATTACCAAATCATCAAATTGTGTATTATTGTTTACTTCAGAAATGACAGAATATTCACAACTGTTCGGAGGCTCAGCGGAGGAACATAGGAAATTGCCAATATTATTATTCAGATAATACAAAGTATCATTTTTGGAATTGCATTTTAGCATAAAAATATTATCGGAAACAGATAGAAAAGGTGTCAGAAAACCAAATGAGCTGCCAATTCCTTCTATCCAAGTTTCATCCGTATGATAGGAGCCGTTAGCATTGAATTTGAAAATTTTTCTATTTACGCCATTATATATTTTATTCGAAACACTATCAACTTTCAACTTAATCGGGTTCGGATAATTGAGCCCCATTCCAACCACAGTTACATAGTCGCCTACTTTTAGATTGAAATCATAAAGCAAATTTTCCTTTATTTCGTCCTTAGGGAGGCAATACACTTTTTTATCTTGTTCCCGAATGGCACAAGTATATTTTGCGGTTTTCCAGTCAAATGAGGATGAGGTGTCTCTATAGACTTTTTTATAGGAAATGCTATTGATTATCGTATCACCAAACATCATTTCTTTTCTAATCAATTTAGATTCAATGGGTCCAAAACGAAAACAATCGATACTCGTCCATATCGATTTATTTGAAATAACGGATTGGTAACTTTGGGCTTGAGTGCCACAAATGCACCAAATAATGATTGATAATATTGTAAAATACTTTTTCATTTTTTGATTTTGATTATTAGACATACTAATTAGTGGTTTTGGTTGGGAAAATAACAATTTTTTTAAGTCACTAATTAAACTTTTCACGTTTTTGAAATTCTATTGTTATAATTATTTTTGAAAAAAAATTTGTTGTATGCTTAGATTCTACTTTTATTGTTTCTGCTTTTTAATCCTTGTTAGTTGCTCCAAAAATAGTAATAATGATAATCAATATTTGAAAGGAAAAAATGTATTAACTACCAAAATTGATGGAGATAATCGTCAATACATAGTTCAATTGCCATCCAATTATGATCCAAAAAACAAATACCCAGCTGTGATGATGCTTCATGGGTCGAGTGGAAATGGAGAAAAATTTTGGAATATTTCTGGCTGGAAAGAAGTGGGCGATACTGCAAATATCATTACAGTTTATCCTTCTTCTTGGGAATATTGTATTATCGAAACGAATGGAACATTGAAAACGACAAAATGGAATGCAAGTGGTTCTTTCGGCTACTGTCCTGGGGAAGTGCCAAGGGATGATGAAAAGTTTTTCTCAGTTATAATTGATGAAATTACTACAAAATTCTCGGTTGATCCAAAAAGAATCTATTTAGTAGGGTTTTCGAATGGAGGAAGTATGGCATCAAAATGTATGGTGACAATGAGTGATAAATTTGCAGCAATTTGCTCCAATGCAGGCTCCTTAAAGTCCGACACAGTCTATAATCATAAAAGGAAAATTCCTTTTTTGTTACAAGTTGGTAATGAAGATGACAATATTATTACTTTAAACAATAATCAACCTTTGCCAATGAATTTCAATCAAGTATATAAAATTGCTGATATTCAAGCATCCATAACAACTATTCTTAACTCTTTGGGTTTGGGAAATTCTTTTTCTGTTTCTGGAGACCCCAACAATGTCATAACTGCCAGTTACAACTCGACTAGTGGAATTCCAGATAATGTGTTTTTATATCGGATTGTAAAAGGGCTAAAACATCAATATCCAAATGGGTCGAACCATCCAATGTATGGTGCAGCAGAACAGTGGAATTGGATGAAAAACTATAAACTACCTTAACACTTTCAATCTAATTGAATTTTTGAAGGGTAATGTTTTATATTTGTTTTTCAAATAAATAATTCATGCATACCATTAAGTCGGTTTTTCCCAAATTCAATCATAATCTTATTGAAGAAATAGAATCTAATGCTACTATTCATCAATATAAAGCTGGTGATGTCATTATTAGATCGGGTCAATATATCAAAAGTACTGTTTTAGTTACGAAAGGGAAAATAAAAGTATATAGAGAAGATGACGATGGGGGAGAGTTTTTTATGTATTATTTATTACCTGGTCAGGCTTGTGCAATATCAATGATTTGTGCAACAAAATCAGAAAAAAGCCAGATAACTGCTAAGGTGGTAGAAGACTCCGAATTAATAATGGTGCCTTTGGCAATGATGGATTCTTGGATGATGAAGCACCGAAGTTGGTACGAATTTGTCATCGATACCTATCGAAATCGCTTTGAAGAAATCTTAGTAGTGATTGATAGTATTGCTTTTCGAGCAATGGATGAACGATTAGAATTTTATTTGAAAAGACAAAGTGAGGCTTGTGGGTGCAATGATTTGAAAATGTCGCATCAAGATATTGCAAATGACTTAAATACATCAAGAGAAGTGATTTCAAGGTTGTTGAAAAAAATGGAACAGCGAGAAATGATAAAACTCCATCGAAGTCATATTGAAATCTGCAAACTCAGAAGTTAGTGACTATTATTACAATTAAACTGCTAAATATTATTCACTTTTGTAAAAATCATTGAAATGGAAATTGTTGGATATGTTTTAGCAATCTTAATTGGAGTCACTTTGGGGCTCATTGGCGGCGGGGGCAGCATCCTTACCGTTCCGATTTTAGTGTACCTATTTGGCATGAAACCTGAGATGGCGACTAGCTACTCTCTTTTCATTGTTGGCATTACTGCCTTATTTGGAACCTATCGACACTATATTATTGGAAATTTGAATGTGAAAATCGCCCTAACTTTTGCCATTCCATCTGTACTTTCCTTGCTTTTAGTTCGAAAATTTTTACTTCCAATTGTTCCTGATATTTTATTTTTTATAAATGATTATGTCATTACGAAGCAAAACTTAATCATGATTATTTTTTCTTTTTTGATGATATCAGCTTCATTTTCAATGATCAAATCCAGTAAGAGTGAATCAAAATTTGAAAAAATTAATTATAAAAACCTTTTCTTAATAGGAATTTTAGTGGGTTTTGTCACAGGATTTTTAGGGGCAGGTGGCGGTTTCCTAATCATCCCAGCCTTAATTTATTTTGCTGGGCTACACATGAAGCAAGCCGTTGGCACTTCTTTGTTTATTATATTTATCAATTCTATGATCGGTTTTCTAGGCGATGTGATTCACGGTTATTCCTTTAATTATGTGTTATTATTGTCCATTACTTCCATTGCATTAGTCGGAATGTTCATTGGTACTCAATTGTCTAAACGAATAGAAGGAGGAAAATTGAAACCTGCCTTTGGGTGGTTTGTGTTAGTGATGGGCATTTATATTATATTGAAAGAATTATTCAAATAATTTTCTTGCCTTGTAATTTCCCTAATATCAATATATTATATTTTTATTTTCGAATATTTTAATATTTTTTTTGTTGTGTAATTTCAGTCACCAACTTTTATGTTTTTCTCCTGCATCTTTGTCCTGTTGTTGAATAAAATTTTAGCTAAGCATTGAAATGAATTGTTTTATTGCTTAGCTTTTTTAAAAGCTAAAAAATATGAAATTTAGTGAAATTGTAAATAGTGACACTCCCGTTTTAGTGGATTTCTTTGCAGAGTGGTGTGGACCCTGCAAAATGATGGCACCTGTTTTAAATGATTTAAAAAATGATTTGTCCGATAAAATCAAAATCGTAAAAATTGATGTGGATAAAAATCCAGCAATTTCTAATTCCCAGCAAATCAGAAGTGTACCGACATTAATGTTGTTCAAAAACGGAAAAATGTTGTGGAGAAAAAGTGGTGTTGCGACAAAAGTAGAATTAAAAAATATAATTGTTAATAATCAATAAATTCTAATATGAAAATAGAACAAATATATACAGGATGTATTGCAGAAGCGGCATATTATATTACATCTGGTAATGAAGCTGCTATTGTGGATCCACTTCGTGAGATTCAACCATATCTGGATAGGCTAGAAAGAGATAATGTACAGTTGAAATATATTTTGAAACTCATTTTCATGCAGATTTTGTAAGTGGTCATGTCGATTTAGCAAAAAAGACAGGTGCAACTATCGTATATGGCCCTACAACAATGAAGACAGGCTTTGAGGCATATATTGGCAAAGATGACGAAATTTTCAAAGTAGGAAGTTCGAAAATAAAGCTGATACATACCCTTGGTCATACCTTGAAAGTTCTTGTTTTTTATTAACAGATGAGGATGGTGTGGAAAAAGGATTGATTACAGGAGATACTTTATTCATCGGAGATGTGGGAAGACCCGATTTGGCTCAACATGTTATCGAAGATTTGACGCAAGAGAAATTAGCTGGCTATTTATTTGACTCACTTCGCAATAAAATAATGCCGTTGAGTGATGATTTGATTGTCTATCCAAATCACGGTGCTGGTAGTGCCTGTGGAAAAAATATGAGCAAAGAAACAACGGATACCCTTGGCAATCAAAAGAAAGTAAATTATGCCTTGAATCCAAATTTGACAAAAGAGCAATTCATCGTAGAGATTTTAACTGGACTTACACCGCCTCCAAGCTATTTTCCCAAAAATGTTTTGATGAATATTGGAGGGTATGAGAGTTTAGAAAATATCATGAATAAGGCGAAAAGCCCCCTATCTCCAAAGGAATTTGAGCTAATAGCAAACGAAACTAGAGCTTTGGTTCTGGATACTAGAGATGCAGCTGATTTTGCTAAAGGATTCATTCCCAATAGTATAAATATTGGTCTGAATGGAAATTTTGCTCAATGGGTTGGGGAGATGATTAAAGATATTAAACAAGAAATTCTTTTAGTAACCGATAAATCAAAAGAAGAGGAATCTATCATAAGATTATCCAGAGTGGGTTATGATGGGACGATTGGATTTTTAGATGGCGGATTTGATGCATGGAAATCAGCTGGAAAAGAATTTGATACAGTATCAAGAATTACACCCGAAGCATTACAGGAACAACTGAAGGAAGGTAAAGTTTTGGTGATAGATGTTAGAAAAAATAGTGAATATTTATCACAACATTTGGAATGTGCTATCAATATTCCTTTAAATGTCATCAATGATCATTTATCAGAATTTCCAAAAAATGTACCTTTTGTCTTGCATTGTGCAGCAGGGTATAGAAGTATGGTAGCAGCTTCTATTTTGGAAACAAAGAGGTTGGGATAATTTTGTGGATGTGATAGATGGATTCAATGGTTTGAAAACAACTGATATTCCTAAAACAGAATATGTCTGCCCAACAACTTTATTATAATAAAATTCAATTTTCATAAATTAGTTAATTATAAGTTTGGTATCAGCTACAATTTTGTTGCTGATACTTCTTTTTTAAAAATAGCAATGATAAAGGATATGAAATTTTTAAAAGTTTTCACTACAATGATTTTTGCATTGATGCTTTTTTCTTGTAGTGCTCCAAAATCTGATATTTTCATCGTAGATGTCAGAACGCCACAAGAATTTTCAGAAGGTAGCTTAAAGGGTGCGGTTAATATTCCCCTAGCTGAGATAAGTGGAAAATTGAATGAGTTTAAAGACAAAAAAGAAATTTTCGTATTTTGTAGAAGTGGAGGAAGAAGCTCTGCTGCAACGGAATTATTGAAAGAGAATGGCATTACAAATGTGAAAGATGGGGGAGGAATAGAAAATGCAAGAAAAATCTTAAACCAATAAAATGGTTATTGGAAAAGTATTATCCCTTTTTTGGATTTCAATTTTTATCCACTTCGTCCAAATAACATATGCACAAAGTCACCAAAATTTTTGGTCTCGAGCCACCATAAGTTTGCCAATTCATAAAGCCATTAAAGTGGATTTGGAATATCAAAATAGGCGACAAAATGGTTTTGGTAATTCAAATTTATTGGAAAAGGAGTTGATGGAAAGTATCCGAGTTTGGTTAAAGTATTCCTTAAATAATAATGTTCAGTTGGAGATTTCACCATTTGCTTATTTTCAAAACCATAAGATAATTTTGGAAAAATCAGATGAGATGGACAAACCAATAAAGGAATATAGACTTTCAGCGGCAATCGAGCAAACGAACTCTCTGACCAAGCGACTTTATTGGGCAAATAAAACTGGTTTGGATTTTAGATTTTTCGAACAGTCATCGAACAATCTAATCCGAGTAAGAGAAAAGTTGTATTTGAAATATGAGCTATTGAAAAATTGGCAAATTATGCTGTGGGATGAAATTTTATTGAATGTAACCAATGCAAGTTTGGCTCATTTGCTAGATCATAATCGATTGTATCTTAGTTCAATATACCAATTTTCTCCATCTCTAAAAGTTGAATTAGGATATATGAAAATCAATAGATTGCAAAAATCTAATATGGATTTATTAAACGAAAATAACTTGATTTTGAATTGCACTTATACATTAAAAAACATCAAAAAAAATAGATGTTAAAACAAATAGCCCTTTTATTCACTAAGTATCAAATATTTAGTTAAATTTATAAAAAATTAATAATATGAAAAAGAATATGGGTTCAACCGACAAAATGGTGCGATTGGTAGTTGCAGTTTTGATAGCGGTTTTATATTATACGAATGTGATTTCGGGAACAGTTGCCCTTGTTTTGGGAGCTTTAGCAATTGTTTTTGCACTAACTAGTTTCATGAGTTTTGCCCGTTGTATGTACCATTTGGCATCAGTACTTGCAAGTAAACGAGGAAAGCAAGTAGATGCAAAAAGAAAACAGTCTGGAAAAATGTGCTTATTTTTTCCAGATTGTTTTATCAAAATCTATTTCATTTAAGCATGATGGAGGGTTGCATTCCCCACATGTAAAGCAAACTCTATTACAATTTTCGTCAATAAATGGGTCGCTGCCGTCCCATGCTGATGAGTTTTATTCAGCAAATACCAATATCCATCCCCATTTTTCAATTTGTAACGATCAATAGAAACGGCACCGCTTTCCTTTTGAATTCCTCCAATCTAGTTTCAAAACAGTCATTCACCATTTGTCCTTGCATTTATAACAAGCTGAAAACAAAAATATTACCAGTACAAAAGAAAATAGATATTTCATAATTTTGATTTTTAGTATAGACAGGATTATTGGTAAAAGGTTAGATTTTTTAAATGTTAATAAAAATACGAAAACAATTTTATAAAATTATACATCGTTTTTTTTAGAAAAGTAACTTCATGGTATTGCAAAAATTATTATTTATAGCTTTTTTCTGTTTGCTCAATGCTATTTTCTTCCATGACAAAAAGCAGATGCAATTGATTTAGAGATTAACAAACCATCATTAGTTTATTCCGTCAACTTGATACAAGATTTGGAGAAAAGGCAATTTTGAACAGAGAATAGGTTTGGGTGCATCTCCTTATGATTTTCCACATGGAAACCAATGTTCATTATTCCATTTACAATTAATCATGTTCTCGCCCAAAAGCACAG
>JADJVK010000058.1 GCA_016710625.1 Saprospiraceae bacterium
ACATATCAATTCCTACTTTTGATGATATTACCGAAGTTACTCCATTAGATGAAGAACCAACTATTGTAAGTCAAGATCCAATTGTAGAAGAAACTACTCAAGTTTCAGAAACTTCTCCATCTTCATCAATGGATACTATATTTAATGATATACCAACTAATTCGGATGGGCAAACGCCATTAGATCCTGATGAATTTGCATCACGACCAACTTCACAGGTTGCTTCAATGGATACTATATTCAATGATATAAAGTCAACCACATCTGATGGACAAACTCCGTTAGATCAAATCATTGCAGATTCTAATAGTGGAAATGGATGCTATTAGAATGCCAAACAGGAGTGATTTAAGTGATAGAAGACAACGTAGAGCCCACCAGAGAATATAGAGATTTTGGAATGTCACTTGTTACTGGTTTAGGGTGCAAGAATGGGTAGTTCAGGTTTTGAAGGAAGTGGATTGGAGCTCTGGATCAACAATTTCTTTACTCCAGATGGAGAAAGAGAAGTTGTTGTGAAAATATACCAAAATACTGGTGAATTTGGAGATATGTTAAATATGGAATTAGAATCAGCAAGAGTAGTATCAAATACAGGTTATGGTCCAGTTGTTTATGGGGAAATAGCATTAGTTGAACCTGATCTAATTGGATTTGCAATGGGAATTGCCGAAGGTGGTTTTCCAGATTTTTCTGATTTGGACACCTTTACCCCTGCTGATAGACAACGTTATAGAGAAGAAGCTGAAAGAAGTGCTTCCAATATAAGTTTTCTTACAATTGAAGACCTAAATGATTTTAGCAATAGATTACTACAGTCTGGTTATTATTATGCAGGAGAAATACAAGGATTTGTTGATTCTCAAGGTCATTATAATCCAATAGACTTTCAAGCATTAAGACCATTATCAAATGAGGCTAATGAAAGAAGGGAACAAATTCAAGTACATGAGAGAAATATTAGTATAGAAAGAGATTTATTAGCTGAAGAAGCTTTTAATAATTTAAGTCGAAGAACCATCACTCCATAAAGAATTAAAAATAATATCTCAAATCCTCCCCACCAACCACACACTCAAACCCACCAATTATACACTTCAAGTTTTATGAAATGGTAATAATTTGTTTTTTTGTATAAAAAATATTTATCAAATGAATACAAAACTATTTTATCTTATTGCTGTAATTGCCCTCTTTTTTTACAGCTTGTACTCCCGAAGAAAAAGAAAATGTTCAAGCAGGTTCAACTTTAATCATTAGCAGTTCTTCCGAAATACCAACAGGAGATTGGGTGGACAGGGGAGTGGATATTGATTATCATGTAAAAATAAATGTAAATTTTTCTGGTGGGAAAGTAGTGAATGTCGAGCCCGGCGTAACTATAGAATTTGAGGGGACTAGTGCTGGATTTACTATTTCTGGCTCATCTGTTTTAAAAATGATTGGTACAGCAACTAAACCAATTATATTAAAAGGACAAAATGCCGTAAAAGGAAATTGGAAAGGGATTGTCTTAGAATCTGCCGACCCAAATAATATTTGGGAATATGTAACTATCTCTGATGCAGGTAGTAGCAAAGCTAGTATTTATATGAATGGTTCAGCTTTGAAACCATCCTTAAATAATTGTTCTATCCAAAATTCTGGAGGATATGGGATTTACTTAAATAATAATAACATTGAATTTTTAGCATTTAATTCCAATTCAGTTGCAAATTGTACTAATGCTCACATGTATTTGTATCCTCAAAGCATTTTCTCCCTTGGAATTAATAATACTTTCAAAAACAATACTTATGCATATATTCAAGTATCCAATAATACATTGACTACTCCAACAGTTTGGAATAAAATGGATGTTCCTTATCGAGTAGGGGAAATAATTTCTAAAAGTAAATTGGAAATAAAGCCAGGGTAGTTATAGAAATAAATCCTGAAGACATTTTATATTAAGACCAAGTATGGAAGGTGTAAATGGAATTTTGGTAGCTAATGTTCGCTAATGAGCCCATAATTTTCAAAGGAACAACAGATAATGTCAAAGGGCTTTGGACGGGTATCGTTTTGAACACACCAAATGTTGAAAATTCCTTGAATTATTGCCAGATAATTGGTGCTGGCTCCTCAAATGGATCCTGTGGAAATTACAAAGCTGCTTTGAAAATTGGTCGAGGAAAATATTGTACAGATATCAAAAGTAGAGGCAGTTACCAAAATATCACCATCCAAAACTCTGGTGGTTATGGGGTCGCCTATAGAATTTCAGATGCACCAACAGTTAATGGTTTTCAATATGCTAATAATACTTTAGCTAATGTGTTCAACTTTTGATTTCATTATGTGTATAGGAGAGTATTCAGGAATGAGTACTCTCTTTCTTGGTTTTAATTAGATAATAGGCATTTAAAACAATTAATAAATTACTTACCAACAATGAATTTTCGATTGATTTTCAGACTTTCTTTGTTGAACTCTATGATATAAACACCTGCTAATAAATTGCTTACAGCCATTTGGTCGTTGATGACCATCCTTGAGGTAACTTTTGCCCCAATAGGTTAATAAATGGAATATTGCAATCATTTATCTGTTTTGATATAAATGTAATCAGAGTGTGGGGTTAGAAAAATTACCAAATCGTCTAAATTGTTTATTATTGTTTACTTCAGAAATGACAGAATATTCACAACTGTTCGAGGCTCAGCGGAGGAACATAGGAAATTGCCAATATTATTATTCTGATAATACAGTATCATTTTGGAAATTTTATCTAAAGCATAAAATATATCGGAAACAGATAGAAAGGAGTCAGAAAACCAAATGAGCTGCCAATTCCTTCTATCCAAGTTTCATCCGTATGATAGAGCCGTTAGCATTGAATTTGAAAATTTTCTATTTACGCCATTATATATCTTATTCGAAACACTATCAACTTCAACTTTAATCGGGTTCGGACAATTGAGCCCCATTCCACCTCACAGTTACATAGTCGCCTACTTTTTAAATTGAAATCATAAAGCAAATTTTCCTTGGATTTCGTCCTTTGGGAGGCAATACACTTTTTATCTTGTTCCCGAATGGCACAAGTATATTTTGCGGCATTCCAACTAAATGAGTACGAGGTGCCTCTATAGACTTTTTATAGGAAATGCTATTGATTATCGTATCACCAAACAACATTTCTTTTCTAATCAATTTAGATCTTAATGGGTCCAAAACGAAACAATCGATACTGTCCATATCGATTTATTTGAAATACCCATTTGGTAACTTTGGGCTTGAGTGCCACAATGCACCAAATAATGATTGATAATATTGTAAAATACTTTTTTCATTTTGATTTTGATTATTAGACATACTAATTAGTGGTTTTGGTTGGGAAAATAACAACTTTTTAAGTCACTAATTAAACTTTCACGTTTTTGAAATTTATTACAAGGCAATTATTTTTGGAAAAATTTGTTGTATGCTTAGATTCTACCTTTATTGTTTCTGCTTTTTAATCCTTGTTAGTTGCTCCAAAATAGTAATAATGATAATCATTATTTGAAAAGGAAAAATGTACTAACTTACCAAAATTGATGGGGATAATGGTCAATACATTGTTCAATTGCTATCCAATTATGATCCAAAACAACACCCAGCTGTGATGATGCTTCATGGGTCGAGTGGAAATGGAGAAAATTTTTTGGAATATTTCTCATTGGAAAGAAGTAGGTGATACTGCAAATATCATTACAGTTTATCTCTTCTTCTTGGGAATATTGTATTATCGAAACGAATGGAACATTGAAAACGACAAATGGAATGCAAGTGGTTCTTTCGGCTACTGCCTTTCCAGCGCTAAGGATGATGGTGCTTCTTCTCAGTTATAATTGATGAAATTACTGCTAAATTCTCGGTTGATCCAAAAGAATCTATTTAGTTGGGTTCTCAAATGGAGGAAGTATGGCATCAAAATGTATGGTGACAATGAGTGATAAATCCGGCAATTTGGTCTAATGCAGGCTCCTTAAAGTCCGACACAGTTCATAATCCTAAAAGGAAAAATTCCTTTTTTGTTACAAGTTGGTAATGAAGATGACAATATTATCACTTTAAACAATAATCAACCTTTTGCCTATGAATTTAATCAAGTATATAAAATTACTGGATATTCAAGCATCTATAACAACTATTCTTAACTCTTTGGGTTTGGGAAATTCTTTCTGTTTCTGGAGACCCCAACAAAGTTATAACTGCCAGTTACAACTCGGCTAATGGAATTTCAGATAATGTGTTTATCGGATTGTAAAAGGCCAAAACATCAATATCCAAATGGGCCGAACCATCCAATGTATGGTGCAGCGGAACAGTGGAATTGGATGAAAACTATAAACTACCTTAACACTTTCAATCTAATTGAATCATTGAAAGGTAATGTTTCATTTGTTTTTCAAATAAATAATTCGTGTATACCATTGAGTCAGTTTTTCCCAAATTAATCATAATCTTATTGAAGAAATAGAATCTAATGCTACTATACATATAAAGCCGGTGATGTCATTATTAGATCGGGTCAATATATCAAAAGTACTGTTTAGTAACAAAAGGAAACATTAAAGTATATAGAGAAGATGATGATGGGGAGAGTTTTATGTATTATTTATTACCTGGTCAGGTTGTGTAATATCGATGATTTGTGCAACAAAATCAGAAATAAGCCAAATAACTGCTAAGGTGGTAGAAGACCCGAATTAATAATGGTGCCTTTGGCAATGATGGATTTTGGATGATGAAGCACCGTAGTTGGTACGAATTTGTCATTGATACTTATCGAAATCGCTTTGAAGAAATCTTTAGTAGTGATAGATAGCATTGCTTTTCGAGCAATGGATGAACGATTAGAATTTTATTTGAAAAGACAGAGTGAGGCTTGGGTGCAATGATTTGAAAATGTCGCATCAAGATATTGCAAATGACTTAAATACATCAAGAGAAGTGATTTCCAAGGTTGTTGAAAAAAATGGAGCAACGAGAAATGATAAAACTCCATCGAAGTCATATTGAAATCCGCAAACTCAGAAGTTAGTGATTATTATTACAATTAAACTGCCAAATATTATCATCTTTGTAAAATCATTGAAATGGAAATTGTTGGATATGTTTTAGCGATCTTAATTGGAGTCACTTTAGGGCTCATTGGTGGCGGAGGTAGCATCCTTACCGTTCCGATTTTAGTGTATCTTTTTGGAATGAAACCTGAGATGGCGACTAGCTACTCACTTTTCATTGTTGGCATTACTGCCTTATTTGGAACCTATCGACACTATATTATTGGAAATTTGAATGTAAAAATTGCCTTAACTTTCGCTATTCCATCTGTTCTTTCTTTGCTTTTAGTTCGAAAATTTTACTTCCAATTGTTCCTGATATTTTATTTTCTATAAATGATTATGTCATTACGAAGCAAAACTTAATCATGATTATTTTTTCTTTTTTGATGATATCAGCTTCATTTTCAATGATCAAATCCAGTAAGAGTGAATCAAAATTTGAAAAAATTAAGTATAAAAACCTTTTCTTAATAGGAATTTTAGTGGGTTTTGTCACAGGATTTTAGGGCAGGTGGCGGTTCCTAATCATCCCAGCCTTAATTTATTTTGCTGGGTTACACATGAAACAAGCCGTTGGCACTTCATTGTTTATTATATTTATCAATTCTATGATCGGTTTTCTAGGCGATGTAATTCATGGTAATTCGTTTGATTATGTGTTATTATTGTCCATTACTTCCATTGCATTAGTCGGAATGTTCATTGGTACTCAATTATCTAAACGAATAGAAGGAGGAAAATTGAAACCTGCCTTTGGGTGGTTTGTGTTAGTGATGGGCATTTATATTATATTGAAAGAATTATTCCAATAATTTTCTTGTCTTGTAATTTCCTTAATATCAATATATTATATTTTTATTTTCGAATATTTTAATATTTTTTTTGTTGTGTAATTTCAGTCACCAACTTATATATTTTTCTCCTGCATCTTTGTCCTGTTGTTGAATAAAATTTTAGCTAAGCATTGAAATGAATTGTTTTATTGCTTAGCTTTTTTAAAAGCTAAAAAATATGAAATTTAGTGAAATTGTAAATAGTGACACTCCGTTTTAGTGGATTTCTTTGCAGAGTGGGTGTGACCCTGCAAAATGATGGCACCTGTTTTAAATGATTTAAAAAATGATTTGTCCGATAAAATCAAAATCGTAAAATTCGATGTGGATAAAAATCCAGCAATTTCAAATTCCCAACAAATCAGAAGTGTACCGACATTAATGTTGTTTAAAAACGGAAAAATGTTGTGGAGAAAAAGTGGCGTTGCGACAAAAGTAGAATTAAAAAATATAATTGTTAATAATCAATAAATTCTAATATGAAAATAGAACAAATATATACAGGATGTATTGCAGAAGCGGCATATTATATTACTTCTGGTAATGAAGCTGCTATTGTGGATCCACTTCGTGAGATTCAACCATATCTGGATAGGCTAGAAAGAGATAATGTACAGTTGAAATATATTTTTGAAACTCATTTTCATGCAGATTTTGTAAGTGGTCATGTCGATTTAGCAAAAAAGACAGGAGCAACTATCGTATATGGTCCTACAACGATGAAGACAGGTTTTGAAGCATATATTGGCAAAGATGACGAAATTTTTAACGTAGGAAGTTCGAAAATAAAGCTGATACACACTCCTGGTCATACCTTGGAAAGTTCTTGTTTTTTATTAACAGATGAGGATGGAGTGGAAAAAGGATTGATTACAGGAGATACTTTATTCATCGGAGATGTGGGAAGACCCGATTTGGCTCAACATGTTATCGAAGATTTGACGCAAGAGAAATTAGCTGGCTATTTATTTGATTCACTTAGCAATAAAATAATGCAGTTGAGTGATGATTTGATAGTCTATCCAAATCACGGTGCTGGTAGGGCCTGTGGAAAAAATATGAGCAAAGAAACTACGGATACCCTTGGCAATCAAAAAGAAAGTAAATTATGCCTTGAATCCAAATTTGACAAAAGAGCAATTCATCGTAGAGATTTTAACTGGACTTACACCGCCTCCAAGCTATTTTCCAAAAAATGTTTTGATGAATATTGGAGGGTATGAGAGTTTAGAAAATATCATGAATAAAGCGAAAAGCCCCCTATCTCCAAAGGAATTTGAGCTAATAGCAAACGAAACTAGAGCTTTGGTTCTGGATACTAGAGATGCTGCTGATTTTGCTAAAGGATTCATTCCCAATAGTATAAATATCGGACTGAATGGAAATTTTGCTCAATGGGTTGGTGAGATGATTAAAGATATTAAGCAAGAAATTCTTTTAGTTACCGATAAATCAAAAGAAGAGGAATCTATTATAAGATTATCCAGAGTGGGTTATGATGGGACGATTGGATTTTTGGATGGCGGATTTGAAGCATGGAAATCGGCTGGAAAAGAATTTGATACAGTTTCAAGAATTACACCCGAAGCATTGCAGGAACAACTGAAGGAAGGTAAAGTTTTGGTGATAGATGTTAGAAAAAATAGCGAATATTTATCACAACATTTGGAATGTGCTATCAATATTCCTTTAAATGTCATCAATGATCATTTGTCAGAATTTCCAAAAAATGTGCCTTTTGTATTGCATTGTGCAGCAGGGTATAGAAGTATGGTAGCAGCTTCTATTTTGAAACAAAGAGGTTGGGATAATTTTGTGGATGTGATAGATGGATTCAATGGTTTGAAAACAACTGATATTCCTAAAACAGAATATGTCTGCCCAACAACTTTATTATAATAAAATTCAATTTTCATAAATTAGTTAATTATAAGTTAGGTATCAGCTACAGATTTGTTGCTGATACTTCTTTTTTAAAATAGCAATGATAAAGGATATGAAATTTTTAAAAGTTTTCACTACAATGATTTTTGCATTGATGCTTTTTTTCTTGTAGTGCTCCAAAATCTGATATTTTCATCGTAGATGTCAGAACGCCACAAGAATTTTCAGAAGGTAGCTTAAAGGGTGCGGTTAATATTCCTCTAGCTGAGATAAGTGGAAAATTGAATGAGTTTAAAGACAAAAAAGAAATTTTCGTATTTTGTAGAAGTGGAGGAAGAAGTTCTGCTGCAACGGAATTATTGAAAGAGAATGGCATTACAAATGTGAAAGATGGGGGAGGAATAGAAAATGCAAGAAAAATCTTAAACCAATAAAATGGTTTTTGGAAAAGTATTATCCCTTTTTTGGATTTCAATTTTCATCCACTTTGTCCAAATAACATATGCACAAAGTCACCAAAATTTTTGGTCTCGAGCCACCATAAGTTTGCCAATTCATAAAGCCATTAAAATGGATTTGGAATATCAAAATAGGCGGCAAAATGGTTTTGGTAATTCAAATTTATTAGAAAAGGAGTTGATGGAAAGTATCCGAGTTTGGTTAAAGTATTCCTTAAATAATAATGTTCTGTTGGAAATTTCACCATTTGCTTATTTTCAAAACCATAAGATAATTTTGGTAAAATCAGATGAGATGGACAAACCAATAAAGGAATATAGACTTTCAGCGGCAATCGAGCAAACGAACTCTCTGACCAAGCGACTTTATTGGGCAAATAAAACTGGTTTGGATTTTAGATTTTTCGAACAGTCATCGAACAATCTTATCAGAGTAAGAGAAAAGTTGTATTTGAAGTATGAGCTATTGAAAAATTGGCAAATTATGCTGGGGGATGAAATTTTATTGAATGTAACGAATGCAAGTTTGGCTCATTTGCTAGATCATAATCGATTGTATCTTAGTTCAATATACCAATTTTCTCCAGTTCTGAAAGTTGAATTAGGATACATGAAAATCAATAGATTGCAAAAATCTAATATGGATTTATTAAATGAAAATAACTTGATTTTGAATTGCACTTATACATTCAAAAACATCAAAAAAAATAGATGTTAAAACAAATAGCCCTTTTATTCACTAAGTATCAAATATTTAGTTAAATTTATAAAAAATTAATAATATGAAAAAGAATATGGGTTCAACCGACAAAATGGTGCGATTGGTAGTTGCAGTTTTGATAGCGGTTTTATATTATACGAATGTGATTTCGGGAACAGTTGCCCTTGTTTTGGGTGCTTTAGCAATTGTTTTTGCACTAACTAGTTTCATGAGTTTTTGCCCGTTGTATGTACCATTTGGTATCAGTACTTGCAAAGTAAACGAGGAAAGCAAGTAGATGCAAAAAGAAAACAGTCTGGAAAAATGTGCTTATTTTTTCCAGATTGTTTTATCAAAATCTATTTCATTTAAGCATGATGGAGGGATGCATTCTCCACATGTAAAGCAAACTTTATTACAATTTTCGTCAATAAATGGGTCGCTGCCGTCCCATGCTGATGAGTTTTTATTCAGCAAATACCAATATCCATCCCCATTTTTCAATTTGTAACGATCAATAGAAACGGCACCGCTTTCCTTTTTGAATTCCTCCAATCTAGTTTCAAAACAGTCATTCACCATTTTATCCTTGCATTTATAACAAGCTGAAAACAAAAATATTACCAGTACAAAAGAAAATAGATATTTCATAATTTTGATTTTTAGTATAGACAGGATTATTGGTAAAAAGGTTGGGGATTTTTAAATGTTAATAAAAATACGAAAACAATTTTATAAAATTATACATCGTTTTTTTAGAAAAGTAATTTCATGAAAATGCAAAAATTATTATTTATAGCTTTTCTGTTTGTTCAATGCTATTTTCTTCAAGGACAAAAAGCAGATGCGATTGATTTAGAGATTGGCGGTCCATCATTAGTTTATTCCGTCAACTTGGATACAAGATTTGAGAAAAGCAATTTTGGAATGAGAATAGGTTTGGGTGCACTTCCTTATGATTTTCCACATGGAAAACCAATGTTCATTATTCCATTTACGATTAATCATGTTCTGCCCAAAAAGCACAGCTTTGAATATGGGTTTGGATTTACTTATGTGACCACCTATGATGAAAATTCATTTTTGGGAAACACGATGATTGCATATAGATTGCAAAATTCAAACGGCTTTTTATTCCGTTGTGGTTTGAATCTTATGTATAGAATATATGACGAACATTGTGTTTTTGATAATAGTCTGCTGATACTTCCGCTTCCATTGATCAGTTTTGGAAAGTGGTTTTGAGTTATTTGCTCACACCACCACCATCCTTTCAAAAGAATGATCTAAACAAATGAAAGTCTCCGTCCTGGCAATGCCGGGGATAATTTGGATTTTATTGCTCAAAACATCCATTAAGTGGTGATTGTCTCTGCAATATATTTTCAAAAGGAGTGAATAGTTGCCAGTAGTGAAGCTACATTCGATGATTTCTGGGATGAGCTCCAATTCTTTTTTCACACTTTTATACATTCCCGCTTTTTCAAAAAAGACTCCAATAAATGCCATTGTTTGTAAGCCTAATTTTATAGGATCCAAAATAAGTTTTGAGCCAATTATCACTTTCTGATCTTCCAATTTTTTTACTCTCAAATGGATGGCAGCAGGAGATAAATGGCATTGATGTGCAATTTCTTCAAAGATGCCCTTGCATTATTTCCTAAAATGGAGAGTATTTTTTTGTCTGTTTCGTCTATCATTACTTAAAAATATTTAGTTAAAAATGTAAAAATACTAAATAAAATCAATATTAATCACTAAAGTATTGATTAATATTTATCATTATTGCTTCTTTGCAATATAATTTAAAAATTGAAAGATTATGTGTGGCATTTTTGGAGCATTGACGAAGCAATATGATGAGCAATTATTGAAACCCCACTTTTTGAAAATCAAACATAGGGGTCCTGATTATTCTGAATTTAGAAAGATTAAATCGGATTTATTTTTTGGGTTTCACCGATTGGCAATCAACGGTTTAACGCCGACTGGAAATCAACCCATGTATTTAGAAGGTTGTTGGCTAATTGCGAATGCGGAAGTTTTCAATTATTTGGATTTAGCCAAAAAGCATCAAATCCAGCTAACCACTGGGAGTGATTGCGAAATCATCATCCATTTGTATCGTAAGTTTGGGATAGAAGCTACCCTACAAATGATGGATGCTGAGTTTGCTTTTGTTTTGTATGATGAATAAATGACGAACTTTTGCTGCTAGAGACCATCTCGGCATCAGAGGTATGTATCTTGGACATGACGAACAGGATGGAATTTATTTTGCCTCAGAGTCAAAAGCTCTAACTTTTTGTCTGCAAGTTGCCCAATTTCCGCCTGCCCATTATTGGCAATGGAGTGAAAAAGAAAGTTTTAAACCCTATTTCAAACACCAATATCCTTTGCATGACGATAAAGAATCGGTGATTCTTCAAAATATTCAGCATTTATTGACTTTGGCTGTTCAGAAAAGATTGATGAGTGATCGACCAGTGGGTTGTTTGCTGAAAGGCGAGTTGGATAGCAGTTTAGTGGCTGCTTGGCAGCAAAAGAATATGAAAACAAGGGCATCAGCTAGAAACTTTTTCTATCGGTATGCCCGGAAGCCCTGATTTGGCTGCGGCAAAATTGGTAGCAGACCACATCGGGAGTAAACACCATCATGTGGAGCTGACCGAGCAAGATTTTTTAGCAGTTTTGGAGGAAACCATCTATATGTTAGGCAGTTATGATGTTACCACCATTCGTGCATCGGTTGGGCACATGTTGATTGCACGATATGTGAGCAAAAACTCGGAGGTGAAAGTGTTGTTTTCAGGGGAGACAGCTGATGAATTTGGTCCGTATTTATATTTTCAAAATGCCCCAAGTCCCGAAGCTTTTCAAGAGGAAGCAATACGGTTGTTGAAAGATATCCACTTTTTCGACATGAAAAGAGGGGATAGAAGCATCTCTTATGCTGGTTTAGAAGCCAGAGTTCCTTTTGCCGACAAGACTTTTATGCAATATTATATGGGAATTGACCCCAAAATGAGAATGTTCAATGCGGAAAAGATGGAAAAATACCTCATCAGAAAGGCATTTGATGAAGATAATTTATTGCCAAAAGAAGTGCTTTGGAGAAGAAAAAATGGATTTTCTGATAGTGTCAGCCAATTGGATAGGTCTTGGAGCACGGTGATCAAAGAATATGTGGACTCGAAAGTCAGTGATGAAGAATTCAATGCAAAGGCTTCTACTTTCAAGTATGATACGCCTAAAACGAAAGAAGCCTATTATTTTAGAAAAATATTTACCCAACATTATGGGCATCTACAAAAATTGACACCTTATCAATGGCTACCGAAATGGTGCGGCGATGTGGTGGATCCATCTGCCGGTTTTGCAGATGTATGCAGCGGATTAAATGGAGAAATACCATAAGTTGAAAAAGCTTATGGTATTTTTTTTGTCAATTTCCTTTCAAGGTATTTTCAGAATCCAATTGCTACATTGTAACTTTAGATTTGCAAAAGAGTTTAATGGAAGATAAAAGAATGGAATGTACCAACCAGATATCCGAACAGTAAATGTCACTCGATACGTAACGCCGCTGAGAGAAGGGGGCTCCTTGCCTGCCATCATCGAAGGGGATGACGATTTTTTGTATGTTTTGAAGTTTCGAGGAGCAGGACAGGGGGTGAAAGCACTGATTGCAGAATTAATTGGTGGAGAAATCGCTAGGGTTTTGGGATTGAAAATGCCTGAAATAGTTTTTGCCATTTTGGATGACTCTTTCAGTAAGACTGAGCCAGATGAAGAGATACAAGATTTGCTAAAAGCCAGCACTGGGCTCAATCTTGGCGTCCATTTTTTATCGGGCTCCATCACTTTTGACCCTATCGTCAAAATAGTTGATTCGGAAACGGCTTCCATAATTTTATTGATGGATTACATTTTAACCAATGTGGA